>JAGVAP010000090.1 GCA_020060215.1 Deltaproteobacteria bacterium | reverse complement strand
CAGGGGCAGGTTGGTGAATACCTTGGCCAGGCGCACCCGGGGTCCGTATCTCTTCGTGATCAGGAGACCGTGGCGGCCGAGTTCTCCCAGACCGGCCTTGATCGCCAGGGGGATGCTGAGCGCGGTGTCGTTCCCCGCCGGTATGGCCTTATACCCCAGCCCGCGTATGAACTGAGCCAGGGACCCGGCCGTGAAAGCCATCCTTGAATAGGCAAGCCCGACCGTGGACTCCGCCAGGAAGCACGGGCTTGTCCGCAACAGGTCGTAGTTCTCCTCAAAGGCAAGAACAACGACCCAGCGGTACTCTTGGGGCACCTCCAAAGGCACATGCGCTCGCGTGATCAGGTGGTAGGAATGGGAGTAGACGAATCGAGGATCCATCTCGCAAATGCCCACCATGGAGGCGCGGAGATGAAGGGCGGCACGCTTTACCACCTTCGCCGCGAGGGCTGGATCCGACTCCCATCTCGGCAGGTCCCTGGGAACGGCGTAGACGCCTCTGAGGTCTTTTTCCCATTCATAGATCCCCAGCCCGTGGAACTTGCACCCTTCCGCCGCATGCACCTCCACAAACCATGACGCATTCGTCAGGGCGTACTCCTTGAGCGTGAAGCCGTCCTTGTCCGATGGATATATCGGCCCGTAGAGGATACGCCCCACCTCGCGCAGCCCCCTCGTCTCATCCCAACGTATTCTCTTGTACATCTCGTATTTCTGATCGAATCTCTTCAGGGGACCGGGGATGATCGAGGATGAAAGCTGGTCCATTCCGATATCTCCATTGATCAGGGCGATCTGCAGACTCGGCGAAGGAATGCAGGGCCGGTGATTCAAGGGGCCTCGTGAGCGCGCTGCTTCACCATCCGCAGATGGGCACTGCACGCCCTGCAATGAACGCGGGTGAAGACGTTGATCAGTTTGCACCTTGGACACACGCGCTCTATCTTGTCACGAACCCATACCCCGATCCCTTCCGGCATCCGCAGGAGAACGACGATCACCAGGATCCCGAACATCAGCATGCGTATCTCCTGGACCATCCACAGAAGTTCGACCAGGGGAAAGAGGATATATACGCCCAGGACGGAACCGTAGATCGTCCCGATTCCGCCAAAGATCGTCCAAACGATGGGATTTACGGAATTCATCAGCTCCAGCGTGGACGGACCGGCAATCTTCATGACATGCACGTACAACCCCCCGGAGACGCCGGCGAAGAACCCGCTGGCGCAGAAGGCCAACATCTTGTATTTGATCGTGTTGATCCCCGAGGCACGTGCCGTGATCTCGTCCTCCCGGATGGACTGAAGGATGATCCCCAGTCTTACTCTCTTGGACCTGGAATCCGTGATCTTCCACATCACGGCCACCGAAAGGAGCATCACGACGGTATTGATGTAATAGGCCCCCACTCGTGAGCGGGCGAGGGGCGCCAGACCGGAGATGCCCAGTTCGCCACCGGTGAAATCGGGTACGGCGAAGATCACCCCGATCATCACGATGGGGAAGGTCAGGGTGGCCAGAGCGAGATAGATGCCCCTCAGACGCATGGCCGGCACGGCCACGATGCACCCCATCACGACCGAGACCATTGCGCCGATCGGTATGGTGATCCACGGAGGCAGTCCATAGTGGTGGTTCAGCAGGGCCGAAGCGTAGCCGGAGACCCCAAAAAAGAGCGCATGACCGAGGTTGATCTGCCCCGTGTAGCCGCACAAGAGGTCCCAGCTGGCGGCGTAGATGGCGTAGATGGACGCAAAGGTGGCGATTCGAAGCAGGAAGGGATCCTGCGTAAGCAGTGGAAGCAGGAAGAGGAGAAGGAAAAAGCCCACGGCGATGCTCCTGCCGGGAACGGCGAGCACCTCCCCCTCCAGCACCTTGACCATCCTTTGCATGCGGGAACTCCTTAAAGACGCTCTTCCTCGAAACGAACCCCGAACAGCCCCTCCGGACGGATCATGAGCATCGCGATCATGATCAGGAGGGCGACGGCCGTTTTGACAAAGCTCCCCATGGGGACCAGAAAGACCACGAGGGTCTCCACGTACCCCATGATCAGGGCACCCACCACACTTCCCACCACACTGCCCAGCCCGCCGAGGACCACGATCGCACAGATCATGAGGAGAGGATGCATCCACATGAACGGATCCATGCTGTAGATCGGTGCCACGACGGCGCCGGCGATCGCAGCCAGCATCACGGCGAAGCCGAAGGCGGTCATACACATGAATCGAACCTCAACGCCCATGAGATTCGCCGTTTCCCTGTCCTGGGCGACCGCCCGGGTGGCGAGTCCGATCTTCGTCGCATGCAGTAGCGTCCAGATCGACCCCAGCGCGATACCGACCGTGGCCAGAGCGATGATGTGCTGGTAGGAGACCCTGACCCCGAGAATCTCCACGAAGCCGGGGATGAACTGAGGAACGACCCTTTGATAAAGACCGAACTTGAGAAAAAGACATTCCTGGAAGACGATGGCCAAAGCGACCGTCACGAGCAGGACCGTCGTTTCGTGCTCCCGGACTCTGTCGATGCAGCAGCGGTACGTCACCAGCCCAAGGGCGGTGGTGAAGACCACGGACAGCACGGCCGATACGAGCACGCCGAAGCCGAACTCCTTGGACAGGATGAAACTCGCATACGCGGCAACCATATAGAACGCGGTCTGTGAGAGGTTGATGATCCGTACTACCCCGAAGATCAGAGAAAAGCCGCATGCCAGGAGGGCGTACAGCGCGGAGGTCATCAACCCGTTTACGAGAATGGTTTGGATCATGGTTTCCTCGCCGGGCGGTTTCCGGCAGATTCCGGTGCAGACCTTTAGCAGGTTGCTGAAAAACGCCTTCTTTCCTCACCCGGTGAAGACCGCGATCCAGAAGGGCTTGAGAACCCCTGGATTCCGCTTCCGCCGGAATGACGACCAAAGCGCCTAGAACAGTTTTTCAGCAACCGGCTTGGGGGATCACTTGCCCTTTCTTTCGGAGAGCATCCACGGCGGCAGCTGGTAGGGCACCGTCCCGGGATACTGGATCCCCCACTGCTTGGGCCATTCCCGGGTAGGCCAGAAGTTGTTCACCTTTCCGCCTACAAGCTGAATGGCGCTGTAGGTCATAAAGTCCTTGCCGAATTTGCCCCCATGGGGCCATCGATGTTCCTTTTGCTCGAACACGATCTTGCCCAGCGGGCCGGTGTATTCGGTCTTTTCGAGCTCCTTCACCACGGCATCGCTCCCGAAACTGCCGGCTCTGGTCACGGCCTCCTTCCAGATGTAGAGACAGTCATAACCGTCGGCCCCCAGGAAAGACGGACCGTCACCCCATTTGGCCTGGTAGTCGTCCCAGAACCGGATGGTCTTGGGCGTCATCTCGACCCTGGCCTGGCCGCCCGGGTCCCAGGTGGCCGAATAGTCGGCCTTCGTGGCATCCAGATACCCTTTTGAATCCCAAGCGACACAGTTGATGCCCGACATGGCGGCCGGGATCTTCAGTTCATACCATTGCTTTCCGAAGGATGTCCCTACCGGCCCAGCCAGGATCGAGCAGATCTGGTGAGCCCCCGAGGCCTTGATGGCCGTGAGTTCGGCCGTCAGATCGGTGGCCATTGCGGACGGCTTCCACTCCCCGATCACTTCAATCCCGATCCTCTCCGACTCTTCCCGGACCTTCCTGGCCAGGGGATCCACCCAGATCGCCTTTTCCGCGAGGATGGCCACCTTTGGTCTCTGCACACCGAGTTCCTTTCTGATCACATCGGCGACGGTGGCCGTCACCTCGGCGATGGTCGCTCCCATGTAGGCCGCGTTGGGATAAGGCCTGAAGTAGTACTTGTACTTTTCGTACTCCTGGGCGATCCTTTCGAAAGGCTTGAAATGCGCGGTGATGCCCATGAAGACGGTCTTGTATTCACAGGCCACATCCTGCATCGCGAGAACCGCCTCCGATCGGAAGCCTCCGATGACTACAGCAGCCTTGTCCACGGACAGGAGTTTTTCCATGGCAGATGCCGCATCCGGGACGCTGACCATCTCATTGGATTGCACTTTGACCAGCTCAATCTGCCTCCCAAGGACCCCGCCGCCCTTGTTGATCTCATCCGCGGCGAGCGACGCCCCGCGCCACACATGGTCTCCCGAAAAGAATCCCATGTGCCCGATGATTCCCACCTTGACGGGCTGCGCCCACGCCTCCGGGGCGACGTTCCACGAAAGGCACACCAGGAAAACCAGGACCCACTTCTTTGTCGGCTTGCTCATGGCGACTCCCTCCAAAATAGGTTGATCGGTCCGGAATGGAACAAACAGGCGTTCAAAGCCCCAGATAGATCTTTCTGATGTTCTCATTCCCCAGCAGTTCGTCGGCATTACCATGGCCCACGATCCTCCCGCGCGACATCACGTAGTTCCGGCTGGCAAGGTCGAATGCAAAACCTACATCCTGTTCAACGAGCAGGATCGTTATTCCGCCCGCAAAAACGGCCTTGATCTTCTCAAAAAGCTCATCCTTGACAAGCGGCGCCAGACCCGTGGAAGGCTCGTCGATGCACAGCAGGCGCGGCCGGTGCATCAATGCCCTTCCGACGGCCAGCATGGTCTGTTCACCGCCGGAGAGGGTGCCCGATACCTGTCGGATCCTCCTCCTGAGCACCGGGAAAAGCTCGAAGACCCCATCCAGGTTTCGCTCCATCTCCGTCTTTTCCTTGCAGAGATAGCCGCCGATTCGAAGATTATCCAAGACACTCATCTCACGGAAAGGCCTCCCCCGTTCGGGGCACATCGAGACCCCCATCTTCACGACACCGGCGGCGGAGAGATGATCGATCCTCTGGCCGTCAAAGACGATCCTTCCTTCGTAGGTGATCTTGGCGGACCTGGTCCCTTTGCTGATCTCCCTCTCCCAGTTGATGAGGCCGGCAATGGCCCGCAGGGCGGTCGTCTTCCCCGCCCCGTTCGGCCCTACCATGCTGACCAGTTCCCCTTCCTGCACCTCGAAACACAGGCGGTCGAGCACCTGCGCCGTGTCATAGAAGAGGACCAACTCTTCCACGCTGAGAAGCAAGCCGCACCTTCTTTCCCAAATAGGCCTGTTGCACCTTCTCGTTTTCAACCACTTCAACGGGTTTTCCCTGGGCGATCACCCGTCCGAAGTTGAGAACCACGATCCTGTCTACAATACGCATCAGGTCCGGGAGCTTGTGCTCGACGATGAGGATGGCGGGTCCTTCGACGTGGAGTCTGCCGAACCTGCCGCCCTTGTGCAAACGCCTGATCGAACTGGCGAGCAGGTCCGTTTCCGCCGGATTCAAGCCTCCGAACGGCTCGTCGAGCAGCAGGAGTTCGGGTTCCGTCGCTATCGCCCTGGCCATCTCCAGCCGCTTGAGGTCCCCGTGGGACAAAACGGACGCGGGTTCGAGCGCAAGGTCGGCGATGCCGCAGAACTCCAGCGCGTCTCTCGCCTTGACTTCCAGTCTTTTGACCCACTCCCCGCTCCTCCCCGCCCTCGGCGAGAGGCAGCTCACCATCACGTTCGTGATCACGGGCAACCGCCTGAAGGGCTTCACCACCTGAAAGGTCCCGGCGATCCCTTTGTTGACGGTGGTCCATATACTGCTCTTCGATATCTCTTCTCCCTTGAACCGGATGCTCCCTGCGTCCGGCCGAAGGACCCCCATGATGCACCGGATCAGGGTGGTCTTACCCGAGCCGTTTGGGCCGATCAGGCCCACGATTTCATCTTTCTCCATCCTCAAGGTGACATCGTGGAGGGCCACCAGCCCTCCGAATCGCTTGCTCAGTTTCTCCACCTCAAAAAATGGGGACAAGGCTCATTCCTCCCGCAATTCCCGCCTGGACACCTTTCCGATATCCGTCTTCGGGATCTCTCCCCTGAACTCGATGATCTTCGGCACCTTATAGGGGGCCAGACGGCTCTGACACCATTGGAGGATATCCCCCTCCGACAGTCTTCCTCTGGCTTCTCGCTGGGGGACCACGATGGCCTTGACTTTTTCCCCTACCTTCGGGTCAGGCACCCCGATCACTCCTGCTTCCTTTACCTCCGGGTGCGCCGCGATGACCTCTTCGATCTCCCGTGCGGACATCCGGTACCCCTTGTACTTGATCCGATCCCTTTTGCGGTCGTAAAACCAGAAGAATCCATCCTCATCCATCTTCACCAGGTCGCCTGTCTTCAGCCACAGGACCCCGTCGATCTCCACCAGGGTCTTCCGGGTTTCCTCCTGGGCCTGCCAGTATCCCTTCATGACCCCCGGGCCCCGAAAGACCAGCTCCCCTACCTCTCCGACCGGCAACCACCCGTCGGTGTCCGGGTTCACGATGCCCGCCTCACAGCCGCACATGGGGATTCCAAAGGATCCGGGTTTCCCCGCCCCTTTGGGGGTGAACATCCCGATTCCGCTCGTCTCCGTCATGCCCCAGCACTCGTGCAGCCTGGTTCCCGTCTTCTTCTCCCATCCGAGCATCGTGTCTTCCAGGAGCGTGTCCGCTCCTGCCAGGATGTATTTGAAACGCTTCCAGTCGACCCGGCCGGTCTTTTCATGATCCCGGAGGATCTCATAGATACCGGGCGCCCCGATGAAGATCGTGGCCTTGTACTTCTCCGCGGCCCACAGGATATCGTCCGGATCGGGCGTCGTGAAGACGACGAGGGTCGACCCTCGGAGCAACGCTCTCAACATGATGATCAACTGACCGCCCACAAAGTAAAAAGGCATGTAGGCCAGATCCACCTCTTCGCCCTCTTCCATCCCCAGGAACTCCTTGAGGAGCCATTCTGAGCTGAGCAGGTTGGCATGGGTGAGCATGACTCCCTTCGGAGAGGCCGTGGTTCCGGAGGTATAGGGTAGGACGGCGATATCCTCTTTCGGGTTGATATGTACCTGGGGCGGAGCGGGGGGGTATCTCTTGAGGAGGCTTTTCAACCGGTAAAAACCCCCTCCTTCCACAAAATTGAAAACCGGGGTCTCCATCTTCTTGTTCACCTGGCCGAGAACGCTCTTGCCCAACAGGCGTGAGAGCGGAGGCAGGTACTCGTTGATGTTCGTCACGATGATCCGTTTGAACTTCAACCCTGCCTCGCGGATCACGTGATAAAGGACGTCCTGACAGACCAGGGTCTCCGCCCCGGAGTTCTCGATCTGGTGTTTCACTTCGCTGCTGACGTACACCGGGCTGATGGGCGTCACGATCGCTCCGGCCTTGATCGCGCCCAGGTACGTGATGATGAACTGGGGGGAATTCAGCAGATGGAGAGCAACCCGGTCGCCCTTCTGGACTCCGAGCCGGTGAAGACCGTTTGCGAACCGGTCTACCTGGTCCTTCAATTCTCCGTAATCGATTCTCTTTCCGTAGAAGACGAGAGCGGTCTTGTTCCCCCACCTCACTGCCGCCCGGTCGAAGGCCTCTGAAATGGAGATCTCGGGACATCCGGCCTCGGCGGGTATCCCTTCAGGATAGAACCGCACCCAAGGTTTGCCTGCGTATGCACTTTTCCCTTCCACGCGCGTTCCTTTCAGACAGCGGTTTGATGATTATTTTTCCATGTCCCACCACTTCTCGGGTTTGATCTTCCGGCCGTAACCGAGCATGTCGTCCAGCAGGACGATCCATCGGTTGAACACGGGAGCTCTCTTGATCACCTGAAAGGTTCCGCGGTGCCACCAGCGGGAAAAATCCTTGTTCCAGGGGCAGACCCTGATGCAGTTCCCGCATTCACTCCCGTTTCGGGCCCAGAACTCCAGGCACTTCTCCGCGTGGATATACCACTTGAGGACATTGCCGTTGTTCGACACGGTGGGCCCCTGCGTGGTGGGGGGATCGGGTGAGATGGCACGGCTGGGGCAATCCTCCACACACTTCTTACAGACTTCGCAAAAACGCTTCAGGCCGAAGTCGATCGGCGTGTCCAGGGCGAGGGGCATATCCGTAAATACCTTGGAGATGCGCACCCTGGGGCCGAACCAGGGGGTAATCAGCAGCCCGTTCCTCCCGAGTTGACCCAGTCCGGCGTCGACCGCCATCGGGATGCCCAGGGCTGTGTCGTTCATACTCGCGACCGCATGGTACCCCAGGTTCGAAATGAACTGTGCCAGGGAGGTCGAGACGAAAGCCTCCTTGGAGTACCCCAGACCGGAGGCCGCGCCGCCGAGGGCGGACGGATAGGTGTGCACCGTGCCGTAATCCATTTCCGAGAGGATGACGATCACGTACTGCAGTTCCTCCGGCAGTTCCAGGGGCTCGGACTGCAGGGTCCCCCTCCGGAACCGGTGGGAATAGACCCATCTCCGGTCCAGCGCGGCGATACCCACCCTGCTCGCCCCCAGAAAAACCCCCGCCCTCTTGATGCGGCGGGCCATGATTACCGGATCTTCGACGGCCGGCCTCCGGCTGCTGCCCTTCCTCTGCCAGTTGAAAGGGTCGACGTGGCCTGCGTAGTCTCCAGCCTGAAGGGCGACAAGCGACACATGCCACCCGGCATTTCGCAACGCAAAAGACTCCTGCGAATGTCCTCCGCCTTTGATGTTCGCCTTGTCCATGCGGAAACCGTCATAGAAGACCTTCAGCGGCCTGATCGGTTCGTCCCAGTATGGCCTGTTGTACATGTCGTACTTCTGATCAAAACGACGGTACCCGGGGAGGACCTCTCCAACCGTTTTGCCTGCGGCAGCCGACTCGCTGCGCTCCGTACTTCCCGGATTCATCTGCAACTCTCCTTTGCCGGCCCTTTCCACCCGATCCGTCGCCGGTGGGCCCCCCGGATCAGCCCGGGCCTTTTTGGGCCATCCGATCCCTGCTCAGCTCTTCCATATCGGCAAGCGGGTCCGCAACCGCGTCTCTCCGGACCATGGTGATCGCTTCGGTGGGACAGCTCAGGCTGCATACCCCGCACCCGATACACCAGTCCAAGTCCACCTCAGGGGTCGTGTCCCCCATCCGCACTGCGCCGATCGGGCATGCATCCACGCACTCACCGCACCCCGCGCACGCTTCCATGTCGGTCTCCCGGATAAACTGACAGGCCATCAGGAGATCCCGGGGCACACGGCGCCGCTTGTAGTTTCCGAGCGACCAGCAGCAGCACGGGCAGCAGTTGCACGCGTGGCGGATCTGCCCCTCCACCAGGTTGTCCGCGAAATGGACGCAGCCCGCCTCTTCAGCCTTCCGGTTGACGGCGAGCGCCTCATCCTTGGAGAGCTTTCGACCGATCCCGACCGTGATCACATATTCCGCCAAGTCATCGTATTTCATACAGACGTCCAGGGGATAGTCGCACGGGCTCCTTCCCTTGAGCCGGGACATGACCCTGCAGTTGCAGTTGACCAGGGCGATCTCGCTCGTACGGGAGATGACCTCCTCGATCCGCGCATACGGCAGTACGGCCTGCCTGCCGTATTCGACCCTCCGGTGGACGGGCAGCCATCGAAACACCTTGGTACCCGGACCGCCAAAAGCCTCCGTGAGGACCTCCGGGCTCGAGTGCCGGATGCATAGCTCGGCCATGCGCCTGGCGTAGGGAGTATCTTCATTCGGCCAGAAAATGGCCTGAGGCATCCCATAACCGAATTGGAGAAAGGAATACCCGGGCTCTCCGTCGCTCCTGCGCCCCTTGAAAAGCAGGCCGCGCGAGGCCAGCCGATCGAGCGTCTCGATGAGCTGCGTCTCCGGGATACTCGTACGCACTGCCAGCTCATCGACCGTGACCGGCTTGAAAGGGGCGACTTCCGTCGGCAAGAGAAGAAGGAGTTCCGCCTCTTGCTCCTGAAGGTTTTCCTGCAGGATTTGAATCAGGTATTCGTTGTGAGGGGGGCCGATCGCCAGACGGGAGATGTGCTCTGAGAGCCGTTGGAATACGTTGCTGCCCATTGCAGCCTCCATGGTGCTTCTTCCGGGAGGGAGCGGGATCGCTCTGATAGGGTGCAAAAACCACGCAAGGTGAAGGAACCGCCCGGCTTACGCTCTTGCCTCGCTGCACGAACGGATTCCGTAGTTCATGATTCGGTAGAAAGTCTCCGATATCTTTTCAGGGCTGACTTTCCCTTTGGGGTTGTACCAGCGGTACACCCAGTGCACCATGGCAAAGAAGGCGAAGGCGCATACCGTCGAATCCATGTCCTCCATCTTGCCTTCCCTTTTCATCGCGTCAAGAATGCGGACCATGATGTCGAGGTATTCTCTTTGCACCGCATCGAGCCTCTTCCTGTACACCCCGGTGACTTTCTTCTGTTCCTCGACCAGGAGTTTCACCAGGTCGATTTCTTTGGAATAATAGCGCGCGTAAAACTTCGTGAAATCGGCAAGTTTTTCCTCAGGGGATTTTTCGCTCGCCTCGATCTCACGCACCGAGATGAGGCCGTTGCCGAGGATTTCGTTGAGGATTTCGTAGAGCAGGACCTCCTTGCTTTCGAAATAGTAGTAAAGCCCCGCATCGCTCATCCCGGCGGCCCTCGATATGTCCCTGGTTGAGGTATTCTCAAACCCCTTCTCTGCAAACAGCCTTGCAGCCATGGCGTAAATTTCTCGTTTCTTGTCCTCTGACATTTCAGGGCATGGTCCTGTGGACTATATTGCACGCTTCCCGAGCTAGTAACTAAGCGCTTGCTTACCATAGATGCACCGTTCACGTGAGTCAAGAAAAAAAAATCGATGGGACCCTTCTAATGCTCTAGTTTTTATGCTGGGACGGCTACAGGATCACGAGAGAGGCCAGGATTCTTTCAATCTCCTGGTGGTGTCTTTCGAAGTGGTGGAGCGCGGTGCCGACGTACATCACGGCAAACAGCCGACGGTCCTTCTGCGCCCCTGTGATGAATCCCTTGTATTTCAGCCCCTGCCGGTTGGTGTAATGGAATTCGAACCGGAATCCTTCCAATCCCCCCAGCCTGCAGGGCCTGAGGTCGCCTGCCTTCAGGTCGTAGGCGCCCGTTCTCGCCAGGGTGGCCAGGAAGAGATCCATGATCTCCATCGAGGTCATGGATGAATGGAAAGGAGGGGCACCCCCCGCTTTCTCCTGTGCGGACCCCATGAGCGGCTTTCCGTCGGGGATCCCCTGAATGAAGACCAGCCGCTGGAGCTGTGCGCCGTCGACCGTCCATCCCTCGATGTCTCCGATCTCCTGTCTGCTCCAGTCGATCGAAGTCTCCACCAGAAAGGAATCCCCTACCCTGATTCCTTTTCCGCTCTCCACAAGACGGTACTGCGCGCAGCCTCCCGGAAAGTGGGACAGAAGCAGCGCGCAGAGAGCAGCTATGTATCTTCTGCGGTACAATGCGGACATCTTTCTTCCAGCTCCTCGATCATATGCATGATCATTATTCGCTCCGCGCATTCCGGTGCCGCTTGAAGGTACTTCCGGAAGGCATCGGACGCCCGCCGGCGATTTCCCATCTTCCGGTGGACCAACCCCAGGGATCTGTATACCTCCGGTGGGCAGCCCCTGCCGCGCTCCGCTTCCCCGTATTCGGCAAGGGCCCTCCCGAGGTCCCCTTCCTGGTTGCGCAGCCGGAGGAGCTCCCCGCGAAAGAAGCGGAGCTCTCCTTCACGTTCCGCAGGGTTCATCAGGTCGAGAAGCCTGCGCGTCCTCTCGAAGCTCCGCAGATCAATCTCGTCCCGGAGATAGTCGGCGCGGCGGGCAAGGAGCTGGCTGAGAAGCGGCAGTTCGCCTGATTCGCTCGCCCCTGTTGCGGCAAACACCTTTTCCCCCAGTTTTTCCAGTGTATCGCACCTTTCCTCATCGGTGGGGTGCGCAGCCAGAAAGACGGAACGGTGCGCATCTTCGGTCGCCGATTTGCCCTCCTCGATGATCCTGCGCCAGATCCTGGAGACCTCGCGCGGGTCATATCCGGCCCTGGCCATCAGCGCCATTCCGTACCCGTCGGCCTCGCGTTCCTGGTCCCGGCTGAACGCCTGAATGCGGCCGAGGGTGGCCATCTGCATGAGATCTTCCCCCGCGGGGATGCGGGTCAGGGACGCGGCAAGGCGTACGAAGAGCAGGGAGTCGGTCTTGTCGATCAGGCCCCTCATCCGCTGCAGGCCGTGCCTCCGCAGGTAATGGCCCATCTCATGTCCCATGATTGCGGCAAGCTGCGCCTCGTTTTCCGTCCTCAGGAGCAGCCCGGTCCATATCTGCATCGCCCCGTTCGGTGCCATGGAGGCATTGACGTGGGGAACTCGGACCAGGTAGATTCGGATCTCCCCGCAGTGCTCAGGCGCCAGCCTGCAGAGGACGCTTCTCAGGTAACCATTCAGCTCTTCGTCACGGACCAGAAAACCGGAACTCTTGAGATCGGCCTCCGCCCGGTCCATGGACATCCACAAGCCTGCTTCGTCACTGGTCGGCGAAGGCCGCTCCCCCGGCCTGAGGTCGGCGACCCGCTCATGGGAGACGGTTTCGATACTCCCCGTGCTTCGGTCCCTGTCCGAGAGCAAACCGGCGCCCCTGAGGGGGACCTCATAGAGCCCGAGGTTCGGGGCTCCACCGCAGGCGGAAAGCAGGAAGAAGGCCGCCAGCACGAAACTTGGTCTCATCGGTCTCTCCCCGGAAAACCGCTGAGCAGGAGTTCTGTGGAGGACCTTGCCGCATCCCTGGTCCGCAGGTCCCCCGCTCTTCTGATCAGCCTGTTGAACCAGATCACGTTGCCCGTCTCCAACTCCACCATGGAAGCGTACCCCGCCTGCACCCCCATGGGTAAACCGGCCCCCAAGGGAGCCAGGATGATCCCCTCTGCAAGCCTGCCGTGGGTCGCATAGCTGTCTCTCCAAAAGAGAAAAAGGGCGTAGTCGGCGCCGGATGCCTCCTTCAGGATCCCCCCCGCGGGGCCCAGCGACCAGTCGAGCCTCCCGGCCTTGCCCGGGAGCCTGTGCGCTCCCGCATACCGATGCAGCAGGATGGCACGGGCGACGGTCTCATGGAGTCTGATCCACTGCTCCTTTTTCTCGATCGCCTCATCCGTGAATCCGGACTCGTCCCATTCTCCGAACGACAAACACTCCAGCTCGATGGAGGCCATGATGTCCCGGACGGCCGACTCCACATGGGCTTTTGCATGCGTGGTCCATTCCGCCTCCGGCCTGTGCACCCCTCCGGCGGTGAGCGTGGAGAGCTCGATGTCCACGGGCATGATCAGGATCCTCCCGGACCGCGGCTTCAAGGGGGGGGTTGATCGGTCTGGTGGATGGTGGCGGCGCAACCGGGACCGAGAAAGAGGATTGCAGAAACCAACGCAACTCCGGCAACACCACGCAGGCATTGGGGAAGCGCCATTTCGTCACTCCTTCAGAGGTAGTCGGCCCTCCAAGAGAATGGAGCCTTCGCAGCGGATTTCAAGGGCTCTTGGAGGAAATTTTTTGGGAGGCCGTTTTTCGGCCCCTTTTGGGTCCCGTCCCTTGTCCTCTTTACTTCTCCGGTGCTCCCGCTTTAGAATGCATCAGGGGGTCCGAGATGGCAGACAGATACAGATATATCGGAAAGGCGATGCCGCGGAGAGACGCGGCGGACATCGTGACCGGGTCCGTGCGTTTCCTGAACGATATCAAGATGGATGGTATGCTCTATGGAAGGGTGCTCCGAAGCCCCCATCCTCATGCCGTCATCGAGCGAATCGACCCGCGCAAGGCAGCGGCCATGGAGGGGGTGAAGTCCGTCCTCACCTGGGAGGACGTCCCGGACTGGCGGGGAGGCACTCCCCGCTGTACCAGGGTGCTGGACCGGAAGGTGCGCTACGTCGGCGATGCCGTGGCGCTGGTGGCTGCTTCAGACGAAGAGACCGCCAGGGAAGCCCTCCGACTCATCGAGGTGGAGTATGAAGTGCTCCCCGCCGTCTTCGACATGGAAGAGGCCCTCAAACCCGGGGCGGTGCAGCTCTACGACCAGTTTCCGGGGAATGTCGTGACACCGGGCACCCCGTTTTTCGGGCCCAGGAGCCTCAAGAACATCGTCATGGGCGATGTGGAAAAGGGCTTCCGGGAGGCGGATGTCGTCACCGAGGGGACCTTCGGGTACGAGGGTATTCCCAATCCCCTGCCGCCGGAGCCGCCCGGCGCGATCGCGCTGTGGGAAGAACCGGATCAGTTGACCCTGTGGGTCTCCAACCAGGCCTCCTACATGGACAAGGTGACCCTTTTCCATGTGTCGAACCGAACGATCCAGGTGAGAACGATCGGCGGCCCCTGCGGGGGCAGCTACGGCTCCAAATTCATGTCCTGGCAGATCCAGTGCTATGCGGCGCTGCTGAGCCGGGCAACGGGCAGGCCGGTGAAGATGGTCATGAGCAAGGAGGAGCACCTTGCCGCCTTCACCCTGAGACCCTCCTCGCGCATCACGGCCAGAGTCGGCATGAAACGGGACGGGACCCTGACCGCCGTCTCCGGCAGATGGCTGGTCGATACCGGTTACTATTCCATGACGACCCAGTCACAGGTCGCCGTGGGCTGCGGGGAGCTCCAGATCATGGCCCGCTGCCCCAACTGGGACCTCCGGAACACGATCGTCTGCACCAACCGGAATGCCTCCGGGATCGTGAGGGGGTTCGGGGGGCAGGAGCTCAAGTGCGCCATCATCCCCCTCTTGAGCCTCGCCATGGAAAAGGCTTCGGTCGATCCTTTCGAGTTCCTGAAGAAGAACTACGTGAAGCCCGGCGAGGGCTACTTCTGGCGGGACGGCCGGTGGTATACCTACAGGGGCGTGGATTATACCACCGCCATGGAAAAGGGGGCGGAGCGTTTCGGCTGGAAAGAGAAGTGGAAGGGGTGGCTCAACCCGTCTTCCGTGGACGGCCCAAGACGAAGGGGGGTCGGCGTGGGGGTCCACGGCGACTCGGACATCGGCGAAGACTCGTCCGAAGCCTACGTCCGGCTGCACCCGAACGGAACCGCCCTGCTCTTTTCCTGTGTGACCGAACACGGCACGGGCCAGCGGAGCAATTTCCTCAAGATGGCGGCGGAGGTGCTCCAAATCCACCCGGACCGGGTCTCCATCACCCCCGCCGACTCCCTCATCAACCCCTATGAGTTCGGGACCGCCGGGTCTCGGGGGACCTGGGCGATCGGCACCGCCGTGATCGCGGCGGCCGAAGACGCAAGGCGAAAGCTCCTCGAGCTCCTCGCACCCCGGTTCCACGCCGTCCCTGAAGCGCTCGATACCGAGGACGGATTCGTCTTCCTCAGGTCCGATCCCGGAAAGAGGATCCCCTGGAAGGCCATGGGGGTGGATCGAACCTGCACCGGGTATGGACGGTTCTCGCCGGACAATACGCTGACCAATTGCATGATGACCTTCGTCGAGGTCGAGGTGGACACGGATACCGGGAAGGTGACCCTGGTCCGGGTGGTCAATGCCACGGACGCCGGAAAAATCATCGACCCTCCCGGACTGGAAGGCCAGCTCAACGGGTGTCTCGGGTCGGCCGGCATAGACACGGCCATCTTCGAGGAGACGGTCCTCGATCGCGCCACCGGACACATGTTGAACCCCAACCTGATCGATTACAGGTGGAGAACCTTTCTGGAGCTGCCGCCTCTCGAAAACGTGGTGCTGGAAACCCCCTTTGACAGCCATCGGTTCCACGCCATAGGCGTCGGGGAGGTCGCAACCTCCGCCGGCCCGTCTGCGGTGCTCATGGCGGTTTCCAATGCGATCGGCACGTGGGTGCACGAATACCCGATCACACCGGAGAGGGTGCTCAGGGTGCTTGGAAGGGGAAACCCATCGGCCCGGCTATGAGGCTTGCGCTGCCCCGAGCTTTTTCCGGATGTCCTCCCTCAACGCCCTCTTGTCCACCTTCTGCACCTTGGTCAGGGGAATGGCTTCCACGAACTCTACCCTTTCCGGGAGCTGCAGGACGGAGGCCTTTCGTTCCCTGAGATAGGCGATGACCTTTTCGAAGGTCAGGCTCGCCTGCGGTTTCGGTTGAATATAGGCGCAGACCTTCTCCCCGAAAACCGGATCGGGCATGGGGATCACGGCAACGAGGGCCACCTCCGGATGGCTGCCGATCAGCCTTTCGATCTCCGTGGCGCTGATGCTCTCGCCGCCCCGATTGATCATCTCCTTGATCCGGCCAGTAATGGAGATCAGGCCGTTCCCGTCGATCCGGGCCACATCCCCGGTCCGGAAGAACCCGTCCTCGGTAAAGGCATTGGCATTCTCCTGCGGGGCCTTGTAATAGCCCGTGAACATCCCGGGCCCCTTCACGAGCAGCTCCCCGTCCGTATTCGGCGGCAGCGTCTTTCCGTCCGGGCCGACCACCTTGTAGGTATCGTAGGGACAGGTCGGTTTTCCCACGGTAAAGCACTTCTGATCGAGGGTATAGTATAGTCTCGCGAGAAGAGACATTCCTTCGGTGCCCCCGTAGCCGTTCAGGTAATGGCACTTCAACTCCGTCGCGACCTGCCTGATGAGATCCGGATGGCTCATGCCGCCGCCGCAGTGGATCTTCTTGAGGGAGCCCAGATCGTACTCCTTCAGCTTTTCGTAGTCGATGAGCCTCTTGGCGAGGGTGGGGACCAGCACGATGGCCGTGGCCTTCTCCCGCTGGATGGTCTCGCAGATCTCCCGGGGCTGCATGTCGTCGAGGAAGACGGTCTTTCCGAGTGTGCAAAGGATCCCGCAGAGCCCCTTGGTAAAGGTGAGATCGTGCCCGATCGGCCCCGCAAGGATGCAGACATCCTGCATGTGCACTTCCCAGGCCAGGGCCGCGTATATGGCCCCGCAGATGAGGCTGTTGTGCGTGCGCGGTACCAGCTTGGGCAATCCGGTCGTCCCGCCGGTGGGCCCCATGTGGGCGACCATGTCGGGGTCGGGCCTTCTCCGGGCCAGCTCTGCCATGCCTGCATGATCCGGAGCGTTCTCCTCGATGATACGCTCCATGCTCGGGAAACGGTCGTGTCCTTGGCTCCTCACGAGGATGACGTTCTTCAGCCCCGGGTGCTCTTTGACGACATCGTTCACGATCGGGAGATACTCTGTCTTCTTGAACTTTTCGGAGACGATCCAGGCGGTGGCCCCGGTGAGCCGGACCAGGTGGCCGATCTCGTATTGACGAAACCGGTCGATCAGGAGGACGGCGACCGCTCCGATCTTCTGGACCGCGAAATAGGCGAGCACGAACTCGTTCCAGTTGGGGACCTGAACCAGGACCCTGTCCTGCGGCGAGATGCCCATATTCATGAGACCGACCGCCAGTCGGTTGGTCCTGGTCCGGGCTTCCTCGAAGCTGAGCCTGCCCTTGCCGTCTACGAACCCCTCTTTCTCGGGGTAGACGTCTGCCGCCCTGTCCAGGAGATCCCCGAGGGTCAGCCCCGGCCACCAGCGGAGTCTCTCATACCTTGCCGCATCCTCCTGCATGTAGGGAACCACCCCTTCAAGCAACTTCCCCATCCGTCCCTCCATTTTTCATGCGCCCCCGCGCGTTTTTCACCGGTATACCTTTTTCCGACTCCCCATATCAAGCAGGATGATCTCATGTGAAGGATCATGCGAGACTTTGCGCTTTGCGCTTGGACCGTTCCCAGTCCCGGGCCGACATCCGCAGGATGGACCGGGCATGATCGCTATGGAGCACAATGGACTCAAACTCAGGCTTGCACCGGATCTGCTGCATCAACAGGCCGTCCGCATCGAACCATCGGGGCAGGATTCCACCTATGAAGTACCCTCTTGTGCGAAGTCCATGGACTGCAGAGGCTACCGACGGGTGGTCGAGCCTCAGCCACACCTGGAGTACCGCCACGTTTCTCTTGAGCGCCTCCGTCTCCATCTCGGTCAGCCGGTCCTCCAGATCCCGGCCCGCATGGTGGACGGCTATCCTCGCCACTTGCGCAAAATCGAAGATCTCTGTCCTGACATCGGAAAACCCCTCCCCGTACCCATGCTCCTCCAACGGGACCAACGTCCTCCGGTCGTCCAGGACCGAATACAGGAAGCGCAATTCCTTCTCGTACACGGAAGGAAGAAAGACCGTGTGGGGTTTCGGTTTGAAGCAGCGAAATTGCAGGAGCGTGGTCACCCTGGACGACGCGGACTTTTCCATTGAATAGGCACTCTCGGGCATCAGGCAGAGCTCGATGGCGGTCTCGACGAAACCCAGCCTCTCGCTCATCTTCTGAATCTGGGTGTGGTTACAGGCGGGTTCACCGAACACCTCTTCGATACCGAGCCTCGGTACCACCTCGTTCATCAGGTATTCGACGATCACCTGCGTGATCCCCAGGGATCGGTATTCCTTCAAGACCAGCCCCGCGGCCCACTCATAGGTCGACTCGAACGGCGCACTCCTCACCAGGTTGTGTATGCCCGCTATCCCCCCATCGGAGGTGCGGGCTACCACCGAGTGGCAATCACCACGGCGGTTTGCGCGTATGAGCTCGTGGGGGTCGTAATAGAGCTTGACAGGATATCCGTCTCCGTAGACCGCTCTGAAGAGCCGAACGATCCCCTGGGCGTCCTCGGGACGAAACAGGTCGACCGTATACTTCACATCCAGCCGCGTCTTGTCTTCCATTCCTGGAGGAGCCTGTCAGGCGATCGCCTGGAGCAGCCCTTTGGCCACCACGGCGGGGTTTGTGAAGAGGGTTTCGTGTCCCCCGTCCACCTGGACGAGCTTGTGATCCCCAAGCCCCTGCGCCATTCCGAGATAGGCGCCGGGCGGCAGGGAGACGTCGTCCTTGCAGAACACGACGGATCGCGGGATCTTGAGTTTGCCGAACTCGGCGGTGGAAACCGGTGTTGTGAACAGTGCGAGCGGCTGTGGGACGAGTCGCTGCAGCAGGGAGTCCTGCTTCTCCCTGGGTTCTCCGGCCATGAGCATGTTCCTTACAAACTCCTCGATCACCGGCACAGTTTTGTCCGGTGACGCCTTGGCCGCCGCGATCATGCCTCCGGACGCCTCCGGGGGCACCAGATCGAACTGGCTCTTCCCGTCCGGGAGGATGAAACCGTTCACGAACACGAGGTGGGAGATCTTATCGGGAGCCTTGGGGGCCGAAGACTGGAGGAGAAAGCCGGCGCTGGAATGGCCCACCAGCACGACCGGCCCTTTCTGCCTCCGAAGCACACCGGCAATCGCGTCCACATAGTCGTCAAAGCCGATCTTCGACCGGTCCTCTCCGGGCTTGTGCCCGGGCATGGTAGGCGCTTCGGCGCTATGCCCCTCCTTCTTCAGCTCTGAGACGACCCCCTCCCAGCACCACCCGCCGTGCCAGGCCCCGTGGATCAACACGAAATGTCTTCCCATCTGCGCCTCCTTTTCCGAGCCCTTGCGCTCCTTCCCCGGGAGGGGAATCGAGTCTGAATATCCCTTTGATCCTGTTTCCACCTGTACCCATGATCTACCGGGGCGTTCTGCAAAGGATTATACTCAGGCCCAGAGGTCGGGGTCAACGAATCATCGATGGCAGGCGGCTGCCGCGCAAGCGCGTGCGCTGCAGGCCGCTCCGCCCGTCCTGCAGGAATTGGTGGGTAGTGGAGTGGAGAGCGTGGCGACTCTGTCTTAAAAACTCTGTTGCTGGGTCCGGCCCGCGGGGAACCGCTGCTCGATCCTCTGCAGCCGCCGGCTCCAAGCCTTGCGGTCGACGAGGCGGCTCCTTATGTTAAGAGAGACATCGATCCTGGAGAGCGATCCATGAAGAAGCATACGGCCCTGCGCAGCATGGGTCCGGCGGTTGTCGGGATCATCTGGATACTGGCGACGAGCATCTCCCCCCATGCCGCTGAGGTCCCCGTGATGACCCCTGCGGAAGCCCGTTCACTGATCCAGAAGAACAGGGCGAACCCGCAGTTTGTGGTGCTGGACGTACGCACGCCGCAGGAGTTCAAGGCCGGGCACCTCGAGGGAGCGATCAATGTCGATATCAACGGCAGAGAGTTCAGAGACGAGATCGGAAGGCTGGACCGGCAGAAAACATACCTGGTCTATTGTCGGACCGGCAGGCGGACCGGGGAGGCGGTCAGGATCATGCGCGATCTTGGCTTCGAGAACCTGCTGCGCTTCGAGGGGGACATCGTCCGATGGAGGGCCGAAAACCTGCCGCTCGTGAAGTAGCTCTATCGGGAAAGAAAGCGATTTATGGTATCGGCGAGGACCCTCACATCGATCGGCTTGCTGATGTAACCGTCGCATCCGGCCTCCAACGCCTTTTCCCTATCGCCCTTCATGGCACATGCACTGAATGCCAGGATCGGGGTCTCTCGGATCCGGGGATCGCTCCTGATCATGCGGGTGGCTGTCAGCCCGTCCGTTTCGGGTATGGCAATATCCATAAGGATCAGGTCGACCTTCTCTCTGCGGGCCAGGGAGATTCCTTCTGCTGCGCCGGCGGCTCCCAGGTAGCGGTAATCCATGTCCTCCACCACCATCTTGACCATTTTTCGGATCAGATCGTCATCATCGATGTGGAGAACCGTTTTGCTCATGGAAGACCACTGCCTCCCAAACCGCTGCCGTATTCATCGTGTCGGCGAAGAGCGGCATCTCTGCGCGGGACTTAACTGGCCATGGAAGCACCCTGGACTCAGCCTGCCCACCCGGGGGGTGAACTCCAATGAAGGATATCGGCAGACAAGATCAGCGGCTTGAAGCAATCTTGGCCATCGAAAACCTTCGATCGAGCGGGACTTGCGTTCCCGCGCCTGACCATGGGAACGATAGAAAAGGGTTCTGGATCACCTTGAACGAGGGGGAGTCTCGCCCCCCTCCTATCTCGGTTCAGTCGCGGGCTCCTGCAGAAATCCCAAGGCCTTCTGAATCCGAATCTCCCTGTCCCACGCCTCTTCCAGGAACCTGGTGTATTCGGCGCTTCTCATGCTGGCCGTGACCTGGCCGGTTGCGTCCAGCCACGACTGCCATGCGGGGGTTCCCTGGGCCCTTTCGAAGGCATTCTCGAGTTTTTTCACCACAGCCGGATCCATCCCTGCGGGACCGAAGACGGAGAAAACCGTGTCGTTGTAGTACTCGTACCCCAGCTCGATCGAGGTGGGAACGTCCGGCAGCTTCTCATATCTCTCCTTCGTGTGGAGGAGGAGGCACCTCATTTGTCCGCTCAGGGCCTTGCGCAGGTCCCCTGCGGAGACCGCATCCACGTGACCTCCCAGGGCAGCCGTCTCGGCAGGAGCCGTCCCTTTGAACGGGACATGGACCCACTTGATCTTCTCCTTCATGGCGATCACCTCCATGATGACATGAAGGGGGGAGCCGGTGCCCATGGTCGAGTAGGTCACTTTTCCGGGATTCTGACGGGCATGCTCCACCATGTCCTTGAAGGTCTTGAACGGAGAGTCGTTTCTTACGAGCAGGCCGCTGACCGCGCCGGAATAGGCGTAGACAAAGGTAAAGCTGGAAAGGGGCTTGTACTTCATCTTCAAGGCAAGCGGCACCCGCACGATTCCGGTGCTCGTGCCCGCCGCCAGGGTGTAGCCGTCCGGTTTTTCCCCTGCAAGCAGCGCCAGACCCACAGTCCCGCCGCCGCCGTCCTTGGTCACGATCACCATGTTCTGCCCGAGGACCTTCTCCGCTTCCGGGGCCAGGGCGCGAATGCTCGTGTCTACGGAGCCGCCGGGAGAGAAGACACAAAACATGGTGATGGGTTTCTCCGGATACTCCGCCACGGCCGCCCCGCCAAAGAACGCAACCAGGGCCGCTGCCGCTGTCAAACCTCTCAGCCATTTCCCAAATCCCATTTCTATCCCCTTTTGTAACCTGATTTACGTAAAAATGTTCCCCAGGCCCTCTCAACAGGACCCGTCGAGGCGTCCATCCGGACTTTAGCCTACTTGCCCGCCGGAATCAAAGGGAAAGAGATTATCTCTTGCTGGGGCTCTGTGGGTTTTGGCGGCAAGGGACAGCGTGGGCCTTCAGGGTTCTCCTGCCCCCGTTCCGGCTCCCATGCCCCCTGCCCTCTCTGAGACAGGGAGGCCGGCGCATTCCCGTTGTACATTCCTTTGATTGGCGGCCTTCGCGACGGATCCTGCAAGGATGGCGGAGAGGGGTTTGTCAAAGGCATGCTTTTCGAAGATACCTTCCGGAGAAAGATTCTCCGCATAATAGGTGATGTTCAGAGAAGGCCTCACCGCCACCGCGGTCCCGTCCAGAACGATCCCGCCGTACAGCCCTTTGCACCGCGAAAAGACCAGGATGTCCTCCCTGAACTGTGCCCTGGCCTCCGAGCCATCGATCCTTAGGGGAACCGTCCCGGACTTTACACCGCCTCCCACCTTGAAGCCGTCGTCCTTAAAGCGCTCTACTCCGCGCTCGGTCACGATCAGGAGGATGACCTCCAGGGGCCGTCCCTCGAGCGCGGGGTCGAAGAGCGCCCCCCCGGTCGTATAAAACGCGGGACCTCGCCAGTCGCCGTCGACACGGTCACGCCTCAGGAGAACAGCGTTGGCATAGGATGATGCTTCCGCGAGCCACGAAGGGATGATCATTACCCCCTTGGCGTCCCGGACGAGATCGCGGAAAGACCCCAGGTGTTCATCGCACATGAACCCCTGGAAGACGAGGGTTGCCTCTTGGACGAGTTTCTCCGCCTCCAGCCGTTCCCGTGCAGGGACGGGCGATCCTTCAACGTGAATCAGACAGAAGAAAAGACCCGCCGTCGCCAGGAGTGCCGCGGGCCTTGCCGCTCTGTGCCTGCAAATGGTCATCTCGAACCTCCTTTCCGACTTCTCTTCTCATCCATCCGGCTCTTGCATGGGGGGACAAATCGCTCCTGGTGGGAATCCTTCACACCTGTTCATGGAAGAGATAAGTCCCTCCCTCCGCCCCGGCAACGCTGGAGATGACCAAGGGGCCGGAAACTCGGAGAAAAGGGTAAGGAGATACAACGAAGCACCCAGATCACGGAGGCCGTTTCGTGACATTGTAATGATTTGGGGGAGACCACGATGGAGACGAGGGTCGCCCGAGACCCAGGGATCTCGGAGGTCGGGTCGCCTGTCCGAGGACGGCGCTCTCGACAGCTTTCCAAGGCCCGCTCCTTTCTCGGTTCGATCGATCCGGTCAAGGACCGGCACGCGGCGCAGCTTGCGAACAAGGCCCTTTTGAACGATCACAAGGCTATCCGAAAGCTGGAGGAGCGGATGCGAATCTGGGCGTCTGACCCTGGTTGAGCGGGCAGCGCGCAATGAAAAGGGGATCAGATCACCGGAAAGGAATTGTGGATTTTCAAGGACCGCATGCAGGACCGCTGCCCAATTGGTGAGCCAGCGATTCGAGCGCCTCTTCCGCGGCCTCTCTCAGCTCAGGGGAGCAGGATCCCCCGAGAACGGCCTCAAGGAGGGGGAAGGCGGCAGGCTCCCCGGACTGGCCGAATAGATAGAGGACGTCACCCTTCACAGGATCCTCCAGATCCGCGAATCTTTCCCAGAGCGCCTGAATCAGTCCAGGAGAAAGATCCGGCCGCTTTACGACCAGATGTTCGAAGGTCACCATGGCCCCGAGCCGGACCGGCCACCTGGGATGGGTCAACAGGGCGGTGAAGGCCGGGAAGACCATCCCCCGGTCCGCCATCATGTCGGCGAGCGCTTCGGCGCGACCCTCATCCAGGAGATGCCTCAAGGAATCGGCGCCGAGACCGGCGGGATCGCGCCGGGCGAGCATCTCCACAAGGTCCTCCAGTTCGAAGGTGCCCGTCCACCGGAACTGCCCGTCCAGGACCACCGTCGGGAGCGACCGGACGCCCCGGGCCGCCGAGAGCGCAGGGAAGAGGGTGGCGTCTACGACGATCGTTTGTATCTTCGGGTTGGCATCCGCAAGGGACAGGCAGCGGGACACGGCCGTGGGGCAGAAGGGGCACCGGGGGGAGACATAGACCTCGATCAGGGCGGGGAGATCGACCTGACGGGCGGTCTGACGTAGCGCAGAGGGGAGGGTCTCCTCCAGGGGCAGCGGGCTCTTCACCGCCTCCAGAAAAGGCTCCAGCTCGCGGCCGTGCGGGACGGCCCGATAGCGGATGTTCGGCCTGACGCGGATTTCCGTCGTTTCCTGGTCCTCGTCCCCCTCTTTCCGATCCACCCGGACTCGGGGGACCAGCCGGACCAGGTCCTCGCAGAAGCCCCTCATCTGCCTGCCGGGCTTATCCTGTTTCAGAACGAGAGAAAGGGTGATTTCCCCCTCGATGGACCGAGCCCACTTTCGAATTCTTTCTTCCTCGATCGGAGTCATAGACGTAGATGGGGACGCAGTTAACTTATTAACTTACTACCAGCGAGTAGCCTCTCGCCTTGACCAGTTTCTCTCCCCTGGTGACCGATTTACTCACAGCCGGTATCGATATCCCGAGCCGAGCCGCCAAAGAGGCCATGGTCTGCCCCAGTTCACTGACCGCCCAATAACAGAGAAGACTTCGGGCCTCGACCATCCGCGGGTACCTTCCCCTGGCCCATACATCCTTTTCCTTCATCCTCATGACCTTGGCTACTCTTCGAGCTACCTTCTCCAGATCAAAACCGCGCGCCCGCAGGGCGTAGCGTTTCTCCATCGATTCCTCGGCGGAACGCAGGACGTCTTCTACGAAGTCGCCGTCCCCGAGAATCCTCTCATCGCTTTTCTGGAAGATCCTCTCCTTCTTCAACTCCCTCACCCCTTCCCACCCGCCGGCACTCCGTATCAGACCCCCTCCGCTGAGATCCGGACGCTTGCCTAATGCAACCCCTTTTTCCAGGAAGGCTTTGTACTCCCTCCTTGCCACCCCCGCCCGCCTTCCGAACATCCCCAATATCTCTTCCGTGTCCTGCCATTCCCTCTTTGTCTTTCCCATCAGGACACTGTGCCCGCTGAAAGGGTAGCGGCCAAGATCACTGAGGCCCTCCACAAGCCCGGCGCGTATGGGGTTGAGGTGAATGTAGCGGACAAGCTCCAGGAGGTAGGCATCTTCCTGGCACAGGATCGACTTAAAGCGGTTCTGGAAAAGATGCCCGTGTCTGTTGTGGGTGCGGTTGTACCACAGGGCATACCCGGTAAGGAGGCGCCGCATAACCGTGGAGATCGGGACTGCGCCGCTCCTGAGCAGCAGGTGAAAGTGGTTGGGGATCAGCGCCCATGCATAGCATGCGGTCCCGGTCGCTTCGAGGACCTCACCCAGCCGACCGAGAAAATGGACCCGGTCGGCATCGGTGTCGAATACGTTGCTCCTCTCGATGCCCCTGCACATGATGTGGTGGAGTGATCCAGGAGAGTCAATTCTCGATTTACGCGGCATGAGCGTTTTCTCAGAAGAACCTGAAAACCAGGTAACCGGCCAACAGGCCAAGAACCAAGAGCCCCAAGTACTTGAGGAGGATCTTCAGTTCAAGATTTCGAACTCTCTTGAGGACTCCGTCTTTGAAGACATAGTAATCCACTGCATCCGCCCATATCACCATCTACTTCATGCAGTCGGAGGGAGCTTGGATTTCAAGCGCCCGCAGCCTCTCCTCCTTCCATCGGCCGTTTCGGGAACAACTTGAACGCCCCTGCACGTGATCTGATCAAGCCGGTTGAGGGAGTCCATTCTCGACTTCCGCCGCACGGGAGATCCATATCACAGTCGAACGGCCGATAGCAAGTTAATAAGTTAACTGCGTCCCCCCTCGAACCCTATGACGTGCTCTGGCTCACGCCTTCGTGATCGGCGTTCGCGAACGGTTGACTTTCCGGCCGGAGAAAGAGAGCCCCTGCGATAGTCCCCTCCAAGATCGCGGCGCTTCCGTAATCCAGCCCCGCTCGGCCGTTTTGAATACCGGCGGCAAGCCGGCGTGACCGGCCTCTACCGTAGGTTCTTCACCCTTCGTCGATGATGCTCTCCCGAAGCGCCCTGGAGGTGGGGACGGGAACGGCCATGCAGCAATCCCTTTCCGGGTTGTACATCAGGCGATAGGAGCACCCCCTGTTGCCCTGGCGGTACATGAAATCCCAACCCCTGACGTAATAGGGGCACTCGTCGTTAAAACAGACGTACATGAACTCATTATCCCAGGTAACGGCAAATGGGTTGTCCGGAACCGCCCACTTGAGCATCTTCACCCCGCAATGCGGGCAGCGGAAGGTGGAACTGATCTCCTTTTCTCTCTGCTTGAGGGTCTCCATGTCCAGCGGCTCCCCATAGGAAACGACCACTTCGGGTCGCTCCTTCCGGAGCGGGTCCCCGCCTTTTCTTTCCGCATAGACCGCGTACACGGGGTCGCTGGGAATCCCCAACCCGGCGTATTTGTCATCCTTGGGGCGGGGTTTCCCCTTGGAGAGGAAAGAGGAGGGTTTTTCGTACAAACCGGACTCCCGGAAGAAGTCCTCCACGAGGAGGACCCTCTCCTCTTCGCTTCCTTCGCGCCAGACCTTCACGGCCTTCTTCGGAAACATCCGGTTCGAGAAGATCACCAGGAAAAGCCCCCCCGGCTTCAGCACTCTGCCCGCCTCCTTGAACACCTCGAGGGGTCTGGTCATGTAATCCACCGAAACCGTATTGAGGATCACGTCAAAGCGGCCGCCCGGAAACGGCAGGTGCGGATCCTTGTTGAGGTCGTGGATCACGGCCTGAGACAGGATCGGATTACCTTTCAACTCCGCCTCGTTCAGCCCCAGCCCCACCACTTCCAGCGGCCGCAGCGTTGACGGGATGTGGGAGTCCCACCCCGCCATCAGATCGAGAACCGAGGGGTTCTCTTCCACCACCAGGGTTCCGATCAGCGTCTCCACGGTGCGAAGGGCAAGGGAGTCAAGATGGCTGACGAATCTCTCCCTGGCATAGAACGTTGCATCGTCGGACTCATCCAGCCTCGAGAACGCGTCATGTCTGAACAGCGTGTGTGACTTTGCCTTTTCCGAAGCTTCTACCCCATTTCGCATAGCCTTCCTCCATAAAAAAAGCCGGGTTTTGAAAACCCGGCTCGTGGCCCCATCTATGGGCGGGTTCATCTGGTGCTGCTCCACTCTACATGTCCTGTAAAGTAATGCCCCTTCCCGTCTTGTCAACTTGGGTCCGCTCCACAGCCCCTGTCGTCCCGGAGGGATTTTCGAGAGGTCATTTCCTGATGATCAGCCATAGACTCCCCTCTTCTTCAATCTAGAGATGCCCGGACTGCTCCGACTGGTTCACCATTTCCTTCCGCAGGTACCCGAAGACGGCCGAGATCCTGAGCGCGCATGCGAAGCAAAATCCATGGAGTCCGTGCCTATCCCTTCTCCTATTGGTTTGAGTGATCCGACTTTGCGGCCGATGAGAGAGGTTGGATATCCGGGTACAGGACACACGGCCTCGAGAAGGGGCTTGAAATAGCCGCATGAACTGAACCTGCCGACGAAAGGAGGATCATCTGGATGTTTACGGAATATCAAGTGCCGGTGACCCTGCATACGAGCAGGAAGAGTACGCTCGGCTACCTCTTCCTCTTTGTTGGTTTCGCCGTGATCGGCCTCCTCATGATCCGTGACAAACCATCGTTTGGATACCTGTGCACCGCGTTCTCCGGTGTCGGCATCCTTGTGTTTGCTGTCATGCTGCATCCCGGGAGTTCGTATCTCCACCTTACGGAGAGCGGGTTTACGGTGTGCACCCTTTTTCGCAAGCACGCTTTCCGATGGGAGGACGTGGCCGGGTTCCTCGTGGTCCAGATCGCAAGGCACAATCTGGTCGGCTGGTACTTCACCCGGAACTACCCCGGCCGGCCGACGGGTCGGGCCGTTTCTGCAGCGATCTCCGGGGCCGAGGGATCCTTCCCGGACAACTACGGGAAGAAACCGGAAGATCTGGCCTTTCTATTGAACACGCTTCGGCACCGGTATGCCGGCTGATGGGCTAAGGTGCAGCAGCTTCTCTTCTCACCTACCCTGCTTCCTTCATGGAGTGTGAGGTCAGGGGCTATCTGACCTCGTGGGGATCATGAACGAAGCTCGGAACGGACCTCCTATCCTGAGTTCCTTGAAGGAAAAATCCTTCACCAATAAGGCGACTTATTCCAATCATTTTGCAGGTAACCCGCTCTTCATTTGTGCCCGGAGAGAAGGAAAAACCATACAAAGAAGGCGTTTCGAACATGGTCGTTAGGACCAATACCCCGTTGCTTCAATGGGTTAGAGATTGGGCCATCCCTGGCATGCCGCTTGCGAATCCGAATGCTTGACTCGAAGTCGCTTGGTCACCATCGGGCCGCGGCTCCCGATGCAGAGCAACTTTTCATTTTTCTTTCTTGACAAGGAAACGTAATTGAGCCTGTGCCGAACTACTGACCTGTCACCCTTGTCCAATGGGCTTTTTCTTACAATTCTGCTGATGTTCATCTCATCTCTCCATGGCTGTGCCGGTATCAGAGGATTTCTGGTAAAACCTCCGCCGCACCCAGGTCGCCTGGAAGAAAAGATCGAACGAAACGACTTTTTTCTTGGGAAGGGGGAAGAGGTTGTTGGCCGGCTGGCGGCAATCAGACTTGAAAAGGACGATACGCTTCCGGACATTGCGAGACACTTCAGCTTGGGAATCAATACAGTCCAAGCAGCGAATCCGGGGACAGATATATGGGTGCCTGAGGCAGGAGAACGTATCCTGCTGCCTCTGAGCTTCATCCTGCCGGACACCCCTAGAAAAGGTATCGTGATCAACGTAGCCGCCATGAGACTCTTTCATTTTAAAGGAGATGGTGAAGGATTGGCCGTGTCGACCTACCCGGTCGGTGTCGGCACACCGGAGCGGCCATCTCCCACGTGCCAGACGTATGTAAAACGCAAGATATTCCGGCCGACCTGGTATGTGCCTGCCTCGATTGCCGAAGATCATCGGAAAAGGGGAGATCCTCTGCCGGCTAAAGTACCCCCGGGACCTCTGAATCCATTGGGAGAACACGCGCTTTATTTGAATTCTTCAAGATACCTGGTCCATGGCACGAACAAACCGGCCAGCATCGGACTCAGGGCAACCAATGGCTGCATAAGACTCTACCCCGAGGACATGAAGAGACTTTTTGAGAACACACCGATGAAAACACCCGTACGCATTGTCAACCAGCCGTATCTCGTCGGGCAGCGTGATGGAACGGTTTACGTGGAAGCCCATAGACCCTTGAAAGGCTCCACCGCCGAGTTGAAGAAGGCATATACAAAACTGAGGGATCTTGAAAAGAAGTCGGGACGCAGGCTCGACTGGAAAAAGGTGGACAAAGTGGTCGCCGAGGCTTGCGGGATCCCTGTCCCGATATTCGAAACCCATCAGGGAAGTGAGAAGGAACCTGCCGGGATTGTAGAACTCAAGCACCCGGAGAACTTGTATGGCAAACCGGAGATACCGCGAATGACCGCGGATGCATGGTATGTCCTGGCCGCCGTTCTGCGTCACAAGGTTGAGGCCCTGAGGCTCGCCGCAATCCTCAACCATCAGGGTCCACAAATTCCCGCAAGGGTGTTGTCAAAGAGCGATATGCATCGTGTCATCGCCGGCCCTTTCAAAAACGTGGATGAAGCAAGAGACGCGGCCAACCGATTGAGGACCGATCTGGGAATAGAAGCTGTCCTGCTTGAACCCGGCGCGGAGGGAAAGCCGATTGCGCCTTGCTTTCCACGCTCAAGCCGTATGGGTTGACAAACCGTCGCCCCAGCGCGATGGCGATTCGCAATGGCCCAGGGTGGCGGAATTCGGCGCCGCTTTAGTCAGTAACTCAAACCGGAAGGAGGAAAACCATGATGAAGAAGAATCTCTTGGGGACCTTGTTGATGTTTGCTCTCGCGGTTGCTGTAAATGGTTGCGCAACCAAAAGTGACCTCGAAGAGGTGCAGGCGCGTGAAAAGATGATTGGCGCAAAAGCCGATCAAGCGGCTATGGATGCGCAGGCGGCCAAGGCGACAGCCGATGCGGCCGCTCTAAAGGCAAACGAGGCGGCAGCCCGTGCCGAAGAGGCGGTGGAAAAGGCAGAGGAAAGAGAGAGGATCGCAGCAGAAAAGGAGAGGATAGCGGATGAAAAGGCAAAACAGGCTGAAGCCGTTTTCCGCAGGTCGATGAAGAAGTAGAGCCCCGAGGGCCGGGATCTCCGGATCACGGCAGATCCTACCCCGGAGGGGCCGGCCTTGGTGCACCCCCGAGGGGAAACTCTATGGCGCGGCAAACCGGAATATTGAAATGCCGGAATGATGGAAGATCGGGAAGGACAGCAACCATTGCCGCAAAATGCCTCGGTCGCTTTGACACCCATTCTTCCATCATTCCACCATTCCAGGACAGGTTCACGAGCCGAGTCAACCGTCTCCAACCCTGGTCGAGTAACATGACCAAAGAGCATACGGGCAAGAAGCGCCATTTCTTCCTCTGTATCATCATAGCGATTCTCCTATGCGGATGCAGTTCCATGAAAGAGGGATCGATCCTTCAGGAGGCGAACGACTATTTCAACCGGGGAGAGTACGGAGCTTCTCTGAGAAAATACGACCAAATGCTCGCGAGACATCCCGCCGCAGCGGACAGAGTTCTCTTCGAGATGGGCCTTGTTTATGCCTATCCCAGGAACGACCAAAAGGACTTTCAGAAATCACTGGAATGCCTTCAGAGAGTCGTAAGCGATTACCCGGAAAGTGAATACCGGCGGGACAGCCAGATGATGATGCTTCAAATACACAATGTCCTCATGAAGGATCATGTCATCGCTGCGCAAGCTTCACAGATCGACACTCTCAGGCAACAGGTTAGAGGCAAAGAGGAGGAGATCGCCACGCTGCAAAATACGATTGAAACCCTCGAGCAGGAGATGAAAGCGCTCCGAAGATCCATTTTCGCGCTCCGGACGGAACCCGCAGGCAAGGTTCTAATCGAAAAGAAAGCGCGTCGACTGACGTTGCTCTCCAAGGGGGAGGTGATCAAAACATACAAAATCGCCTTGGGGGGGAACCCGGTCGGTCCGAAGGAAAGGCAGGGCGACAACAAGACCCCGGAGGGCACCTACATCGTCGATTCAAGAAACAGGGACAGCCGCTATCACCTTTCTCTTCATATTTCCTATCCAAACGAGAAAGACAAAGGGAGGGCAAAAGAACTGGGTGTTCCTCCGGGCGGAGACATTATGATCCATGGTATTGGAAACGGTCCCGCGTCGGTTGGCGCTTCTCACCCCGACGTTGACTGGACGAGAGGCTGCATTGCCGTCACGGACGAGGAAATGGAGGAAATCGAAAAGCTGGTGCCGGATGGCACTCTTGTTGAAATAAGGCCATAGAAGAATGAACCTTTCGACCTCTGAACCTATGGATTTTGCATCTTGCATCATGGATCCTGTTGCTGAAACACCTACATCTCCCCCAAGATCCCGGGCCGTCGTATAGATATCCATGGCAGGTGTGAAGCCGCATATCTCTCCTCCGGTCCGGGATTTCTGAAGCCCTGAATGGGCTCGACCGAGCTCTCCATTCCGCCCAAGCCAAGCCATCCTTGGAGATCGGCACCAGGGCCGCCATCGCCCGGCCCTTCCGGCGAGTCATGGCCTTCTTCAGCTCCCTCACCCCTCCCCACCCACCTGCACTCCGTATCAGACCCCCTCGAGATCCGTTCGCTTGCATGTGGTCCTGGTCGCTTCGAGGATCTCACTTCTTCTTCAATCCTGACATGCCCGGGGCGCATTCCGCTTGATTCGCCTTTGGGCTGACAATAGGCACATCCGCTTCATTTTGCCCCGACCAACGGTTCCACCGACTGGACCGAGAAAGTGACAAGGTAGGTGTTTTTCAGGTACTCCGGCTCACAAAAGGGCGCTGAGTATTCGCGTTTGCAGGTGCGTTCAATAAGCTCCTTGTCCTCTGTCTCGTTTTCTTTGCTGAGGTAGATCCTCTTGCCTTGATATCCTGGCCCCTCCTCCTTGAAGAGGAATATGGCGTGGGGATTCTTCCGGATATTCGCATGAGTGAGTCGATCCGCCATGATGAATGCCACGTGCTCATCGTCAATAACCTGAGGTTTTGAATAAAGGGCGGCGTTAACCCTGCCTTCTTCGTTTGCGGTGCTCAACACTCCTAGCCCATTCGCGCTCTCAAAATAGTCCTTCAGGTCCATTTCGCTACCTCCCTTTCCCTTTTTTCGAACACGTTATGTCCACATGGGCTAAAGTCAATGCGCCCGGGACGAGTTACACCCTGCTGCTGATGTGAAAAAAGGATAGAGGTCTGGCGCTTGTATTTCAGCACTTGACGTCCAGCACGCTCGTACCCGGGCAGCAGGCGACCGGTCGAAATCGAGGATGTCACGGTTCGCCAACGTCCCTGTTTCCAGGAGTGATTGACACGGAACAGCGAATTCCCCTAGACTGTCCTGAGTGAACCTCATAGTTGCATTAAACAAGGGCAATGTCGTCTTCGCAAATGGGGAGGCCTACGTGAATTGTGGAGGAATATTGTCAGTCATGAACACCGAGCATTGCCCCTCCCGATCTCACTGCCAGTGAATTCCTGTAGGATGGGTGGAGCGCAGCGAAACCCGTCGGTTTTGAGGTTTGCGGCATGTTCAATCGCTCGAATGGATGGGTTTCGCTGCGCTCCACCCATCCTACGAAGGTACCCGAGTTTATGCAACGCTAGGGTGAACGAAATCTGTATGGTCGCCCCCTGATGACAGAAGACCGTGGGCGATCGGAGAGGAGGAATAGATGACTCCCGATGAAATGCAGGACAAGGCGACGCGGATTTTCGGTCAGGGCATGCAATGAAGCCAGGCAGTGCTTGCGGTCGGGCAAGAGAAGCTGGGAATAGAAGACGCGAACCTGATGAAGGCGATGGATACATTCGGCGGAGGTCTGGCTGCTCACGGTGAGACATGTGGCGCAGTCATCGGCGGGCTGGCGGTGCTCGGCTTGAACTTCGGCCGCCCGACAAGCGGCCATGAAGCCGATAAGCGAATCTGGAAGTATGGGGCTCATTTCATAAAGCGTTTCAAACGAGAGGTCAGCGGCGGGACACTCCTCTGCCGGGATATCGCCGGGGTGGACTGGAGAGACAAGGATCAGACAGCGGCGTATTACAGAGGTGACAAATTGAGATCATGCCAGGCCCTTGTCGGGCAAACCGCAAGGATCATCGGAGAACTGCTGGAAAGTCCACGATAAGATGCAGACGGGACGCAGTAACTTACCTGACCCCATACCTCTCACAAAGGCTTCCAGTGGTGCCCAGTTCGGGAAGTCCAAAAGTCATGGACGCTCTCAGAGCTGTAACATTCACAATGCCCCGAGCAAGTTCATAAGTTAACTGCGTGCCCCTCCAGCCTTCCGGCGGATTTCGTTCACCATCTTGTCCAGCTGCTGAAGGAAGCGGGAGCGGTCCCGTTTGGCGAATGGAGGTGGTCCTCCCGTAACCTCGCCAAGCTGTCGCAGCTCAAAGAGCAGGTCGCGAGTAGCGAGCGCGGTCCCGATGTTTTCGGGCGTAAACGGTCTCCCGGAGCATCCCAGAACATAGGCCCCTTTGCCGAGGCACCGCGCCGCGAGGGGGATATCGGCCGTGATCACGATGTCATCGACAACGACGTGCTCGACGATCCAGTCATCGGCCGCGTCCAGGCCATCGCCCGCGATCTTCAGGGTCACCATGGGATCATCCGGGAGCCGCATCCGTGATCCTGCCACGAGGGTGACCTCGAGCCGGTATCGCTGGGCTACCCGGTAGATTTCCTGCTTCACCGGGCAGGCATCGGCGTCTACATAAATGTGCAGCAAAATTCCTCTCCTCAATCCTCGGCAATGAAACCAAGATCCGCCACCAAGGCGGAAGAACTATCGCCATCCCCGCTTCCGTCCAAAATAATATAGGCATTGATACCAAGTGCTGCAGATGAATACCACCAGTGAATTGGTGGCATCGACCGTAGCTTAAGCGGTAGAGTCGCTTATGCCGCTGCAAATACCTCAAAAGCTGCTGTGCTTCTTAGCCGGGGTCGGGGGGATCAGCCGGAGGGGGCGGTGTACAGGTCGTTCAGCTTCTGGATGTAGCTCCTGGCTTCATCTCGGATCCGGCCCAGTTCCTGGAAGGTCCTCTTGCCCGCGCCGGACGGACGGCGCGCGAAAATGCTGCGCCACCAGCGCGTGTTCTTCCTGAACGGGCGGCTGTACCCTTCCTGCTCGTCCGGACCCAAAATTCCCCTGAGCTGTTTCTGGTTCACCCGTTCAGCCGACCATCTCCGAGCGTAGAAATGAAAGACCAGGAAAAGGGCTACAACCCCAAAAAGGATCCACGGCAGTTGGCCGCCGGACCACCAACCCCGCCATAAGGCCGCGACTTCACCCGGACCGCGCAGGTACCCGATAAGGACGCTCAGCCCGACCAGAACCAGCAGAGCCGCGCCGACTGCGACGGAGTCCAGCCACAAGACCCGCCGCCGCCATGCATCGATAAGTTGCCGGATATCGGGGATCGCCTCCGTCTCCAGGGCAGCGGCGGTCCGCTCCAGGAGTCCGACGATTCGGTAGGAGCGCTCCACTTTCACCTGCTCCATGCGGTCATGAATCTCCTTCAGCTGCGCTTCGCTCTTTTTCTCGAATCGGGCACGGAGGCTTTCGTCGTCCACATGGATCTTGAACTCGGGATTGTACACCATGTAGAACTTCCCCGCAGTGAGTCCATACTGGGCAAGGGCGCGCTGCCAGGCGGCAAAGACCTGTTCGGGGTTATCCTCGTTTGCAGTAGCATCGATCTGGTTGAGCACGTAAAGGAATTTGCCTGAATCGTGCCGGTGGATGGTTCCCTTGACCAGCTGATCGAGCGTATCGCTCATGGACCCGAGCTCCGGGTGTCTGGCGTCGAAGAAAACCAGGACAAGATCGGAGAGGTCGATGATATGATCCGTGATCTTCAGGATCGAGGTGCGCTGCGCGTCGGCATCGAACCCGGGTGAATCGATCAGGATCTTTCCCCTCAGCTTTTCTCCCCGGCACGTCTTGAGCTGCAGATACGCGTCGATGCGCCTGCCTTCTCCCGGGCTTGCATCCTCTATGGCGCGGCTGATCTTGAAGAGCGGGAAACGGGGGTCTGCGTCGAGGGCGAGCCCCGGGAGCACCCGCACGGATCCTTCTCCGGAAAAGCAGATGACCGTGAACTTGTCGTCCACGGCCTGGCTGCCGGTAGCCTGCAGACGATACCCGATGTAGTGGTTGATGAAGGCGGACTTCCCTGCGGAATAGACGCCCAGCACCGATATGACCGGCCACCATGGTATTCGCGCGGCGTAAGACTCCTCTGCGCCCAGGAACCCGAGCTTTCGGCTGAGGCGATCCAGCCTGGCAAAACTGTCCACCACATCCGCAAGCAGGGGGTTTTCTTCTTTGAGATGCTCTCTGATCCTGTCCACATTTCCATGGCTGCGGCCTCGTTCAAGCATTTGGATCCCCCTTTTCACAGGCCTGGTTCGTCCGTTCACATCCGGTTACAGACGGCCCTTTGTGGTTTCTCCCTCACTCATCTCAAGGAAACGTAGCCGGCACCTGGACTCCGGTCAAGTTTCTTCTACCCGAGCCGGTGACGAAAACACCTTCTCCACTTCCTTCTTCAGCACCTTCCCCATGGTATTTCTCGGCAGCGCATCCAGGAAACGGATCTCCTTGGGACACTTCCAGCTATGAAGATGCCCCCTGCAGAAGGACAAAACGGAGTGGGGGTCCAAGGTCGATCCCTGCTTGAGCACTACAGCGGCAACCACCTTCTCTCCCCATTGCTCGTCAGGGATCCCTACCACGGAACACTCGCCCACCTCCTGAATCCGGTTGATCACGCTCTCCACCTCTTTCGGAGAGATGTTCTCACCTCCGGAGATGATGATGTGCTTGAGCCGGTCGGTCAGGTAGTAGTAGCCCTCGTCATCGATTCTCCCGAGGTCGCCGCTCCGGAACCAGCCGTCTACAAAGGCCTTGGAGGTTTCCTCCGGTTTTCTCCAATACCCGGGGGTGACGGCTGGCCCCTTGAGCCAGATCTCCCCTGTCTCCCCGGGGGGCAGATCCTCGAACGTGTCAGGGTTTACGATTCTCACCTGGAGGGACGGCAGCGGGAGTCCGATGGAGCCGGGCTTTCTCACTCCCCTGAGGGGGTTGGAGAAATTCATTCCTGTCTCCGACATCCCCTCGCGTTCCACCGGCTCCTTGCCGAAGGTATCTTTGATCCTCTCAAAATCCTTGCGCAGGAGCGGCGCGGACCCGGAGGTCCACAACCGCACGCTCTCGAACCGGAGTCCTCTTCCTTGCGCAAAATCCATCATCCTCGCATACATGGAGGGGACGGCCATGAAGAGGGTGCACCTCCGGCCCTCCAACCCTCCTGCGAGAAGGCTCACCACCGTCTCGGGCGAAAAAGCGTCGAGCAGCAGCACTTGAGAGCCGGCCAGCAGACAGGTGTGCAGGGCAAAACACAGCCCGTGAACATGGAACAGGGGAAGCGCATGACACAGGAGGTCCGATTCATTGATCTCCCAGATGTTCAGGATGTTTCTTGCATCATGGACCAGGTTTCCCTGCGTCAAAACCGCACCTTTGGGTTTACCGGTGGTGCCGGAGGTGTAAATAATGAGCGCAGGATCATCGGCCTGTAACCGGGCATCGGGCTGATGATCCGGCGCCGTGTGAAAGAAGTCACAGCTTTCATACGGCTTCTCCACATCCGCGACGATACTTCTCAGCCCAGGAGCGGTCTCCATGATCAGAGCTTGCTGTTGCTTTCCGGTCAGGATCAGTCTCGGCGCTGCATCCTGGACAAAGTACTCCATCTCTGCTTTCTTGAAACCCGTATTCAAGGGCACCGTAACAGCGCCGATCTTCTGAAGTCCAAGATGGGCAACGACGAACAGGAGCGACTTGGGGAGGAAGAGAATCACCCTGTCTCCCTTCTGGACCCCCATGTCCTGAAACTTGTTGGCGATGCGATTGGCCTCCCGGTCCAAAGCCGTGAAGGAGATCTGCGTTTCCGCCATTCCATTGCGGCAGTAGACAAGGGCTGTTGTCTCTCCGGACCGCGAACATGTCTCTGAAAGACATTGACTCAGGCTTTTCCATTCCATAGTTCATCCTTGCGTCCACATCGGCCTGCTCGGCCCCGTTTTGAGGTCGCAGACTGCTGCAAGATGTTGTTGCAGAACACCCCCCGGGTCAGGGCACCGGTCCCCGTCTCTTCCCGGACCAAACCTTTTCCAGGAACGCTTCACTTTTGAGCAAGGAGACTCTCTTCAGACCGCTAAGAGCCAGTTGGTATGCCACTTCTTCGGCCTTCTCTTTCTTGAGCCTCTCCAGGGCCTCCCCCATGGACTGCAGCGCATCAAGAGGGCCTACTAGCATTGCCTGTGTCGCCAGCCCTTCCGCTTCAGCCAAGAGGCCCTGCGCTTCAGCGAGCCGGGAGAGACCGTGCATGCGCCTCATCTCCTCCTCGATCGATAAGATCGTCTTCTCCGCCTCGACGTAGTCCTTCCTCTTGATCAGGGACTCGGCGATCTTCAAGAATGCCAGGCTGCGGCTTGGGTCATGTCGGATCCGGCCGGCCTTCTTCCTGGCCTCCTCTAGGTTCTGTTCAGACATCGCACCGCAGACAAAGGCCTCGGCAGTGCCTGCGGTGAAGGGATTGTTGGAAGGGGTGATCCGCTCAAAAGCCTGAACCGCCTCCCTCAGTTTACCGGCGGAGGCGTATGCGCAGCAAAGCTCGCGGTTGACATCGTTGATATAATAGTCACCCGGAGCCGCTTGGCCCAGCGCTTCCTCTGCCTTCGAAAGCGACTTCAAGGCCCGATCCATTTCGCCCGCCTCGATTTGAGCGTTGGCCACCATGCAGAACGCCAGGGCCCGGCTACAGGCATCGCTCACCTGGAGGGCGCTCTCCAGAGCCCCTTCCCGGTCCCCGGCATCGACCTGCATCATGCTGATCCAACTGTAGGCATAATAGCGTCCTTTCGTACTTATCTTTGATGCCTCCTGAAGGGCGCCGCTGAAATCCTTCAGCCCGCACTTGCCCTCGACGATTCTTTTCTGGAGGACATCAAAGAGCTCCATCCGATCCTTTTCCGGGGCGGCCTGCACCACTCTTTCTCTGAGCCTGAGGGCTTCCGGCTCTCTTCCGGTGCGAACCAGGGCGTCTGCGACCTCTCCGAACGCTATGACCCTTGAAGAGGGATAGGGGCTCGGGTTGGACTCGGCGGTCTTCAAGGCCCCCTCCACATCCCCCAGCCAAACCTGGACCTTACAGATGGTCGAATAGGGGCCCTTCGACTTGTCCGGCAATTTCTCCGTAAGCTCGATCGACTTCCCGACGAGCATCCGAACGTCGGCTTTGATCTTCTCTTTGAGTTCGGAGATTCTTTTTCTTACCTCTGGCGCGTTTTCCGCTCCGGGTCTCAGGGCGAGATACGCCCTGTAGCAGATCACCGCCCACATTTCCCGCCCCCCGGACCGATCGCAGGCAAGGCCGAGATTGAAAAGAAGCGAGCCGTCTGTCGGGGATCTAAGACGAGCCTGGTTGAAAAACCCGATGGCTTCCTCCCACTTCTGCGCCTTTGCGCAGTTCACCCCCTGTTCCACCAGTTGCCTGACCTCCGGTGTCTGCCCGGCCCAGGATGGAAGGGGAGTGAACAGGCACAAGATCAGAAGCAAGACTCGGAACACTCCCGTGTGCGTCCTCATCATCTGTTCACCCCTCCCTTCCTGCTTGCCTGCTCTTTGACGAAATCGCCATAGCCGTAATAGCCTTCGAGGAACTGCAGCGCGTGACGGCTTGTGAAATCCATCTCGTCGGCAGCCACTTTCTTATCCAGGTAATCGAGCGTCCTCCGTGAATCCCCTTCGCCCTGCGCGGCGGCCTCTAGGATCGCCGCGTTTCTCTTGTACCTCCACGCCTCCGGATCGACCGCAGGGTCGGGTACTGCCGGTGCGTCTTCTTTGCTGCCGAATCTATCCTTCAACCGATCCAGGAAGCTCTCTTTGGGAGGCGGGACGGCTTCGAGCAGCCCTTCACTGTCTTTTGGATGGGGGTCGAAGAGTGCCGGCTTCCTGTCCGGCTCGAACTCGCGGTTTCGCGCGCGCAGTCCCTCCAGGTAACTCAAGGCCTCCTGCACCCTGACACTGTAGGGATTCCTGGTTGCGAGGTAATCCTTGAGATGGCCGATGCTGCGGTCCCAGTCTCTTTCCCCTTCCTCCAAGGCGGAAAGGACGATCTCTGCCCGCGTCTTGGCGCTGTAGGGGTCTACGCTGGGGGGGATCAGGACGAAACGGGGGACCTCTTTCGTCTTCAAGCCCCGGGCAGGGCCTTCGCCTGACTTGAGCACCCCGATATCCACGGTTTCACCGGAGAGGGCGGCAGGAGCCGAATCCGTTGCTCCCTTGCTGAACTGAGGCTCTTTTTCCTGGATGAAGTCGAAACCGGCGGTCGCCCCGGCATCCCCGGTCCTGGACTTGGCGATCATCTCCTGGAGCATGCTCTGCGACACCTGATTGCTTCTGGCATGCTTTCGCTCTTCCTCCCTTTCCCGATTGTAGTGCTCCTCGGCATATCGGACTTCCTCGTCATAGCGATGCAGGCGGTGGAGCCGTTCCGCCTCTCGAAAGGCGTCCAACGCCGCCCCCCACTTGAGGTCGCGGCTGAGGTCCATACCTCTCTCATATGCCTTGATCGCATTACAGAGGTTGAGGTTGTTTTTCGCGGCCGGGTTACCCGGATGCGCGGCCAGTGCCTGCCGGTAATACCTGATGGCCCCATCGATGTCGCCCCGGTTTCCGCACTCGACACCGAGATTGTTCAAGCGGGTAGACTCCTCCCTGGCGCGCTCCTCCATATGCCGGTTCATCCTCGCACCCTGCTCGAGGCCCCAGCGGAATGCATCCAAGAGGCCCTGCGTGGAAGGTGCGGCCGAAGGGGTTCCTGAGCCGCGCCGGCAGCAGGAAGTTTCATGGTTTCTGCGCAAGGCGTAGACCCTGGCCTCGTCTCCGGGGGCAGGGTTTCCGTAGACCTGCCCGCAACAGGGACAACTCGCGGCCGGTGCGCTGTGGATGTCGAGCAGGAGCAGGCAGGACAGGAATACCGAAAGGAAAAGGATCTTCTTCATATCCGCTCTTCCTCAGGTGGCAACCTTTTCTCCGCGATTAGGAGGATCCGAAAATCCATTCCTTTCAAAACGCGGGATTCTTCGGTTCTTGTCTCCAGGTCTTTCGGGTTCTCCAAGTGAAGTTCGTGCATTTCTTCGTCAACCTTGTTGGCCGGTTGGTCAATATGACTGCGCAGGTTCCGAATTGTCCCAAGGGGGTCTAACCGCTTCGGTCGCTTTGCCCCGGCTGTGCATCCTGATTCGGGTCGCGGGTTCGGATGTAACGAAGCAGAGCTTCCGTCCCGCCGGGCAGAACATGGACCGACCCATAGTCCAAATCGATGTTGTTCAGGTACTGCAGGACCAGAACGTCGCCGATCTTCGTCTCCGGGAAGACGCCCGAAAAGAAAAAGCCCATGGACTCGAAGAGCTCCAGATGCCGGGCCGCGGTCCCGTCTTCGAGAGAGACAAAAAGGGCGATCTCCGCGATCCCCCGGACGCAGAGCCTGCGGAGCTCGGAGCGAAGCGCGGCGGCCAGGTCGCTCCCCGGCCGGGTGATCCAGATTTCCCCGTTGTTCTCCACCTCCGCGATCTCCACGTGCAGTCCTGAAGTCCCTTGAGGATGCTCCGGCGGCAGGGTTTCCGCCCTTCCGAACCGGTGGTTTGCACCAAGCGAGCCATAGAGGGTGCGAACCATCTCCTCATGCCTCTCCGGCGGGTAGATGGTCCGAGGCTGCGGGACTTGGACGTACCGGTACATCAGGACCACGCTGATCCTCTGGTCCAGGTGCCCGGCAATGCTCTTGAACTCCCAGGTCATGGGGGACGTGGCCAGCAGCAGGGCCGACGTTTGCAGCCCTGCCTTGGATCCAACCTTCTGACTGATCGGATGGACCGTTACGGCATAGGCGTAGACGCCGGCGAGATTCTTCTCCCTGGCCGACTTGATATTGAACTCCGTGATCCGGCTGCCGACCCGGTTCTGCCCGCGGAATCTCGGGTCCACGAAGAGAAAATCTAGCATACCGGCCCGTGCGCCGGGCTCCTCCAGGATGAGGGCCGCGTGGCCCATGATCTCATTTCCGGTCGTCACGGCAACCGCGGAGATCATGAGGTCCTGCTCGTTCAGCGCGCGGATCTTTTCAGGATAGTAGATGACGTCGTCGAAGAAGGTGTACCCGTGGGATCGGTAGGCGCCGCGGCTCACCTCGATGGCCTCCTCCGGTTTCAGCCGGCGAACCGTGTATTCTACAGGCCCCTGCTCCTCTCCGCCCTCCTCCGGATCTTCCAGCGCCGATGCATCCGCCCGGCCCCCGCGGGAGTCGGGCCCGGAGCAGTACTTCACCAGCAGGGTCTCCTTCCCTCCCCTCCCCAGGTTCCGGTATTCGACCCTGTCCATCATGCCCCGGACCAGCTTCATCCCCAGGCCTGAGAGGGAGGCCTCGGCCATGGCCTTCTCCTGGTCATAGGCCGGCGCCCTGGACGGGTCGAACGGTATGCCCTTGTCGCCCATCCGGATCGACAGGCCGTAGGGCTCGCTGACCGAGAGGGAGATCTCGACGGTCGGCATAGTTTCCGGGTCCACATAGCTGTGCTCCCCGATGTTGACGAAGGTCTCTTCCACCGAAAGCGAGATCTTGTGCAGGTCATCCTCGGAGAACCCGACCATGGTTGCGTACCGCGTGACCATCTCCGTCACGATATCCAGATAGGCCGTTCTGGCCGGCACGCTCAGCCTGATCGTGTCCTTATCGATGTCTTGAATGGTCGCGCTCACCCCATTACCCCTCGTCCGACATGAATTTTTTTCAAACGGGCGGCGGGGTATCTATACCGGGAAAGCAATGAGGTGTCAAAGAATACGACGATCTCTGCCGAAACGACAGCCTCGGGCCGCAGGTGCTTTCTGCAAGAACGTGCTACACCTTTTTCACGCTATGTCTTTGAGGATGTGCTTTTCGGCCGATGGATAGAAAAGGTGTGGTGAAGATTACACAGACTGTCCTGAGAGGGACGGTTGGTTCGGTGACCAGGAAATTTTGGCATCAGGCCTCTATTCGGGCTTCTGCAGCGAAGGCTTCCAGAACGGGAGGATCGATCTCCAGTGCATCGGCTCCGAAACTCTCGAGATGAAACTGGATCGCCGATTTGACGTCAGCCAGGGCAGCCTCATAGGTTTCGCCTTGGCCAACGACCACCCCTTTGAGTCCAAGGGGATAGGCAACATATGCATCCGGATGCTTTTCGACCACGATCTTCAGCTGTTTCATGAGAACAAACCCCTGGTCAGGCGTCGATTTTCATTTTTCAGGGTAAGCCAGGGCCAACTGCCTGTCAATCGAAACTCTGCACACGGAAACGGCTGCCTGCCAACGCGCAATCGGATGGACAGGAGCGCCGATAAGGCTTACTGCTTCAGGCTATGAATGCAAAAGAACTGGACGAGAAGTTTGACCGCGGAGAGGACGTGACCCAATTCCTCGCCCGCGACCAGGCCAGACGGCCCGCCCTGGAGCAGAAAAGGGTCAAGGTGGATCTCCCGGTCTGGATGATCGAGTCTCTGGACAGGGAAGCCAGGCGAACGGGTGTGACCCGACAGTCCATCATCAAGATGTGGCTCGCGGACAAACTGAAGGAAACCTCTGGTCAAGACGCGGCCGAAAAGAGCTAGAGGTACCTATGGCGCTTCGAGGCCTGCCCCCCCTTTCCGACACGCCGGCGCCAAGAACCGGTTGCCCGCCCTGCCTCCGGATCAAACCAGCGCAACACCTCCCCGCTAACCCGTTAGTTGAATGAACTTGATCGCTCTCTGGAACTACGGCATGAACAAATTGGAACTAAACCCGGCTAAGGGAACCGATCGCTGGACTCATGACCGGGCAGAATACCCGGTGTACACCGAGTCTGGCTATCCTCAGTACCCAGGGAGGCTGTTGGACTGTCCGTCCCCAAAGAAAAAGTACACATTGACGGGTACACATAAAAACAAAGGGGTTACCGATGAATCCCGGTAACCCCTTGTTTTTTTCTGGCGGGGACGACGAGGCTCGAACTCGCGACCTCCGGCGTGACAGACTGATTTTTGGCACTTACCTCTTCGTCCTCCGCTTTCCTGCCTTGTCGATCTATTCCATTAAATCTTGAATTTACTTGACAAATATCATACCACTATGTTTGCATTCGTACCGCATGTTTCATCGTGGATGGCGGGGATAGTGGCGGGGACGGGCGACCTTCGGTTCGCGCAAGCCGGAGGAATACAAAAATGTCGAATTCCGGGCTCTCCAAAACCTTGAGCATAGATTTCAGGAGGTCTGAATGGGTAAAGGAAAAGGCAAAAGAAAACAGGAACGATTCGCATGCGGCTATAGAGGGGTTTACTACATCAACGGCATCTCACCCATCGACCGCAAACCGGAAAAAATCTACTACATCGAATATCGAAGGAATGGGAAGCGGTTCGAGGAGAAGGCTGGTCGGCAATTTATAGATGACATGACCCCTGCCAGAGCCAACAATCTACGGTCTGCGAAGATCCTTGGGCATGAGCCGTCAAATCAGGAAAAGAGAGAGAGAATCAAGGCCGAGAAGACGGCCGAGGCGGGCAAGTGGACCATGGACCGGTTGTGGGAGGAATACAAGGCTCACAAGTCCGTCAACAAAGGGTTCAAGACTGATGATGGACGCTACGGGTTGTACCTCAAAGAGCCTTTCGGCGCGAAGGAACCGCATGAGATCGCAATGCTGGACGTGGACCGGGTCCGGATCAACCTCATGAAGACAAAATCCGCGCAGACGGTAAAACACGTCTTGAATCTTCTTCAACGCATCGTCAACTTCGGTGTCACGAGGCGGCTCTGCGAACCCCTCTCCTTCCGGATACAGAAACCTAGGGTAAACAACATCCGTACGGAGTTCCTCACCTCCGAACAGTTGAAGGCTCTCCTCAAGGCAATTGATGCAGATGAGAATATCCAAGCGGGGAACATGATGAAGATGGCCCTCTTCACGGGGATGAGGCGAGGTGAACTCTTCAAGCTCAGGTGGGAGGACGTAGACTTCGAGCGCGGCTTCATTTACATCCGGGATCCGAAGGGCGGTCAGGACCAGGTCATCCCCCTCAACGATGCGGCAAGGAAGCTGCTTGAGACGCACCCCAAAAAGAGCGTGGAAATCGACTCCCGGAAGACTGAGAGCGAATACGTTTTTCCAGGCCGCTCCGGGAAAGAGAGAACGGATATCGCCCACCAGGTGAGGAGGATCAAGGAGGCGGCAGGCTTGCCGAAAGACTTCAGACCACTCCATGGTCTTAGACACACCTATGCTTCAATGCTCGTCTCCAATGGCCAAGACCTCTACACCGTCCAGCACCTTCTCACCCATAAGGACCCGAGGATGACGCAACGTTATTCACACCTTCGAGACGAAACCCTCCGGAGGGCATCAAACCAGGTAGAAGGCGTCATTGCGGAGGCGCTGAAGCCGAAGGAAGAAAAGAAGGGAAAAGTAGTCAACATCACGGAAAAGAAATCATGATGAAGGATGGACGGTCTCCGGAACCAAAGGTCGCGCGTTCGAGTCGCGCATCGCCCATACCAGTAAATACAAGGGCTTATGAGAAAGTCAGAGGCCCTTTTTCATTTCCAACAAAAGGCATACCCAACTGTTGATACACGGAGGTACGCAACCGCTTTTTGTCCTGCCTTTCTGACCGCCGATTTCGGTTTCCGTCCCATGTTCCCCTCCTTACGGCGCGTCGAGCGGCGCATTTGGTTCAACCAAGGTCTTTGTCGCCAAGAGGTACGGCACGACGGTCCCCAACCTGTGGAACCGGATCAGGAAGAACAACCTGGATGTTGAAGCCAAAGCATGAAGATACTGTCCCATTTGGAATTGCATTTCTGTATCTCATATACAATCCGTCATGATCGAAATCCGAGAGACAGAGGTATATGCCGCGACAAGCACGGGCACGGATCAATGTTCGCATCCGTCGCCTGTCTCTCGGCAGGCTGGTGATGTGAAGCCGGTGGGAGAGGGAGTTTCCGAAATGAGGATCGACTACGGTCCCGGATAACGGGTCTACTTCACGCAAAGGGGAGAGACCTTGGTCATTCTACTCGCCGGTGGAGACAAACGCACCCAGGACCGAGATATCAAAGCCGCGCTGAATCTTGCGCGTCAGGTTTAGGAGAGAGGGCCATGCCCAAGAAGATTAAGACTAGACCCTGGGACGCCGCAGAGCACCTGGAGACCGAAGAGGATATGGCCGCCTATCTGCAGGCTGCCCTTGAAGAGGGAGACCCGGCGATGGTGGCCGCCGCCTTGGGGGACATCGCCCGTGCAAAAGGGATGGCGCAGATCGCACGCGAGGCCGGGCTTGGACGTGAGAGCCTTTACAAGGCCCTGTCGCCCGAGGGCAACCCTGAGTTCGCCACCGTCCTCAAGGTCGTGCGGGCGCTCGGCCTGAAGCTCCACGCCAGTCCCGCACAAGAGGACGGGAAAACCTGAGACAAGGGCGTAGAAAAGGTATATTTTCTATACCATGCTTTTTGAATTCGATCCCCAAAAGAGTCGATCGAATTGGAGCGGCACGGAATCGACTTCCTCCAGGCCCAGGATCTCTGGTTCGATCTTGAAAAGGTAGAAGTCCCCGCGAAGACGACAGACGAGAACAGAAGCATGGTGATCGGAAAAACTGGGGCAACACACTGGTCGGTCGTAATCACATACAGGGGAGAGAAGGTGAGGTTGATTTCAGTGCGGCGTTCCAGGAAGGAGGAAATCGAGATCTATGAAAGCGAAGAAGTTTGATCAGAAGTTTGACCAAGGTGAGAACGTGACCCGATTCTTGGACCGAGACCGGGCCGGAAGGCCGGGGCTGGAGCAGAAGAGGGTTAATGTGGATTTCCCAGTTTGGATGATTGAATCTCTGGACAGAGAGGCCAAACGCAGAGGTGTTACCCGGCAATCCATTATCAAGATTTGGCTTGCAGACAAGCTTAAGGAGTCGGAATAACCATCTTCACGACCGCCATATCCATGCTCCCCCAAGCCCACGATGAATTCCTTGCGCTCTTTCCTTCCGCCAACGATGTCGATTGATCCAGCGGATCACGTGGTGGACTGTTCCCGGATGTTCCAACGCCACCTGAGACCGTTTCAGGGCAGCCTTCTTCACCCTCACTTCCAGGCCCGGTGCCGCCCGTAAACCAGGGCGCCGGCCACGAGGGCGGAAACGAGCAATATGGATGCCACGGCGAGCAGCGAATGCAAACCGCTGATCGCTACGCTGAAATGGGCAAGCAAGAAGCATCGGAAATAGGATGTGAAACAGGTGAGAAGAAAGAACCTTTTCTTCTTCAATCCCAGGACGCCTGCGGCATTCGAAATGAGGTCGGAAGGGTTATACGGGAGCGCCCTGACCAGCAGCAGGGGTACCTCTATCCTCCGGAGCCGCTCCATGACTTTCTGCAATTGCTTGCGATCAAAGAGAGGGCCGAACCGATGCTCGATCCACTCTCCCAGCCAATAGACCAGTATGCTGCCCAAGAGCAGCTCGCTGCCGGCAATCACGGTCGTGACTGCCACGCCATATCGTTTGCCCGCACAGATAGCGATCAGTTCCGCGGGGATAGGCGGCACCACTACCTGAACAATCATAGCCGCTAGAAGAACCAGGAACTCCAGAAACATCCGAAGGCAATCTCATCTTATGAGGCTTGGTTTCTTCCGACATCGACGCCCCCTGAAACAAGCTGTCGGGAGGTGTTGCCAACTATCACCGTGGCAAATCGTTCATTGTGCATTCGCCGCTTTCTCGCTACTCCGAGCGCCTTCGTCGTCCCCACCCTCGCGCCTTAGTCTTGCGGCCTCAATGAACATTGCGCGTGTCTCGGGCGTGTGGTATTTGGATTCCCAACGAACCAAACACCCCGCTTTTTGATGAAGGCTGAGGCCCTGCCACTTCTTATCTCCCGCCTCGCCACGTACTCGAGCAGCCCGGTCGTAAAGGTCTGCAGCTAGTTGCCAATTGCCTTTAGGATTATTACTCGGTTGCAGACACCAGGCTTGCTGATGCAAGCTTGAACCCTGGCCCTTCTTATCCCCCGCCTCGCCACGAAGCCGAACGGCTTCTGCGTACAGATCTATAGCCTTTTCCCAATCACCATCAGGATTGTTGTCGGGCTGCAGACACCAGGCTTGCTGATGCAAGCTTGAACCCTGTCCCTTCTTATCTCCCGCCTCGCCATATAGCCTAACCGCCTGTTCGTACAGTGCTGAAGCTTTTTTCCAATCACCACTAGGATTCTTGTCAGGCTGCAGGCACCAGCCTTGCTGATGGACGACTAAACTCAGTCTATTCTTGTCTCCCACCTCACTATATAGCCTAGCCGCCTGTTCGTACAGAGCCAGAGCCTTACCCCAATCACCCTTTTGATTTCTGTCAGGCTGCAGGCACCAGGCTTGCTGATGCAAGCTTGGACCCTGGCCCTTCTTATCCCCCGCCTCGCCACGAAGCCGAACGGCTTTTGCGTACAGATCTGTAGCCTTTTCCCAATCACCCTTAGGATTTCTGTCAGGCTGCAGACACCAGGCTTGCTGATGCAAGCTTGAACCCTGGCCCTTCTTATCCCCCGCCTCGCCACGAAGCCGAACGGCTTTTGCGTACAGATCTATAGCCTTTTCCCAATCACCATCGCGATTGTTGTCGGGCTGCAGACACCAGGCTTGCTGATGCAAGCTTGAACCCTGTCCCTTCTTATCTCCCGCCTCGCCATATAGCCTAACCGCCTTTTCGT
>JAGVAP010000088.1 GCA_020060215.1 Deltaproteobacteria bacterium | reverse complement strand
TGGAGCTCTATTCTTGTAGGAGCAAGCTCCTGCTTGCGATCTTCTCGGAACTGAAAGAATCGCAAGCAGGAGCTTGCTCCTACAGAAGACCACCAGGACGCACTGTTCGATCGGAAACGGTTTTGGACCATGGGAAGGAGTCCCATGACCATCCTCATGCCGGCTAGAAGGGTGAGCCCGGCGGATTCATGTGGCCCTCGGGGATATCGTCACTGCGGCCGCGCGGGCCGATCTCACATGCCAGAGGGTACCGGCCGCGCCCAGGACTGCGCCTCCGATGACGAGCATCCATTGTTCGTAAGCCGGCATCATGAGCAGGAATCCCCCGCAGACGAGAAGTATACGCTCCGTCCATGCGACACTCCGGATGAAGTACCCCTCCAGGCCGATGCTCAAGATCACCACGCCCATCATCCCGGTGAATATCGTCAGGACGATATGACCGGCAGAACCGATGAAGAGCAGGGCCGGATTGTAGACGAACAGGAAGGGTATGATGTACTTCACGATCCCCAGACGCATCGCTATGAACCCCGTCCTCACCGGGTTGCCGCCGGAGATCCCGCAGGCCACGTAGGCCGCTATGGCCACGGGCGGTGTGAGGAAGGAGATCAGTCCGTAGTAAAAGATGAAGAGATGGGCGGCAATCGCGGGTACACCAAGTTGCGTCAGGGCGGGGGCCACCAGGATCACCAGCACCAGATAGCAGGGGATGGAGGTCATCCCCATCCCAAGGATGAATGAGGCGGCGGCCGTCAGGAGCAGGAGGAGCAGGAGGCTCCCGCCCGAGGCGTCTACCAGGATGCTCGACAATCTGAACCCGAGGCCGGTGGAGTCGAGAGAGCCGATGATGATCCCGGCCGAGGCGCAGGCCACCGCCGGAACGAGCAGTGCCAGCGCGGATCGTTCCAGGATGCGGACGAGCCAGACCACCAGGTCCCACAGCCCCCTTCGGCTCGCCTCCTTCCTCTGCCAGTCCGCGATGATGATGATGAAGGCTGCCACGGATGCATACAGCCCGCAGTGCTGAACAGGCATGTGGAGGACCGCCAGGAGGTATATGAGCAGGAGGATGGGGATCATGAAATACCAACCCCTGCCGAAGACCTTCCGGAGGGAGGGGAGATCCTGCGGTGGAAGGCCGGTCAGTCCCTTCCGAACCGCCTCAAAGTGCACCTGGACAAAGATCGCAGTGAAATAGAGAAAGGCGGGCAGAAAGGCGGCTACGCATACGGACCAGTAGGATACGGCCAAAAGTTCGGCGATCAGGAAGGCAACGGCCCCCATGACGGGCGGCATGATCTGTCCCCCGTTCGAGGCTACACACTCCACGCCGCCGGCAAAATTGGGGCTGTAGCCCATTTTTTTCATGAGGGGAATCGTGATGGATCCGGTGGTGACGATATTGGCCGCAGTGGATCCAACCATGGTCCCCAGGGAGGCGCTCCCGATGATCGCGGCCTTCGCCGGCCCACCCCTCCAGCGGCCGGTAAGGGCAAGGGCCGCATCCAGGATGAACCGCCCGGCATCGGATTCCTGCAGCACAGCGGAAAACAGCATGAAGATCAGGACGATCGTGCACGCGATCTCGATGGGGGCCCCGAAAATACCCTCGGCCCTCAAGTAGAAGACGCTCGCAATCCTCTCCAGCCTGAAGTCGAAGGTTCGTAAGATCCCGGGGAAGTGGGACCCGTAGATCATATGAACCACGAAGAACGACGCGATGAGCGCCATGGAGAGGTTTACGGTGCGTCGGGTCGCCTCGATGACCGCAGCCACGAGCATCAGGCAGAGAACGACCTCCAGGTACGTGGTGGTCCCCCGAAGCAGAAGCGGTTCCCACCGGCCCGGGAAAAAGGTGATGTAACCGGCTCCGCATATGCTCATGGCTATGAAGATGCCGTCATACCAGGGGACCCTGCCCGTTGCCGGCCCCCCTCTGACCGAGAAATTGAGGAAGACGAGGATGAGGACCAGCATGAGGATGAGGGCGCAGTAAGGCACCATGGTGAAGTGATCGGAAAGAAGATCCAGGAGATTGGAAACATAGAGTATTCCCAATGTCATCAAGGCGACGGATAGGACCGTGATCACTGCCTTTCTGATCCTGCTCTCAGCCATACGTTCACCGGCGTGGGTCACCCGAGGGCGGCTACTTGTTTTCCTTGATCTCATCGAGCAGTTTCTTCTGCCGCTGATCCAGCTTCTCCGACCAGTGGTTCGTTTCCTTGTAGTACCTTATGGCCCCGGGGTGATAAGCGAAATTCGTCCTCTTCACGGCCTGGGCGGTGAAGGACTTGCAGACCGGGTGGTATGTGGCGAACTCGTCGAAGTGGTCCCAGATCATCTTGGTGAGGGCGTAGACAAAGTCCTCGGGCAGGTCCTTCCTGCAATCCACAACCACGGCGAAGGCTGCGGTCTGAACCTCTTTGGGCATGCTCTTGTAGGTTCCTCCGGGGATGCTCAGGGAGAATGCCCAAGGAAGCTTCTCCTCGATCTTCCTGAGGTGAGCGTCATCGACATGAACGATCTTCATCGGATGTGTGCTTGCCAGTTCCATCCACTTGCCCGAGGGATGGGAGCCGCAATCCAAGGCAAAGTCGGCCTTCCCGGTCTTCATGGCATCGATCCACTCGGAGGCCCTGTCGTATTGCAGGGCCTTCTTGACATCGTCCTTCTTCAATCCATACGCCTGGAGACTGGCCTCCCAGAGAAGCTCCATGACCGAGGATCCCCTGGCCCTGTAGTATCCCGATTTGCCCTTGAGATCGGCCCAGGAATCGATTCCTGAATTTTCGAGGGTGACAAGGCAATAGGTCAGGGGGAAGTCCTGCAGAAAGACACGCATGGGCACGGGACCGATGTCCTTGAAGTTGCCGACACCCCTGAACGCATCGTATCCCACATCCGGCGTGATGAACCCCATATCCAGGTCGCCGGAGCGGATGAGCCTGGCGGTCTCCTCCCCGCCGGAAGTCTTCGTCGGGATGCCGGCAACCCCCAGGTGCTTCTCCATCATTTTGCCCATGCCGCCGGCTATGGTGTAGTAGATCGTTCCGGTGCCCGAGCCGATGGAGACGGTCTTCGGCCAGTTTTTCGGCCTCTCCGCGGAGATGGAGGTTCCTGCCGAGAGGCAGATAACTGCAGCAACGAGAATCCATACGGCTACGAAATAATCCCTGTCCCTTTTCATCCTTCTATTCTCCTTTCGTCAAAAGGTGGATACCGACCGCTTTCACCCCCTGTTCATCTGGGGGCCATAGCTCGAGGCCGGAATGACCGGCTCATAAAACGCACACCGAAGGATGCAGTAGCGAAGGGAAAGATTCGCCCCTAACTGAAGGAGGGCGGAAATGAACGGGAATACCGGAGGCAAGGGGAAAGCGAACTTGTCGAGCAAACCCACGAAGAGCGGAAAAACAAGGCCGCAGAAAACGAAGCCGATCCAGAAGAGGGGGGACCACTTGCCGGCCGTGATTTCCCCGAATGACACCTTTCCCCCGATCCCCTGATATCGGATGGTGAAAAGATACAGGGCGGCAGTGAGAAGGACGCACAGGGGGTAGAGCAGCGAGAGCCGGTCGGCGGCGGGGGACAGGCTGCCCCCGATGAGAGAGGTGAGCGTAAGGACATTCAGTCCCCCCCAGATACTGATCACGAGGATCAAGACCGGCAGGAGGGAACTGTTCCAGAGCGCGAGACCCCTTATGTAGCTCAGCAGGAACCCGAAATAGAGTACGGTGCAAAGGGCGAAGAACACGGCGGGCGGCAAGAGCAGGGGGACCGGGACGGACAACAGGGCGAGTCCTGTGTACAACGCCCCCAAGCCGATGAAGAGGCTCACGAACCACATCCCCCGGGCAATCCAGGAGGTCTTCCAGTGGGTGGAAAGGAGTATTCGCCAGAATCGGAGGGGGCGCCCCAGGTCGGCAAGATGGAGCCCGGCCCCGAGCGTTGCGCACATGACGATGCCGATCGCCATCGCGGCCACGTGATCCAGGAGCGCACCGACCAGGAACGAGGATGCACCCACCTCAACGAAAAACGTGGAAAGCCAGATGAGCAACCCGCGCTCCTCGATCCATTCCCGCTGCGGCGTATGCTTGACCATGAATTCATAAGGCCTTCTCTGGATCATCGCTTTCCCCTATTTGCTCGCATAGAACACGGAAGGACGGGTTCCATAATCGCTGCGGAGCGGATGCGCGTTCCACCTCCGGATCAGGATGGAGATTTCGCTCGATGGATCGTCCAGATCGCCGAAGTACCTCGCCTTGGCCGGACAGGTGATCACGCAGGCCGGCGTCGCTTCCCGATCGACGCCCGGGCGAAGGCCTCGGACCAGACCGGCATCGATTCTCTCCAGGCAGAAATTGCACTTGACCACCGTTCCGGTCTGATGCGGAAAGAGTCTCTCGCCGATCTTCTCAAATTCGGTAAGTCCCTGTCCTGGGTAGTACTCCTTCCTCCTGGAATAATAGGTCCGGACCTGATAAGGGCAGGCTACAAGGCAGGATCTGCACCCCACGCAGCGGTCGGCATCGATAAAGACGACGCCGTCTTTGCGCCTCTGGGTGGCGCCTGTGGGACAGACCTCCACACAGATGGCCTCCTCACAGTGATTGCAGAGGACCGGATATGCCTGTTTGGCCGCGGAGCTATATCCTCCGTTCTCGGATATCAGCACCTTGGCCCATAGTACATCCCTGGGCAGAAAGTGCTCCTGCTTGCACTTTGCTACGCAGGCATAGCAGGCCACGCACATGTTCAAGTTGATCAGCATACCCCATCTCATGGATCCAACTCCGGCAGAGAGTGAAAACATCCTTATCAGGCCCGGGGCGTCATGTGTGCTCGGGCCGAAATCCTCGCCTTGGCCGTAATCTCAAGGGTGCCCGTAATCGGACAGACATAATCCTGATCCAGCCTCAGCAAGTGGTTCGGATTGGCGCCCTTGCCCCTGGCCAGCGGACGTCCTCTCGCCCATCCGCCCAAACCCGTCATGGCCAGGACGCGGGGGTGAATCAGACCGGTCAGTTTGACGTTTCCGGTGATTGTGTCTCCCCACTTGTTCTCGACCGAGATGAGATCTCCGTCGTTGATCCCGCGCGATGTAGCCGTTGTCACGTTCATGACGATGTTGAGGGTGAAGGGGTCTCTGGAGGCCAGTTCGTCGATGTAGGGGTTTTGCATGCCGAAGCGATAGGTCATGATCGGATCTCTCGGGGAGACCACGAAGAGATCGTACTCCGGGTCCGCACCCGAGTGAATGACGGAGCGGAAATAGGTCGCCACACCGGTGTAGTGGTTCCAGTCCATGTGGAACCCGGCCTTCTCGGCCCTTGCGGAGATCTCTTCCCTGTCCTCCTCCAGCCCGGCGAAATAGATGGGTATCCGTGCGTCGATAAACCATCTCCAGTATGCCTCCTCCGTTTTCTTGGGCCACTGGATGTATCCGTGATCCCTGAGCCACTCAAGCCCTCGCGCCGCTCCGAAATTGTATTTGAGGGTCCGGTCCGCGAGCACCAGGTTCGAGATCCGTTCCGCCGGTCCGACAATGGGGTGTTCGGAGGCCTCTCCGGCCTCGCTTTGCTCCCAAGTGGTGGTTTTCAATGCATAGTAGTTTTCCAGGAATCTGTGATAGGCCGGCCGGATTCCCGTCCTCTCGGCCAGATCGAAAAAGATGTCCTGGACGTTTCTCGCCTCGCCTCTCGGCTCGGTCACCGGCATTCTCATGTGGAAACACCAGTCGTCCAGCCCCGCCGGATAGCAGTAGTGAATGCCGAAAGAGCTCGCAACGTCCAGGCTCTCCAGGTAGTGCACCTCGGGCAGTACAATGTCGCAGAACCCCTCGGTCGTCTCGTTGTGGAACGGCTGAATGGCGAAGGAGAATCCCGCCTTCTGGAGAAACCTCCCGGCAGGCTCCGGGTTGGCCATGTTCATCACGACGTTCCCGCCGTAGGTGAAGAAGACCTGCGGTTCAAAGGGGCGGCCGGCCCTGGTCCACAGCTCATCCCATTCATCCGTGTAAACGTGTCCCCTGGTCGCCGACCCGTGAGAAAAGATGTCGCTGAAGTTGATGGAGTTGCCGGGACCGCTCGGTTTCATAGGCGGCCAGGGGGTTCTTGAATGCCAGAACCCGGGGGTCAGCATACCCTCGAGCCCCCCATAGGGGGAGAACCGGAACCGGCCGGTCTCCGGGAACCCGAGGCTTCGCACGGCCCCGGAACCCAACAGGCCTCCGCACACATCCTGGTTGCCCAGGAGCATATTCACCTGCTGCATCGAGACATAGGTGTGGAACCCCGTTTGATGCGTCTGGAGACCTCTGTAGCCTACCACGCATGCCGGGCGATACGGGACCTGAACCCCCCTGATCTCGATGGTGCTGCCTATCCGTGCCTCTGTGACGAGCTCTTCGGCCAGCCGGCGGATGGTGCTCTCCGGCACATCGCTGATCCCGGAGGCCCAGGCAGCGCTGTATTGCCTGAGATGCTCTTTGATCCTGGAGAAGGCCGGCCGAACTTTCTTTCCCCGCTCGGTGAATAATCCCTCCAGGGCCGGTCGGGTGAGGGTTGGATCGTCATACGGTTTGACCCTCCCGTCCGACTCGTCGAAGAGGAGCGGCTTGTTCGTGGTTTCCTCACGATGATAGTATCCTTCCCGGGTGATGAGGTATGATCCATTGGTCTTGTGCCTGAGGAACTCCCTGTCGTAGGCCCCGATCTCGTTGACCATGAGATTGGCGATGGACAGGAAGACGGCAATATCGGTCCCCGGCAGAATGGGTATCCACTCGTCCGCCTTGGCGGCCGACCTGTACCCGACCGGATCGAGGACCTTCATCTTCATGCCCCTTTCCCTGGCAGCGGCCATCATGTAGACGCTTTCGGCGGAGTGACGACCTCCCCCCACCCCCTCGTTGCCGCCGCATCGAAGCACGTAGTTGCAGTACCTGTAATCCGGAAAGACGTCCCAGGCAGCCGATGTCTGCGCGTCGATGTGGTGGGCCGCGGCACCGCAGTGGGGGCCGGGGCCTCCGGTGCAGTAACTGTTGGTGCCATAGGCCACGAAATACCCTGCAACCGTGATCATGCTCTTCATGCCCCCGGTAGGGCCCGGAGTGTGGGTCCAGATCACCGATCTCGGATCGACTTTTCGCGCCTCATTCAATTTCCTGGCCGTGGTTTCCAACGCCTCTTCCCAGGAGATCCTCTGCCATTTAGGGTCTTCATGCAGTCCTTTTTTGGGATTGGTCCTCTTGACCGGAAACAGGATCCGGTTGGGGTCGCCCCAGTCCAGGATGCTCGCAACGCTCTTCGCACACACGCCGCCCCGGGACCCGGCGTGGCTTTCCGGAACGCCCTCCACCGCAATCGGCACACCGTCGACCACCCTGACCCTGGTCGCGCACTGTTCGTAGCAGAGGGAGCACATGGTGTATGCCCAGTAGTCCTTTTGCCTGTCCCTTTCCCCGAAGATCTCTCTGTATTGCTCTCTTTCCTTTTGGACGATATCGCTCACACGTTCCCCCTTGTAGCCCCGGATGGCACCCACGGCTCGGAACATCGCCGGCATCCGCAGCTGTCCAGCCGGCTGCAGGCGGGCGTTTGATCCTAATTGAAGGAATAATCCACTGGCATGCCAGTGGTATGAACAATGGCTGTGCCGGTGATCAGTACTGAGAACAAAGAAATCACTTCCTGTAAGATCGACGAGCGCACACCGAAGGTTCAAAAGGATCAGAACTTCTTCAGAAACCAGGAACGGCCAAGAAAACCACCACAAGTTACCCCGCGATCGGGTCTGATCTCCGTCTAAACGACAGGGGGGGCTGGTGCGAGACCCCCTTCCAGGGGGGCTTCCGAGACCACCAGTTTACTGGTGGTATTCATTGGTCTGAATGGTCTGAACCGGCTCTCGGATACGTACGCTTTATAATCGTTCGCCCGTGACCTGCCGCGAGGTCATAAAGGGTACCGACCATGTATGGACTCTCTACGAGATCACCAAGATCGCTTGTGGTATGTGAAAAGACGGCGGTAGGTCTCACACAGAACAAGAAGGGATGGACTCTTCTATTCACCTTAATGCAGTTCGCCGGACGAATTGTCGGAATCAAGCGCCGCCTCGACCATTTCACGAATCCAAAGCGCAAACACGGGCGCACGTCTTTGGACGTTATCCTGCTAAGGTTGTGTCGTGTATGATTCGGCGCCGATGCAGAAAGGCAACGGCTAGAGTGGAAAGGTTTTTGCTAAAGCCTGCATCGAGCTATATAGATTCCACCCCTGCCTGTCAAGGGAAAATAAACGTTAGGGCCGCCGGCCCATCGGGCGTAGGAACGGCGCCGTTTTCCACGTCCTGGGGTCAAATGTGCGGGCCGGCCCGATAAGAGACCACAGGGGCATGGGGACATGAAAATGGACGCGCGGAGCGTCCCTGGGGCTTGCGTTCCCACGCCGGAGCATGGGAACGACCAGCTTCGTTCAGTCTACTTTCGACCCAAACGGTGCCTCCATGGAGTCTGATCGACTCCTGGACCAGCGCGAGCCCAGTCCCGCTTCCTTCAAGGGTGCGGCTTCGCATGTTCTCGACGCGGTGGAACCGCTCAAAAATGCGCCCAATCTCCTCAGAGGGAATCCCCACGCCGGTGTCCCGGATCAGGACCAGATCTCGGGTCGCGCATTCTTGCCTTGACAGCCGCTGTTTCGGTTTTTACAGTCCAGTCGGTTGTTCGAAGGACTGGAGCGGAGAAGGTCATGTCCATAACCGATCCAGATGCAAACCGTGGGGGGGCAGCAGTAACTTGGCGGTTGTAAGTGTCCAGGGCGTAAGCGTGAGTTTCGGGGGGCCGCCCCTTCTTCAGCATGTGGACCTGCAGGTGGAGAAGGGCGAGCGGGTCGCACTCATCGGCCGAAACGGCGAGGGGAAAAGTACGCTTCTCCGTCTTATCGCCGGCCGACTCCCGCCTGAGAGCGGCCGGATCATTCTGCAGAAGGGAGCCTCCGTGGGCAGCCTTGACCAGGACCTGCCGCATGGCCTGACCGGTAGCGCGGGCGAGGTTGCTGCCGGAGGGAGCGGGGCGCCGGCATCGAAGCGTCCTCAGGACCACGAAGTCGCGACGCTGCTGACCAGGCTGTCGCTGAACCCGGATGATCGTTTCGAGGACCTGTCGGTGGGGTTCAAGCGAAGGGTCCTGCTGGCGCGCGCCCTTGCAGCCGGCCCGGATCTGCTTCTGCTGGATGAGCCCACCAATCACCTGGATATTCCCGCCATTGCCTGGATGGAAGAGTACCTGGTGAAATACCGCGGTACCCTGGTTCTCGTTACGCATGACCGGGCCTTCCTGCGAAAGCTCGCCACGCGCATAGTGGAGTTGGACCGCGGCCGGGTGTTCAATTGGGAATGCAGCTATCAGACTTTTCTCGATCGCAGGGATGCATCCCTTGACGTGGAGGAGGCGCAGCTTAACCGTTTTCTGCACAAGCTGGCCAAGGAAGAGGCGTGGATCAGGCAGGGCATCAAGGCGAGGCGGACCAGAAATGAGGGCCGGGTGCGGCAGCTCATGAAAATGCGCGAAGAACAGCAGGCCCTGCGCGCGCGGACGGGCAGCGTAAAGATGCACATCGAGGAGGCGCAGCGCACCGGCAGAATCGTGATTGAGGCTGAAGAGATCAGCCATGCTTACGCAGGGAAAACGCTGATCAGGAACTTATCCGTCCGGATTATGCGCGGGGACCGGGTCGGCATCATCGGCCCGAACGGGGTCGGAAAGACCACGCTGCTGCGCATCCTGCTCGGCGAGACTCCGCCGCAGGAGGGAAGGGTCAGGCAAGGCGCCAAAGTGGAGCCCGTCTACTTCGACCAGCTCCGCGCCCAACTGGATGAGGACCGGACGGTTCAGGAGAACATCGCCGAAGGCAAGGAGATCATGGACCTGAACGGCGGCCGGCGACACGTGATCGGCTACCTCAAGGATTTTCTCTTTTCACCGGACCGCTCCCGCAGCCCCGTGCGCGTCCTCTCAGGAGGAGAGAGAAACCGATTGCTCCTGGCGCGTCTTTTCTCAAGGCCCTCCAACGTGCTGGTGCTGGACGAACCCACCAACGATCTGGACATGGAAACCCTCGATCTGCTGGAAGATCGGATGCTGGAGTATTCCGGTACGATTCTGCTTGTAAGCCACGACCGGGAATTCCTGAACGGCGTTGTCACCAGCACGCTGGTGTTTGAGGAAAACGGCAGGATCACCGAATACGCGGGCGGCTATGACGACTGGCTCGGCCAGAGGCCCCAGGCATCCGAGAGGAAGATGCCGGTCCATGAGGGGGGAAGAGAAAAGGCTCCGACTGGAAAGCTGCGGACCCAGAAGCAGCGGCCCCGGAAGCTGACCTTCAAGGAAGCAAGAGAGCTCGAAGAGTTGCCGCGTCGAATAGAGGAACTCGACGCCGAGCAGAAGATCCTCTATGCCCGGATGGCCGACCCGGAGTTCTACCGTGAAGCCGGAGAAGAGGTCGGCAGCGCAAAGGAAAGGCTCGATGAACTGGAACAAGCCCTGGAAGAAACCTATGCGCGCTGGCAGGAGCTCGAGAGCATTCGGGCAGAGACAGAGTGAGTCTGATTGTAGGGGGGAAAATCCCCCTCGGTCCCCCTTTTGGCAAAGGGGAAAGATCAAGGAATCATCTCGGGGCGAATCCAAAAAAAGGAGGGCAGGATGGGGTTGAAGGACAAATATGCCATTGTGGGGATCGGTTACACCCCGCAGGGGCGGATCCCTGATCGGACCTCGCTCAGCTTCCACCTGGAGGCGGTCTCGAATGCCGTCAGGGATGCGGGGCTCAGGCGGGAAGATATCGACGGCCTGATCTGCTACCGATATCTGCCGCCCTGTCCGGGGGAGACCGAAGCGACTGCAGAACGGGTAGCCCAGTATCTCGGCTTGACGCCCTCCTACCTGAGCCAGGAGGCCGGGTGAGCGCGCAGCCACCTTCAGCACGCCGTCGGCGTGCTCGACGCAGGGCTGTGCAAGTACGTGGTCATCTCCTATGGACACAGCGGTCTGTCCGGCGGAGGCATGAAGCAGCTGACCTTGTCCCTTTCCGGGGACGATATCGTGTACGGCCACTTCGAGGCCGTTGGGGGGTATGCCCTGGCGGCGAGGAGGGCCATGCACGAGTTCCACACCGGACCGGATACCTGGAGTCATATCGCCGTGGGGCAGCGGAAGTGGGCAAACCTCAACCCGAAGGCCGTCTTGTACAACCAACCCTTAGATTTTGAAGGCTATGACCGAACCCGTATGGTCGTGGAACCCTTTCGACTCTGCGACTGCTGTCTGGTCAATGACGGTGGAAGGGCCGTCGTGGTCACCAGCGCGGAAAGGGCGCGGGACCTCAGGAATCCGCCGGTCCTCATCATGGGACTGGGGCAGCATCACCCCTCCGGCGAGATTCACCAATCTTCATCCATGGCCGGGCCTACCGGGGCGAAACGGGCAAGCGAGGAGGCATTCCGTATGGCAGGCATATCCGTGGGGGACGTGGACGCCTGTGAGATATACGACTGCTTCACCTACACCGTGGAGATCACCCTCCAGGACTACGGCTTCTTCGGCCCGGGAGAAGGAGAGGCCTGGCTGCAGGGGGGCACCATTGAGCCCGGGGGCCGGATGCCCGTAAACACATCGGGCGGCCAGCTGTCGGAGGCCTACTTCATGGGGCTTACCCCCCTTGCAGAGGCGGCCATGCAGCTGATGGGGCGCTGCGGAGACAGGCAGCTCGGCCCGAAGACCCATACCCGGAGTCCGGAGATCATCCTCTGCAGCGACAACGGAGGGATACTCCAATCCCACGCATGCATGATTCTGAGGAGGGCCTAGTCCAATGGAACAACAAAGACCCCTGCCCAACCCGAATGCGGATACCCGGACCTTCTGGGAAGGATGCCGGACTCATCAGCTCCGGTTTCAAAGATGCGGGCAATGCGGCCATGTCCGCTGGCCGCCTTCCGTCCTCTGCTCAAGGTGCCATTCCCTCGCGCACGAATGGATCCTCGCCTGCGGCAGGGGAAAGGTATACACCTACGCGGTATACCATCAGGCCTTTCATCCCGCGTTTCAGAAGGAGCTGCCCTATGCGGTGGCGGTGATCGAGCTGGAGGAAGGACCGCGCATCCTCTCAAATATCGTGGGGTGTGACCATCGTCAGGTCCGATGCGGCATGGACGTGGAGGTTGTGTGGGAGGAGAGGACGGAGGGTTTCCGTATTCCCAGGTTCACGCCCATACCCCGACTCCGCACATGATCGAGCCGGAAACGGCGTTTCCGGATGCGCGCGATCAGCGGGTCAATACCGACCAAATTGGTGGAACCGAAAACTCCCGCGGTGTTCTCTTCCGCAGGGTCAGCTCCTGCTTTCGATCTTCTCGGAGTTGAATGAATCGCAGGCAGGAGCTTGCTCCTACAGGACCTTCGAAGAACAGGCGGCCGGCCTGAAAGCTGCTCGCCGACCGCTGAGAGGCCCCCCGGAGGGGCACTAACCCATCAGAGCCGATTCCTCATCGTAGCGTGCTGAAAAGACCTTGGCGTTTCCTGAAAAGACATTGCAGTGGGTCAGCACGTACTCGGCCACTTCTCGCCTCTTTGTCTCTTCCAGGTCGTTGAAGGCCTCGACAAACGGTTTTTCCGTCATCCCCGAGAGGGCCGTCCAGACCTCCTCTGCGGATCCTTGGGGGTCCCATGCAGATTCTTTGGGTCGAAACATCCTCTCCGCACGGGCCAAGAGCGTCTCCAGTCCGTTCTTGATCCCCTCGACCTCCCTTTGCAGTGCATCGTATGCGTTGCAGGGCCTGGTCACGGGACAAGCAGTCTCGTATCCGGACACCTTCATGCGGATCCCTATGCGAATGGTGGTTTCATTCCGCGGTCCGCCGCCCCGTTCGGTGATCAGCTCAAACAGTTCTTCCATACCGCCTCCAAAGCCGTCCTTCGTTGAACAGGAGTTGCAGAAGACCAGTTTGTACAGAACCAGGGGTTCCGTGTCAAACGGCTGCTGACGCAAGGAGCGGAAATCTGCAATTGACTTTTTCACCCTCCCGAGCGGAGAATGGTTTTTTACGGCGCCTGGACCGCGGCACCGACATCAAGAGAAAGGTCCTGCAGATGACTCGATCCCCATCCTTCCGAACGATCACTCTTTTCCTGCTCCTGGTCGCCTTCGTGGCCGGCACCTCCCTGATCTCTTCACGGCTCTGGGGCGGCAGGCCTGAAAAACTCCCCGAACGCAAGCAGCTCGTGATCCGGGAAGGGATGAGCGTCGAAGAGTTCGGACGGACAAACGGGCTCACCAATCCCGCGCTGAAGGACCTATTCGGGCTTCAGACGCCATCCGACCTCCGGAAGAGCTTGAGCCAATATGGCAGCCCCGAGCGGGTCCTCTCCATGGTGATCAAGAAGCAGGCCCTGGCGGCCGAGCACGCCACCAAGAACTGGGTGAAGATCCCTGTCAAGTTTGGACTCTGGTTCTTATTCCTGGGGACCGTCTATGCTTCGCTGAGGACAAGGCGAGTCCATTCCAGGCTCAGGAAGTGGCTGTATTTCGTTTCCCTGTGCGTCTTCGGCGTCATCATGGGGTCCGATCCCGGCCCTATGGGCACGGTCAAGGACGCCATCCATCTCTTCGGCAGCACCGGGGCTGTGTTTCCGCCCCGCATGATCGCCCTCACCGTCTTTCTGCTGCTCGTTTTTCTTGCGAACAAGTATATCTGTGCGTGGGGCTGCCAGGCCGGAACGCTGCAGGACCTCGTTTACCGTCTCAATCGGAGCGAGGGAGAAAGGGCGGTCATCGGCCGGCAACTCCGGCCCCCTTTCATCCTGACCAACGGCGTGCGGATCCTCTTCCTGGCCGGTTTTGCGGCGGCGGCCTTCGCATGGGGGAGCGATCTGATCGATCCGATCGATCCATTCAAGGTCTATAAGCCGGCCCATCTGGGCATAGCAGGTGGGATCTTCATCGGCGCTCTCCTCCTGGCCGGCCTTTTCATCTACCGTCCCTGGTGCCAGTTTTTCTGCCCCTTCGGCCTGGTGGGGTGGCTCGTCGAGAAGATCAGCAGGGTACGGGTCAGCGTGGACTACAGCACCTGCATCGCCTGCGGGAAATGCGCCGCTGCCTGTCCGACCACGGTGATGGGGGCCATCCTGAAACGTGATCGAACGATCCCCGATTGCTTTTCATGCTATTCCTGCAGGGAGGTCTGTCCCACCCATTCGATCCAGTTCTCCGCCCGCAGGAGAACTCTCCCCCCTCCGGATCATTTCGAGAGGAAAACGGTCAGGACCGAGGCGGGCTGAGGTCAAAGGAGGAAGCATGCGACTGAGAGGCAAGGTGGCCATTGTGACGGGCGGGGCGAGGGCGCTTGGAAGGGCTTATGCGCTCCGGCTTGCGCAGGAGGGGGCGAAGGTCGTTGTAGCGGACATCCTGGACGGCCGGGAGACGGTCGATGCCGTGACGACCCAGGGCGGAGAAGCCTTGTACGTGATGACGGATGTGACCAGCGAGCAAGGCACGAAGGAGATGGCGCGCCGCACCGTGGAAAGATTCGGGAGGGTGGATATCCTCATCAACAATGCGGCCCTCTTCGCGAGCCTGGTGAAGAAGCCGTTCTACGAGATCCCTGCGGAGGAATGGGACCGGGTGCTCGCCGTGAACCTGAAGGGCCCTTTTCTCTGCGCAAAGGCCGTCTACCCCTATATGAAAAAGCAGGGGAAGGGGAAGATCGTCAATGTCGCCTCCGGCGCCTTTTACAAGGGGCTCCCCCATTTCCTCCACTATGTGGTCTCCAAAGGAGGCAATGTCGCCCTGACCAGATCGCTGGCACGGGAGGTGGGGGACGACGGCATCTGCGTGAACACCATAGCACCGGGCTATACGGCGACCGAAGTTCTCCAGGAGAACCCCCAGGACCCCCCTGGGGTGACCAAGGCCATCGTTGCTTCCAGGTGCATCAAGCGGCCCGAGATGCCGGAGGACCTTACGGGGACCATCCTCTTTCTCTGCTCGGACGACAGCGATTTCGTCACCGGGCAGACGATCATCGTGGACGGCGGGTCGGCGCTGAGCTAGTGCAGTGCGTCCAACGCTTCTCTCCATTCCGTGAGGAAGAAGCAAAGGGATTTCGGTCGCACCACACTAGTGCTCATCAGGCCACCATTCGAAGAAAAGATGTCCGGCTGAGGCTGATGGCCGAGAGGCCATGCTTACATGGGTCAGGGGGCGTTCTTCTGAAGAATGGGAGCGTTCTTCTCCCACGTCGCCAGATCAGGCAGTGGGGGCATGCTCTCACGGCGTCCGATGATCAGAAAGCCCTCAGGGGCCAGACTATCCACCACCTTCGTCAGGGCCGGCCCCTTGATCTCGTCCTTATAGTAGGTAAGCAGGTTGTTTCTCAAGAAGATGAGATCGAATGCGGTTCCGGGGGGATCGCGCAGCAGATCGTGGACCCGCCATTCGATTCCCTGTCGAACCGACGGCTTTACGGCGTATTTCCCCCTGCCGATCTTTTCAAAGCAGGAGGCCCGGATCGGTTCCGGGACCTCTCTCACGCTTCCGCGAGCGTAGACGGCGGCCTTCGCACGCTCCAGGTGCTCGGAACAGAGGTCCGTTCCAAGGATGCTCAGCGTGGGAGGCCGGGCAAAGGACCCCTTGATTTCCTCCCAAAGCATCTTCAGGCTGTAGGGCTCCTCTCCCGATGCACACCCCGCAGACCACACCCTCAAGGTCCGGTCCGCCCTGCTCGCCAGGAGGGGCAAGAGTTCCCTTTGCAGAATCTCCCAGAGTTCCCGGTCGCGGAAGAAGCGGCTGATGGAAACCGCCATCACGCATTCGAACTGAAGCCGCAGCCGCCGGTCGTGCTCCAAGGCCCTGATGTAATCCTCCAGGTTGTGACATCCGATCTCCTGCATGTGGCGCGAAATCCGTTTCTTGACCCCTTTTCGGACCCTGCGGTATCCGGAACGGGAAAGGCCGAAGCGGTCCAGGAGCTTGTGAAAATGGGCATCTTCCATGGTGTCATTTTAGGGTTTTCTCTGGATACATTCAAACGTAAGAGGCCCTTCATGCGGCATCCGGGCCTGCGTTCCCACGCTGATAACCCTAGCTTTGCACAAATTCGGGCAGCTTCGTAGGATGGGTGGAGCGCAGCGAAACCCATCAGCTCGAATGGATGGGTTTCGCTGCGCTCCACCCATCCTACAGGAATTTACTGACAGTGAGATCGAGAGGGGCAATGCTCGGTGTTCATTACCGACAAGATTCCTATACAATCCATGCAGCTGCCGCATTTACGAAGACGACATTGCCCTTGTTTTCATGCAACTAAGAGGATAAGAGAGCGTGGGAACGATAAGAAAGAACTGGAGAAGGGAGCGTGGTCTGCAGGATGGGTGGAGCGGAGCGAAACCCATCGGACTTGAGGTTCGGCTGAGGAATCGATGGGGTTCGCTCCGCGCCGTCCTATGAAACCTCCTTTCGTGCGAACGAGGGGGAGGACCAATGCGGCGCCGATGAGAGAACGGAGGTGTGCGGCTGGGGCGCACTCCGGCGGCCGGCGTGGAACGGCGGCTTTCCCATCGCCCGCAGACCGCCGTAATCGCCCTTTGCACGCGACCCCGTGCTGTCGGAATCCGTCAGGATACGCGACCGGATTGGGCTCATCGTTCTTGAACAGACGCCTGTAATCGGTCAGGACGTCCCTTTCTTCCGTCACCCAGGTCCCCTCCAGGGAGCGGCCGCTCCGGAGCACCACCAGTTTCGTTCTGCTGCTGAAGGGAGAATCGAATGATGCTCCCACGGGCAGGGTGTCGCTCCAGATATACTTGATGCTTCGGAGGAAGGGCCACCTCCCGAACACGATGTACAAACCGAGAACGCTGTCACTTCGGTCCTTCACGAGCTCGTTGGAGCCGTCGGGGAACCGGTTGGCCCGCCATTGCCACTGGAGAAGCGGAAACTCCCCCAAGTCCCATTCGACCTCCAGCCCGATGTGGACGGAGACGTTTCTCGCGTCCGCATGCAGAAACTTCCTTCCTTCCTCCGCGTCGATGGAATACACGTGCCTGGCCTTCTCCATGTCGTTGCTGTCCCACCCGCCCGGAAGGGTGCCGATCCGATCCGCGCTGAAATCCACCTGGACCGGAACCAGGGCAAACAGCAGCGCAGCAGGTAAAGCCCACAATGCGAAAACGAGCACGGCAACACGGCAGATCATTCATCACCTCCGAAATGAATACAAAGATGATCAGGATGGCACTTTCCGCTCAGGAAGGGAGTAGGTCCTTCCGCATATTTTCGTGGTTCGCAGGCGCTTATTTCGGGGATGGGAACACCGACCTCCTTATCGGGCGGGGATTGCGGGGGACATCGTTTGACATGCGGAGCGCAGGACTGTTATTCTCGATCTCTGATCGCGAGAGCAGAGACAGGGCGCCTTTTGCCGGATTACCCTGGAGGTAGGTCGATGAATCCCTGCCGAAATTGCAGACTGAGGGCCAGCTACGACAGGAACCCGCGCTCGGTGCTGGCGAGGTTATGGAAATGGCACACCCGCTGGTGTCCGGGGTGGAAGGCCTATATCCGATCCTTGTCGGGGGAAGAACGGAAAGAGGCACTGAGGCGGTACGGCTAATGAGCGAATTCTGCCATCATAGCGGAACCATGATCAGGGTCGTGCTCTTCGATTTCGGCGGGGTCCTCGCGGCGGAGGGATTCCGAGAGGGCCTGAAGGCGATCGCTCGAAGGCACGGGCGCGACCCCGAGCCATTCTTTGAAACAGGTCGCGACCTTGTCTATTCCACCGGGTATGCGACCGGGAATGCAGGTGAGGCGGAATACTGGGAAGCCCTTCGGATGGCGACAGGGATCAGCTTGCCGGACGAGGAACTCAGGGAGGAAATCCTGGGCCGCTTCATCCTGAACCCCGAGATGATGAATGTCGTGCAGGAGTTGAAAAGAGAGGGTTATGCGGTAGGGATCCTGAGCGACCAGACCAACTGGCTCGAGGAGCTTGACCGCAAATATCGGTTCCTCCGGCATTTCGACCCGGTCTTCAATTCGTTTCACCTGCACAAATCGAAAAAGGATCCTACTCTGTTCGAGGAAGTCTCCAAGGCGATGGGCCGGAACCCCGAAGAGGTCCTCTTCATCGACGACAGCGAAGAGCACGTGGGAAGGGCCTCCTCCCGGGGACTGAAGTGCATCCACTTCAGGGGGATGGAGCAGTTCAGGAGAGACCTCGACAGGATCCTGGATCAGGGGTGATCAACGGTTCCCCTGAAACGAATCTTTGCCCAGCTTCTCAACTCCTACGGGGGCCGCTCGGTCCAGCGAAACATGGACTCCGGTCTCTCGGGCCGCCTGGGCTCAGTACCTCAGGATCCGGACCGCTCTCCGTTCTCTCCCTTCCAGGTCCGGATCCACATCCACGCTCTGCTCCAGAAGGACTTCGCGATAATCCGCCGGAGCAAAGGGTCTGCCTCCGTCAGCGATGAGGATGGTAACGGAACGGTCCCTCCAGTTCTTCAGCAGTCGTGCGAGGGCAGCGGAACCGGTTCTTTCGTAGAATAGATCCGAGAAGAGGACGATCTCGGCCCGACCGATCGAGCCGGTAACGACCCGGTTCTCCCTGTCGAGCTCCAGGATGATCCTGTTCTGTTCGGCGTTTTCGCGCGCGATCGCGAGTGCGATGGGGTCGATGTCGTTCGCCGTGACCCTCAGGGCTCCTCCCATCCCTGCCGCAATGGATGCCGCCGCCCCTCCGCAGCCGATCTCCATCACATCCCGGCCCTTGATCAGATCCGGGCGATCCAGAAGAAAACGGGCAAGCACCCGTGCGCCGGGCCATACCACGGCCCAGAAAGGGATCGGGCACTCCCGGCCGGCCTCCGCCTCCCATCTCTCCCATAGGGTAAAGACCGCGTCGGACCTCCGGGCCTGGATCTCGGGGCAGCCGGGCACGGGGGAAAAAGGGCAGAACGTTTCCAGGAACTCCTGAGAAGGCATGCAAGGGATGGAGGGGCGCTCGACCATGATGAAGTTATTCTTGAAAAAGCCCTGGAACGCAACCCCAAAATACCCCCAGCTGCCCATGAACCTCCCACCTCGTGTGGAGGATGCGGAGAGGTTCTGGTGGATTCCAAGGCGGAACTCGGGGTATAAGACGAGTGGTCTGTGTCGCGGATCTGTCCGGACGATTCATGGAAGGGATGAGGATGGGGAAGATGCGAAGAGTGCTTCTTGTGTTCTGCGCCGTGTGGTTGCTCTCGGGCAACGCCTATGGTGAAGAGAAGAGTGCCGTACATGTGGAAGTCCTGGCCAAGAGCGGGTCCAGCTGGGATGGAAAGGGACTGCCGGACTATACGAGTGGAAGGCCTGAGGTTACCATTCTGAGGATCAAGATCCCGCCTGGAGCGAAACTGCCCGTGCACCGTCATCCGGTGATCAACGCGGGGGTACTGCTCCAGGGTGAGCTGACCGTAAGGACTCAGGAGAACAAGGTCCTGCATCTCAGGGCCGGACAATCCCTGGTCGAGGTCGTGAACACCTGGCACTACGGCGAGAACGAGGGTACGACCCCCGCGGAGATCATCGTGTTCTATGCCGGCGTCGCCGGGATGCCGATCACGGAGGAAGCCCCTTAGTAGGCCATTTCTAAAATACAGACGTATTCATCCCGCTCTTACGGATGTACTTCGGGGGTTGCGGTCCCATCGTAGTCACTGAACGCTCCAACCCTGGAGAAAAGCCGAATCCCTTTCCCTGCGGATCACCCGGGGCCGACACCCCGGGCTTGGGGCTCCACCATACTCTCCCACCACAGGGATTCCGCCCCTCCGCAAAACAGAATACGTTCTTCCCTTCATTCCCATTCACCCATCCTGACTGGAATATAGGGCCAGGTGCCGAAACTTTTCTCCAGGGGGGCCCCATGACGGACTACCATGAGCCTCTGGGCGAGCTCAAACCCATCGATCGCGACATCGCAAGGGCGCTGACGAGCCTGAAAGAGGAAATCGAGGCGGTGAACTGGTACCACCAGAGGGTCGCCGCCTGTTCGGATCAATCCCTTCAGCAGGTCCTGGCCCACAACCGCGACGAAGAGATCGAGCATGCCTGTATGGTGCTCGAGTGGCTGCGCCGGAATATGGCCGGCTGGAACGAAGAACTGAAGACCTATCTTTTTTCGGAAAAACCGATCACCGAGATGGAGGAAGAACCTTCCCCTCCGGGAGCTGCGCAGGAAGAAGGGGCGATCTCACCGAAACGCAGCATCGGGATCGGGAGCCTGAAAAACAAGACGCCGTAAAGGAAGACGCGATGGACATATTGAGGCGATCCATATCACCGATCACCACGGAAGCATGGGAAGCGATCGACCAGGAGGCCAAGAAGGTCCTCGAGGCCCACCTCTCCGGCAGGAAATTCGTGGATGTGAACGGCCCCAAGGGCTGGGAGTATTCGGCGGAGCCCCTGGGAAGGGTTACGATCTACGAAGATTCGGACGTTCACTACGGCATCAGGCGCAGTCTCCCCCTCCTGGAACCCCGGGTGCCGTTCGAAATGAATCTCATGGAGCTCGACAATGTGAACCGGGGCGCCAAGGATATCGACTTCACGACCTTGGATGAAGCCGCCCGGAAGATAGCCCATTTCGAGGAGAACGCCATCTATCACGGTTTCGACCGCGCGGACATCCAGGGCCTGTACAATGCCTCGAAGTACGACCTGGAGTTCTCCGAGGATCCAGAAGAGATACTAAATGCGGTATCCCTGGCCCTGACCACGCTGCTGGAAGCCTCGGTCGCCGGTCCTTACGTGATGGTGGTCAACCCCGTACAATGGCGCGCATTGGCCAGGTATGCCGGGGGGTATCCCCTCCGGAAACACCTCGAGAATCTCATTACCGGCCCTATCATCTATGCTTCCGAGATTGCGGATGCCTTTCTGATCTCCATGCGGGGCGGCGATCTGGAGCTCGTCCTGGGGCAGGACTTCTCCATCGGCTACGAGTACCACGACCACCTGAAGGTGAAGCTTTACATGACCGAAACTTTCACCTTCCGCATTCTGGACCCTACGGTGATCGTGAAGCTCACGATGAGAAAGTGAGAGAATTGCCCTTCACCATGGGTGGAGCGACGGATTGGTCGGTCGGCAGTGCCGGTGGAAGAGCCGCTTCGGTCCCCTGCTTCGGGAGGAGGTCACTTCCGCGAAAGCACGATACGGGCATCCGCGACCACGCAGCCCTCCCCCTCCGGGTAGAGGATGAGCGGGTTGATGTCCAGTTCGGCAATCTCGGGATGGTTGGAGACCATGGCGGACAACCTCAGGATGCAGAGCTTGGCCGCCTTGATATCCGCCGGGGGCCTTCCCCTGATCCCCTGCAGCACCCGGTAGGCCTTGATGGACTTGATCATGTTCTCCGCGCTCGTGTCCCACATGGGGGCGAGCCGGAAAGACACATCCTTGAGCGCTTCGACAAAGATCCCTCCCAGGCCGAACATGCAGATCGGTCCGAACTTCGGGTCCTTGGTGGATCCGAGGATGACCTCCACCCCTTCCCGCGCCATCTCCTGGAAGAGGATCCCCCTGATCACGGCCGAAGGCCTGTACCTTCTGGCGTTCTCGACGATTTCCTGAAACGCCTGATTCGCCTCCTCCGCGGAGTGGACATGGAGGCGGACTCCCCCGGCGTCGGACTTGTGAAGGATGTCGGGCGAATCCAGCTTCATGGCCAACGGCAAACCCACCTCCGCGATCGCCCCTTCGATCTCCGAAGGGTCTTGGACCAACCGGCTCTTGAGGAGGGGAAAACCGTAGCACCGGAGCAGTTCGTGGGCCTCCTGCTCGGTCATGAAGTACTCCCTGCGCCCGGACAGCCTGGAGGCGATGACGGCCGCGGCCTTTTCCTGGTCCTCCAGGAGGCGGTAGACTTCCCGCCTCCTCCCCTGACGCAAGTTCTCCGTGTATTCGATCATGGCGACCATGGTCCTGGACGCCTCCTCGGGGAAGACGAAGTTCGGGATACGGTTCTGCGCGAGGTGTTCTATCCCCGCCGAGACATCCACGAGCCCCATGAAAGAGCAGAGGATCGGCTTGTCAATATCCTTTGCCACCCGGGGGACGATCTGGGCTGTTTCCAGGATCTCCGCGGTTGCAGCAGGCGTGAGGATGATGATGGCGCCGTCCACATTTTCGTCTTCCAGGGTGTAGCGGATGGCGGCCTCGTACCGCTTGGCGTCCGCATCCCCGATCACGTCCACCGGATTGTGGATGCTGGCGGTGGGGGGCAATTTCTCCTTGAGCCTGTTCTTCGTCTCCTCCGAGAGGCTGGCCAGGACGATACCCGGCTTGACCAGCGTGTCCGTGGCCATGATGCCCGGTCCCCCGGAGTTGGTGACGATGGCCACCCTGTTCCCTTTCGGCAGGGGCTGGGTGGAGAAGGCAAGGGCGTAATTGAAAAGCTCACTGACCCCTTCCACGCGCCGGATCCCCCCCTGCATGAAGATGGCGTCGTAGGCGGAATCGGAACCGGCCATGGAGCCCGTGTGGGAGGCCGCCGCCCTGGCCCCTTCCGGAGAGCGGCCGACCTTCAACGCAAAAATGGGTTTCTCGTCCTTGAGGGTGATCTCCCTCGCAACGTCGATGAAGGCGTGGCCGTCGGTGATGTCCTCCAGGTACATGATGATGACCTTCGTGTCCTCGTCGTCCCTGAGATAGCGAAGGAGGTCGACCTCGTTGATGTCCGCCTTGTTGCCGATGCTGATGAATTTGGAGAACCCCATGTTCCTGCCGGCCGCATAGTCCAGAACCGCCACGCACATGGCCCCCGACTGCGAAATGAAAGCGATGTTGCCGGGCCGGGGCATGATGCTTGCGAAGCTGGCGTTCATCTGGACGTCCCTGTTGGTGTTCGCGGCGCCCAGGCAGTTCGGCCCGAGGAGCCTGATCCCGTGCGCCTTGGCAACGGCCTTCAACCGGTTTTCGAGCTCGATACCATGACCGCCGATTTCCTTGAAGCCTGCGGTGATCACGATGCATCCTTTCACGCCTTTCCGGGCGGCCTCTTCCACGACGCCGATCACATGCTCGGAAGGAACGATGAGGACGGCCATGTCCACCGGATCCGGGATGTCGGAAACGGTCTTATAGGCCTTCACACCCTGGATGGATCGCGCCTTTGGGTTTACAGGGTAAAGGATGCCCTGGTAGGAGGCATCGATGAGGTTTCTGAAGACGGCCAGTCCCAGGCTCCCCGGACGGTTGGAGGCCCCAACCACCGCAATGGACCTGGGGCTCAAGATCGACTCTATGTTATCCATCTGACTCCTCGAGTGTCGTCCTAGTCTCCTGCGATATCTTGAAAAGAGGTAGTATGGGAGTTTTTTGAGGTAAGTCAATAGGTGCGTGGCGCAGACCGCCGGCCGGCCGGAATTGGGAAACCGGCCGCGGATTAGTCCGGGTATTCTTTCGAGAATGGCGCTACAATGGGGGTATTGAAGTCCAGGTTCATGGTCCCCGGATCCATCCTTCTTGCAGTCACGGGAGGGGAGGGGGACCCTGGCCGAGAGATCAACCCGACAGGAGGCAGTAATGATTTTCAGAAGGATCGATCATTTCGAGATCGTCCCCGGCAATCCGGGGCGCACCATCGATTTTTACCGGGATGTCCTTGGGTTCCGACTGAACATGAGGGTTCCCGTGGACGCCCCTCCCATGAAAGAGGTGGTCTACATGGAACTGGGGGACACGGTCATCGAAATCATATCCGCAGAAAACCCCTCTCCGCCCTCCGGAGAACCCTGGCAGGTAGGGTACAGGGCGCTCGCCCTGGAGGTAGACAGCATGCAGGAAGCGGTGGAATATCTCCGAGGCAAAGGCGTGGAGTTGAGCCGGAATCCTGTGGACCTCGGCAGATCGATCAGGGCGGAGCTGCAGGACCCGGACGGGCTCACCATCGAGCTCAGGGAGTGGAAATAGTCGGCCGCCGACGGCGGCCCTGAAAGGACCGATCGCCGAGCCGGAGATGCATCGATGCACCGATGGACTGCTGCACGGATGGACTTGACTGAACCGGGAAGTTTCATTACAGTCCGCTTGTTGCATCAACCCGGGGTCCTGCGGGCGAGGTGAGAGAGGAATCGGCTCAGCCGGAAAGGGAACCCCTGGAATGGGCGCAATGCCGACACAAGATCTCCCCTGTCCGTGGTCCTTCCATGATGACCACGACCCTCTGATCTTGGGAGCGAAGATGCTCAAAGATATACACCTTTTTTCTTCCCTCAACGACCAGACCTTGGCCTATCTCGAACGTGTCGCAGTCAAGAGGGTCTACCCGAAAAACACCATTCTCCTCAGCGAGGGGGACAAGAGCGATCAGCTCTATGCGATCCTCAGCGGGAAGATCAAGGTCGTCGTCATGGATCCGGAGGGAAAGGAGATCGTCGTCAATCTGCTCGGCCCCGGCGACTGTTTCGGCGAGATCGCCATGATCGACGGCGAGACCAGATCCGCCACCATCATCACGACCGAGCCCTCCCAGGTATTGACCATCAGCAGCGGTGATTTCGCCCCCATCCTCACCGCCAATCCAGACCTCATGTTCAGTCTCCTGAAGGTGCTGGCGAGGAAGGTGAGGGCTGCAACGCTCATGGTGGAGAGTCTCGCCTTCGAAGATGTCTACGCCCGGCTGGTCAGGCTGCTGACGAACCTGGCCAGGCCGAGGGGCAAGCTGCTCGTGGTCGAGGAAAAGCTGACCCACCAGGAGATCGCCAACATGATCGGGTCATCGAGGGAAGTGGTGAGCCGCATGCTGAAGGCTCTCTCGAACGGGGGCTATATCACCACGGAACAAAAGCGGATATCCATCCAGCGGAAGTTGCCCCGCAACTTCTAGTCCCATGTCAGAACCCATCCATTCCGTTCTCCGGTCTTCTCATCCAGCCGAGGAAGCTCCCTTCGTGACTTTGCTCACAATTCGTTCGTGACAGGCACCACAGATCCGTTCCGCAGAACCTGTAGACTCTGCACCCGTGAGGAATTGTATGAATCGGGGAGAGGAAGATCGAAAGGAGGGGAAGCCATGGAGCCTTATATCTTCACGCAAACCATCATGAACGATCATATGGCAGAGTACAGGCAAACGCCAAGCAGACAACGGAAGAGGGCTCTCCACAGCATTGCGATTTCGTTCGCTCGTTGGTTCAAACGGTACCTGCAGGCGGTGTCCAGCAGCCTCGGTCATTTCCGCCGATGACTTCTTCTCAGAGCGGCATCGATTCGGAATCGGATCGCTTCGACTTGACTTTGGTTCGGGTAAGTAATAGAAAATGGGCTTAAAGTACAATCAGCTGATGCTAAGAACCGGTCCCTTCTCCACGGCCGCATTTGAGATGAAATGCTCTAGGTGCCATTTTGAGAATCCCGAAGAGATGCTCTTCTGCGGAAAATGCGGCCAGGAGCTGAGGGTATCTCCAACACTCCCTGCCGGCACTCCGTCCGCCGAAGAAAGACTCGAGATCATCCAGCGTTACCTTCCCCAAGGACTCGCCAAGAGGATCCTCTCCCAAAAGGACAGGATTGAAGGCGAGCGGAGGCAGGTTACCATCATGTTTTGCGACATGAAGGGATTCACGCCTCTGACGGAGCGGCTAGGCCCGGAAGAGACCTTCAGCCTCATGGACAAGATCTACGAGATCCTGATCCATCAAGTGAACGAGTATGAAGGGACCGTCAACGAAATCCGGGGCGACGGGATCCTGGCCGTATTCGGCGCCCTGGACGCCCTGGAGGACGCCCCGCAGAGAGCTATCCGGTCGGCCATCGAGATCCATAAGAGGGTCGCCGAGTTCAGTGAAGCCCTGGCAGGCGATCCGAGGATCGGACCGATCCGGCTTCGCATCGGCATCAACACCGGACCGGTCGTGATCGGGACCGTCGGAAACGATCTGCGCGTCCAGTTCACGGTGGTGGGAGATACCATCAACATGGCTGCCCGGATGGAAACCATGGCCGAACCGGGCACCACGTACGTCACCGAAGAGACCTATCGCCTGACCAAGGACCTCTTTCATTTCCAGGCCCTCGGGAAGAAAGCGATCAAGGGTAAGCAGGATCCCGTTCCCGTGTACCAGGTGCTGCAGTCCAAGAGCCCCTCATACCGCCCCCGTTTAGGCTCTGAACGCATGATCTATGCCAGCCTGGTGGACAGGAATGCTCAGCTCAACGTGCTCGAGCTTCAGGTGATGAAGTTGGTCAACGGGCAGGGATCGGTGGTCAATATCGTTGGTGAGGCAGGGGTCGGGAAATCCAGGCTCATAGCGGAACTGAAGAATCGGGAGGTCATGAAACAGGTCACCCTGCTGGAGGGGTGGGCCGTATCCATCGGTCGAAATCTCAGCTTTCATCCGATCACCGATATCCTCAAGCAGTGGGCGGGCATAAAGGGGGACGATGCGGATCTGGCTGCATTCAACAAGCTCCAGGCGGCCCTCAAGAGGTTGCTCCCCGAGGATTATGCAGAGGTGCTTCCTTTCGTGGCGACCCTGATGGGAGTCAAGGTGCCACAAAACGTGGCTGAGAGACTGAAGGGTATTGAAGGAGGAGCCCTGGAGAAGCTGATCCTGAGAAGCATGCGGGACCTCCTGATCAAGGCATCCGAAACCTCCCCGCTCATCATCGTCATGGAAGACCTTCACTGGGCCGACAAGAGCTCCATCGAGCTCTTGGAGTCATTGCTTCGGTTGGCCGAGACGCAGAGCATCATGTTCGTAAATATATTTCGCCCAGGGTATCAGGAGACCGGTGATCGTATCCTTCAAGGCCTCAAGGACAGGCATCAGGTCTACTCCGTCCAGATACAGGTAGAACCCCTGGACGAGAAGGATACGGCATCCCTCATCAACAGCATTGCACAACTCGGAGATGTCCACAGACCGCTCATCACTCAAATTGTGGAGCGAACCGGGGGGAACCCTTTCTTCGTCGAAGAGGTCATGCGATCCTTCGTTGACGAGCGTGCCCTGGTCATGCAGAACGGAGCTTTTCAGGCTACTGAAAAGGTGCACTCGCTGCCTATCCCCAGCACGATCCGGGACGTCCTGACCGCAAGGATGGACCGGCTGGATGAGCAGAGCCGCGATCTGTTGAAGGTTGCCTCCGTGATCGGCAGGACCTTCCTGCGGCGAATCCTCCTGGAGGTGGCCCCATCGGTCGAGGGAATCGATGCGAAACTCGCTTACTTTCAGGAGATCCAATTCATTCAGCAACGTTCCCATTGGGGGGAAACGGAATACCTCTTCAACCATGCCTTGGTCCAGGAGGCCACCTACGAATCCATCCTCCCTTCCAAGCGCAAGGAGCTGCACCTCAAGGTCGCACAGGCCATCGAGACGCTATTCGCAGGCAGGATTCACGAGTTCTACGGGATGCTCGCATACCACTACAGCATGGCGGAGAGCCCCGAGAAGACAGAGGAGTACCTGATCAAGGCCGGTGAGGAGGCCCTGCGAACGGCTGCCTCGGACGAGGCTCTTCACTACTATAAGGAAGCCCAGGTACTGTATCTGAAAAAGTCCGGCACCAATGCAGACCCTGAAAAGGTCGCCATGCTGGAGAAGAATATCGCCCTCGCCCTTTACAACCGTGGACGCCATGAGGAGGCCTTGGGACACTTTGATCGGGCCTTGGAACATTACTGGGGGAAGTTGCCGAAGAACGTTCTTTCACGACTGAGCGAGTTTCTGTCTTCTTTCGGGCACTTTGCCACCGCATTGTTCATTCCGTCCCTCAAGTTTAAAGGGGCCCCAACCCAAAGGGATCTCCAGGTTTTCGATCTCTTCTACAAGAAGTGTAAGTCCTTGGCCATCACCAATCCGAAGCGGTTTTTCGTCGAACTCCTTTCTCTCCACAAGAGAATCACCGGTTTTGATCTGCAGAAACTCGAAAACGGTATAGGGATTTTTGTGAGTGCCAGCCCTCTTTTTTCCTTTTCCGGCCTCTCATTCGGGCTGAGCAGAAAGACGCTGGATTCGGTCAGGCACAGGATCCCGAGAGATGACCTGAGGAGTTATACCATCTTCGACATATGTGAAACGATGCACCATTTCCTCTATGGGACCTGGAAAGAAATCGGTGGCTATGACGGCGAGTTGATCAAGAGAAACTGCGACATGGGAGAAATCTGGGAGGCCACCCATCTCCTCTACTGGCATGCACTTCCCTGTATTTATCAGGGAGACCACGAGACCGTGGAGTCGATCCTGGAAAGGTTGAATGAGATCTTTCAAGTGTATCAGTACGATCTCGCCAAGACGTACGAACACGAACTGAGGTCGTCTCTGCTGACCGAGTGCCGCAGATTCGGTGATGCATTGATTGAAAGCAGGAGAGGAATTGATTTTGAGGAGAAGGCAGGACCCGGGTTTTGGGATCTGCATGTATGCGAAGCGCGGATATACACATCCATGGAAGAGATGGAAAGGGCGGAAAAATGTTTTGATCAAGCGAAAAAGATCTGTCGCAGAATCGAACCGGTCCCTTTCCAAATGACCGGGCTCTATCGAGCTGAGCTGGAGTACAATCTATATCGATTGAAGAGCGCAATGAAAAGCGGCGACAAGAGAGGATCCTCCGAGTACAGGAAAAAGGCTGCGAGATCGGCCAAGCTCCTTTTACGCAATGCCCAAAAGGTGGCCCGGTACCGTACGGAAGCGTACAGGCTCAAGGGAGAGTTCTACTGGCTGTTGGACAGACAAAGGAAAGCGCTTGCGTGGTGGCAAAAGGCCATTGAGGAGGGCGAACGCCTCGGTGCCCGGCTTCAGCTTGCCGTCCTGTTTTACGAGTTGGGAAAACGACTGCTCGGTCCTGAAAGCAAGCACAGGGTCCTCAATGGGATCGGCGCAGACGGGTTTCTAAGTAGAGCAAGATCGATGTTTGAGGAGATGAGGCTGCAGTCCTACCTGGATGAACTGAGTCATTTCAACAGCAGCAGGGTCTGAATGGCCGGCGGAATTACCGACATGCTGTTGTTCTGCTCCCGCATAGACTTCGGCCCTGTGGACCTTTCCCGGGAAGAGGAAGGATTTGGTCGAGAGTTGGGCCGGGAGATGCTGTCGCTCTGCGAATACTTGCCCCTTTCCAAGCGAATGGAGGCGGCCTTGTTCATGATGGAATACCTGCAAGCACCCCCTGGCGGCGGCTTCAACCTCATGAACTACTTCTACCCTCCTTCGTGGTCGATTCTGTTTTGGCTCCTCCACTCCTGTCCTGGTCGGAGAAAGCTGGGCTCAAGATATGTAAGAGATGCACAGGTGGGCCATACCATGGCCATGTTTCTTCATGCTTTCGACGATCATCTTACAGATGGACAATGGCCTGTTTCGCATCTTGCATTGCTCATGAGAAGCCAGGCCTGGATGATCATGAATCAGGTGTATGGGCGGTTAGCCAAAGGGGTGGACAAGGGGGCGGTACTGGTCCGGGATCTTATCGACGATTATTACGCGAGCATCGGCAGATCCGATGGGACGGATTCCCTCGATGCATACTGCGAACTCTTCAAGAAACAGATGGCGACCTGGTTGGTCGTCCCCACCCTCCTGGCCAGGAGGATGACCGCCGATGAGGAGTTCTCGCGTTCCGTACAGTCCGCATATTTTTCCTTCGGCATTGCATGGAGGCTGCTCGACGATCTGCAGGACCTCGAAAAGGACATGAAGAAGGGCGTTCATTCTTCCATCTATGCATGCCTCGATGAGGATCGGAGGGTCTTGTGGGACAATGCCTCGAAAGAGAGGATCGGTCAGGACCAAGGCTTCGTGCAGGACATATTCAACAGTGTCCTCGAGAACAAGGTGATTGACAAGATCATGGGAAGGATATGCCGCGAGCTTGAATCGGCTGCATCCATAGCCGATGCCTGCGGCGTGCCCGGATTTGGACGGGAGCTCAAGTCCTTGATGAAACCGTTGGCAAACGGGTTTCGCTGTCCATGATGATGCCCGCTAAAAAGGAGATCTTTCCCGGGGTAGGCCGGGAATGCCTGGAGATCGAGGTGACCACGCGCTGCAACAGCTCGTGCCTGCACTGCTTTGCTCGTGCAGGCATCTCCAAGAGCGCAACCCTCCCCGTCGATCTCGCAAAGAAGATCATTCTCGAAGGTTACGAAACGGGGTACCGCCACCTTCATATCTCCGGCGGCGAGCCCTTGCTTTGGGAAGGCCTGTTCGAGGCCTTGGACTGCGGATTGGACGCAGGGTACGAGACCATCTTCCTCAATACCAATGGAACCCTCCTTACAAAGGGGAGCAGCAGGAGACTCTCCGGCTACAACGGTTTCTCGATGTCGATCAGTCTGGACGGTCCGCAACACCTGCATGAGCGCATTCGGGGGAAGGGCACACATCGAAAGGCGCTGCGGGGGATTGAAAACGCGCTTGCTGCGGGGATCGAGTTGACCGTTTTTACGACGGTCACGAAGAGCCTGCTCCCGGAGCTGCCCCGTTTCGCAGATGACATATACAGGCAGTATCCGGGAATCGACAGCATCATCCTCATTCAGCTCATTCGCATGGCGAACGGTGCTTTTGGCCTGGCGGAGGAGCTTCTCGAACCGGAAGACTTCATACGACTGGTGCGAATGGTTGCGCTCCTAAACATCGGGGGGCGCCCAACCCTCGTGAAGAAGAACCCTCTGGCCAACGTCGTCTCCAGGGGCCTGGAGATGCCGTGGATCCCCCGAGTCCCTCCCCTTTACAGAGAGGGGTGCATGGTGATCATGGCCGATCGGCATATGGGGGTGGTGCACTCCGGCAGGAGCAGCCTGGGGAGATACACGCCCGGCATGATTCCGAGAGTACTGGTCTCCGATGTGTATCGAAACACCGTGGGACCGGACAAAGTCCACTGTCCCGCGTGCAGGTATGCCGGGCTTTGTAGAGAAAACGGAATGATCCGCCCCCCGGAGGCGTACAGGGACGTACATGCCGACGAGCTTTACTGCAGACGCGTCCTGGATACGATCCTGGGGGAAAAAGGAGGGGACTGTTCAGGGGGGGAAAAGAAGACGAGGGCCATGGAAAGACTTCGGCGGAGGAAGAGCAAAGGAGGACCCGTAACGGAAAAGGTGGTGGAACACTGTTCGGGAACAGGCGTACTCAGTGATCTGTAACCCTCAGAGAAAAAGGAAAGGAGAGAAGCATGGCTACCAAGAAGACTGCACCGAAAAGGTCAAGTGGCAGCAGGAGGCCAAAGGATTTCATCAGCTTCATACTGGCGGCAGAAAAGGATAAGAAACTGACCCAGGATTTCCTTCTCCAAAAAACCGCTGAAGAATTATATACATTTTTCGATACAAAGGGGTACACCGGGATACCCAAGGGCGATTGCGAGGATATATTGAAGGCCAAGAACAAGTGGGATCAACTGACCACCGAAGGACACGGCAAACCCCCCTGCAACCACGGTAGGGACAAAGGATACTGATCTGAGACCAAGGCACATGATGCTAAGGGGTGCAAGCCGGGTCGTCTCGCCTGCACTCGTCGCGTTCCCTCGCCCTTCGAGCGGGGGTCGAACTCGGGGATGACTCGCTCACGAGCGTTCGCTCGGGCTGGCGGCCGGTCTAATCAAATGGAGAAACTTGGGATCCGGTCCTCGGGCGATTCGACGGATCCAGGATCCAAGATGCTGCATCCTGAATCTTGCATCCGTTTTGAATTTTCATATAAGAGTGCGCAAGGAAAACCCGCCCCGGCCGCGGGACCGATTTCGCCCCAAGGACCCAAACGATTTCCCTTCTGGGCCGTTTCACCCGAGGCGATTCATGGTCAAAATCTTCAAGTCCGATCACCATAGCGTCGCATTTAGCACAGAATCACTCTATCTATACCCGCTCCCGGAGCGGGTTGCGGATGCTCTACCGATGGATGAGGCGATTGATTCGGAGAGAGCACCGGAGCCTCTTGCGGATGACTGCATCGACAACAGCCCGCCAGGGATCACCGGCCTGGTCCTTTTGACGGCACAAACGTGCAATCTGAAATGTTCCTACTGTTTCGCCGAGGCATACATGGGCTCACGCCCGGACGAGCAGGTCATGAATCCGGCCACGGCCTCCGCTGCGATTGAGAAGGTGTTCAGCGCTGCACCGGGAACGCCATGGGTGCAGTTCCTTGGGGGAGAGCCCCTACTGGGTTTTGCCGCCATCAGGGAGGCGGCGAAGAGCGGTGAAAGGTACTGCGTGGACCATCGCGCGCAGAGGCCGGCTTTCGCAATCACCACAAATGGGACACTGGTCGATCAGCGTGCGATCGATTTTTTCAAGGCGCATGATTTCTCGGTCACCGTGAGCCTGGACGGGCCTCGGCACGTGAATGACCGGCAGCGGCGGTTTCCGTCCGGATCGGGGACATATGACATCGTCAAAAAGAACATCGATCGGCTTCGGAAGGCGGGCTTGGGGGTCAGAATCGAGGCCGTATTCACGGATAGGCATACGGACGAAAAGGAGACGATCGAGTCGACCTACCGTTTTCTCAGCCGTTTCAGTGCCGGGGATATCTGCTTGAAGCCAGCTATCGGGGGATCTCCAGGACTGGACAGGGATTCCCTCGCCCACCTTGAAAAAACCTATGCGGCCTCGACGGAAAGGATCATGGACAGCTGGTTAACCGATTCCCCGATGAGACTCACTTACTGGGTGGATATCCTGGAGACGATCATTTCCAGGAAGGGCAAGACCCATTTCTGCGGCGCCGGGTTCAATACGATTACCGTGGACTGCTCGGGAAAGGTCTTTCCCTGCCATACCCTGATGAGCGACCGCTTCTATATGGGAAACGTCCATGACGCAGACTTCCCGGGCAGGAACTTCAGAAAAGTGGCTGCGCTGATGCGTCGGAGCTCCAAAGAGAGTTTCTCCAAGTGCGTCAGGTGTTGGGCCAGAAAACTGTGCTCCCCGTGTTATGGGGATACCTCTTTTGCGTCCGGGACCTTGGGGGCTCCACGCGAAAGCCTGTGTGTCATCATCCGCGCGGCCGCAGAGACTACATTGCTCAAGATCGCCGAATTCATGATCGACGGGGACAAATGGAAGCGATTTGTTGAGAACGTGAACCGCACAACGATCCGCTCCGGGTCGGATTGCAGAGACAGGGCACTTTAGCTCGCTGTCCAAAGGAATGAAAGCCGCTCTTGTAACCCCTTGTCTTCCCCATCTGCCCCTTCACCCCAGCTGTTTCCTGGGGTATGGAGCCGCCATCCTGGCGGGTAGGTATGATTTGGAAGTCCTTGATCTCAACGCAGAATTGCAGTTCACAAACCAGGCAAAGCTCAAGCCCATCCTGCAGTTCATGGACGAGTCCCGGGTGGTTTCGGATGCGCATCTCACTCCCTTTTACGAAGGCGTCGAGGCCCAGATCGACAGCCATTATTCGGCAGTCCCCTGGGAGCGGTTTTCTCTGGTTTACGTGACCCCGCCCTCCTGGTTCCCGATGGTCCCTGCGCAGGCCGTGATAAGGCTCTCTCGTGCCGTTGAAGCGGTTTCTCCTGAGACCATGGTGTTGTTCTTCGGCAACTCCCTGGGTTCATGGACGGATGAAGAGGAGTTGAAGAAACACGGAATCCGGATTGCGCACCTGAACGATCTTTTTTCACTGAAAGGGACATCCGAACCGGTCAACTATGACCTTTTGCCTCACCCGATCTATGCGCACCGGGAAAAGTACTTGTTCGACCTGCTCCCATTCACGCTGAAGCACGGGTGCGCTTGGGGAAGGTGCAGGTTCTGCTCCCTTTCTCGTGGATGGAACTCGATGTATCTCGAGAGGTCTGCCAGGGCCGCTGCCAAGGAACTGGAGGTGCTCATGGACGGATATGATCCGAGGGCGCTCGTCTGCAGGGATCACTCAGTCCATGGTCGTAACTTGACCGAGTTCTGCAGCAGTGTCGAGAGATGGAAGAAGCCGTGGTGCGCGCAGTCCAGGGCTGATCTGTCCGAGAAGAAGATAAAGGCGTTGTGGAGGGCGGGGTGTAGAGCGATATACTTCGGCTTGGAGTCCGGAAGCGATAGGGTGCTCAGTGCGATCGACAAGGGGATCACTTCCAGGCAGATGTCCAATTTCATAAGAAGACTGCATTCCAACGGAATTCTGCCCGTGCCTTCCCTGGTCGTGGGTGCCCCCGGGGAGGGAACAGCGGATTTTGACCAGACGATCGGATTCCTGGTGAACCACAGACCTTACCTGGATGCGGTGAATGTGTATCCTTTCATGCCGACGCCCGCTTCCGAATTCACTTCGCGAAAAAGCGGCCCCATCAGAATACGTCCATGAGGCTGTTTCGACTCATGCTGGCTTGCGAAGAGCTTGGGCTGAAAGTGATTTTCGGTGAGCAGTCCGTCGAATACTATATTTTCCATAAGATCTGCAGGGGAAATCGAACCTCTACATGACCCTCCGGTCTACGTGAACTTCAGTAGGATGAGCAGGATGTACAGAACGGAGGCGACAAAGACCAGTGCGCAGATGGTTTTCATGTGGCCCTCCTTGCCGGAAGTGTGGTCGGGCCGGGGTACATATCGATCCTTCTTCCAACCGGTTCTGATGGGTTCAGGTCCCTCCACCTTCGACAAACGAGTTCTGCTCATACGCCGCACCTGCCATTTAGAACCTTCTATAGGCAGCACAGGTGTGAAAAGGAGTACGTTCCCTCCATTATTTGGGGGGGAGGATCAGGTGTATTTTCGTTCGGTGATGTACACGGACGAGCGGGCATTGTGGATCAGAATACATCCTTTTCCCTTACCTCATACGGATCGGACCTTATTTCCCGCGCCCTCTCCCGCCTTTACACTGTGTTTCAAAAACGCTGGAGGGGTGGGGCGGTGCCGGAGGCTCAGTACGTATGCACGGTTTGCGGTTTCAACATGGTCGGGTACAGACCGGATCGCTGCCCCTTCTGCGGGGCGGCCAGCAGGACCTTCCTGACCTCCGACCAGTGCTCCGCACGCTACGAGGTGCAGGCCTCTCCCGTGACCCGGAGCGTCAGCCGCCTGAACTCCACGCCGTCCCTGGGGTTCGAACATGCCGCTTACCGCCTGGAGACGGCCGGAAAGGTCGTCATGATCGATTGCCCGTCCTGTTTCGATCGAAAGGTGCAGCCCGTCTCGCTCATCACCTTTACTCATCATCATTTTCTGGGGGCCTCCAATCAGTACCGCGAGCTCTTTGGGGCGGAGGTGCGGATCCACCTCCTGGATTCGAAGCCCAAGATCACCCAATCCTTCCCTTTCGACAGCCTTTTCGAAGGAGAATGGTCCGAGGACGGGATCGAGGCCTATCCGATCGGCGGACATACTCCCGGGTTCACCGTCTACTTCTTCGACGATTGCCTCTTTGCATGCGATTACGTGTTTGTCGAAGGAGATCGGATGGTCTACAACCCGTACGGACCGGTGGGCGAAACCATGGACGGCGGAAGCAGGCTCCGTGAGAGGCTGGGGGAGGCGAGAGGGATCCGATGGGTATGCGGCTACAACTATGTCCTGCCGTATTCCGACTGGCACAGGATGTTCGAGGAAGCCCCGGTTTTTTCAGGGCACTGATCCTTCACCCCTCCCCACTACAAGACACAAAGGAGACTGCCGGGGAGAAGCAGACATCCCCCCGGTTCTTACCCCCTGCGGATTTCTTTGCGCATCTTTTCCAGATCTTTGAGCATCTCCTGCATCTCTCTCACCATCTCGGAATCCACCTTCTTGGTTCCCATCATGTAGGCGGGGGCGTAGTTCAGCATCTCCGCAATATGGTCCAGGATCCGGGCCAGCTCTTTCATCATCTCCAGCGTGGCCATGCCGCTTCGCAGGATGGAAGCGACCTGGGTGGTCATCCCGGACATGAGGTTCATCATGCCATAGGTCATGGAGCGGTGCCCCCACCCTGCGCCGATATCTCCTTCCTGCAACTCGCCCGGGGGGATCTGCTCGAATCCTCCCACACTGGGCCGCTCCTGGGCCGCCGCAAGGCAGGGCGCCGAGGCCGCCAATAGGAGCAAAATCGAAAAAAGTTGGGTCCTCTTCATGGTCTTCCTCCGTGCTGTCCGATATGGGTCACATGAAAGAACATAAGGCCTGAGATGGAATGGGCAAATCCTCCTCGGTCCCCCTTGAGAAAAGGGGGAAGTCCCATGAATTGATCTCAGGTGGCCCCCTTCGGTCCACCCATACAGAAGGGGGACTGCCTCGTTCCTGAGCGCCGGGCGCGCCGGCATCCAGAATACATTTACTTCTTCAGATCGCGGAGGGGGATGAAGAAGAGGCAGGATAGTACCGCGACAACCCCCAGGAGGAAGATGCCCCCTTCGAAGGACCAGTAGTCTCCGGCCGCTCCCAGGGCGAGCGGGGCGATCCCTCCGCCGGTGATCACGCTGAGCGCGCCGACTCCCCCGGTGAAATGACTCCTCTCCCGGGGGTCCGTGATCCTCGAGATCGCCACCAGGCCTATCGGGAAGAAGATGAGGGAGAAGGCCGCCTGGAGGTTGAGGGCGACCATGAGCAGGAAAAGGGGCTGCGGAATCGCAATCCACATGGTGGTGATGCCGGTCAGGAGCAGGGAGAGGAGCAGCATCCTCCGCGGGCCGTAGCGGTCCACCAGGAAACCGACCAGGAAGGTTGCGACCAGGGCGCCGACCCTCGAGATCCCGAGGAGCGCGTTGGCGCGCTCCGGGCTCATGCCCCGGTCGCTGACGAGCACCAGAGGCATGATGGTGAAGATGGCCATGACGGAAGCGCCGGCGGCGCTCCATACGAAGGAGATGATCCAGAAGGTCTTCATGCGAAAGACACGGGTGAACCCCACCCTCTTTCCCGTCGTCAAAGGCGAGGAAGGGGCGAAGATCATGAAGACGCAGGTCGCCACCAGGCATGCCCCTGCGAAGACGAGGAGAAAATCCTTCCAGTTGAAGTAGTGGAGGGAAAGGGCCAACAGGAGAGGAATGGAGAGAAAGGTGAAAGTGGGGGCGGTCTCGTGAACGGCAAAGGCCTTTCCCCAGCTCTCGGGCCTGAACACGGACGTGAGAAGCGGGACCGCGCTGGGGAGATAGAGCCCCGGTCCGACGCCCATGAGAAACGATACGGTTGCGATGTACCCGTAAGAGCTCCCGAACCGGATCACGACGAGAGAGAGGACGAAGAAGAAGGCGGCGGCCGCGATGGCCTTCTTCGGTCCCACACGGTCGACGACCCACCCGGCCACGACCAGGGACAGCGTATACCCCGCCGAGAAAAAAAAGGACAGGCTTCCGGCCAGGGTATGGCTGATCCCCAGCTCTTTCTCGAAAAGGGGCAGAAGCGGGGAGAGGATCGTCCGGGAGGAGAAGTTGAAGAACCACAGGGTCCAGAAGAGCAGTAGGAGGAGGACTTTCATGGGCGTGTTTTATACCGGGAGCGGGCCTCTTTTGCAACTACATCAGGTTCACCGTGGAGAGCAGGGCCAGCAGCATGCCCGTCAGGCTTTCCCCTGCGATCAGCCCGGAAGCCACGGGGATGGTGTAGCGCTCCGCGGCCGTCCTGAAGAACGCGCCGCCGACCCATGCCGCCAAGGCGCCGGCGAACATGGACAAGATGTTCCAGAAGGGGATGACGAAGGCCAGCCCGAGTCCCATGGCCGAGGGTACATACCGCCTGCGTGCCGGAGGGAGGCTCCTCTCGATGAGCACGATCAGGATTCCGGCCGCGCCTCCGAAGGCGAGGGCCCACCGCTCGGTCCAGCCGAGGCTCGACAGACCTTCGGTCATCAACTCCGCCACCCCCTTCCAGACCTGCGCGGCAGGTGCAGGGAACTGAGCGCCGCCAAGCACGTCTGCGCTCGGGACCACCAGGAAAAAGGCGGGGACGACGATCAGCGACCCGGCAAAGATCCCCAGGAACTGGGCAATGAACTGCTTCCGGGGGTTGGCCCCGAGGAGATACCCGGATTTCAGATCGGTCAGAAGATCGGCGGCCGAAGCGGCTGCGCCGGCCGTCACCGAGGCGGTCATCAGATTGGTGGTGGTGTCTGCAGGGGCAATGACCCCGTAAGTCAGCTGCGTGACCTTGCCCATTGCGCCGATCGGGGTGATATCCGTTTCGCCCGTGGCCCGGCTAGCGACCACCGAGAGAAAGAACGACAGGACCACGGCCAGGGTCCCCATCCACCAGTCTATGGAGAAGCTCCAATACTGCAGCGCCACGATGGCGCACGATGCGATCAGGACCCCTCCCATGAACCAGCTGCCCGGGACCTCGATCGCATCCATGGCTCGCGAGGTCTCGTCCCCGTCCGTGCGGCCGGGGCGGAAAAGGCGGATGATCCCGGAGAAGGCGCGGCTGATCGTGGACCACTGAAGGGCGAAGTTCAGCAAACCCGATGTGATCATCAGGGCGGTCCCTCCCCACAGGCTCCAGGAAACGATCCCCCGGTACCCCAACTCCGTGATCACGCCTTTGCTCGCCATCCAGGGCGCAAGCACTGCGTAATTGAGGATGCCTGCCGCGAGCATGCTGGATGCAACCCGGATCCCGATAATGGCCCCGGCCGCGATAAGCAGCAGGCTCATGTCCCAGGCGATCGTCCACCGCACCCAGGGATGCCCTCCAATTCCCCCCGGAAACTCCAGCATCTCCGGGATTCTCAGGCCGGCGGGGTACCAGGAGAACTCGTTGGAACGGGCAAATGCTCCCACAACGCCTCCAAAGCCCGCCATGACCAGGGCCTTCGCCTTGGCGGCCGATTCCTTTCCGGCCGCGTAAAGGGATCGAAGGGTCTGGGCCGCGGCGAGGCCGCTGGGAAATGGAAGCTGTTCGATATTGATCATCTGTCGCTTCATGGGCACGGCCATCATGACGCCCAGCATCGCCAGGAAAACGGTCCATGAAAAGAGGGTCCAGAACGGGAGGTGCTCGCCCCTCATCATGACGAGCGCTGCGATGGCACTCGTCATGGCCCCGCCCGTGGAATATCCTGCCGAACTGGCCGTGGACTGCATGCAGTTGTTCTCCAGGATGCTCAGGTTGCTCCTGAAGAGGCCGATCTTCCGGAGAAGGGAGCCCAACGAGAAGGCGAGGATGCAGGCGGTAATGGCGACCCCAAGGCCCCATCCCGTTTTGAGACCGACGTACAGATTGGAGAGACTCATGACCCCGCCCAGGACCATTCCGATCAGGACTGCCCGGAGGGTGAGCTGGGGGACTTCTCCCCGGTAGTGCCTTTCGAACCACTCCCTCTCGATCTCGGCCGGGCTCTTCCCCGATGTTTCGATGCCGAGAAAGTCGTCTTGGGTGTTTCTGGGTTTCATGATGCGGGAGATCCTGGAATCGGATAATGGGCCGTTGAATAGACGGGTTCCGCTCCGCTCCACCCATCCTGGGGAAAAACGGCCGGCGCAGCGGCGGGCGGAGGGGCTGACTGATGACCGCGCGAATCCGGAACAGGCCATTTCCGGACAAAAGCACCAGGCTGAGAGGGGGAGTTTCGAACGGTTGATTTGCAGTACGGCCCCCTTCGGGGGGGTCACCCGGGGCCGCGAGCGTATCCGGCTGGAAAAACACCCAAGAAACCGGATTGCAGCCTACTGCTTACTCCCTACTGCCTACTGCTCCTTACGGCTGAAACGCCTTGAATACCAGGCTGGCGTTGGTCCCCCCGAAGCCGAACGAGTTGGACATGGCCGCCCTTACGGCGGTCTTTCGGGCCACATTGGGGACGAAATCGAGATCGCATTCCGGGTCCGGAGTCTCGTAGTTGATGGTGGGCGGGATCGTGCCGCGCTTGATGGAGAGCACCGTGTAGATCGCCTCGATCCCCCCTGCGCCCCCGAGGAGGTGCCCGGTCATCGATTTGGTGGAGCTGATCGCGAGTTTGCGGGCGTGTTCTCCAAAGACCGCCTTGATCGCACGCACCTCCGACTCGTCGTTGAGCTTGGTCGATGTGCCGTGTGCGTTGATATAGTCGATATCCTCGGGCTTGAGTCCCGCATCCCGGACCGCCTCGGACATGCAGAGGATCGCACCGGCCCCGTCCGGGTCAGGGGCGGTCATGTGGTAGGCGTCGGCCGAGAGTCCGTAACCGACAACCTCCGCCAGGATCCTCGCTCCCCTCTCCAGGGCGTGGTTCATCTCCTCCAGGATCAGGATGCCCGCCCCTTCCCCCATGATAAAGCCGTCCCGATGGAGGTCGAACGGCCGGGAGGCCTTTTCGGGCTCTTCGTTCCGGGTGGAGAGGGCCCGCATGGAGCAGAACCCCGCGAGCGCAAGGGGCGTTACCACGGCCTCCGCGCCGCCCGTGATCATGGCATCCACCCTGCCTTCACGAATCAGTCGGAAGGACTCCCCTATGGCATGGGAGCTTGCGGCGCAGGCCGTCTCGATGGAGATGTTCGGCCCCTTGGCCCCAAACTCGATCGCGATCTGGCCGGGGGCCATATTGGCGATCATGCCCGGGATAAAGAAGGGGCTGACCCGATCGGGGCCCTTGTCGATCAGTATTCTGTGGTAGTGCTCGAGGAGGGTGAGGCCGCCGAGTCCCGAGCCGGTCAGGGATCCCACGCGATGCCGGTTCGAATCGTCGATCTTCAGCCCCGACTCCTCCATGGCCATGCGGGCAGAGGCCAGGGCAAAGTGGACGAAGATATCGAGTCTCCGGACCTGCTGTTTGTCGAGCCAGTCCTGAGACTTGAAGTCCCTCGCCTCACCGGCGATGCGGCAGGCAAAGGGCGAAGGATCGAACTTGGTGATGGGACCGATCCCGGATGTGCCGGCGCACACGGCCTCCCAGTTCTTCCCGACCCCTGTGCCGAGGGGGGTCACCATCCCAAGGCCCGTGACCACGACCCTGTTATTCATAAAACCCTCTTCCTGAAGACACGCTGGCTTTGCCCCGGTAGCGGACCAGACTACTTCTTTTCCAGGGCTTTGGTGATATAGTTGACGGCGTCCTGAACGGTCAGGATCTTCTCCGCATCTTCGTCGGAGATGGAGATCTCGAATTCCTCTTCCATGGCCATGATCAGCTCGACCTGATCAAGAGAATCAGCGCCCAGATCGTCCACAAAGGAGGCGGTTGGCACTACATCAGCTTCTGCCACATCCAGCTGCTCACAGATGATCTTCTTCACCTTCCCGGCAATATCCGACATTGCATTTACCTCCTGTTCCTTTCCGTCCTTTGATTTACCCCTGCCGTGATCGTGGTCTGTAATAGAAAATGGTACAGGATCGACCGGGGGTTGTGTTTCAGCCGCCCGGTGGTCAAGGAAACCTGCGTTTAAAACGATTCGGCCGCAACTGTCAATAGGGAAACTTCACCGCCATGAATAAATCGCTGCGGAAAGCCTCACATGTAAAGCCCTCCGTTTACGTGGATCACCTGGCCCGTGATGTAAGCGGCCGCTTCGGAGCAGAGCCAGTATACCGCCTCGGCCACGTCTTCCGGGGTGCCGGCGCGGCCCAGCGGGATCTGCTGCATGAACATCTCCTTGACCTTTTCAGGGAGATTCGCGGTCATCTCGGTCTGGATGAATCCCGGCGCCACCGCATTCACGGTAATCCCCCGCGAGGCCGCCTCCTTGGCGACCGTCTTGGTGAGGCCCAGGATGCCCGCTTTCGACGCCGCATAGTTGGCCTGGCCCGGGTTCCCGATCTGCCCTACGACCGACGAGATGTTGACGATCCGTCCCCCGCGCTGCTTGAGCATGGGCCGGATAATGCACTGGGTGCAGTTGAACACGCTCTTGAGATTGACGCGAAGGACCGTATCCCATTCTTCCTCGCTCATCCTCATGAAGAAGTTGTCCTTCACGATGCCCGCGTTGTTGACCAGCACGTCCACCCTGCCCAGCGTGGAGAGGACGGACTTGAAGACCTCTTCCGCAGCTGCGTAGGAGGAGACGTCCACCTTGCGGGCCTCGGCCTGAACCCCCAGATCCGAGAGACTCCGGAGGGTGTCAGCGGCCGCGGATTCGTCACGATCGTAGTGGAGGATGACGATCGTGGGCTTCTCCGCCGCAAAGCGCAACGCCACGGCCCTCCCGATGCCTCTGGAACCGCCGGTGACGACCACGACTCTCGATCTCTCGTTCATTTCCCTCCTCTAGAGTTTCAGCGCTCAGTGTTCAGGTTTCAGGGAAGATTCTCGATGGTTCATTCCGACTGTATCCCGTGTGAGACTACATCAACCTGTAGGAGCAAGCTCCTGCTTGCGATTCATTCGGCCCCGAGAAGATCGCAAGCGGGAGCTTGCTCCTACAGCGAGGATCGCGAGCGGGAGCCTGCTCCTACAGCCTACCGTCAGAGTCCAAGTCTCACTTATGCCCGGAAACATTGCATATGGGCTGCGAGCCGCTCCGGGATGTTCCTTTTGACATAATCGGCGGCGATCCGGATGGCGTTTTTGATCGCCTTCTCCGAGGACGCGCCGTGGCAGACAATCCCTACCCCCTTGATCCCCAGGATAGGGGCGCCCCCATATTCCGAATAATCGAGCCTCTTCTTGAGCCACTCCAGGGAGCCCCCGACCTCGCCGGAAGCCTTGACCCCGCTGCTGATCATCCCGTAAAGGGTCTCCGCCATACCCTCCACGAGCTTGAGCACCACATTGCCCACAAACCCGTCGCAGACCACGATCTGGAACCTGCCGCTCATGATGTCCCGCCCTTCGACGTTCCCCACGAACTTCAGGCGGCTGGCCGCAAAGAGATCATGGGCCTTTCGCACCTGCTCGTTCCCCTTGCCCCCTTCCTCCCCGATACTGAGGAGACCGATCACCGGGTCTTTCATGTCCAGACAGGACTGCGCAAAGGAGTGGGCCATGATTCCGAACTGAAAAAGATGCGTGGGCCGGCAATCCACGTTCGCCCCCACATCGATGAGGATCACGTCCCCCTCTACTCCGGGGAATATGCTGACGAAGGCGGCCCTGTCCACCCCTTTGATCCGGCCCAGGGTCCGGACGGCCGAGGCCAGAATCGCCCCGGAGTTTCCGGCGCTCACCACGGCGTCGGCCTCGCCCTTCCTGACGAGCCCGAAGGCCACGGGGATCGAAGAATCCCTCTTCCGACGGACCGCCTTGACCGGGGACTCCCCCATGAGGATGGTTTCGGTGCAGTGATGAACGCGAATGCGGGATCTCCCAGGGGAATCGTCGAGACTGCTTTCGATCGCATCTCTGCGGCCCACGAGGGTGATTTCAAGGCCCCACTCGGAGGCGGCCTGAAGCGCACCCCGAACCACAACCTCCGGAGCCCGATCACCGCCCATGGCGTCCACGGCGATCCTCATGATCAGCTCTCGTCTTTTTTCTCGATGATGGTCCTTCCCTTGTAGGTCCCGCAATGGGGACAGACATGGTGGGGCAGCATGGGTTCGTTGCACTGGGGGCATGCGACCGTCTGCAGCAGCTTGGCATGATCGTGCGAGCGCCGCATATCCCTGCGGGACTTGGATTTCTTTCTCTTTGGTACAGCCATTACTTACCTCTCCGAATCCTTGGTCTTAAGATCTCTCAGCTTCTGGAAGGCGGGATGGGCCGTTTCTTTCCGGCACACGCACAGCCCGCTGTTCAAGTTGGTCCCGCAGATGGGACAAAGGCCGTGGCAGGATTCCCCGCAGACACTCTTCATCGGCAGCGAGAGGAAGACCTGTTCCCGAATAATCCTGTCGAGATCCACCTCTTCCCCTTCAATGAACTCGACTTCCATATCTTCGTCGAGCAACTCAATCTCCTTCTCTCCCTTCTGGGGAGGGGACGTGGCGAGGAGGTACAGATGGAAGCCGGCGTCCAGGTCAAAATGGTAGGGCTCCAGACAGCGGTCGCATCGTACAACGGTCCCGCCCTTCATCTCTCCGTCCAGGAGGTACTTGTTGCCCGCCCGGTGTATCCTTACCCGGACAGTGAGAGGTCCGTCGAGTCCCAGGACCTGTTCTCCTTCTTCATCGCTGTGCCACCACTCCGGCTCATAGACCTCGGAGACTTCCGCGTCGTCGGGGAGTTTGCTCAGGTCGATTCTCATGAATATTCCCCTCCTCTGCAGGCGGCCTGAAAAAGGGTAAACCATAGCTATAAAAGACCTGTCCTGTTTGTCAAGTGAATTGATAGGAATAGAACAGGCCGGCCGCGGTCGCCCCCTGGGGTCGGATCCGCCTGCTTCATTAGAATTGTCTTTTTTTCATTGACACTTACGGTTTATCCTTCATATATTCCCGGAACGGACCGCTCCGAGAGTCAAATCCCCGCCGGGTCGGGGTTGCAGAAAAGAACCGGAAGAACAAGCCTTTACCGGCGGGACACGATTCATCGAACTCAGCGGGGATGGGAGATGTGGACATACCGGGAAAGACTCAATTCCTACGAAAAGCTGCGCCGGTCTCTGTATGAGATCCTGAGGGACACCCTTGAGGCGAGGTTGATGAAGATCTCCCTCATCGACTCCTTCTACAACTTCGTGAAAAACGGCGTCGAGTACAGCTTTGTCGAGAAGAGCGAACTCAAGCCGAAGTCCAAGAAGATGGAGAAGGAATCGGAGCTCTACAACACGTTCATCGTGATCTTCTGCGAGGGCACCATCAGCTCGGAATTGAAGAATTATCTCCGCTTTTTCCCTGAAAACAAGGTCATCAAGAAGAATGTCGAATACCTGGCCGAGTTTTCCTTATCCAAGAACTACCATACCAATCTCCGATACTTCGATGAGCCCAAGTTCCTCGATTTTGTCGAAGACCTCCTCGATGTGGACTACGCCCTCCTCGTGCAGCAGGATGCGAGCGTCAAGAAAAGGAACCGCTACTCGCTCACCCATTTCCACGTGAAGATCGACTGGCCGATCGCGGACGCGGCCGAGGATCTCTGCAAATGGCTCCGGTACATCCAGAACAATCTGTATGAGAACGGCGACAAGGAGGCGCACATCCTCCAGAACAAGCTCTTCGAGTACTATGCATGCCACCACAGCGTGGGAGGCAGGCGGACGGCCGGACTCATCGCGGCGCAGCTCCTGCGGCGTATGGATTTCATCTCCACGGTTTTCATCTCGAGCTCCGAGTCCAGGAGCATGGTCAAGTACTCGGAGCGGGGGGTGTCCAAGTTCTTTCTCATACAGCTCACCGAGAAGCAGCTCACCGCCCTTGCCCAGAAAGAGGGCATGGACGTGGAGCAATTCAAGGCCTCCTACCTCTATCCTGCGGAAGGCTACTATGTCGGGATCTCCGAGGCCGTATACGGTTACACCACCTACGCAAAACCGCCAGAAGACGGCAAGCTGAGGAGGCCCAAACCCGCCTATAACTGGCTCAAGCTCCGGGATGAGTTCCTGCACCCGAGAAACGGCTTTCTCACCCTCCGGCCCATCAATTACAACTGGATCTACACGTCGGAATAAGAGCGATCCTGCACCCTGCGATCATGCATCCTTCATCCGGGATCGTGGATCGTGCACGTTCACCAGCAGCCACACGTCCAGGAGCCGGTGCCATTTCAGGATGTAAACCCTTCCATCGCCGGCAAGGACCTTGTAGTAATCGCTCTCCACACCGTACCAGCGATCGATGATCTCCCGCACATCCATCCGCTCTCCTTCCACTGCAAAGGAGAGGGGCCTCTCATTCGCCTTGTACCCGGAATAAGCGGTGACCTCGATCTTCTTGGGGAGCTTGTCCTGGGTGATCTTCGGCCGGTCCATCCAGACATTATAGCCGGAACCGGCACAATGACCAATGGGGAAGGCAGGCTACAGTGGGAACTGGAACGCTGGCCCTGTGGGGCTCTGGCCAGAGGGCATTGGCTCGGCCATGTCCATGGGATGGTGAAATGACGGGGTTGGAAGCGACCAGGCCATCTCCCGGCGTTCAGGCGAATGTTTGACTATTATCCCCCCCTGGTGTATAAGAGATCGGCCGTTTCTTCCTCCGGCTTCGTTTTCATCCTGGGGAATCAGGGAAGGGATCAACACCCCTCCTTCTACATGAAATCCGGAACCATTCCCTTCCAGACTCGCTCGGGCGGGATATCTGATCTGCATGGGTGCTCTCACTGTCGGCGCTGAGGCAAGATTCCCCGGGTCACCGCCGGGGAAACACAGATTGTTGGTGCGGAGGAGAGATGTACAGGCTTCACGTCGTAAGCGGACCGGAACTCGGGCGGTCCTTTGACCTGGACAGGGACATGTTCCACATCGGGAGGACGCCTGAAAACGAGGTCCAGATCAAGGACCGTTTCATCTCCCGCAGGCATTTGAAGGTCCTGAAAAAGGGAGAAAGGTACTTTCTAAAGGATCTCGAGAGCGCGAACGGCACCTTTGTAGACGGCAACCTCATACGACCCGGGGTGGAGGTGGAGCTCCCGGAGGGAGTTCCCGTGGTGATCGGGATGAGCGTGTTCTGCCTGGGTGAGCAGTGCGCGGATGACATCATCGATGTCCTGCAGTCCCTGGACGCGTCGCGGTCCACGAAAAAGGATCCTCCCGGACCACACACGGGCAGACCCGGCACCGTACTGAAGAACATGGAGCTGTTGAGGGATGTCTCAAGGGTCCTGACACAGTCCCTGGACCTGAAGGAGGTCCTTGACCGGATTCTGGACAGCATCCTCAGCCTTCTGAACCGTATCGATCGAGGGGCCATTGTCCTGCTCGAACAGGAGACCGGGCGGACCCTGGAGGTCGTGTCCAAGGCCCGGAAGGGGTTCGAGGGCGACGGCGAGGCATACTGCCGGGATGTCGTGGACCAGGTGATCAGGAGCGGCAACGAGTTCATGTTGCTCGGGGAAGATCAGGTCCTGAGGGACGCGCTCAATCTCTCCAAGATCAAGTCCGTCATGTGCGTGCCCCTGTTGAACAGGTCGCGGGTGATCGGGGTCATTTACGTCGATTCCGTGACGAACCTCCACGGCTTCAGAAAAGACGACCTCTCCTTTTTCAAGGCCTTGAGCATCCCGGCCGCGCATGCCGTCTACAACGCGCTGCTTTACTCCCGCGTACGAAAGGACGACGCACGATCGCAATGACCGAAGTTCACGTGCATCCCGAGATCTTCCGGCTTTTTCCCTCCTTCCGAAGAGGGCTTGTACTGGCTGCCGGCATCGACAACCATGGGCATTCGGAGGAACTGGAGCGGATGCTGGCGCAGGTCGTGGAGGAGAGAGGCCAAGGGCCGATCGACCCAAAGGCAGACCCCCGCATTCAGGTGTGGAGTGATGCCCACCGGCTCTTTGGGTCCAATCCCAACAAGTTCCCCCCTGCCCATGCCTCGCTTCTCAAGAGGGTCCGGAAACCGGGCGCACAAGTCCCCTTCATCAACAAGGTCGTGGCGGTGATGAACTATAATTCGATCGGTTCGGCCATGCCTGTGGGCGGGGACGACCTCGAACGGATCAGGGGGCCCCTTGAACTGCGCCGGGCAAGGGGCGATGAGGTCTTCGTGCCCCTCGGCGCTCCGGAGGCTGTGGAGCATCCGGTGCCGGGTGAGGTGATCTATGTCACGGGCTCGGGCGATGTGATGTGCCGCCGCTGGAACTGGCGAAACGGGCATAACACCCGCATCACGGAAGAGACCCGCAGGATCCTGATGAACATCGACGGCATCGGAGAAGGGGTCGAGCCGGAGGTCGTGGCAACGAGGGACAGGGTTGCAGCGATGCTCGAGGAGTTCTGCGGGGCTAAGGCGGTCAAGTACCTGCTCTCGCCGGAGCAATCTTCCATCCAACTCTCGTAGTCCCCTTCAATTCCTGCTATCATCTCGATAAACTTATGAATTGACAGTCGGGTTTCCGTTCTATTATAGTCCCGAACGGGATATTCCCCCTCCTCTGCACCGGGGAAGAGCTTTCGAACAGAGGACCTGCGGACATGAACATCGTCATCGGATCGGACCATGCCGGTTATGATCTGAAAGAGGAATGCAAACGCCACCTCGAGAAATCCGCCCACGGGGTGACCGACATCGGCGTTTTTGCCAGGGACCCCTTCGACTATCCCGGAATTGCCCATCGAGTGGCGGAGGCGGTGGCAAAAGGCGAACACGAACGGGGGATCCTTGTCTGCGGAACGGGCATGGGTATGGCCATGACGGCCAATCGCCACCCCGGCGTGCGTGCGGCCCTCTGCCTGGACCTCTATACCGCCAGGATGTGCCGTCTCCACAACGATGCAAACGTGCTCACCATGGGCGGCAGGGTGCTGGGCGTCGGGCTGGCCCTGGAGATCGTGGAGATGTTCCTGAAGACCCCGTTCGAAGGGGGACGCCACCAGGCGCGGATCGATCAGATAGAGATCATCCATGAACGATGACCGAGAGAGACCTTCGTGGCCGGAGTATTTCATGGCGATCACCAGGCTGGTGGCCAAGAGGTCCACGTGCCTGAGGCGAAGCGTCGGGGCGATCCTCGTGAAGGAGAGGAGGATCCTCGCCACCGGATACAACGGCGCGCCGGCCGGCTTGAGGCACTGTGTGGAGGCGGGCTGCCTCCGTGAAGACTCCGCCATCCCATCGGGGACAAGGCACGAGCTCTGCAGGGGACTGCACGCGGAGCAGAACGTGATCATCCAGGCGGCGTACCACGGGATCTCGATCAACGGGGCGGTCCTGTTCTGCACCAACAAGCCTTGCGTCATATGCTCCAAGATGCTGATCAATGCGGGGATCAAGGAGATCTACTACCTGGCCGGATATGAGGATGAGCTCTCGGATCAGATGCTGGCCGAGGCTGGAGTGAACGTCAAGAGGTTGGACCTATGAAGTGCCCTTACTGCAATGAGCTTGAAAACAAGGTGATCGACTCCAGGCTGAGCAAGGATGGAAGGACCATTCGAAGGAGACGGGAGTGCATCCTCTGCGGGAGGCGTTTCACCACCTATGAGAAGCTTGAAGAAGTGTTGCCGATGGTGGTCAAGAAGGACGGCCGGAGAGAGGCATTCGTCAGGGAAAAGATCATCGAAGGAATGAAGAAGGCCTGCCAGAAGAGGCCGATCAGCGTCACCAAGATCGAGGAGTTCGTGGACGCGCTGGAATCCTTCTTTCAGGAACTGGGAAAGAAGGAGATCGACAGCAAGGAGATCGGGGAGAAGGTGATCAACAGCCTCAAGGAGTGGGACGAGGTGGCCTACGTCCGGTTCGCCTCGGTCTACCGGCAGTTCAAGGACATCAACGAGTTCATGGCCGAGCTCGAAGGCATCCTCAGGGCCAAGAGGGAAAAAGACCAGCCTTAAGAGAAGACCCCCCAAGCCGTCCTTTGGTGGTTCCGATTCGACCCCGGCGGAGTATAATCCATTAAGGGCTCAGGGTTCATTACGACTGCGACCGACGAAAGATGCATGCGAGAGGCGATCCGCCAGGCCAGAAAAGGGCTGGGGCTCACCTCCCCCAATCCCTCCGTGGGATGCGTGATCCGACGCGGAGAAAGGATCGTTGCAAAGGGCTGGCACCAGAGGGCAGGGGGGCCTCATGCGGAGATCGTCTGCCTGCAGAACCTTGGCGGAAAGGCCCGACGGGGGGACACCCTTTATGTCACCCTGGAACCCTGCAACCACTTTGGCAGGACCCCTCCCTGCACCCAGGCCATTCTGGAAAGCGGCATCGGCCGGGTTGTGGTCGGCGCGGCTGACCCGAATCCCAGGGTGCCCGGAGGGGGATGCGCCGTCCTTGCGGAAGGTGGAGTCGAGGTCGTCACCGGAGTCTTGGAATCCGAATGCCGACGGCTCATCGAAGGGTTCAGCAAGTTCATCCGTACGGGACTGCCCTTCGTGGCCGCGAAATCGGCGCTGACCCTAGACGGCTGGACCGCCACCTCATCCGGCAGCTCGAAATGGATCACGGGGGAAAGCTCCCGGCGGTTCGTTCATCGCCTGAGACAAAGGAGTGATGCGGTCATGGTCGGAGTGGGAACCGTCCTGGCGGACGATCCCTCGCTGACGGCACGGCTCGAAAAAAAACAGGGGAAAAACCCCCTGAGGGTCATCGTCGATACCCACCTTCGCACTCCCCCTGAGGCGAAGTTGTTCAGGACCGGGTCGGCCCCGACGCTGATCGTCGTGGGGGAGAGCGTATCCGGACGGGAGTTCAAGGTGTTCGAGGACCAGGGGGCGACCTTTCTCGTCTGTCCGGAAAAGGATGGAAGGGTGGATCCTTCGGCCATGATGGCCCGACTGGGGAAGATGGAAGTGACCTCGGTGCTGCTGGAGGGTGGATCCACCCTGATGGGCGCCATGATCAGGAGGAGGCTCATAGACAAGTTCTATATCTTCAAGGCCCCCAAGCTCCTCGGAGGAGGGGACGGGGTCCCGATGGCCTGCGGACCCGGGCCGGCAAGGATCGACGACTGTATTCGACTGAAGGGAGTCCGGCTCAGGAGGTTCGGAGAGGACGTGCTGATCGAAGGGTACCCGGAGTATGGGGAGGTAGGCAGTAGGCAGTAAGCAGCAGGCAGAAAAGGCGGCAGCAAGGATTCTTCAATACAAAGGACCGATGATGTTCACAGGATTGGTTGAGGGCAAGGGCCGGGTCAGGGAGATCGTGAGGGTCCGGGGGGAGATGCGGCTGACCATCCTTCCCCTGTTCGAGATGATCGATTGCCGCATCGGGGAGAGCATCAGCGTGAACGGCGTCTGCCTCACGGTCGCGGGCCTGAAGCAGGGGGCCTTTAGGACGGACGTCTCCGGGGAGACCCTGTCCCGCAGCACCCTCTCCGGACTGAAACCCGACGAAGAGGTCAATCTCGAGAGGGCCCTTCGCATGTCGGATCGGCTTGGAGGACATCTCGTGGCCGGGCATGTGGACGGGATCGGAAGGATTGTACGGAAGGAGCAGGTCGGCGGCTCGTGGCGGCTGGAGATCGGGATCGAGCCGTCGGTTGCGCGCTACACCATTGAAAAGGGATCTGTGGCGGTCGACGGCATCAGCCTGACGATCAACCGTTGCCATGAGAAGGGATTTGAGGTTAATATCATTCCTCAGACGTGGGGCGAGACCACGATCCTGAACAAACGGGTTGGAGATCTCGTGAATATCGAGACGGACCTGATTGGAAAGTACGTCGAGAAGTTCCTGAGGGAGCCCGGGAGCAGAGGGGCCGGGCGGGAAGCCGGGACCTCTCCGCTGGACAGGGATTTTTTGAACAAACACGGATTTGGTGATTAAAGACATGCCGGTTTCATCTATAGAAAGCGTACTGGAGGATCTGCGGCAGGGCAGGATGATCATCCTGGTGGACGACGAGTCCAGGGAGAACGAAGGGGACCTGACCATGGCCGCAGAAAAGATCACGCCGGAGGCGATCAACTTCATGGCCAGATACGGGCGAGGGCTCATCTGTCTCTCCCTCGCACCGGAGATCGTGGACAGGCTGAAGCTCCCCCTCATGGTGACCAACAACCGATCCCCCTTTCAGACCGCGTTCACGGTCTCCATCGAGGCGCGCACCGGGGTGACTACCGGGATCTCCGCCGCCGACCGGGCGCGAACCGTCCTGACGGCCGTGGCGGACGACAGCAGGCCGGAAGATCTGGTGCAGCCGGGCCATGTGTTCCCCCTGAGGGCGCGGCGAGGAGGGGTCCTGTTCAGGACCGGACAGACCGAAGGATCTGTGGATCTCGCAAGGCTGGCGGGATTGAAGCCGGCCGGGGTCATCTGCGAGGTCATGAACGACGACGGATCCATGGCCAGGATGCCGGATCTCGAGCGGTTCGCCGAGCGACACGGGTTGAAGATCGCGACGGTCAGGGACATCATCGCGTACCGGATGAGGAACGAGAGCTTTGTCCACGCGGCCGCGGAAACGGTGCTTCCCACCCCCTTCGGGGAATTCAAGGCGATCGCCTTCGTCAACGACCTGGACAACCACGAACACCTTGCCCTGATCCAGGGGGAGATCGACCCTGAAAAGGAGATCATGGTCAGGGTCCATTCCCAGTGCACCACGGGCGACGTCTTCGGGTCTTTTCGCTGCGACTGCGGGACGCAGCTGCAGGCGGCCATGGAGATGGTCAACAAGGAAGGGCTGGGGGTGATCCTCTACATGCAGCAGGAGGGCAGGGGCATCGGCCTTGCCAACAAGATCCGGGCCTATGCGCTGCAGGACAAGGGGAGGGACACGGTCGAGGCGAACAGGGAGCTCGGTTTTGAGCCGGATCTGCGGGATTACGGAGTCGGCGCCCAGATCCTGGCCAGCCTCGGCGTCCGGAAGATCAGGCTGATGACGAACAATCCCAAGAAGATTATCGGCCTCGAAGGATATGGGATCCAGGTCACCGGTCGCATTCCGATCGAGACGGAGCCGACGGCCGAGAACCTCAAATATCTCGTCACCAAGTGCCAGAAGCTGGGGCACCTGCTCCAGATCCAGAACTGGTCTGAGGCGACATTGAAGAACAGGAAGTAGACTGCCGCGGAATGGGTCTCCCGGGACGGGCATGACCCGGGCGCCGCCTACGAGGGCAGGTAGACGCGACCGGAAAACGACTTGAAGAAAGAGGAAATGGTTATGGCGGAAGTGCTGGAAGGGAAACTGAGTGCGGAGGGGTTTCGATTTGCCATTATCGTGAGCCGGTTCAACGACTTCATCAGCGCACGATTGACGGAGGGCGCGATCGATGCGCTGAAGCGGCACGGCGCCGCAGACGACCAGATCAGCATGGTCAAGGTGCCGGGGGCGTTCGAGATCCCGCTCGCGGCCAAGAGGCTGGCCGAGAGTGGGCGGTTTGACGCCGTGATCTGCCTCGGGGCCGTCATACGAGGGGCTACCCCCCATTTCGATTATGTGGCCGCCGAGGTCTCCAAGGGGATTGCGGCGGTTGCCCTGGACACCAAGATCCCCGTCACCTTCGGGGTTCTCACTACGGACAACCTGGAGCAGGCCATCGAGAGGGCGGGCTCCAAATCGGGGAACAAGGGCTGGGACGCTGCCGTGGCTGCCATGGAGATGGTCAACCTCTTCAAGCAAATCTGATTCCTCCGTACTGCCCCCTTATCGGCCATTTCGAGGATACGGTCGCGCCCGGCCGGGCGACAAGAGGATCATGGGGAGAAGACATCAGGCCAGGGAACTGGCCCTTCAGGTTCTTTTTCATATGGAGTTCAACCAGGGGGACCCCGGCGAGTGCCTGGATCTCATCAGCGGCAGTTTCCGCTCTTCCAAGGGCAGTCTATCCTTTGCGAGGCAACTGGTGCTCGGAGTCTGGGAGCGGAGGGAGGAACTGGACGGCCTGATCCGAAAGGCCTCCAAGCACTGGCGTCTGGAGAGGATGCCCCTGGTGGATCGAAACGTCCTGAGGATAGCCCTGTACGAGGTCATGCACCTGAAGGACATCCCGCCCAAGGTCTCGATCGACGAGGCCGTGGAGCTGGGAAAGAAATACGGCACCGAGGAGTCGGGCGGTTTCATCAACGGGGTCCTCGACTCCGTCTATCACGCGACGGCCGAGAAGGAGTAATTACACCCCTTCGTGTGTTTGAGCCGGCCACCAAGAGCACGAACATACTTGAACCACGAGCCACGGATAACGACCGAGTGACATGAAATACGATCCGCAGAGCGTCGAGAAGAAATGGCAGGAGCAATGGGAGAAGGAGGGCCTGTTCAAGGTCTCCGAAGACCCCCTGAAAGAGAAATACTATCTCCTCGAGATGTTTCCCTACCCCTCGGGCAGGATCCACATGGGCCATGTGCGCAACTACACGATCGGCGACGTGGTGGCGAGGACCATGCGCATGAAGGGCAGGAATGTCCTGCATCCCATGGGGTGGGATGCCTTCGGGCTGCCGGCCGAGAACGCCGCCATCGAGAACAGGACCCATCCGGCCCGGTGGACCTATGAAAACATCGAATACATGAAGTCCCAGCTCAAGAGGATGGGGTTCAGCTATGACTGGGATCGGGAGTTCGCCACCTGCGACCCCGAATATTACCGTTGGGAGCAGCTCATCTTCATCCGGATGTACGAGAAGGGGCTTGCGTACAAGAAGAGGACGTTCGTGAACTGGTGCGACAGCTGCCAGACGGTCCTGGCCAAGGAGCAGGTCGAGGACGGCCGCTGCTGGCGCCACACGGACCGCGAGGTGATCATCAAGGAGATGGACAGCTGGTTCTTCAAGATCACCGACTACGCGGAGGAGATCCTGGATTTCTGCGAAAAGCTTCCCGGATGGCCGGAGCGGGTGCTGACCATGCAGAGGAACTGGATCGGCAAGAGCTACGGGGCCATCATCCGGTTCCCCCTCGTCGACAGCACGGAAGAGATCGAGGTGTACACCACCCGGCAGGACACCGTCTTCGGGGCGACCTTCCTCTGCTTTGCCCCCGAGCATCCCATGCTCAGAGATCTCGTCAAAGGCATGCCTCAGGAAAAGGAGGTGCTCTCCTTCATTGAGAGCACGATGAAGGTGGCCGGCTATCTCCGGACCTCCGAATTCACCGAGAAGGTGGGGCTTTTCACCGGTCGATCCTGCATCAATCCGGTCACGGGGGAGAAGATCCCCATCTTTGTGGCCAACTTCGTCCTCTTCGACTATGGAACGGGCGCGATCATGGCGGTTCCCACCCATGATCAGCGGGACTTCGAGTTTGCGCGGAAATACGGTCTGCCCCTGCGAGTGGTGATCCAGCCCCCCGGCGAGGATCTCCGCGAAGAGACCATGACCCGCGCATACGAGGGGGAAGGGATCCTCGTCAACTCCGGGCCGTTCAACGGCATGCGGAACCTGGAGGCCCTGGAGGGGATCGCGACCTTCCTGGAAACGGAGGGCAAGGGGCACAAGACGGTCAATTACCGGCTGAGGGACTGGAACATCTCAAGGCAGCGGTACTGGGGCGCCCCGATCCCCATCATCTACTGCGAAAGGTGCGGCACGGTCCCGGTCCCGGAAGAGGACCTCCCGGTGGTGCTTCCTCTCGACCTCGAATTGAGGCCGAACGGCGGTTCGCCTCTCCCGTTCGAGCCCTCTTTCCACGAGACGGCCTGCCCGAGGTGCGGAGGCAAGGCCAGGCGGGAGACGGACACCATGGACACCTTTGTGGAGTCCTCCTGGTATTTCGAGCGGTATGCCTGTCCCGACTACACCGAGGGACCCCTGGATTCGAAGAGGGTGGACTACTGGATGCCGGTGGACCAGTACATCGGGGGGATCGAACATGCCATCCTGCACCTCCTCTACTCCCGATTCTACACCCGGGTGCTGCGGGACCTCGGGCAGGTGAAGGTGAGCGAGCCGTTCACGAACCTCCTTACCCAGGGCATGGTCTGCAAGGAGGTCCAGGAGTGCCCCAATCACGGCTACCTTTTCCCGAAAGAGGTGAGCGAAAACAAGTGCACCCGGTGCGGGGCGGATGTGGTCACGGGGAACATCCTGAAGATGTCCAAGTCCAAGAAGAACGTGGTCGATCCCGAGGACCTCATCCGGCGCTACGGGGCCGACACGGTCCGCATGTTCTGCCTGTTCGCCTCGCCCCCGGAGCGGGACCTCGAGTGGAGCGATCAGGGGGTCGAGGGCTCCTTCCGGTTCCTCAACCGGGTGTGGCGAATGGTGGACGAGAATGCGGAATGCCTGCGTCGGGTGGAGCCCTTTGCGGGGGGCGAGCCGCTTCCGGCGGGACTGAAGGAGCTGCACCGCAGGACCCACCAGACCATCAAGAAGGTCACCTCGGACATAGAGGATCGGTTCCATTTCAATACGGCGATCAGCGCCATCATGGAGCTCGTGAACGAGCTGACCCGGACCATGGGAGGCGAGGAGCACAAGGACGATCTCGGCTGGAGGGTCGTCAGGGAGGCGGTCGAGGCGGTGATCATCCTGCTCTCACCGGTCGCCCCTCACATTGCGGACGAGCTCTGGAGCATGCTCGGCCGCAAAGGAAACCTCCTCTCCGTTCCGTGGCCCTCGTACGAGGAGCAGGCCCTGGCGGTGGAGACCAGGCTCATCGTCATCCAGGTCAACGGGAAGGTCAGGGGACGGATCGAGGTGCCTGCATCCTGGAGCGACCAGGAGATCCAAGGGGAGGCGCTGAAGAACGATCGCGTCAGGAGCTTCATCGGCGATCAGCCCATCAAGAGGGTGATCGTGGTCCGGGACAAGCTGGTCAATATCGTGATATGAGAAAGGCGATTCAGCCACTAGGACACGAAGGCACAAAGGGAAGAATGCCGATGAAGGATCTCCGAGGCCCAAGGTCAAATAGATACCATTTCTTTGTGACCTGGTGTCCTCATGGCAGGGCTTCTCTTTGGTTGGTTCTTTTTGTGACGTCCGCCTTAATATCGGCCTGCGGATACCACTTCCGACCCACCGGCGAACCCGTCGGCATCGCCCTCCATAGCCTGGCCGTGCCGCTCATGACCAGCACCTCTTCAGAACCCGGCTTCGAGGCGACCTTCACGAGGATCGTCAGGGACGAATTCATCAGCCATGCGAGGGTCCCGCTCCTCCCTGCAGAAGAGGCGCAGTACACCCTGGTGGGCCATATCCACACCATCTGGACCGATCCACAGAGCTACAGCTTCCTGGAACAGCCCGTCCACGGCAACCTTGTGACGTATGAGGAAACGAACAGGAGGAGGCTGAGGCTCAGGGTGGATGTCTCCCTGGTGGAAAGGGCCACGGGCAGGGTGGTCTGGCGCGAAGAGGCCATGGAGACCCGGGCCAGTTACGAGGTCAGCGGCGACCCTCTGGTCAATCAGCGAAACAAGATGGAGGCCCTGGAGAGGATCGCCATGCGGTTGGCCCAGCGGATGTACATGAGGACCATGGAAAGGTTCTGATGCCCCGGGATCTATCTCCAGCCCAGGTTGAACAAGCGGTCAAGAAGGGGCAGACAGCTCCTTTTTACCTCTTCCATGGCCCCAATGAGTTCCTGATCGAAAGGATGCTGGACAGGCTCAAAGAAACGCTTGTCCCCGAGTCGGCCAGACCCTTCAACCTGGAGGTGTTCTACGGGGGGGAATCCCAGCCCTCGGACATCATGGCCCAGGCCCGGTCGATCCCCTTCCTGGCGAGCAGAAGGCTGATCATCGTCAGGAGAACCGAGGCCTTCGGCGCCGAAGCCATCGAACAATTGACCCCTTACCTGCAGAACCCCGCCGACAGCACCTGCCTCGTCTACGTCTGTTCCAAAGCGGATTTCAAAAAGGGTTTGTTCAAGGCCATCCGGTCCGCGGGCCTCGCCGTCTACTTCGAGGAGCTGAGAGAGCAGCAGGTGGCGCCCTGGGTCAAGCGGACGGCTGCCGAACTGGGGCTCGGCATGGAACTGGAGTCCTGCCACTATCTGCAGCAGGTGACCGGGAATGATCCGAGGGATCTGTACGGAGAGCTGGAGAAGATCCGCATCCGCTATGGGAAAAGAGACATCTGCCTGGAGGAGGTCAAGGAGACCGTGGCCCGCACCCGCTCCTTCACCATATTCGAGCTGATGAAGCGGATCTCGAACAGGGAGTGTGGTCCGTCTCTCGTGGCCCTGAACCGCTACCTGGAGGAGGAGGACAAGAAATCCGGAGCCCTGCGGTTCATCGGGATGCTGAACAGGCAGCTCAGGCTTCTTGTCCGCACAAGAGAGATCCTGGACAAGGGTGGCGGGAAGACGGATGTGGAAACGATGCTGGGCCGCGCCCGCCTCTCGGCCGACGAGTATTGGTCGGCGGCAAAGCGGTGGTCTTCCGAGGAACTGAAGCGGGCGCTCTCGCTGCTCTACGAGGCGGACGGGCGTCTCAAGGCAGGCTCCGCCGCCAGGGCCATTCTCGAGAATGTGGTCCTGAGGCTATGCAGGAAGGGAGGCCTGCGTTGAACCGCTCTTGTTCACCTTGCGGGTCAGGCGGGAGATCTTTCTGGATGCCCTTTTCTTGTGGATGACGCCTTTGCCTGCGATCTTCTGCAGTTCGGACACGGCCTTCCTGAGCGCCTCAACGGCCCCGGCTCCCTGGTTCTCCGCCACCGCCGTGTTCACGGCCTTGACAGCGGTTTTGGCCCTGCTCTTGGAGGCCATGTTCCTCATCCTTCTTTCCTTGCTTTGCCGTGCCCTCTTGAGGGCGGATTTATGATATGCCAAGAGTTCATCTCCTTTGAATAGATGCGGCGGGCTCGATCCGCCCGTGAAAAGTACACCTGAAACACAAAACTTTAAGGGCATTGCGAAGGATTGTCAAGGCAAATTGAGGGACCTCGCCCCGACCCATGAAATTCTCCGCTCAGCCGCCCGGTTACCCCCTGCTTGCGTGAAGGAGAAGAGGTCGAGCCTGGAGGTTCAATTTCAATTTTGGATGGCAATCTCTCCCGGGGACTGATAGTAACCAGACTGCTCATGAATGGGATCTCCTGGTGAGTCGGTAGAAGAGATGACCGTGGTCTCAAAGAGTGCAGTGGAGTCGGAGAAGGGCAGCCTAAGCCGGGCGGCCGGGGTCGTCGGCTTCTATACCCTGCTCAGCCGCATCCTGGGGCTGGTGCGGGATATGGTGGTCGCCCGCTACTTCGGCGCTGGGCTGGCGGCGGACGCCTTCTTCGTCGCCTTTCGTATCCCGAATCTCCTGAGGCGGCTCTTTGCCGAGGGGTCCCTCACCATCGCATTCATCCCCGTCTTCTCGGAATACCTGACCCGGCAGAGCAGGGAAGATGCCTTGCGCGTTGCAAGGGCGGTCCTTACCCTCCTGTCCCTGATCCTGGTGACCGTGACCGTTCTCGGCATCCTCTTCTCCCCATGGATCGTCAGGATTCAGGCTTTCGGTTTCGGGGGATCCGGGCTGAAATATGATCTCACGGTCCTGCTCACCAGGATCACGTTCCCCTATATTCTCCTGGTGAGCCTGGTCGCGTTCCTGAGCGGGATCCTCAACTCGCTCAGACACTTCGCAGCACCGGCCGCAGCGCCCATTTTTCTCAACGTCGGGATCATCGGCGCCACCCTTCTGATCTCCCCCCATTGTGCGCAGCCGATTGTCGGCGTGGCCGTCGGGGTGCTGCTGGGTGGTGTGATGCAGCTCCTCCTGCAGCTCCCATGGGTCTTCAGGCAGGGGATCTCGCTGCTCCCCATGTGGATGCCGGGCCACCCTGCAGTCCGGCGGATCGGCATGCTCATGCTGCCGGCGGTCTTCGGCTCCGCCATCTACCAGCTCAACCAGTTCGTAGGGACCCTGCTCGCCTCCTTTCTGCCCGACGGGTCCGTTTCCTGGCTCTACTATGCGGACCGGCTGGTGGAGTTTCCCCTCGGGGTGTTTGCCATCGCCATCAGCACCGCCGCGCTTCCGTCCCTCTCCAGGCAGGCGGCCGGCAGGGACATGGCGGATTTCAAGGAGACCCTCAGCCATGCCCTGAGACTCACCTTTTTCATCACCATACCGTCCATGGCCGGTCTGCTGATTCTCGGAAAACCCATCATTCAGATCTTCTTTCAGAGAGGGGCCTTCGACGCCTACTCCACCATCATGACCGACCGGGCGCTTTTCTTCTATTCCGTCGGGCTGTGGGCCTTCTCGGGCGTGCGGGTGCTGGTGTCCGCCTTCTACGCCCTGCAGGACACCAGGACCCCCGTGCTGATGGCCGGCTGCGCCATGGTGGCGAACCTCGGATTCAGCCTGCTCCTGATGGGCCCGCTCCTCCACGGGGGGCTGGCCCTCTCTCTTTCCCTCTCCTCCAGCCTCCACTTCCTTTTGCTCTTCTTCATCCTGACCAGGAGGGTCGGTGTCCTGCATACCCGGGCCATCCTGATGTCTCTCGGCAAGAGCGGTCTTGCGGCCGCCGTCATGGGGGCTGCTCTGCATTTTCTCTACAGGGCCTGGGCTGCGCAGATGTTTGGCGGCAGCGCAGTGCAGCTGGGGCTTCGCCTCGTTGCATTGATCGTGATCGGGCAGGGGATCTACTTTCTGGCGGCACACCTGGTACGGTGTCGAGAGCTGGGTGCGGTCATGGGTCTGTTGAGACGGAAGGGCAGAGATCGGAGGCCGGAGGTCGGAGATCTTTGAGGCCGAATGGCAGATGCGCATCGAATCCGGGAAATGTACGTAGTCTGTGGATCAAACACTGTAAGGAGGTCCAATCATGACGACGCGACTGCTGGAACACAAGAGGATCCTCATCGTGGATGATGAGCCGGACGTGCTGGATACCCTGGAATCGCTTCTGGAGCCCCATTGCGATGTGGTGAAGGCCGCCACGTTCGAACAGGCCCGGGATCTGCTGAAGGTCCAGTACTTCGATATCGCGATCCTGGACATCATGGGGGTGGACGGTTACAGGCTGCTGGAGACCGCCAAACGGAGAAACGTGATCACCGTCATGCTGACGGCCCATGCACTGAGTCCCGAGGACACGATCCGATCCTACAGGGAAGGGGCGGCCTATTACATCCCCAAGGAGAAGATGGAGGAGATCGATACCTACCTCGAGGATGTGCTCGAAGCCGCGGAGAAAGGAAAGAACCCCTGGTCCCGCTGGCTCAGCAGGTTTGCATCCTATTACGACGAAAAGTTCGGTAAGAAATGGAGGCTCCAGGACAAGGAGTTCTGGGAGCGGGTCGGGTACTGGGAATAGGCCGTCCACGGTATTCCTGAATGATTGCGAGCCTTTTTTGATTGAAAAGGGTTCCCCCGTTTGCTACTTTCGTAGGCCAAACTGCATGAAATGCGCCTAATCTATCGATTGAGGTACGCTGGATGGACAACCGGTTCGAATTGAAAGACGGATATACCTTTGACGACCTGGTCCTGGTGCCGGACCGCTCTTCCGTGCTTCCGAACGAGGTGGATGTGAAGACGAGGCTGACCAGGGGGATCACCATGAATGTGCCGATTGTCAGTGCGGCCATGGACACGGTGACCGAGTCGGCCACGGCCATCACCCTCGCCCGGCAGGGAGGCATCGGGATCATCCATCGCAACATGAGCGTCGATCGCCAGGTGCTCGAGGTGGAAAAGGTGAAGAAGTCGGAAAGCGGGATGATCGTGGATCCCATTTCCATTGAACCCGACCGAAAGCTCTCCGACGTCCTGGAGATCATGAGCAAGTACAGGATCTCGGGTGTGCCCGTGGTCAAGGACGGCAGTCTGGTGGGGATCATCACCAACCGGGATCTGCGGTTCGAGACCAACCTGGAGCAGTCGGTCGGAGACGTGATGACCAAGGAAAACCTGGCGACCGCCAAGCCCGGCATCACCCTGGAGGAATCCAAGCGGATCCTCCATGCGAGAAGGATCGAGAAGCTCCTGGTCGTGGATGAGGAGGGAAAGCTGATCGGGCTGATCACCATCAAAGACATCGAGAAGATCAAGAAATACCCCATGTCCTGCAAGGACGAGCGCGGCAGACTGCGGGTGGGTGCGGCCGTAGGCACGGGCCCGGAGTTGATGGAGAGGGTACACCGGCTGGTCGCCGCGAGCGCGGACGTGGTCGTGATCGATACCGCTCACGGGCACTCGGAAGGGGTGATCCGGGCATCCGAGATGGTCAAGAAGAGGTTCCCGAACCTCCAGGTCATCGCGGGAAACGTGGCCACTGCAGAAGGGACGAGAAGCCTCATCGACGCCGGGGTGGACGGGGTAAAGGTCGGCGTCGGCCCGGGATCCATATGCACGACCCGGATCGTGGCCGGCATCGGTGTGCCGCAGATGACGGCGATCATGAGTTGCGCGGAGGAGGCCGCAAAACACGACGTCCCGATTGTGGCCGACGGGGGGATCAAGTATTCGGGGGACATCACGAAGGCCGTGGCAGGCGGGGCGGACTCGGTCATGATCGGAAGCCTCTTTGCGGGCACCGAAGAAAGCCCGGGCGAGACGATCCTGTTCCAGGGCAGGACCTACAAGGTCTACCGCGGCATGGGCTCGATCGAGGCCATGAAGGAGGGGAGCAAGGATCGATACTTCCAGGGCGACGTGGAGACGGAGAAAAAACTGGTCCCGGAAGGCATCGTGGGGAGGGTGCCGTACCGGGGTCCGCTTTCAGACACGGTCTATCAGCTGGTAGGCGGGCTGCGGGCAGGGATGGGATACCTTGGCTGCAAAGACATCCGGGAGCTGAAGACGAAGCCGAGATTCATGCGGATCACCCCTGCGGGCCTCAGGGAGAGTCATGTCCATGACGTCATCATCATCAAGGAAGCACCAAACTATCGGCTGGAGTAGAACGAGGATGGGCAAGGACATCTACGGCACGAAGATCCTGGTTCTGGACTTCGGCTCCCAGTACACCCAGTTGATCGCCCGCAGGGTAAGGGAATCCCACGTCTATTGCGAGATTCATCCCTTCAGTACGGGCGAGGACAAGGTCAGGAGTTTCGACCCGAGGGGGATCATCCTCTCGGGCGGCCCGGCGAGCATCTATGATAAGGGCGCCCCTGCCATCGGCAAATGGATCCTGGACCTGGACGTGCCGATCCTCGGGATATGCTACGGGATGCAGTACCTCGCCCATATCCTGGGCGGGCAGGTCTCCAGGGCCGAGGACCGCGAGTACGGCAACGCCCTCGTGACGATCCAGGAGGATGGGGACCTTCTTCACGGGTTCGTGAAGGGGCAGGAAGAGATCGTCTGGATGAGCCACGGCGATCGCATCGACCGATTGCCGAACGGCTTCAGGGTCCTCGCGAGCAGCAGGAGCAGCCCGGTGGCTGCCATGGGGAGCGAATCACGGCGGCTCTTCGGGGTCCAGTTTCATCCGGAGGTGGTGCACACCCCGAAGGGGGCAAGGATCCTCCGGAACTTCCTCTTCAGGGTCTGCGGCTGCGAGCCGCTCTGGAGCATGAGCTCCTTCGTGGAGAGGACCATCAGCGATATGAAGGAGAAGGTCGGGGAGGAAAGGGTCATCTGCGGGATCTCCGGGGGCGTGGACTCTTCGGTCACGGCCGTACTCCTCCACAAGGCGATCGGGGAGAAGCTCTCCTGCATCTTTGTCGACAACGGGCTGCTCCGAAGGGGGGAAAGCGATGAGGTGATGGAGCTCTTCCGCGATCATTACCGGATGAAGATTCATCTCGTGGATGCCGCAGACCATTTCCTGCGCTGCCTGAAAGGGGTGACCGACCCGGAAAAGAAACGGAAGATCATCGGCCACGAGTTCATTGCGGTCTTCGAAAACAAGGCGAGAGAGCTCGGGAAGGCCAAGTACCTCGCACAGGGCACCCTCTATCCGGACGTGATCGAAAGCGTCTCCTTCAAGGGGCCTTCCGCCACCATCAAGAGCCATCACAACGTGGGAGGATTGCCCGAGGTCATGCGACTGGCCCTTATCGAGCCACTCCGGGAGCTCTTCAAGGATGAGGCGCGCCAGGTGGGACTCGAGCTCGGGCTGCCGAAGGAGATCGTCATGCGCCAGCCTTTTCCGGGGCCGGGGCTGGCCGTGAGGATCCTGGGAGAGGTCACCCTCGAGCGGCTGGAGGTCCTGAGATCGGCGGACCTCATCCTGCTGGACGAGGTTCGCAGGGCGGACCTCTACGACAAGGTGTGGCAATCCTTCGCCGTGCTCCTGCCGGTGAAGACCGTGGGCGTGATGGGAGACGAGAGGACCTATGAGAATGTCATCGCGCTGAGGATCGTCGACAGCCAGGATGCCATGACCGCGGACTGGACGCGGGTGCCCCATGAGATCCTCGCCAGGATCTCCAACCGGATCATCAACCACGTGCGGGGGGTGAACCGGGTTGTCCTGGATATCTCTTCAAAGCCGCCCAGCACGATCGAGTGGGAGTGAGCGGCCGGGCTCCTGAGACGGCGCAGTGATTCAGTGTAGAGTGTTCAGCGCTCAGTAGAGCCTGTCATTCCGTCATCATTCCCCGCCTTGCCCTCTTCCTTTTTCTGTTCCCGCCGCTTGGGCCTGCGCCGCCGGGGCTTCTTTTTCGGCTCAGGAGCTTGATCGGAGCCTTTCTCCTGCGGGCTCGTCCTCTCGACGGCCAGTCCGAAGACCCCGCCCGGTTCGCTGCTGAACACGATCCTGGCCCCGCCCTTCAACTGGAGCGGCCTCTTCTCTTCGTGGGCCTCCTGCTGCTTGTGGACGGACTCCCTTGGAGCCGCCGGCTCGGGTTGGAGAGGCCGATCCTTTCGTTCGGCAAACCATTCGTCGGGTGCAAATACCGCCGGGATCTTATACCCCAAGGCCTCTTCGATCGGCTCGAGGTGGAAGACGTACTCTTCACAGGCAAACGAGATCACCCGACGGGAGCCGTTGCTCGCCGTGGCGCGGCCGGCCCTCTGGAGGTAGGCCTGGGGCGCCAGGGGGAGGTCGTAATTGACCACGTGGGAGACCCCTTCCATGTAGACCTCGCCGCAGGTGGAATCCGTGGTCACAAGGATCTTCGCGCCCCCCCGGTTCAGCCGCGTGATGAGCCTGAAGCGCTTTCGCTGCGGGAGTTCCTCGGAGACGCTCTCCACCGGCAGTCCATTCTCCTTCAGGATACGGCCGATGTCCTCGACGGCGGAAGGGGTGTTTGCGAAGATCACGATCCTCTTCCACTCCTCCCTTTTCAACAGGCCCAGCAGAAGAGAAGCCTTCTCATGGGAATCCACGTGAAAGAGCGACTGCTCCACTCCCACGAGCTGGGACTCCTCGGTCACCCCGGAGACGAACTCGGGGCCGTTCATGTAATGGTAGACCAGCGCCAGGATGCGGTAGGAAATGGATCCGGCGAAGAGCATCGAGCGGCGCTTCTCGAAGTGCGGAAGCTTACGGAGAAGATAGCGCAGGTGCTTGACCATGTTCAGATCGAAATAACGGTCCGCCTCATCCACCACGAGCACGTTGACGCCGGAGACCCTGAATGTACCCTGCTTCATCCGATCGATCAGGGCCGGCGGAGTGCCGATGACGATATCGGGGCCCTGGCGGAAGACCTCGCTCTGGTCTGCGGGGTCCTGATCCTCGGTGACGAGTGCATGAGAAAGGACGGTGTAGGTGCCGCTGAAGAGCCGGACATCTTCGGCCACCTGGCGGGCCAGCCCCGGGGTGGGGACGACAATCAGCGCGGATGTATTCCCCTCCGCCGTGGCAGAGCGTTCCGGCAGCCGGGCCAGCAGGGGAAGGAGATAGGCGGCAACCTTTCCCGAGCCGGTCACGGCCTTGGCCACGACATCTTTTCCCAAGAGGGCAAGCGGGATCACCTGGGACTGCAAGGGCGTGCACAGGGTGAAGCCGCAATCCTTGAGCCCCGCGAGCACGTGCCTTGGAAGTCCCAGTTCCTCGAACCAGATGCGGGTGAAGTGGGACGGCTGCTGGGCCCGTTCGGTATCGGGACACGATTTGGTTTCATCTTCGGACATAGATCGTTCTCGTGATTTCGAGAGGATTCGAGTGCCGTTTCCGGAAAACCATTATACGCCCTTCCGTGTCCTTTGCAAAGAAGAGAAGATGAGAGGTGTAGATGAGGGGATTAGAAGAGGAGAGGACGAGAAAGGAGACACTTGCCCTCCAAAAAGGCGCTGAAAAACCGCTTTCGACGCGCCAGGTCGTCGCTCGGGGCGGAGCCGGAATTCAGGTCTATCGGGTGCTTCCAGATCCCGGTCCCCGGCCGGGACAGCGTTCATTCAACCGGGGTGACGAAAGAGAACCTCATGAGCAACCTGCTGGACCTCTAAGCCTCTCGACCTCTCAACCTCTGATCTTCTTAATGCCCCCCGCTTTACAGGCACCCTTCGATCACCTATACTTGCGCGAGACTCAGGGTGATTCGCCCTCGAGGCAGAGGCCGCGCGTTCAGGATGAGTCCATGGCAGCAGGGACGTCCATCTCGGGTTTTCTCAGAAGAGACATCTGGAGGGTCCGCCGGAAGGGGCTTCCTCCATCCCGATCTCTCCTGATCGGTGTCCTCCGGGTCCCGCTGCTTGCCTTTCGCAAGCTTTTCGAAGATCAATGCCTGCTCCGGGCATCCTCCCTCACCTACTTCTCCCTTCTTTCCCTCGTGCCTACCGTTGCCATGCTGCTTGCGATCGCAAAAGGCTTCAGGTTCCAGGAAAAACTGGAGGTCCTGCTCCTGGAGCAGGTGGGCGGGCAAAGGGAGGTCATCAGCAGGATCGTGGAGTTCTCGCAGAGGCTGCTGGATACGGCCACCGACGGCCTGGTCGCCGGTATCGGCCTCCTGATTCTCCTCTACACCATCGTGAAGATCCTATCCAGCATAGAGGAGGCGTTCAATGCCATCTGGCAGGTGGAAAGGGGTAGGACCATCGGAAGGAAGATCAGCGATTACTTCTCCCTCATGCTCCTCTCCCCCATCATCTTTTTCTTCTCGAGCAGTCTGACGGTCTTTGTCTCGGGAGAGGCGGAGCTGGCGGTCCGGGGGATCGGCTTTCTCGCTCCCGTCGGTCCCCTCATCCTTTCTTCCCTGCAGCTCCTGCAGGTGGTCGTGCTGTGGGTATTCTTCAGTTTCCTCTACATCCTCATTCCGAACGCCAGGGTCCGCCTTTCCTCGGGGGTGCTGGGGGGGGTGATCGCGGGCACCGTATTCCAGGTCTTTCAGTGGGGTTATATCGAATTCCAGATCGGGGTCTCCAAGTACAATGCGATTTACGGGAGTTTTGCGGCCCTGCCGCTCTTCTTTGTCTGGCTGCAGTTCAGCTGGATCATCGTCCTCTTCGGGGCCGAGATCGCCTTCGCCCATCAGAACGCGGATGCCTTCGAGTTCGAGGAGGAATACCGCTCGATGAACAGTGCAGGCAGAAGACTCCTCTCCCTTCGGATCCTCCACGTCCTCGTCAAAGAATTCCTCGGGGAGCACCCACCGCCGAATGCCGGACGGGTTTCCCGGATCACCGAGGTCCCACTGCGGGTGGTCCGGCAGGTCCTCGATGAGCTCGTGGCATCCGGCCTCGTCTCGGAAGTCAGGATCAGAGGGGAGAACGGACCGGGCTTCCAGCCCTCCAGGGATCCCGAACTCCTCACGATCCGTTACGCGATCCAGGCCATGGAGGAAAAGGGCAGCTCATGGCTTCCCGGTGGTGCGTCGAGGGAACAGGAAGAGATCAGAAACAGCCTCAGATCCCTCGCGGAGCTCATCGAGCGGTCCCCCGCCAACCTTCGGCTCAAGGACATCTAACGTCGGCTGACTGAAGTTCCCCAGCCAGATTTCTCACTTCGAACGGATTGAGAAATCTTATTAGATAAAGGATCTCTCCCCAAGATCGAGATACAGGTTATCTGTGTTACATCACACCAGCCCCTCCGTCAAATAACCGACACCGCGTTCCCGTTGGCAGGCAATGAAGGCTCGCCGCGCCGTTCGCTGGAAGCAGTGGGGCGATCTGCGGGTAATCAACTGATTCGGATGAGGTTTTCTCCCCCTCTCTCTCCCGGGTCCATCCATTTGGCACGGAGATCGCATAGGTCTTTGCTCGAAGTCGCAAGAAGGGCCGATCAACAGCTCTGCGTGCGGGGTTTCGCAGCCTCGGCCGAGGGACTTCGTGGTCTTGTGCAGGCGCGTGCAATCTTTGGAGGAGGACATGGACTGATGAGAGAAGCTGTCAAGCAGGTGGAGTCGGCTGCACCGGGAGTCAAGGAAGGCAAGTACTTGACCTTCAGCCTGGACAACGAGCAGTACGGGATCGGCATCCTCAAGATCAAGGAGATCATCGGGATGATCCCTATCACACCTGTTCCCCGCACCCCTGAATACGTCAAAGGCGTGATCAACCTGAGGGGGAAGGTGATCCCGGTGATCGACCTGAGGCAGAGGTTCTCAATGGGGGTGGTGGATTCCACCGACCGTACCTGTATCATTGTGGTGGAGATCGAAAGCCAGTCCGGAACCGTGATGATGGGGATCCTGGTGGACTCGGTGTCGGAGGTCCTCAACATCAAGGGGGAAGAGATCGAAGAGACCCCTACCTTCGGTACCAAGGTCGACATCGACTACATCCTCGGAATGGCCAAGATGGACGGGGGCGTGAAGATCCTTCTCGACATCGACAGGGTGCTCAGTTCCGGAGAGGTCAGCGAGTTGGAAAAGATGAGATGACGGGATCACCCCTGAGCGGATCCGCTTCTCGAAGCCTCTGAAAATCGACGCGAGATCCTCCTGGCGATAAGGGGCGCGTTTCCCCCCGCCCGGTTGTTGATCACCACGTTCATGGTCACGCCCTCCTCGACGGCGGCAAGCATGAGGTCGGCCGTCTGCTCGATCATCCCCGGGGTCATCATCCCATCCACCTCGCGATCGAACGGAAACGCCATGGCATAGGCCTTCTCGTACCTGACTCCCCGGGGCGTCATGAGCCTGATCAATGCATTCGAGCCGCTGTTGAGGAATCTCTTCCCCCCTCTTCTGAACTGGGCCTTTAGGGTGGGCAGCCAGGTCCAGTGGCTGAGGACCTGTCCTACCCCGAACTTCTCCAGGACCTGGAAATAGTCCTCCTGCAGCAGCGCTTCGGTCCTTAGCTCCATGTGATAGCGGGCATCCCGAGGGACTTCGCTGAAAAACCCCTCCAGCATGGCCGCAAATTCGTGATCCTCCCCCCTTGCCTCATCCTTTCTCACGTATTCCTGCTCGAACACAAAGGCGGCGATGCTCTCCCCCAGGAGCTCCGTGGCTGGCTCCAGGAACCGGCGGATGAAGAGGTCGGCCCTGAAGCAATCGGGGTTCTCCAGGAACGCGCCTTTCCGGAGCAGCCTGCGGGCGCAGACCGCCTGCGGCACCTTGAGGATGAGCCGATCCTTCTCCTGGAGATGATTCCTGTACCGCTGAAGGAGCCTGAAGGTGGGGGTCGGCCTCATCTCCTCGTCCAGCAGTAGGCTGTAGAAGGTGGAGTCCAGCTCCAGCACGGAGAAGTGCCGGAAGTACTCCTCCACGCTCTCCACGGGAAGGACCGGTTCTTTGAAGGACTTCCCGCCGACCCGGTTGGTCCGGGTGGATATCCTGCTTCCGAAACGATCGGCGGAGTAGATCTGCCCGATCCATCCCGCATAACGATCGCTGGCGGTCCCCACGCGGATCAGCCGATGAAGGCCCCTGAACAGGAACCGATCAGGGTCAAAGGCTTCTTTCATCGGGGATGGTTCTTCCCGCTCTCCGGAGGAGGGACAAGGCTGCTGAGGTAGCGGTTCAGCCTGGATCCCGTTCCGCGGGGGACCTTGAGCGTATACTGTCCCTGGGGCAGGTGGCGTCCCAGGAGCGAGGGGTTGAGTTCCTTGATGATCTTGTAGTCGGTTCCGAGGGCCTCGGCCAGATCGGCGATGTGGATACTGGACCCGATATCCACGGGAACTCTATCGCACGGGATATCCGCATACAGGGTTTCCTTGGGGATCCTGTATCCGTAGCGCTCCGGATTTTCCATGACGAGCTTGACGGCCGCGATGCGGAAGACGTAGTTCTCCGTCTCCTGCGGAAGATTCAGACGGTAGAAATCCGTGACCCTCTGCTCCTTCATTTCGGTGCGGACCCTGTTCTCCCCGCAGTTATAAGCGGCCATGGCGGCAGCCCAGGAACCGAACGTCTCCCGCAGCTGCTTCAGATAGGTCAGAGCCGCCTCCGTGGAGCGCTCGAAGTCCAGCCGCTCATCCATGGAAGGGTTGTGCCTTAGGCCGTTCCGCACACCCGTGGCCTTTATGAACTGCCAGGATCCCAGCGCTCCGGCGGGCGACCTCGCCTCCGTTCGGAGATTGCTCTCGGCCACGGCGAGATACTTCAGATCATCCGGCATCCCAAGCTCCTTGAGCCTCTTCTCAATGAAGGGAAAATAGCGGGCGGCCCGTTTGATGGTCAGGATGACGCCGGCTTCATCCCAGACCGTCATGTGGAGTGCCCTGTCGAGGATCTCCAGCATTTGGGGGTTGTCCAGGGGCACGGGCTCGCCGCACAGGGTCATGGATCCAGGCAGAGGACACGGCGCGATAAAGGGCCTGGGGGTGGTCTCCGCGGTCGTGGCTCGATGGGGAAGGCCCACGGTGCAGCCGACCAGGACCATGCCGAACAGGTACCACAAGGTTCGATTTTTCATGGCCGGAATCTAACCAATCCATGCCCTGGGGTCAAGAGGGTGGGGGGGGAACGCCGGTCAAAAGAGGGGCGGGTTTTCTGCTCTGTTCTTCGCCGGGATTGCGCTCCTGGAGTTGACCGCCCCGGGCCACAGCTCCCGCATGCTCTGTTAGAAGATTACCAGTGGGGTTCCCCTCTTGGTGTAAGCCATATTAGAATAAAAGAGGGTACCTTGACCTCAGACATTCGTCTCGAAAAAATCTGAAAGACTCTGATACCCTTCGCCCCGAACGGCTTCCGGTTGCAAAGGCCCCCCGAATCAGCCGATGGCTGCCGATCAATAGCGCGTTTCCCCCGAGGCTATGATCTGGGCGTCCTTGAAGCCTTTCCGTATCTCGCGTTGATCCGCAGCGAAGTGCTGCGCCATGCGAACCCTCCGCTAATTTTTCCATGCTATGTTGGTGGGGCGGCTTCCAGGCCCTTACGCTCACTTTCCTAAGTTTCATTTCAACACTGAAGCCCTGGAGGAAAAGGGGTTGAGCGCATGTTCCCTGAGTGAGGAACAGGGGTAAGGTAACCGTGCGTGCGGTTTCCCCGCACACGGCTTTCCGGTGTTCTTCACCGCATGGCATGCGCCTTCTAAAGTTTACAAGAATCCTGCTGCCTGCGCCAGGCAGGTAGAGAAAACGCACCCCAAAACGGTCTCCTCAGATGATCGCCCCTTCCTTTCTGAAGGCGTCGATCTCCTCCCGGGTGTATCCGGCCTCCAGCAGCACCTCGTCCGTATGCTCGCCGAATCCGGGCGCCGGGCGGCGCCAGGAGGCCGGTGTCTCGCTGAAGTCCCAGGGGAACCCCACCATCCTCTGCCTGCCCCAGGGGTGATCGACCTCAATGAGGTACCGGTTGGCGAAGGCCTGCGGGTCCTGCGTGACCTCGGTGAGGGACTGGATGGGGGTGAAGATGCATCCCGCCTCCCTAAGGATCTTCATCCACTCGTCCCTGGGCCTGGTGGCGAACTTCCCGTCCAGGATGGCGACCAGTTCCTTTGCGTTCCGTCCCCGCGCCTCGATGCTGTTGAAACGCGTATCCTCGATCAGCTCCTCCATCCCCATCGCCTTGCAGAGGATCGGCCAGTAGCGGTTCGGGTCCAGGTGGGCGATGGCGATCCATTTGCCGTCGGAGCAGCGATAATGGTTGTAGACCGGGTTCCCCGCCTCGGCCCTCAGCTCCCTGGGGAATTCCTGGCCCAGGATGGCCGGTGCATCCAGGATGAACGCCAGCGCGGCGATCACGCTCCCCATCAAAGAAGTGTCCACCACCTGTCCCTTCCCGGTCTTCTCGCGGGCATACAAGGCGGCCGTGACCCCCCATGCACAGATCAACCCGCCGATCTCATCGCCGATCCCTGGAAGGATCTGGGTGGGCGGGGTACCCCTTTCGCCGCAGGCCATCATGAGTCCCGAGCGCGCGATCCCCGTATAGTCGAACGACAGGTCGTGGGCATCCGGGCCTTTGCGTCCCCAGCCGGACGCATGGGCATAGATGAGACGGGGATTCCTTGCAAGCAGTACGTCGGGCCCGATTCCCATGCCGGCGGGGGCCCGGATGCTCATGTTGTTCACGAACACGTCCGCCTGGTCGATCAGTCTGAGGAATACTTCCATGCCTTTCCTGCTCTTGAGGTCCAGCACAATCCCCCGCTTGTTGCGATTGTGGTGCTCAAAATAGTAGTTGTTCCCTTTGAGCCCCGCCATGGCGCCGATGATCTTCATGAAGCCCCTGGCCGGATCCCCGGTCTTCGCCTCCACCTTGATCACGTCCGCGCCGAGATCCCCGAGTCTCATCCCGGCGACCGGCCCCTGCTGAAACATGGTGATCTCCACAACCTTCACGCCTTCCAACGGTCCTGACATTTCTCGTGCCTCCTTTCCCGGTAATCACAGAAAAACAAAGAGGCCGTGGGTTCGACCCATGGCCTCGAGGTTTCGGGGGCGTCATGGGCAGCCGCTCCGGGTCTGCCCAACCCCCTTGCCTACACGATCTTACACTGCAAAGCCGAGGAGGGCAGACCCGGTGCTAAAGCCGAAAAAGCCAAAGCCTACAAATCGGATCTGCCCACCAGCGCTTTTCACGATATCCTCTCCTCGAACAGGAGAGTACTACAAATATTCGCATCCCCGTGTCAACCAACTTCGTGCCGCCCTCAGCTGATTCTTGGTATACCCCCCTCCAGCGGCACGATCACCACGGGCACCTTCGAGTTCCTGACCACCTTTTCCGAAACGCTGCCGAAACTGAAGTGACCTTTCTCACCTCGACTGGACATCACCACCATGTCGATCTCCTCCGCTTCGACGACCTTGAGGATCTCCCGGGCCGGGTCTCCGACAGCGACATGCTTGATGTACAGGGGGCACCCCTCCAGGTACTTCTCGCAGATCTGATCCAGTCTTTTTCGCGCGGATTTTTCCGAATGGTCCATCAGCTTACGGACGTTCTCGCGGCCGAATTCCCCATACCAGGCTTCATGATGGGCAAGATCTTCGATGACGTAGAGCACGTGGATTTCAGCGCCATACTTACGAGTGAGCGAGGTCACATAGGGCAGGGCGGCCTCGGCCGTTCGAGAAAAATCCGTGGGCCACAGTATCCTTTTCACCTCCAGGTCCTTTTTCATGGCCTTACCTCCGCAGTTCTCACTGATTTTGGAACTCTGGTGCGGGATCGGCATCAATATAAGGCGCATTCCCTCCCTGTAAAGGCGAACGGCCGGTATCCCTACCCCTCCGATCTCCTGCCCGGCTCTTCGGATGCGGCACGCAGCTGCTCAAAGAGCCGGACCAGTTCCCCGATCTGATAGTGGGCATTCAATCCGCTCGGGTTGGGAAGGACCCAGAGTCGCGTTTCGCCTATGTTGCCGCTTTGCCGGCCTACCTTTTCTTCCCGACGGCCGAACGCCTTGCGATAGGCATCGATGCCCAGCACGGCGGCAATGCGCGGGCAAAATCTCCTGATCTTGGACTGCAAGCGCAATCCGCCCCGCCGGAGCTCGTCTGGCCGCAGTTCGGCCGCCGATCCGGTGGCCCGATTGACCAGGTTCGTGATTCCATACCCCAGCCCCAGAAGCTCCCGCTCTTCAAAGGGGGAGAGGATGCGATCCGTAAATCCGGCAGCATGCAAGGCGGGCCAGAAACGGTTTCCGGGGCGGGCGAAATGGTGTCCGACCGCGCCTGAGTAGAGCCCCGGGTTGATGCCGCAGAAGAGGACCTTCAGCCCGGGCCCGATCAGGTCGGGCACCCTTTTGCCGACCGCTGCGGCGATCTGTTCTTTCGTGGGTCTGTAGAATCTTGCCACTCGCGCAACCCCGCCACTAAGACACAAAGACACCAAGAACAAGACTGTGTTTTTCTTTACGGCTTGGACAGGATGCAGAGATTTCCTACGGGAACATCAGCATTCGATATTGGCATGTTCGATGTTCATTCGGTTTGCCTCTGTCATTGGGGGCTTTGGCCTTGGCTTGGCATTTGAAGCTTTTGCTTTGTCCTTAGAATTTCTTGATCGCTTCCCGCAATCGCTCCTGGGTCTCTTCCGAAAACCAGCACTCGAGAAAGGCCCGGTCCTTCTCTTCGCCGTGCTGCAGGACCCGGGCCCGGATCTCCTCGACCCGGTTCTCCTTGATGAGCGCAAAGGCCTGCAGCGACTTGGACAGCTCGGTCGCCTTTGCAACCGCCCCGGGCAGTACCGCTTCCGGCGGAAGCACCTCGTCGACCACTCCCATCTGGAGCAATCTCTCCGGAGGATAGAACTCTCCCGTATCCATGATGTCCCGGCCGTTTCTCACCCCCGCCAACTGTCTCAGGATACAGTCGGGGAGATACGGAACCGGCACCCCAAGCCTGATCTCGTTGAGGCCCATCAGTTTCCGCCCCTCGGCGACATAGCGGTAATCGCAGCAGAGGGCGAGGATGCATCCGCCGGCCACGGCATGGCCGTTGATCGCCGCAAGGGTGGGCTTGGGGAGCGTGTAGAGCTCGAGGCACGTCCTGTTGAACAGGCGGAAGAACCGGCCGACCTGCTCCTGCCCGGCCTCACAGAGCCATGGAATGTCGAAGCCGAGAGAAAAGATCTTTTCATTGGCGCTGGTCAGGACCATGCCGCAGAGGCTGGGGTCCCGCTTCACCTCTTCCAAGGCCCCGGCCAGCTCGGTCACGAGTTCGAGGTTCAGGGCATTGGGGACATCGCGAGAAAGCCTCAGTACCGCAATACGGTCGCTCCGTTCTACGGAAATCATTTCTTCCACCTCCCTACTTGGACCATCGGACGGCCAGGGATGCAGCGACCCCCCAGACCACATTGAAGAGGAAAACGAACAAGGGGGTCCAGGTCCCCAGGTCCAGACCCAGATAACCCTTCTTGGCCTGAAGCGGAAACACGACCAACAGCTGGATCAACGTGGGGAAGATGCTCATGAGCACGCCCCGTACCACGGGTCTCGCATTCAGCAGCGGCGAAACAAACAGAAATCCCCAGATCCCGCCCCAGACGATGCGAGGGTAAAGCCATTCCGGTGCGAGGGCCGGGGCGATCCGGACCCCGAGGGCGGCCGTGATCCCATATTTTCCGCAAGCCCATACCGCAAGGCTGTTGACCAGTCCCCCGAGGCAACCGGCCCCGAAACAGATCAGGAGTCGTTTCATTTGTCCATCGGCCCTTTCAGAAAAAGGAATGGGAGAACTTGGCCGCTGCCGGGGAGGGGCCAGGCGGCGACCTGCCCCGACTCCGGCCACAGGCGCTTCATGTCCCACCGAGTATATTCTTCGCCGCACAAAATGCAACCGATACCCTCCCGCATTGGGAAGTTGACCTGGGTCCTTTCTTTCGGTAAAAACGTCCGACACCAGGGGCTGAGACACGGAGGTAAGAGGCCTTCCCGCATGCCCATACAGAAAGGGAACCAACGGTGCGACCTGTGAAGCTGGAGCTGGATCCGGTCAAGGCAGAAGCAGCCAAGAGAAAGAGGGCTTATCAGCTTCACGTGGTGGAAATCCCCTACCTCCGTCTCATCGGGTTCGGCCTGCTGAGCATCGTCATCTACCTTCACAATCGATTCATCCTCGGATATGTCTCCTGGAAGGAGATCAGCCTCTTTCTCTGCTTCACCTTCACATACAGCCTGCTTTCCTGGGGCACCCTTTCTCTCCTTTTCCACAGGATGGCCAGGGTCAATCTGGGAGTCGTTTTTCTGACCACGGACCTGGCCGTACTGATCGCCGCCATCTATCTCACGGGCGGGGAAAAGAGCCTCCTCTTCTTCCTCCTCCTCGTCAGGGTGTCGGATCAGGCGAACACCACCTTTCGAAGGGCCCTGTTCTTCTCCCATATCCCGGCACTGGGATACCTGCTCATGCTGTGGTACCTGGCCTCCGTGGAAGGGAGGGCGATCCCCTGGACGGCCGAGGGGATCAAGATATCCTTGCTGTACCTGACCGGCGTTTACATTTCGCTCACCGCAAAGACGGCGGAGAACATCAGGAGGAAGACCAGGGCGGCGATGCAACTCGCTCGGGATCTCATTTCCAGATTGGAGGCCAAGACCAGGGAGCTCGACGAGTCCAAAGAGAGGGCCCTGGAGGCCAGCCGGGCCAAGAGTGAGTTCATCGCGAACATGAGCCACGAGTTCAGGACTCCCCTCAATCACATCATCGGGTTCACGGAGATGGTGGCGGACCAGAAGGTCGGCAGCCTCAATGAGACTCAGGGAGAGTTCTTGAACGATGTCCTCGGCAGCGGCAGGCATCTCCTGTCGCTCATCAACGACGTCCTCGACCTCTCCAAGGTGGAGGCGGGGAAGCTGGAGCTCAAGTTCGGGGAGGTGAACCTGAAGGACCTTCTGGAGCAGAGCGTGGGGATGATCCGGGAAAAGGCCGTGGGGCGCCGTATCCTGGTGGAAAAGGACTGGGGACAGGCCCCGGAGCGTATCTTTGGGGACGAGCGAAAGCTCAGGCAGGTGTTGTACAACCTCTTGTCCAATGCAATGAAGTTCACCCCTGAAGGCGGCCGCATTACCCTTTCGGGGAAGATCGTTCACCTCTCCGCTTCCGGAAACGGGGAGGGGTTTCCGCCAGGGGGAGATCGCGGTGGGAGTTCATGGCCGCCGGCGCCGGCCGAGCTGGTCGAGATCTGCGTATCGGACAACGGCATCGGCGTCAACCCCGGCGACCTCGAGAGGATCTTCGAGCCCTTTGAACAGGTGGAGAATACGACCAGCCGGAGATTCCAGGGGACAGGACTCGGGCTGTCCCTCACCCGCAGACTCGTAGAACTGCACGGAGGTAAGATCTGGGCGGAGAGCGAAGGGGAAGGGAAAGGGAGCCGGTTCCGGTTCGTAATTCCCCTGAGCGGGCCGGAGGCCCCGGTCGTGCCCGAGGGACCCAAGACGGCTCCCTGAGCCGAGGGTCTTTCAGGTCCGAGGGGCACATCGCTGCTGGCATGGATCGTGCAGAAGCGAATGCATCCGGAAACACTTCGGAAATACTCATTTCGCTTCGCTCAAAAGGAGACCATGGGGAGGCTCGATTTTCTGAAGAAAGGAGCACTGTTTCCGGACCTGGTGCAAACGGTCGAAGAGGATACCCAAGTCGACGAGAAGGAGTGGCTGGGCGAGCAACTGATCAATCTCCGGACGGCCTTCTCGGCCATGGTGGTGGTCACGATCCCCCTCCTCACGTGCCTCGCGGTGCTCAACACGGCAAGAGGAAGGTACATGCCCGCGCTCTTCCTCATCGGCATGGATCTCATCCTTTTCTGGTCGTTCTACAGCACCCGCAGGGGATTGCCTCAGGAAAAGGAATATGGCTTCTATCGCTCGGTCATGAGAGGACTGCTCTTCATCTTCCTCCTTTACCTGATGTATGACATAGGTGTAGAGGGGAGGCTGAGCAGGCTTCAGTGGTCCTATCTTTTTCCCATCATGGCCTTTCTGTTTCTCGGCAAAAAGGAAGGTCTCTACTGGTCGGCGGCCTTCCTGATCGTGGTGCTTTCCCTGACCGCCTTCTCGAATGCGGAGATGGCGGCGGGTGATTTCAAGCTTCGCTACTCCATGTCGATGATCGCGCTGTGCATGGTCGCTTTCTCGATGGAGTACGCACTCGAAGTCACCTACTTCAGGTTTGTACGCCAACGAAGGGAGCTGAGGGATTCGGAGAACCGGTACCGAGAGGCCTTTGAGGGGCTCCGGAGAGAGATGGCGGGCCGCCAGCAGATCCAGCAGGCCCTCGCGGAGAGCGAAGAAAAATACCGTCTCATCTTTGAGGCCACCTTCGACGTGATCTATTCCATCGACCGCGAACTGCGGTTCACGGATGTGTCTCCTTCCATGGAGAAGACCCTGGGGTATCGCCCCGACGAATTGGTCGGCCGATCGATCCAGGAGGTGGGGATCCTCGCGGAAGAGTGCATCGAATCCGCCTTCAGGGACATCCAGATCGTGTTCGGAGGCCAGTCCATTCCCATGAGGGCCTACACGGTCATTGCCAAGGACGGCAGCCGACGATTTGCCGAGATCAGCGGCGCCCCGTTGATCCGCAATGGACAGGTGACGGGCATGATCTCGATCGGGAGGGATGTAACCCTTCAGAAGCGGGCCGAAGAGGAGTTGCGAAGGTCCCATTCCGAGCTGGAGGTGAGGGTCAGGGAAAGGACTGCGGAACTGGAGGAGGCGGTCACGGCCCTGAGGACGGCCAATCGCGCGAAGAGCGACTTCCTCGCAAACATGAGCCACGAGTTCCGCACCCCCCTCAATCACATCTTGGGCTTCACGGAGCTCGTGGTGGACAAGAAGTTTGGAGGTCTGAATTCCACACAGGAGGAGTACCTGACCGACGTCCTCCACAGCAGCCGCCACCTGCTTTCGCTGGTCAATGATGTCCTGGACCTCTCGAAGGTGGAGGCGGGCAAGATGGAACTCGAGATCTCGGAGGTGAATCTCCGTCGGCTTCTCGAAAGCTCCCTGGTCATGGTGCGGGAAAAGGCCATGAAGCACGCCATCGTGCTGACCATCGAGGGAGATTCCATTCCCGACAGGGTTCCGGCGGACGAGCGGAAGCTCAAGCAGGTGATGTACAACCTTCTGTCCAACGCGGTGAAATTTACACCCGATGGAGGCGCCGCGGCCATCAGTGCGCGCCGGGTCTTCGCGGCCGGCGATCGATGGCCGGAGAACGGCCCCGAGACGGGCGTCCAACATGGGAGCAAACGCCGGCTTCCTCGCGGAGAGTGGGTGGAGGTCTCCGTGCGGGACACGGGCATCGGGATCGCGGGGGATGATCTCGAGAGGATCTTCGAGCCCTTTGAGCAGGGAGACAACTCCATCGGAAGGAAGTACCAGGGGACGGGACTGGGTCTTTCCCTCACCCGACGACTCGTGGAGCTCCATGGAGGGGTGATACGGGTGGAGAGCGAAGGGGTTGGGAAGGGCAGCACGTTTCGATTCATTCTGCCTTTGAAGAGATCATGAGAAAACGGAGGAGAAGGGTGGTGGGGGAAAAGGACAGGATACTGATCGTGGATGACGATTCCCTAAACCTGAAGCTGATGGTGGCAAGCCTCTTGCCTGGGCCTTACGAGTGCATTACGGCATCCAACGGTCTGGAGGCGCTTGAGCAGGTGGAAAAGCAACCCCCGGATCTGATCCTCCTGGATATCATGATGCCCGGCCTGGACGGATATCAGGTCGCGGCCAGAGTGAAGGAGGACCCGGCGACCAGGAACATCCCGATCATCCTTATCACGGCCCTCGACGATACCGACAGCAAGGTACGGGGTCTGGAGGCCGGCGCCGATGAGTTCCTGAACAAACCCGTTCATGCCGCCGAGCTCCAGGCCAGGGTCAAGTCCCTGCTGCGGCTGAAACGCTATCAGGAGCAGCTCAGGAGCCGTCATCAGGCAGAAAGCCGGTTCACGGGGCCCCTCGAAGAGATCTCCGGGCGCGGAAGGATCGAACTCCCCAGCGTACTGCTGGTGGAGGACGAGGAAAAGGACTCCCGCCTCATGCAGATGCAGCTTTACGGGCAGCCCTATGAGGTGAAGACGGTCACGTCCGGGGAGCAGGCGCTTCTCTGCGCCAGACAGGAGCGGATTGACCTCATCCTTCTGGACATCCTCCTGCCCGGCATGGACGGCTTCGAGGTCGTTCGATCGCTAAAGGAATCCGAGGGGACGAAAAACATCCAGATCGTAGCCCTCACCTCCCTCCAGGACCTGGAGAGCAAGATCAAGGGGATCGAACTGGGGGTGGACGACTACCTGACCAAACCCGTCAACGCCTACGAGTTGAGGGCCCGGATCAGCGCCCTGATCAAGAAGAAGGCCTATCTGGACGGACTTCAGTCCGGTTACAGGTCCGCGGTCCGTTCAGCCATTACGGATAGACTCACCGGGCTTTACAACCATGCCTATTTCTATCACTTCCTTGAAAACGAACTGAAGCGCTCCCACCGGCACGGGAGGAGCGTCGCGCTCCTGATGATCGATATCGACGACTTCAAGGAGGTCAATGACACGCTGGGGCACCTGGCCGGCGACGAGATCCTGAAGGCGCTCGGCACTCTCATTTCAGGGAATGCCAGGGAGATCGATGTGCCTTTTCGCTATGGCGGGGAAGAGTTCGCCCTTGTCCTGCCCTATACCGACACCTCCTGCGCACTCACCGCGGCGGAGAGGCTCGTGCAGGTCATCGGCGGTCATCCGTTCAAGACGGCCGGATCGTCCCATCCGAAGAGGTTGACCGTGAGCATAGGCATTGCAGCCTATCCGGGAGAGGGGAAAGACCTCGAGGATCTCGTCAAGAAGGCGGACGTCGCACTCTACAGGGCCAAGTCGGAAGGCAAGAACCGGATCTGCACGTGGTGTGAAGCGGGGGGGACCGGCTGAACTCCTCGAATGACCAGTCAAGCCCAAATGCCAGCCAGGGCCCAGGTTGCGGCCATGGTTTCACGACGCTTGCAGAAAGTCCGGTTGAGCCCCACCTGCCGTTTCGACCGAAGGGAGAAATCTTTCCGTTATCTTCCGGCCCCACGGTTTCTCGCTCCACTCGAAATGACAGCATGGAGAGGCTCCTTTCGGGAACATCAACCGGGAGCTGTTGTGCTGAATTTTGACCTTGGATTTGAGGCATCGATTTGGCATTCTGACCTTCTAACTACGGCATCCGTCCACCCCGGGGGGCGCGATTGAGCGCGGCCCCGGGAAAGCGGAGCCTGCGGCCGAACCCCATTCTTATGAACGGCATCAGACAGGTCATACAGGGAGGAATCAAAGAGGGCATCTTTCCCGGGGCCGTGCTCCTGGTTGCGTTCAAGGAGCGGGTGGTCTTCCTTGAAGCCTTCGGGAACCGAACGCTCATTCCCCACCCCGCGCCGATGACGAGGAACACGATCTTCGATCTCGCCTCCCTCACCAAGGTCTTCGCGACGGTCCTTGCCATGATGAAGCTGGCGGACAGCGGCAGGCTGGGACTGGATCAGGGGCTGGCCGAGCTGATTCCGTCCGGGCGGTTGGGAGACAAGGGGAACCTCACCCCCAGGCTGCTGCTGACCCATTCCTCGGGTCTTCCGGACCACAGACCCTTTTACAGGGACCTGATCGGAATCCAACCCGGTCGGCGAAAACAGGTGGTGAGGGAGCGGATCGTCCATGAGCCCTTTGCCTACGAAACCGGAAGTGGAACCGTGTACAGCGATCTCGGGTTCATGCTGCTGGAATGGGTCGTCGAGGAGGTCGCGGGGACGTCGCTGAAGAGTTTCGTTGAGGAGGGGTTCTACCTGCCGCTTGGGCTGAAGAGCACGTTCTTCCGTGTGGACCAGGAAGGAGGGGGCGAGGGGAAGAGGGGCTCCGGCTCCGCGGATCCGGAATTTGCCGCAACGGAGTACTGCCGGTGGAGGAAAAGGGTGCTCCTCGGTGAAGTGGATGACGAGAATGCCTTTGCATTGGGTGGATATTCGGGACACGCCGGGCTGTTCAGCACGGCTGAGGAGGTGTGGACCCTGGCTGACATGCTCAGGGCCCACTTTTTCGAGGAACGATCCGACTTCTTCAAACCGGTCACGGTGCAGGAGTTCTTCAGACGACAGGAGCTGGTCGAGGGCAGCGACTGGGCCCTGGGATGGGACACGCGGGCGGTCGAAGGGTCCAGCGCCGGGCGCTTCTTTTCCAGAGACAGCGTGGGCCACACCGGTTTCACGGGCACATCCATCTGGATGGATCTCGTCCAACATGTGACGGCCGTCTTTCTCACGAACAGGGTCCACCCGACGCGGGACAACACGGAGCAGTTCAAGGCGTTCCGCCCGAGGATCCACGATGCCATCATGAAAGAATGGAGTAATGAAGTGATGGAGTGACGGGGTATCGGGAAATCGAAGTCCACGTTTCACATGTGGGGTGGACACGAAAAAGTACAAGAACCGTGGCCATTTGGTTTCCAGGGATGGTAATGCCGCCACGAAAGAATGGAGTATGGGGGTCATTCCTTTTTTCCCCAACACTCCATCCCTTGCGGAGTCTCTATGGCCGAGATTAAGAGCACCCTCGATCTGATCATGGAGAAGACCAAGAACCTCACCATGAGCGACGAGGAAAAGAGGGCGTTCAAAAAGAAGGAACTTGCCGGAAAGGTGAGAACACTTGTCCAGCGCACCCTGGACGGGCTCATCACCGAAGAAAGATTCGAGGAGGAGGTATCGAACCTCCGACTGGAGAGCGGAAACGAATCACTGCTGAAGCGCACCCTCCTGGAGGAGTTGATCGGCCGGTTCGATTTGGGTCAGGAGCATGAGCCCCTTGTGAATCTGCTCAACCGATCCATAAAGGCGGATAAGGAATCCCTCCATTCAATCCTCCGCAAGGCTGAAGAGGAAGCGCGCTCCCTGAGAGAGGAGCGCCGCGAAATCCTCAGGAAAAGGCTTGAGAAGAGGGGGATCGCAGGATCGGCCGTGACGGCGAACCCGGGGGCGGATACGGAATTCAAGGAAGCGATGCGTGAACGTCAGCAGGCATTGAGAGCGGACTTGAAGAGGTGCGCAGAGGCTTCGACTGCAGAAGAGGAGTAGCCCTAGGGGCCCGTTTAGAGCCGGGTATTCTCCCTTTGCCTCAGCCGCCATTCAAACGGATTCCTGCAGGATGGATGGGGCGGAGCGAACCCAGTCGACGGATGTTCGGGATACGACCAATCGCTCGAATCGATGGGGTTTCGCTCCGCTTCACCCATCCTACGACGCGAGACTGTCCGGATTTCTGCAACGCGAGGGTTTAGCTGTTCGTAAACGGCGCAGCGGTTGGCCGTGGTATTCTGCCTGAAAAGGAAAATCGCCGGCGAAATCCGGGAGACCGGAACAGTCTGTACTCCATCCGCGGTCTTATGGCCCAGGGGCTTGCCCCTTCCTCTCGGATTCCCCGACCCCTCCCCTCCTTTGGCATCGTTGTTGCTTGCCTATCCAAAATGGACCCGGTTCTGACGGGATTTCGACGGGGAGCATCATCATGGCCGAAAGTACGCTACTGCCAACGGACTCCTTCAAGCCAGGAGCCGACAGAGGGAAGTCCAAAGAGACCCGGGAGGGCGCACCCTCGGGGGATGCGGAGATCTCCGGTCTCATTGCCAGGCTCAATGAGTCCGAGAGCAAATATCGCACCCTCGTGGAGTCCATGGTGGACGGGGTGTTCGTCATCCAGGATGAGATGATCCGCTATGCCAATCCCTTTATGGCCCATATCCTGGGGTATGAGATCGAGGATCTGCGGGGGCTGAACATCTTCACGATCGTTGCACCGGAGGACAGGGCGTGGGCGCTTGAGCTTTACAGGGACCTCCTGGCCGGAGAGCAGATTCAAAGCCACTATGAGTTGAAAGCGCTCCACAGGGACGGCCGGACAAGGATATTCGTCAGAATCGCACTTGCGTTGATCGAATTCGAGGGCCGGCCCGCGATCCTGGGGACCGCCAGGGACATCACGGAGCAGAAGAGGGCCCTAGCGCTGCTGAAGGAACGGGAAGAAAAGTTCCGCCGGATCACCGAGAACATGCGGGATGTCGTCTGTGAATTGGATGAGATGGGGAGGATCTGTTATGCAAGCCCTTCCTACCGGCAGGTGCTCGGATATGAACCCGCGGATCTGATCGGGCAGTCGCCTATTGCAAGGTTTCATCCCGATGATGTGGAACCGGTGCTGGAAGCGTTTCGCGCCTCCCTGGAGAGCGGAAAGCCGGTGAACGCGGTCCTTCGCTACCGCCATGCCGAAGGATACTACCTTTGGCTCCAGTCCAGCGGGAATTTCCTCTTCGACGGGCAGGGGAAGATCACCGGCGCCGTCATCAGCAGCCGGAACATCACCGAGCGAAAACACTACGAAGAAGCCCTCCTGGAGAAGCAGCGATATATCAACCTCACCCTCGAGGGCACGGACGAGGGACTTTGGGAATGGGAGATCGAGACCGGGCTGCTCCGCGTCGACGACCATTCGATCAAGAGCCTGGGGTATGATCCTCCGAACAGGGAGCTTAGCCTGGATCTCTGGTTCAGTCTGCTCCACCCCTCCAGTATCCCGGCCTACATGCAGGCGATCAGCGACTACTTCGAGAACCGGAAGAAGTACTACGAAGTGGAGCTGCAGATCAGGGTCGGAGAGGAATGGCGATGGATCTGGACGCGGGGCATCCTGGTCCATGGTCCGGATGGGCTGCCCGCAAAGATGATCGGGACCTACCGCGACATCAGCGAGCGGAAGACGGCTGAGAAGGCGTTGCGGAAGAGTGAAGAACGGTTCAGGTCCCTGGCGGAGAGCACGAGCGACTGGATATGGGAGACGGATGCGGAGGGGAGGTACACGTTCGTCAGCCCCAACGTCGAGGGGCTGCTGGGGTACGGACCACAGGAGATCATCGGCCGGAGACCCTTCCAGTTCATGCCCCCGGAAGAGGGGAAGCGAATCAGCCGTCTTCTGAGGGTGGCGAGAGACGCGGAAAAGCCCTTTTCAGGCGTGGAAAAGGTCCATCTTCATAAGGACGGCCGCCGGTTGGTCTTTGAAGCCTGCGGGATCCCCATCCTGGATTCGGACGGCGAGTTCCTCGGCTATCGCGGCATCGATCGCGACATCACCCGGAGGAAGGCCCTGGAGGCGCAGGCCATCCGCGTGAGGCATCTTTCTTCCATCGGCGAACTGGCCGGGGGGGTGGCGCACGAGATCAACAACCCGGTGACGGGGATCATCAACTATGCCCAGATCCTTGCGGATGAGGCGGCGGAGAAGGGAGCCGATGCGGAGATCCCCTTGAGAATCATCAAGGAGGGGGAGCGCATCGCGAGGATCGTGAAGAACCTCCTCTCCTTTGCACGGGAGGGCAATACGGACAAAGAGCCCCTGCAGGTCCTGCCGACCCTGGAGGACGCCATCGCACTGATGGGGACCCTCTTCAGGAAGGAAGGCATTTCGGTCAAGGTGGAACTGTCCGACCGCCTGCCGATGGTCGTCGGAAACCGCAAGGATATGCAGCAGGTCTTTCTGAATATCCTCACGAACTCACGCTATGCGCTCAACAGGAAGTACAAGTCGTCCCACAAGGAGAAACTCATCAGGATCACCGGTGAGGAGAGGACGCCGGAAGAGATGGTGAGGCTGGTCTTCCTCGACAACGGCATCGGGATCTCCCCTGAGGTGCTCAGCCGGATCTTCGATCCCTTTTTCTCCACGAAACCGCCCGACCAGGCGATGGGACTCGGGTTGAGCATAACCTACGGCATCATCAAGGATCACCGGGGGAATATCGACATCGACAGCCAGGAAGGAGAATACACGAAGGTGATCCTGGAGTTTCCAGCCGCGAAGCTTGTATAAAACTTCAAAATGGATGCAAGATTCAGGGTCCAGCATCCTGGATCCCCACCCTGTGCCTCTTTCGAAGAGCCAAGGTGTTATGAAAAGGGAAATAAATCTAATGCTCCAGGCCCAAACGACCGAAAGGATAATCGGTTGACCTCTTCGGGGGCTCAGGTACGGAGCCGGTCGTTTCCGGGTGGCACGGATTTCGGCGCCTTATTTCCGTTTCTTTGGTCCGCACCAGTGAAGAGGATCATCCGTTTTCAGGATCTTCCAAGGCCGGCCCATTCATAGGCCGGCACAGGCTGACCAGACGGGAGGAGTCATGACACCCAGAGTCCTTGTCGTGGATGATGAAGAAGGCGTCCGATTCACATTCAGCACTTTCCTGAGCAAGGCCGGATACGAAGTGCTCACGGGAGACAGCTATGGAGCCGCCATGGAGGTCCTGGCGTCGAAGGACGTGGACATGATCATGGCCGATATCGTCCTGAGGGGAAACGACGGCACGGAGATTCTGAAAGAGGTCAAGAAAAAGGAGCTCAATTGCCCCGTGATCATGATTACCGGGCAACCGAACGTGGAGAGCGCCGCGGAGTCCGTCAGACAAGGCGCTTTTGACTACCTGCCCAAACCGGTCCAGAAGGAGACGCTCCTCCGGATTGCCAAGATCGCCCTTGAACACAAGAGGCTGATCGAGGAGAAGGACCGGGTGGAAGAAGAGAAAGAGCAGTACCGAAAGAACCTCAAGGCCATTTTCGGCAGCATCAAGGATGCCATCATCACCGTGGACAACGACATGCGGGTGATCGAGGCCAACGAAGCGACCAAGGAGATCTGCGGGGTCAGCCCCGAGGAAATCATAGGGAAGCCCTACAAAGAGGGCATGGCCCGGTGCCTGCTCACGTGCCTTCCTGTGCTGGAAGAGACGATCACCCAAAAGAAGGAGATCAGGGAGCATAGGGTGAACTGCACGTACCAAATGAGGTCGGGCGGGGTGGTGGTGCTCAACAGCTCTCCTCTCATGAACGGTTCGGAGCGGGTTTCGGGCGCGGTTCTCACCATCCGGGACGTTACCAGGCTGAACCAGTTGGAAAGAGAACTGAAGGTACGACACCAGTTTCATCAGATCATCGGCAAGAGCAAGCGAATGCAGGAGATCTTCGGCCTGATCGAGGATCTTGCCCAGACCGACACCACGGTCCTCATCACTGGAGAAAGCGGCACCGGGAAAGAGGTCGTCGCGAGGGCCCTGCACGACAGCGGCCCGCGGGCCCTGAAGCCCATGGTGAGCGTGAACTGCTCCGCCCTGGCCGAGACCCTGCTGGAGAGCGAGCTTTTCGGCCATGTGAAAGGGGCCTTTACGGGCGCGGTGGCCACGAAGAAGGGGCGGTTTCAAGTGGCCGAGGGCGGGACCATCTTTCTGGATGAAATAGGAGAGATCTCGCCTCTCATCCAGTTGAAGCTCCTGCGGGTCCTGCAGGAAAAGGAGTTCGAGAGGGTCGGCGACGCCACCACCCTGAAGGCGGATGTAAGGGTCATCGCGGCGACCAACAAGGATTTGAAGGAGAAGGTGAGCAGGGGCTCCTTCAGGGAAGACCTCTATTACAGGCTGAAGGTCGTCGAGATCCGCATTCCCCCTCTGAGGGAGAGGACGGAAGACATCCGGCTCCTGGTCGATCATTTCTGCGCCCGCTTCAACCGGGCGTTCGAAAAGGTCATTCACGGGGTCCACAGCGATGCCATGGAACTCCTTCTGAGATACCCCTGGCCCGGAAACGTGAGGGAGCTGGAGCATGCGCTGGAGCATGCCTTCGTCCTCTGCCACGATGAGGTCATCCTTCCGAGACACATTCCTGCGGAGATCGTGAACTGGTCCATGTGGAACGAGGGGACCGTACAGAAGGAGCCCGGAGGGGATGCCCAGGCGATCTCCGTGGCCCTGAGGCGGTCAGGGTGGAACAAGGCAAAGGCCGCAAGGATGCTGGGCGTAAGCAGGCAGACCCTCTATCGCAAACTCAGGGAGCACAACATCCCGCTCCCGGACTCCATGGAGTCCCATGGGACAGAAATGTAAAGTGACAACCTGTAACTTGGGACAGTTCATCGGCTGATCCCGATCTTCGCCTCACTCCATACATCACCTTCAACCCTTTGAAATAAGACTCAAAAAATTTGACTGACCCTCTTTCCACTGACTGGCACAGGACTTGATTTACAGATGCGCAGTCTTGCACGGTGAAATGGGAGGAGGTCATGTCCGAGCGGCGAAACGTACTGGTTCTGGATGACGAGGAGAGCATCCGGTGGAGTCTGCAGCGATTCCTCAAAGACGCCGGGTACGAAGTCGCTACGGCCTCCGATGTCGGTGAAGCCAGGGCCCTTCTCTCTGAAAGGGAGTTCCAGGCCGCGGTCGTGGACAGGATCCTGCCGGACGGGGAGGACGGCCTGGAGTTCGTGAAGTACCTGAGACGGAAACAGCCTGAATGCGCAAGCATCCTGATGTCCGCCTTCCCCTCTTTTGAATCGGCGGCAGAGGCGTTGCGGTGCGAGACGTTTGCGTATCTGACGAAGCCATTCCGAAAGGATCAGATCTGCCGGACGGTCCAGGAGGCGGTGGAACACGGCGCCTCCCGGACGGAGCGGAAAAACTGCGAAACCCTGTTCCGATCGCTGTTCGATCTCTCCCCCGATCCCACCGTCATCTGCGATGTCTTCGGGAATGCAACCTTCATCAATCCAGCGTTTACGAAAGTCTTCGGGTTCACGGTCGAGGACGTTCTGGGCATGCGCGTGCCGTTCGTCCCCTCCTGGGATCTGGAGGAGACCGAAACGGAGCTGGCCGCCCTTCTTGCAGGGATGCCGGTGCCGGAGAGGAAGACCCAAAGGTATACGAAGGAGCGGAGCATTGTCGACGTCCTCATCAATTCATCGATCTGCCAATACGGGAAGAGACATCCAAAGGGGATCATCTTGATTATGAAGGTCTTGCAGGAAAAGGCGCTTGGGGATTGAAAGAAAAAAACCAGACTGTCAAGCATAGGAGGACCTCAAATGGGAACGGCAGCGCAGGCGGCAGGCATCAATGAACAACCGGTGAAAAACAGGGACAGGGAAGGCAAGTACCTGACCTTCACCCTCGCGAACGAGGACTTTGGGATCGGCATCCTGAAGATCAAGGAGATCATCGGCATGATGCCCATCACCAAGGTGCCGAGATGCCCGGAGTTCGTAAGAGGCGTGATCAACCTCCGAGGCAAGGTCATCCCGGTTCTGGATCTGAGGATGCGCTTCGGGGTGGAGGCGGCGGAATATACGGAGCGGACGTGCATCGTAGTGGTGGAAGTGGACTCCGAATCGGGGAGTCTCACGGTCGGACTGATCGTGGACTCCGTCTCGGAGGTCCTCAACATCAAGTCCGAGGAGATCGAAGACACCCCTGCGTTCGGTGCAAAGGTGGACACCGACTACATCCTGGGGATGGCCAACATGTCCGGAAAGGTGAAGATCCTTCTCAACATCGACAAGGCGCTCAGCGCGCAGGACATCGTGATCGATCAATGAGCGAGGTGCATCCGGAGCAGCTGACTCCCCTGAGCGATGAGGATCCCAAGGACTTCGGATCGACCCCCGTGGAGGTGCTTTCTCCTGATCCGGGACCGGCGCGGGGGAGGTTTCTTACGTGACCCGGGGGGGGGGGCACGTGATCTATCCCGGTTCTCGCCGGTCCTGTCGTGAGGAGGTCCCGTTGCCTTCCATGACACTCCATGCCCTCATGCCCCCCCGGATCACCCCTTTCACCCCCATCTCCGATGGTCGTTTGCTCCCCTGGCATGCGAATTGCTAATCTCTGAATCGGAAAGATGGCGCGGCCTCCCGGATCGTTGAGATTTGCAGGGAAGGGAACGATCTCCGCCTCGGGGCCAGAGGGGGCCGTGCGACTGTCCCTCGGCCCCCAGGCCGACCAAGGTCTGTGTCAATGGTTTGGCGGTTGACTCCTTTCGTGGAATCTGATTTCAAGATTTCTGAGGGCAGATTCTTCCATGACGGCGGCGGTACATTCGAAGTCATCCAAGTCCTCCCCTGTAAATGAAAAGCAGGAGATCGATCTGCGGGGCGGGGAATGCATCCTGATCGCGGACGATTCCCAGTCCATCAGGGACGTAGCCGAGTATGTGCTCTGCAAGCTGGGGTACAGGCCCATCCTGGCGGCGGATGGAGAAACCGCCGTCGATCTCTACAGGGAAAAGCGAGGGGAGATCTCCCTGATTGTGCTTGACCTCATCATGCCCGGGATGGGGGGCAGAGAGTGCCTGGAGGAAATCCTGAAGATCGACCCGGAGGCGAAAGTCATCCTCGTCACGGGATACACCGATGAGGAGCCCCCGGAGGTCTTCCTCGAGGCCGGTGCAAAGGAATACGTAAACAAGCCCTACGACGTGAAGGACCTCGCCAGGCTCATCAGGAGGGTCCTTGATCATGAAGACCGAGCCCATTGATTCTCCCTCATGACCATCCACCGATTCCGCTCCGCAGCCTGATTCAACCATCCCTCCTCGTTTGATTCGGCCCCGTGGTTACACCAATGTAAAGTGACATCCTGTAACAACAAGACAGCCGCCTCCACTCGGCGGGAAGCGTGGATGTGCGTTCCTTTGGACTGCAAGTGATGAACGGCACAACCTAAATGAGCTTTCGGTCCCTCTTCTTTCTGTTTGGCACGTATCTTGATTGTAGGAGCGCAAGAACCTTGAGTCATGGAAGGCATAAGAAGCCACAAGAAGAACTCCTAAGTCCGGGACCATGCCGTCAATCAATGGCGCCGGGCGAAAACATGCACAAGCGGGGCTTCGGCGCCTTGAGAAGGAGGACCGCATGTTCAAGAAGATGAAACTGCAGACCAGACTGCTGACGGCAGGGTGTATCATCACGGCCCTGCCTTTACTGATCGTTTCAGCCATCGTGTATAAGCAGAACGGTTCGATGATGGAGACCGCGGTGTCGGAAACGACGAGGCTGACGAAAGCCGAATTGGAGCGAATCACGAAAAACGTATATGCACTGGCCGAATCTCACCAAAAGGTTCAGGGGATCACGCAGAAGAACATGAAGTACTATCTGAACGTAGCAGGTGAAACGGCCGGATCCATGGGGGGCATCTTGCTCAACCCCGACGAAAAGGTCACGTGGAGTGCGGTCAACCAGTTCACCCAGTCGGTCCAAAAGGTCGAGCTCCCTCAGGTCACCATAGGAGGTGACTAGTTCGGTCAGACAAAGGACTTCAGGGAGAAGGTTCCTCTGGTGGATTATGTTACGCAACTGGTCGGCGCGACCTGCACTGTGTTCCAGCGTATGAATGAAGGGGGCGATATGCTGCGTATCGCAACCACCGTTAAAGGGAAGGACGGGGACCGCGCCATCGGAACGTACATCCCTGCCGTGAACCAGGACGGCCAGGCAAACCCGGTTGTCTCATCCGTTCTGAAGGGACAGGAGTACAGCGGCCGCGCCTTCGTGGTGAATGGATGGTACATCACCGGATATTCCCCCATAATGAACGGCGAAAGACAGGTGATCGGCATGCTCTACGTCGGGATCCCCCAGGAGAGTTTGCAGGATCTGACCAAAAGCATCATGAGCATAGGGGTCGGAAGAACCGGATATGTCTATGTTCTCGACAGCAAAGGCCGATACATCATTTCCAAGGACGGAAAGCGCGACGGGGAGGATATTTCCGATTCCAGGGATGCGACCGGAAACCTGTTCATCCAGGAAATCTGCAAAAAGGCGGTGGCGCTCAAGCCCGGAGAACTGGCGGAGCATCGCTATCCTTTTCAGAACGAAGGGGAGGCCAAACCCAGGATGAAGCTGGCCAAGATCATGTACTTCAAGGACTGGGACTGGGTGATCGGGGCCGGAAGCTACGAGGACGAGTTTCTGGAGAGTGCAAGGGAAATGGAAAAGACTGGGAGTCGCAGTGGAATGGCCATTCTGGCTGTCGTCTGTGTTTCCCTGCTGGGTGCGGCCGGCGTCTGGATCCTCATGGCGAGAGGGATAGCCAGGCCGATCCAGAGATCGATCGAGGCGATCAACGAAGGGGCCGACCAGGTCTCTTCCGGAGCCACCCAGGTAGCCGCCTCGAGCCAGACCCTTGCCGAAGGGGCGTCCGAGCAGGCGGCCTCCCTCGAGGAGACCTCCTCCTCGCTTGAGGAGATGGCCTCCATGACCAGGCTGAACGCGGAACATGCGGACCAGGCCGATGCCTTGATGAAGGAGGCGGGAGAGGTGGTCGATCATGCCAACGGCTCCATGAGAGAACTCACCAAATCCATGGAAGAGATCACCAGGGCGAGCGAGGAGACCTCGAAGATCGTCAAGACCATCGACGAGATCGCCTTCCAGACCAACCTCCTGGCCCTGAACGCCGCGGTCGAGGCTGCAAGGGCCGGAGAAGCGGGTGCGGGGTTTGCGGTGGTGGCCGACGAGGTGCGGAACCTCGCCATGAGGGCGGCGGATGCGGCCAAGAACACGGCCGGCATGATCGAGGGGACCGTGAAGAAGGTCAAGGACGGCTCGGCCCTGGTCACCAGGACCAACGAGGCGTTCGTGAAGGTGGCCGACACGGCCTCCAAGGTCGCAGGGCTGGTGGCGGAGATCGCGACGGCGTCCAAGGAGCAGTCCCAGGGCATCGAGCAGGTGAACAAGGCCGTGGCCGAGATGGACAAGGTGGTCCAGCAGAACGCGGCCAATGCCGAGGAGAATGCCAGCGCCTCGGAAGAGATGAACTCCCAGGCCGTGCAGATGAAGGATTATGTCAACGAACTGGCAACCATCGTGGAAGGCGGCGGCGGGAAGGCAGCAAGGAGCAAGCAGTATGCAGTAGGGAGTGAAAGATCAAGAAGGAGCCGAAAAGAAACGGTAGTCGCGCCGGCGGAGGCGGCAGTGGAAAAGGCGGTGGTGCCTGCGAAGCCGAGGGAGATGTCTCCGGAGCAGGTGATTCCCCTGAATGGTGCGGACTTCAGGGATTTCTGACGAGTGCACGGACTCCGGTCTTACACCGATGTCGTGCCCGCGGGGCCGGTCCGGCCGGTTGGGGTCGTTTACCGGGCCGGTCCTTGAGAGAGGCATAGAGCTTGCATCAGTCGCTTGGATACGGTGCTCCCGTTCAGGGCGTCGAAGGAGAACGGCTTTCATTTGGCCGAGGACCTCGGGTTGGAACATGAGCTTGAGAGAAAGGGAGAATGATATAAAGGGAGAATGATATGAGGAGAATGGGTTTGAAAGGGGTTATCGGAATCATGGTTGCCGGTCTGTTCTTGCCGGCCGTGACCTGGGCATCGGAGATCACCTTTTACTTCACCCCGACATGGAAGGAGAACGCGCCAAAGGCGAAGATGATCGCGGAGTCCCTGTCCCGATCGAGCGGACTGGAGATCAGGCCGCGGATTGCAGACACCTACCCGGAGATCATCGATGCGTTCGCAAAGGGACAGCCTGTCCTCACCTACGCGGGCAGTTTCGTCCAGGCGACCCTCTATCAGCAGGGGATTTCATCCACACTGCTGCAGGGTGTGGACGGGAAGGAGATGTACAGGGGGGTGTTGATCATCCCCAGAACGGCCGGGTCTGATCCCGTAAAGGTCGTCAAAGAAGCGTCGGATGCCATTTCTTTTGCCAAGGGCGCCAGCAGCGGCGAATCCGCCGCCATGGCCGCCACCGAGGGGAAGGCGGCGGTCCCGGCCAAGAACCACGCGGCAGCGGTGAACGCCGTCAAGGTGGGAAAGGCGAAAGGAGCCTTCGTGAAGGACTGGTGGTGGGAGGAGAACAAAGAGAAATATGAGGACATGGCCCGGTTCGATTACCCCGGGGTCTCCGGCTACCTGAACCCCGATCATATTATCAGCGCCAGCAAGGCCGTTACCCCGGAACAGGCGGGCAAGATCAAGAGCGCCGTCCTGGGCAATGTGGCTCTCTTTGGGGTGAGGGAATTCAAGGATATGAACCCCTCGCTGCTGGAGCCGAGTCTCGCGCTCATGAAGAAAGGGAACATCGACCCAAAGCAGTACAAGTGGTAGGCGGATTCCCCCTCGGGAGTGGATTCGACGGCATGGTCGCGTTCTTGACGTGTCTTGAAGGTCTGTGCCCCTCCTGGGGCAGGTGGAGGAATGATCCATGAAGGTGAACTGGAGCCTTTCGCTGAAGTTCATGTCCGTTACCGCATTCACGATGGCGGTGGTATTCCTGGCCCTCGGTCTGATCATGCTGAGCGTGATCCGCACCAGTAACGGTTCTCTCGTCCAGACCATCATCTCGGACTTCCAGCAGGAAAGAGAACAATCGCTGCACACCCTTCGTGAAGGTTTCCAGAATGTGGCCAAGGATCTGGGCGCGGCGGACAGTGAAATCCAGGGTCTCGTACAGGCCCAGTTTGAAGAAGGCTGCAGAAAGAGCCTCCAGTCCCTCGGGAACCGGATCCTGCCGCTGATCGAACTCTTCGATTACGATTCGGCCAAAGGGATCGTGGGCAAGACCCTGGAAACGGAAAAGGACATTCGTTGGCTTTCCGTCAAGACAAGCGAGAACGCCAAGGAGTCGGACGTATTCCTCTTCGGCCAGAGGCAGCCTGCGGGAGGCGATCATCAGCTCTTCTCATGGAAGAGTCCACAAGGGTCGGCCTACCTGGAGATCGAAATGCAGGTGAGCCTGAAGGCGATGAAGGAATTCGTCTCCAAGACGAAGGGCGTCTTCAGCCGAGTCAACGACAAGAACCGCGGCCTGGCTGAATGGGTTCAGAATTCGGGTGTTCAGTCCAGGGAGAAGGCCAGAGAGAATGCGGAGGGGGCCGGGAAAAAGACCGAGAGGAAGATCGCGACGGTGATCGCCCTCCTGATCGGCTCGGCCCTCGCGGTCGTCTGTCTGACGATGTGGGCGCTGACCAGGAAATCGGTCATCGATCCGGTGAACCGGGTGATCGAACGACTGAGGGATAGTTCCGAAAGGTTGAGTTCCGCCTCGGACCAGATCTCCGCTTCGAGCCAGGCCCTTGCCGAAGGAGCTTTCCAGCAGGCGGCCGCCATCGAGGAGACCTCCTCTTCGCTGGAGGAGATGTCCTCCATGACCAAGTCGAACGCGGAGCATGCAGAGCAGGCCGACTCGCTGATGAAGGAGGCGGGAGAGGTGGTCGAACATGCCAACGGCTCCATGCAGGAACTCACGAACTCCATGGAAGAGATCACCAGGGCGAGTGAGGAGACCTCCAAGATCGTCAAGACCATCGACGAGATCGCCTTCCAGACCAATCTCCTGGCCCTGAACGCGGCGGTCGAGGCAGCAAGGGCCGGAGAAGCGGGTGCGGGTTTTGCGGTGGTGGCCGACGAGGTGCGGAACCTTGCCATGAGGGCGGCGGATGCGGCCAAAAACACGGCCGCCATGATCGAGGGGACGGTGAACAAGGTCAAGGACGGCTCCGGCCTGGTCACCAGGACCAATGAGGCTTTCGTAAAGGTGGCCGATACGGCATCGAAGGTCGCAGGGCTGGTGGCGGAGATCGCTGCGGCGTCCAAGGAGCAGTCCCTGGGCATCGAGCAGGTGAACAAGGCGGTCGCCGAAATGGACAGGGTCGTACAGCAGAATGCGGCCAATGCGGAGGAGAACGCCAGCGAATCGAGCGAGATGTATTCCCAGGCGGAGCAGATGAAGGGATATGTCGGTGAACTCGTGACCATGGTGGAAGGCGGCGGTGGCAAGACGGTAAGGAGCAAGCAGAATGCAGTAGGGAGTGAAAGATCAAGAAAGAGTCGAAAAGAAAAGGTAATCGCACCGGCAGAGGCGGCAGTCGAAAAGGCGGTGATCCCCGGCAAACCGAGGGAGGTGTCCCCGGAGCAGGTGATTCCCCTGAACGAAGGGGATTTCAAGGATTTTTGATGAAAGCCGGCCGCTGTGACCTCGTGGCGGTAGCCCCATCCCTTTGCGCAGAGCGACGGAAAGCTGACGAAACAAAGCGGGGATTCCGACTCACAGGTCCGGGGACCGAGTGGTGCAGGAAGAGCCGCATACCTTAAAAGCCAAGGATGTCTCATGGTTGATGTGGATTGCGCGGATCGGCACGGGTATTGAATATCATGATATACGCCGACGGAAATCCTGAGAAGGATCATCGGTGAACGCGAAGACCCCCGTAGATCACGTCCGGGGTTACTGAGGAATAAGCGTCAGGAGGTGGATGAATGGGATCGGAAGCTCAAGTCATGGCGCAGGCAATCGGCAGGATGTCGGAGAAGGATGGAAAATACCTGACCTTCACGCTCGCGAAGGAGGATTACGGGATCGGGATCCTCAAGATCAAGGAGATCATCGGCATGATGCCGATCACCAAGGTCCCCCGCTGCCCTGAATTCGTGAGGGGCGTCATCAACCTCCGGGGCAAGGTCATCCCGGTGATGGATCTGCGGATGCGCTTCGGCGTGGATGCGGCCGAGTACACCGAGAGGACCTGCATCGTGGTCGTCGAAGTGGACTCCGGTTCCGGAAACCTGATGGTCGGGCTCATCGTGGACTCGGTCTCCGAGGTGCTGAACATCAAATCGGATGACATCGAAGAGACGCCGGGGTTCGGGACACAGGTGAATACCAACTACATCCTGGGCATGGCCAAGATGTCCGGGGGGGTGAAGATTCTCCTCGATATCGACCGGGTCCTGCAGGATGGTACGGGTATGTGAAAAAAGGGCATGGAGGAAAGGAGATCAGATATGGGTATGTCGAAGATGGGTGTGAAAAAACTCCTGGGTCTGGGTTTCGGGGTCGTCCTGCTGCTGTTGATCATGGTTGCGGTCACTGCCCAAGTGGGTCTGAGTTCAGTTTCCAAAACTGCGGTTCAGGAATTCAGGGACGTGCTGGGGGAAGGCGCCAAGGGGTCCGCCGACAGGGGTCAGATCGACCGGCAGGCCGAGACTTTCCGAAAGCATCTGGATGAAGGGACAGGCGGCATCCGGGCTGTCATCACCGTGCTCTCCCTGATCTCCGTCGCCATCGGGGTGGTTTGCGCGTTTCTCATCGCCGGGAGCGTTACCGGGGGGCTGAAGAGGATCATCCAGGGGCTTCAAAGAGGCGCCGAACAGGTGGCATCCGCATCGAGCCAGGTCTCCTCTTCCAGCCAGGCCCTCTCCAGCGGCGCCTCCCAGCAGGCCGCTTCCATCGAGGAGACCTCCTCTTCGCTCGAGGAGATGGCCTCCATGACCAAGTTGAACTCGGAGCATGCGGACCAGGCCGATGCCTTGATGAAAGAAGCCGGCGCGGTGACGGAGCATGCGAACGGCTCCATGAAGGAACTCACCAAATCCATGGAAGAGATCACCAAGGCGAGCGAGGAGACCTCGAAGATCATCAAGACCATCGACGAGATCGCCTTCCAGACGAACCTCCTGGCCCTGAACGCGGCGGTCGAGGCCGCCAGGGCCGGAGAAGCGGGTGCGGGTTTTGCGGTGGTGGCCGACGAGGTGCGGAATCTGGCCATGAGGGCGGCGGATGCGGCCAAGAACACGGCCGGCATGATCGAGGGGACGGTGAAAAAGGTCAAGGACGGATCGGGCCTGGTCACCAGGACCAACGAGGCCTTCACGAAGGTGGCCGATACCGCCTCCAAGGTGGCAGGGCTTGTGGCGGAGATCGCCGCCGCGTCCAAGGAGCAGTCCCAGGGGATCGAGCAGGTGAACAAGGCCGTCGCCGAGATGGACAAGGTGGTCCAGCAGAACGCGTCCAGTGCGGAAGAAAACGCCAGCGCCTCGGAGGAGATGAACCAGCAGGCCGTGCAGATGAAGGCCTATGTCAACGAATTGGTGGCCATGGTGGGAGGCGGTGGGAAATCGGTAGGCAGTGGGCAGTATGCAGCAGGGAGTGAAAAGGCCAAGCCATCAAGATCCAGGAGTGAAAAGACGGCGATCATCGCACCGGTAAAGACCGCAAAGGAAAAGGCGGTGGTCCCGGCCAAGCCGAGGGAGGTTCATCCGGAGCAGGTGATTCCGTTGAGCGACGCGGACTTCAAGGATTTCTGATGAGGAGAAGAATCCGGCCACTAAGACACGAAGAAGTAATTTTGAGCCTTTGTGTCTTAGTGACTTGGTGGCGGATTTTTCTTAGCTGATGTTGATGACCTTATCCGCCACCTGCATGGAGGTGACGATATCCAGCATGTTGGTCGTCTCCCCCGCCCGCTTGCGCCCCATCAGCCCAAAGTGATTCAGGCAGGTGCCGCAGACCAGGACATGCACCCCCTGGCGCTCCAGTTCCTTGATGTCCGGCAGGAACTCGGAACCTTCGACAGCCATCTTCACCCCGTTGTTCACAAGCACGAGTCTCCAGAGTTCGGGACCCATCTCCTGCAGCGTTTTCAGAAAGCTCGCCATCAGCTTGAGACCCAGCTCCTCATCGCCCTTTCCCATGCGATCGGTCGCGGTCATCACCATGATCTTCTTCTGATCCGGGGATTTCTCGGGCGAGGCATGCACGGCAGCGGATGGCGCCGCATCTGCCCTCTTGCCGGTGACCTGGAACTGCGCACCGCTACCTTCGACGGAGACTTCGAAACCCTGGGAGTTCAAGAACCGGGAGACGTTCTCCCTGGCCGCATCGTTGTCCACGGCAATCTCGATGACATCCGGACGCTCTTTGTCTATGAGGTTCTTTGTCTTCAACACCGGGGCAGGACAGGCAAGGCCCCGGCAGTCCAAATAGCTTTTTCCCATCTCTTCTCTCCACACGTTCCCCGTTCAGGGTTCTCCGTTCACAGGTTGGCGGTTGCTCCACTTTCTCCTTCCACCTCTGAACCTTTGGACCCTTGAACCTCTGAACCTTTCAATATACGACGATCCTCTCCTTAGGCTCGGACACTACCTCCCCCACGATGGCCGCATCCTTTACACCCCCGGCAAGGAGTGCATCCCGCAACTCCTCGGCCTTCTCACCGGCCACGGAGATCAGGAGCCCTCCGGAGGTCTGGGGGTCGAAGAGGATGTCCTGCATCGACCGGCTGACCGAAGGGGAAAATTCGATCATCCCCTCCCGGTATTGTCGATTCCGGTGAGCCCCTGCCGGGATGATCCCCATGGTCGCAAGGCCGTCGGTTTCGGGAAAAACGGGGATACGCGCCGATTCGATTCCAACTCCATGACCGGATCCGACCACCATCTCCGCAAGGTGGCCCAGCAACCCGAAACCCGTGACGTCGGTGCAGGCATGGACGGGAAAGCGATCCATGACTTCGGCGGCAGTGCGGTTGAGCGTGGCCATGGCACCAGTCACCAGTTGCACCAGATCCGCGGAGGCGAGGCCGCCCTTGATCGCCGTGGAGATGATCCCGGTCCCGAGGGGCTTAGTCAGGATCAGACGATCTCCCGGGTTCAGATTCCTCTTGACCAGGACCCGATCGGGATGCACGAACCCCGTCACGGAAAGGCCGTACTTCAGCTCCGGATCATCGATGGTGTGCCCTCCGACGAGGACCATCCCTGCTTCCCGGATCTTGTCCAGGCCCCCTTCGATCATTCGGCGAAGGACGGAAAGCTCCATCTCCTTGGAAGGGAAGCCGATCAAATTCATGGCGGTTTTCGGGACCCCGCCCATGGCATAAACGTCGCTGATGGCGTTTGCAGCAGCAATCTGTCCGAACCAGTAAGGGTCGTCCACGATGGGTGTGAAGAAATCGACCGTCTGGATGATCGCCAGTTCGTCATTGATCCGGTAGACGCCGGCATCGTCGGTCTTTTCCAATCCCACAAGGAGATTGGGGTCCGTAGGCAGCTTCAGGCCGCAGAGAGCCTGGTCCAGGTCCCCTGGACCGAGCTTTGACGCTCACCCGGCCCCCTTGACCTTTTCCGTCAGCCGATAACCGCTTTTCTCAGCCATTCCCACACCCCGCCAAGTGCATAGCCGCTACCACGAAAAAGCTCGCCTTCTCCAAAATAGAACAGTGTCTCTCCCATTTCAAGGAGGTGTAGGGGTGAGCGTCGCTCTCTTCGCCCGGGGGATATGCCCCATGATCTTCATCACCGGGGTTGCCGGAGTCGGGATCGCTTATTAGCCAGTCGTGTTCAGGATCATGAGCGCCAGAAACCCGAGCATGATCAGCATCCTGCGGACCTGTAGGTCTTCCCGGAACGGCCCAGGTTCTATGCCCCCTTCAAGAAGAGGGAAGACGAGGGCGCCGACCATGCCGACCGCGCCCAGCACGAACCTGACAATGGGGGCCGACCGGTGTCCACTCCGGAAATGACTGCGCGGCCTTACTCCTGCACCACTGCTCATGGCCGGGTAGTCAGTAGGGATCTTAAGCCGGGAATAGACGATATGTCCAACAGGAAAAAACGATAGTACCGGGGGGCTTGCGGGGGGAAATTCCGATGGGCTACGGGTCCTGACTCTCTCCAGCCGTCCGGAAGAGGAAATCGTGAAGCTCCCTGCATGGAGGGGAAAGGGTCATACGCCTGTCTCTGATGAGGTAGAAACGGCGGACCATGGCAACCCCTTTCAACCTGAGGGTCTTCAGAATACCGGTCTTCACCTCCGTTTCCACGGCCCTGGATGAGAGGACCGATACGCCGATACCGGCCTTTATGCCTTCCTTCACTGCGGTGGACGTTCCCATGCTCGCCACCACGTTGAACGATTCAACACCCCTCACGCCCGCCGCCTTCAGCCGGTCTTCCAGGCTCCTCAGGGTGGCCGAACCGGGTCCCCTCGAGAGGAACGGCGCTCCGGACAACTCCCCGAAGGTGACCTCTTTCGATCGTGCCCACGGATGTCCTGCAGGCACCACCACGACCAGCTCATCCCCCCAGAGCCTCCGGCTCTCGAGGTTCCTGTTTGAACCCTTGCGACCGATGACCGCGAGCTCGATGTGTCCCTTGAGGAGCCTGGTCTCGATCTCTTCGGAGTCGGCTATGTCGACGACGATGTTGATCAGGGGATAGGTGCGGAGAAATCGGCCGATGACCCGGGGAAGGATGTACTCCCCGGGGATGGTGCTCCCTCCCATCCGGATTTCGCCTCTCTTCAGCCCCAGGAAATCCTGCAATTCCATCCTGGCCGCGGCCTTCATTTCCAGGAGCTTGCGGGCGTGTCGATAGAGCATCTCGCCGGCCCTGGTGGGGACGATCCGCCGTCCGAGACGGTCCAGGAGCCTGGTGCCGACCATGCCCTCCAGCGTAGCGACCCTTTCACTCACCGAGGCCTGGGCAAGGAAGACCGCCTCTGCGGCCTTGGAGAAGCTTCCAAGCTCCACCACCTTGCTGAAGACTTCAAGCTGGCGCAGGTCAAAGTCGACAATGGTCCCGGGTGCGGCGCTCTTCTTCATTACAGAAACCCGAACCAGGTTCTCTCAATGTCGTCAAAATTTCTCCTGACGGCATCACGGCCGTGGACGGGTTCCCCATGGCCCGGAAGGAGGAGTTCCACATCCAGGTACGAGAGTTCGCGGATGCTCTGCTTCAGCGCCTGCCCGCTGCCTCCCGGCAGGTCGGTCCGTCCCAAACCCTGCTTGAAGACGACGTCCCCGCTGAACAGGGCGCGACGGCTGGGCCAATAGATGCAAATGGAGCCGGGGGAGTGTCCGGGCGTCCAGTAGACCTCCATGGTCGTCTCCCCCACGCTCAATGTCCCTTCCTGCAGGAGGATGTCGGGCTCGAACTGCTCGGGTACGATGAGCCCGCCGGAAAGCGGATCGCCGGCGATGGCCTCAAACTCCGGTTTTGGGAACGCGACCAGTGCGGGTGCGCCGGAAAAAAAATGAAGCGCTTCCATGTGATCCGGGTGGGCATGGGTGGCGATGACCAGGTCGATGTCCCGCGGGGAAAGGCCCAACAGCTCCAGTTGGGCTTTCACGACCCCGAACAAATGGGCATGGCCGGGATCGATCAGGACCTTGTTCGGGCCGTTGACCAGATAGGTGTTTGCATTGTTGGTGGTCGGATCCGTCCAGAAAAAGGCATGCAGGTCATCGAACAGCTTCATGGCAGGAAGGGAGAGAAGCGTAGTCGGCGTTGGGAGATTCGGCCACATCCCGCAGCGTGGTTGTCCTGAAGATCTGCACCAGGGCATCGAGGGCCCTCCCCCACACCGGGCGCACCGGACAGGTGGTTGTGTGGGGGCACACGCTCTCGTCGACCAGGCAGTCCACCAGGGAAGATTTGGACTCCAGCAGGGTCAGGATATCCCACAGGTTGATCTTGTCCGGGGAAGTCGCAAGCATGTGGCCTCCCTTGGGGCCTCTAGCGCTCCTGACCAGATCGGCCTTCTTGAGCGGGATGATCAACTGCTCCAGGTACTTGATCGGGATGTCCTGCTTTCTCGAAATCTCGGCTATACTGGTCGGGCCTTTACCGTAGTTCCTGGCAAGCTCCACCATCAGCCGGGTCCCATATCGTCCGCGTGTTGAGAGTTTCATGGATGAATCCAAAAAGAAGACTATATTCATACTATGGGGGTGTGGTTAGAATGTCAACAACTTGATAAAGCCCCGCGCCCTTGAATGTGAGCCCCGGGGTCGAGAGAGTGGGGAGCGTGCGGTCAGATTCCAGGACTACGGCATAGATCAAGAAGGAGAGCACCGATGGCGAAGAGCGACGGATTGGAGACGATCGGAAAGACCCCGCAGTGCTGCGGGCAGGTTCAGGTCCCCACGGAAGAGGAGGTGGCCGCACTGAATGTCATGAGGGAGATCAAGACCAGGGTTAGGGCATTGAAGGATCGGCTGAAAGGCACGGAGATCGATTCCCCGGAGGGAGCCGATCTGATGGAAAAGATCGAAAGGCTCAAGGCGGAGTGGAACGAATGGGAAGCGAAAAGGAGGGCGGAGGCAAAAAGGAGAATGGTGCTCCTTGGGCACGAGGAGCCCGATCCCTAGCCCCTCTCGTCCAAGACCACCTGAACGTCCAGTGCTGAGCGGTTCCTGATGACCTGGAGGGTTATGGTTTGATCGACCTTCAATCTCTGCATGGCGTTCAGGAGCTCTTTCATCTCCGATATCCTTTTCCCGCCGAGCCCCGTGATGATATCCCCTCCGGTGCTGAGCCGGAGGCTTCCGACGACGGCCTCCCTGCTGCCTCCTCTGAGCCCGGCCCTGTCGCATGGACCCCCCGGCAGGACCTCCACGACCAGGATCCCGCTCACCACCGGCAGGTTGAGTCCACGGGCCAGGTCCGGGGTAATGGAAATGCCTGTGATCCCCAGCCATGGCCGCCGCACCTTGCCCGCCGTGATCAGGCCGGTGGCGATCTCTCTGGCATGGTTGATGGGAATGGCGAAGCCGATGCCCTGATTGCCGCCCGAGAGACTGAATATGGCGGTGTTGATACCGATGACCTCGCCGCTGGAGTTCAGGAGCGGGCCCCCTGAGTTTCCGGGATTGATCGCCGCATCCGTCTGAATCAGGTCCGACATCGCGGTTCCGTCCTCGCCGCCGATCTCTCTCCTCAATGCGCTGATGATCCCCGTAGTCAGGGTGTGGGAGAGTCCGAACGGATTCCCGATGGCAATGGCCCGCTGTCCCACCCTCAGTCCATCCGAGTCTCCGAGGGTCGCCACTGCGTCGACCGCATCCGAACCGACCTTGATGACCGCCAGATCCGAAGAGGGGTCCCTCCCGACCAGCGTGGCAGGGTGTTTGGCCCCGTCCGCCATGGTCACCGTGATCTTCTGGGCCTTGCCGATGACGTGATTGTTGGTGAGGATGTACCCAGCCTTGTCTACGATGAATCCCGTCCCCTGTCCTTCCCTTGGGATAACTTCCATCCAGAAGTTGATACCGAGGGTGGTTGCGGCGATATTGACGACCGCCGGCCGGTTCCTCTCAAAGACTTCCATGTTGATCTTCTCCTCGGGGGACATGATGATCGGCCTCGTCTCTACCTGTCGGTCGACCTGGTTAAACTGGAGGGATTCGGCTGTGGGCCTTGGACGGAAGATCTCCATCACCCTGTCCCTTTCGAGGACAAGGACGACCAAGAGAAATACGAGCACCGTGTAAAACCATTTGCCCCTGTTCATCGGCGAACCCCCTGAGGAGCATTTTCGGAATCCTGGGACTCCGAGGACCAGATTGGAGAAAAAGCGGAAGTAGGCCTGAAATGAATGCCAAGCTCCGCCACCAAAGTCAAGAGCGAACGGGGGACCTGGATTCACCGTCAAGGAAATAGAATCACCTCGTTGAGCTTGTAGAGACAAGCGGATAGAATGCGTTCACCACAAACGATCTATCATCAACGAGGTGAGAGAACATGATTGCACAGGGTTTGCTGCCTTTCAAGTACGAAGAGGAGCGACAGGGATTTGGGCTGACCGGATTGGGGGGGTCTGCCGACATACCTGGATTTGGCGGATGCCTCTGGAATATGGGAATCGATTGAGAGGAACGTGAGGGTGAGCGGGGCACAGGGATGGAGAGACAGTGATGTGGTGGTGTCTTGTTGCCACATTTGATATTTGACATATCCATGCCCCTATTTTAATGATTAGAGCGTTCGGAACCGTGCGGAGGAATGATCTATGACGTTCACTTGGCGAAGGGGCCGATGTGCATTCATCGTCGCGCTTTTGCTGGTTTTTTCCCCAGGAATGGCCACCCATGCAGAGGAGGTGAAAGAGGAGAACTTCTTCACCCTCGAAAAGGCGATTCTGGAGGCGCTGGAAAACAACTACCTGCTCAAGATCAAGCGGGAGCAGGTCGACGAGGCCCGGTTTGTCAAGGAGCAGGCCAAGGCCGATTTTTACCCCAAGCTCAGCACCAGCTATTCCTACACCAGGCTTGATGACGCCAACGTGAGCGCCGCCGTTCCGCTGGGGGGCGGTCTGGTGATCCCCTCTCGGCAGTTGAACACGGAAGACAATTACCTGTGGAGATCCACCGTGCGGCAGCCCGTGTTCACGGGCTTTGCCCTCCTGAGCACCTATGAACTGGCCAAGCTGGGCATCGACCGATCGGAGTGGGAACTCGAGCAGGAGAAACTGAACCTGATCCTGGCGGTCAAAGAGGGTTACTTCAGCATACTCAGGTCCGATTTCGCCATAGACGTGGTCAGGCGGGAGATGGAGGCCCTCCGGGCCCACCTGGAGGTGGCCAGGAATTTCTATGAAGTGGGGATCATCCCGATCAACGACCTGCTCAAGGCGGAAGTCGAACTCGGGATTGCCGAGCAGAACCTCGTGAGGGCGCAGAATGCGGCCTTGAGCAACAGGGCCTCCTTCAACAATGTGCTCGCCAGACCCACGCACCTGCCGGTCGACGTCGAAGACATCTCCGCCTACCAGCCTATCGTCTTTCAGCTCGAAGAGGGATTGGAGAAGGCGTTCCTGCATCGGCCGGAGATGAAACTCGTGAACATAGCGCTGCTCCAGGCCGATCAGCAGATTCGACTGGCCAAGAGCCGTTATTATCCCGAAGTGAGCGTGTCCTACGATTATATCAAGGAGGGGGATCAGTTCGACGTATCCGGCAGCGAGTTCCACAATGAGGAGATGTGGCAGGCCGGTGCGCTGCTCACCTGGACCTTTTGGGAATGGGGCAAGACAAGGAATGCGGTAAGGGAAAGGGTGAGCGAAAAGATGCAGCTGCTGGAGACCAAGGGAAACCTCATGCAGAATATTCGTCTCGAACTCATCCAGGCCGGGCTGGACCTGAACCAGGCGGAAAAGAACATCCCCACCACCAAGAAGGCGGTGGAGCAGGCGGAAGAGAACCTGAGGGTCACCCAGGAACGCTACAGGGCCCAGGTCACGACCACCACCGAGGTCCTGGATGCACAGGCGCTCCTTACGAGAGCAAGGCTCAACTACTACTCCGCCCTCATTGAACACCACGTGGCAAAAGCGAGACTGCAGAGAGCCATGGGCGAGAATTGATGATCCAGGCGCAGCCGCACCGTGATTCAACTCTACCATGTATCGAAGAGCTTTGGTCCGAATGAGGCCCTCAGCGAGCTCAACCTGAGAATACGCAGGGGCGAGTTCGTCTTCATCACGGGTCCGAGCGGTGCGGGGAAGACCACCCTCCTGCGCCTCATCTTCGGGGCCGAGGATCCTACCCGAGGCCAGATCCTGATCAACGGAATCAATCTGGGTCGCATCAAGAGATCGAAGCTCGACCTTCTCAGGAGAAAGATCGGGTTTGTCTTTCAGGATTTCAAGCTGCTCAACAGCAGGACCGCCTCTCAGAACGTCTCTCTTGCCCTGGAGGTCGCAGGCGATCGACGATCCCTGATCCGGAAAAAGACCCATCAGGTCCTCAGGGCCGTGGGACTCGCCTCAAAGGAACAGGCCTACCCCCTGCAGCTCTCGGGAGGAGAACAACAGAGGGTCGCCATAGCGCGCGCCATCGTCAATGACCCATTGATCCTGCTGGCCGATGAGCCTACCGGCAATCTTGACCCCGACATCACCAGGGAGATCATGGTTCTTTTCCGCAGCATCAACCTGAAGGGGACCACCGTCATCATTGCAACGCACAACAAGGAGCTCTTGCGGAACACGGACCAGAGGATCGTGGTCCTGAACAGGGGCAGGATCGTGGAGTAGAGGGTTCAGGGGTTCCAAGGTTCAGAGGTTTAAGGGTTGAGGCTCAACCGCTGAACGGGGAACGGAGAACGGGGAACCGAAGTTGAGAAACACATGCGGCCGCTGAGAATCTGGGCATACCATTTCACCCAGGCCTTTTGGGGGATGTTTCAGAACAGGCTGATCCATGCGATCAGCATTGGAACCATCACCATTTCCCTCCTCTTCCTGGGAGCGTTCGCCTTGTTCTTCGTGAACGTCAGTCAGTGGGTGGTGGAATGGGGCAAGTCCGTCTCCATGTCGGTCTACCTGGAGGACGGGGTGGATCCGACCGCAAGAAAGCGGATCGAAGAGGCCCTCAGAGCCATCCCGGGCGCGGAGATCGAGAATTATGTCTCGAAGGAGCAGGCCTTCTCCGACCTCAGGACCGCCTTGGGCGCTCAGGCCGGTCTGCTGGATGGATTGTCCAAGAGTCTCCTCCCCGCCTCTTACGAGATCATCTTCAAGGACACGGACAGGGAGCGGTTCGACCCGAAGGCGGCCAAGGCGGATCTGGAGAAGGTGAAGGGGGTCGCCGAGGTCCAGTACAGCGAGCAGTACCAGGAGCGGTTTGACGGCGTGCTCCGGGCCCTGAAGATTGCAGGGATGGTGACCGGGTTCCTCCTCTGCATGGCTGTCCTCCTGATCGTGACCAATACCATCAAGCTGACCATCTACTCGCGCCGGGAAGAGATCGAAATCTATAAACTGGTAGGTGCGAGCGACTGGTTCGTGAGGGCCCCTCTCCTCATCGAGGGGGCTGCACAGGGGTTGCTCGGGGGGTTGATGGCCCTCCTGGTCCTCTTTTCCCTTCACCTGGCGTTCGCCCTGGAAAAGATCCATCTGCTGGGTGTCCCCTCGATCCGGATCGTTTTCCTGCCGTACCGCTACATCCTTCTCCTCGTTTTTCTCGGCCTGATACTCGGGCTCACGGGGGGGTTCATCGCCATCGGGCGGTTTTTCACGTCCCGGTGATCTTCGCTCGGAGAGGCTGCCCTTGATCTTTCGCCCCCCTTTCATCTGCTGCCTTCTCGCTCTCGTCCTGATGCCCTGGAGACTCGGCGCCGCTCCCCCGTCCCCGGAGCGCGGCAGGAGCCAGATGGAGAAGATCGAGACCGATCTCAGCAGGGAAAAGGAGCTCGTGTCGAAATTCCATGAGCGGGAGAAAGCGCTGCTCGATCAGCTCATGAACCTTGAAGGGCAGATTGCGGCGAGGAAGAAGAGCCTCGGAGAGCTGAGTGCGGGGATTTCCAAGCACAAGGAAGAGCTCGAAAAGCTTCGAAAGAGCCTGAACTCCACCGAAAAGGGGCTCGGGGAAATCGAAGAAAGACTCGCGAGAAGGCTGCTGGCCTTCTACAAGTATGCGAAGAGAGGTCATGTCCAGGTGTTGGTTGCATCCAGGGACCTGGAAGATCTCGCGAAAAGGGCCAAGTACCTGAGGATTGTCATGAGCGCAGACCAGCGGCTATTTCAGGAGACGGCGGAGTTGCAGAAAAGGCATAAGGAGGAGATCCTGCAGGTCCGTGAGAAACTCGGGACGATAGAACGCATGGAAAAGGAGGAGAACGATCGACTCCTCGGCATCAAGGATGACCTGGACAAGAAGGTGCTTGTGCTGATGAAGATCCACAAAGAACGGGAGTTGTATGAAGCGGGCGTCAAAGAGCTCGAGCTTGCGGCCAAGACGCTGAGGGAGAAACTGATCTCCCTGGAAAAGACGGAGGTGGCGCAGCCTGATCTTCCGGGCGGCTTCTCGGCCGCAAAGGGAAGGCTGCCGCTACCCTGCGAGGGGAGGGTTCAGAGGGCCGGCGCCGGGCTGGAAAACGGATTGAAGGGCGTCTTTGTCGTTGCCTCGAGCGGGGCCGACGCGAGGGCGATATTCCCGGGTAGGGTTGAGTTCTCAGGCAATCTGAAAGGTTATGGCGAGATCGTGGTGATCAACCACGGCTCCAGATACTTCACGGTCACGGGTTATCTCGATCGACGAAGAGTGGAAGAAGGGAAGATGGTAAAGGCCGGGGATGTCATCGGCACCCTGGGCAAGGATGATGCGGCATCCGGGAGGTTGTATTTCGAGATCAGGCGCGGCGGGACAAACCTCGATCCGATCGAGTGGCTAAAAGCTCATTGATTTTAAAGGGACGCGGAACTATACTGAACTCCGCCTTCCGGGCTAAACAATGAAGAACAAGAGGATGAGGAGCAAGCCTATGTATTCTGGAAAGGGAAAAACATCCTTCAAAACCATTCTCGCGCTTTTCGTGATCGTCGGTGCGATTTTCTTCAACGGGCACAGAGGTCTCGTGAAAGCGGGGACGGACGATACCTACAGGAACCTCGAAGTCTTTGCCGAGGTGCTGCGCCAGATCGAAAAGAATTATGTGGATCCCCAGGAAGCCAAGAAGCTGATTTCGAGCGCAATCAAGGGCATGGTCCAGAGTCTGGACCCTCATTCCTCATTCATGTCCAAGGAAGAGCATCAGGACCTCCTGATGGAGACCAAGGGCAGTTTCTCAGGGGTCGGAATCGAAATCACCCTCAAGGACAATATCATCGTGGTGGTTTCGGCGATCGAGGGGACCCCTGCGTATGAGGCGGGGATCGAGTCCGGCGACAAGATCGTCAAGATCGACGAGAAATCCACGACCGACATGACCATCATGGACGCCGTGAAGAGCATCCGCGGCGAAAAAGGGACGAAGGTGAAGCTGACCATCATACGAGGGTCCAGCGACAAGACCATGGAATTCGTGGTGACCCGGAACGTGATCCCTCTCAGGAGCGTCCGGCACTATTTTCTTACGCCCACCATCGGGTATATCCGGGTGTCCAACTTCCAGAGCAAGACCACGGAAGACCTTTCGGCCGCCCTGAACGCGCTGGAGAAGGCGGAAAGGATCGAGGGGTTGGTCCTGGACCTGAGAAACAACCCCGGCGGACTGCTCTCTCAGGCCATCGAGGTATCGGATCTATTCCTGGAATCCGGCGTGATCGTGAGCACCAAGGGGCGGGATCCATCCCAGGATATGGAGGTATCGGCCCACAAGAACAGCCGGGAACGGAAGTACCCGATCGTCGTCCTTGTGAATGGTGGAAGCGCCAGCGCCTCGGAGATTGTGGCCGGTGCCCTGCAGGATAACAAGAGGGCCCTCGTGTTGGGGACGAAGACTTTTGGAAAGGGCTCTGTCCAGACCATTCTGCCGCTTTCCGACGGTTCGGGACTGCGGCTCACCACAGCCAGGTACTACACCCCGAGTGGAAAGTCCATTCAGGTCAGCGGCATTATCCCGGATGTCGAGGTGAAGTTCGTACCGCCAATTGAAGAGGAGGAGAAGGACAAGGGAAAGCCGAGGAAGGAGATACGTGAAGAGGATTTGAAGGGGCACATGGAAAACGACACCGGAGACACGGGCCAGATAAGGCCGGAAAACGAAACGAAAGACATCGACAAGCAAGCCAAGACCCTTCTTGAAAAGGATAATCAGGTGCGGCAGGCGCTTCAACTGCTCCAGACCTGGCATATCTTCTCTCAAATGAAGATCAGAGAGTGATCTGCGCGAAGCCGACCCGGTCCATCGCCAATGTCACCCGGGAGACGCAAGGGTCCGAAACCCAGGAGACGAGCCTCTATAGGCCGTCTCCTGTTCTGCGCCTCCACCCTGGTGTTGATCGCGGGTGGTGTGGTCATTGCCTATTTCATCTGGTCTCTGACCGACTCCGACCCCCCTGTTTACGAGGAAACCCGTCCCGCTCCTTCGGAACTGAACAACCAGGTGACCCGCATCAACCTGGCTGTCTATGATTCCCTCTATCGCGAGAACATACCGGAGAAAAATATCCTCTTCCTCGTCGTGGAGCCGAGACAGGAAAGGGGAAGAACGTGGGAGTTCACGGAGGTGCTCGTCAGGGTTCCGGAAACGGCACGGGCGACAGACCTCGAGAAGGTCCTCTCCAACAGCCTGTCCGCTCTGGGTCATGAGATCCAGCACAGAAACGTGAGGGCAGGGGGAGGCGACCTGCTCATCGATCTCTTCGCACTGGGTCATTTCACGCACAGGATCAGGATTGCGGAGGAGGAGAGGGAGAGACCCGCGAAGAGGGAAAGCTTGTTGCCCGTTGTCGCGATCATCATCGACGACCTGGGTTATGATCTTCGGATGGCGCGTTCCTTCATTCAGATGGGGATCCCTTTGACGCTCTCCGTGATTCCCACCGCCCCTCATGCGGTTGCTGTTTCCAAAATGGCTCGGGAACGAGGGTGCGAGCTGATCCTTCATCTCCCGATGGAGCCCAAGAACTATCCTCAGGTGAATCCGGGGCCGGGGGCGATTCTGGCGGGGATGAAGGAGGAGGAGATCGTCTCCACCATTGAAGGCCACATGAAAAAAATCCCCGGTGTTCGAGGGGTAAACAATCACATGGGGTCCCGCTTCACGGAATTTGAAGAAGGGATGTCGGTGGTCTTCCGGGAGCTGAAAAAGAGAAAGCTCTTCTATGTGGACAGCAGGACCACGGAGGGGAGTGTTGCGTCGGCTCTGGGAAAAAAGATGGGCGTCCCCGTAGGCACCAGGTCGATTTTTCTGGACCATCAACTTTCGGAGACCGCGTTAAAGGTCCAGATGGAGCGTCTCATGGGGATGGCCAGGAGCTCCGGGGGGGCAATCGCCATAGCACACCCCCACAGGGAAACCCTGCAGTGCCTCCAGGCCTCCCTGGAGAGACTGAAGCAGGATGCCAAGATTGTCCCCGTATCGGAATACATCCAGCGTGCCGTTCCCCCGCGCCATGAGGTTTCGCGTGATCGGGGGGACGAAACTCACTGAATGAGAGTCAAAACTCGAAGAAGGGGGTAACTGTCGTGAAAGTTCCTTTGCTCGATTTGAGGAAGCAGTACCAGACGATGCGTGATGAGATCACCGCTGCGGCCGAAGAAGTCTTTGCCTCTCAGCAGTTCATCCTGGGACCAAAGGTGGAGGAACTGGAGCGAAAAGTTGCCGCTTACTGCCAATGTCCGTATGCCGTGGGAGTCTCCTCCGGTACCGATGCCCTTCTGATCTCTTTAATGAGCGCCGGAGTCGGAACTGAAGACCTGGTGATCACGACGCCCTATACCTTTTTTGCAACCGCCGGCTCCATTACCAGGCTGGGTGCGAGGCCTGTGTTTGTGGACATCGATGCGGATACATACAACATGGATCCGGGTTCCCTCGCGAGGACCATCGCCGGGTTGAAGGACCAGGAGAGGGCACGGCTGAAGGCGATCATTCCCATCCATCTGTACGGGCAGTGCGCGGACATGGAGCCCATTATGCGTTTGGCGCGGGAGAACCACCTGGCGGTGATCGAGGACGCGGCCCAGGCGATCGGGGCCGAGTACCGGTGGAAGGACGGAAAGGTCAGCAGGGCCGGCTCGATTGGAGATTATGGCTGCTTTTCCTTTTTCCCCTCCAAGAACCTGGGGGCATTCGGAGATGGAGGCCTCGTGACCGTTCAGGACAGCGACCTCCATCATCGTCTCAGGATCCTGCGCGTCCATGGCTCGGAGCCGAAGTACTACCACCAGATGATCGGGGGAAATTTCCGGCTCGACGCATTCCAGGCGGCGATATTGGTTGTGAAACTCAAGCACCTGGAGGAATGGACGGAAAACAGGATAAGAAACGCCGGCTTGTACCGAAAGAAATTTGCAGAAAAAGGGGTGAAAGGGATCTCTCTGCCCCTTGAAAAGAACGGCAGGCATGTCTATAATCAATTCGTCATACAGGTTGCCGGAAGGGATGCACTCAGGGCCTTTCTGGGCGAGAGGGGAATAGGGACCGAGATCTATTATCCGGTGCCGCTCCACCTTCAGAAATGTTTTCGAGATCTGGGATACAAGGACGGGGATTTCCCCGTCAGCGAAAAGGCCGCGCTGAACACCCTGGCCCTTCCCATTTTTCCCGAGCTGACAGAATCAGAACTGAGTTATGTAGTTGATACCACTGTTGAATTCCTTCTGAAGAATTAATCAAAAAACTTGTTGACAAGTAGTGCGTGCTGTTCTATTCTAGTTTTTCCTCTTGGCGATAAGAACTCTGGTGCCGAGAGGGGAGTTCTTTGAAATCGTTTCCCGGCTTCAAAAAAATTCAACAAAAGAGTTGACATCAAGTTGGGGAGCGGTTATATTAGGTGTTCGCTCTTGGACACAAGAAATTTGTCAAGCAGGTTGACAACGGTCCAGGAGGGGCTATACTAAGAATTCCGTTTGTTCTTTGAAAACTAAATAGTGATGCCGTTGTGGGCCCAAGTCAAAAGAAAGTATGGATCTATGATCCAATCGATATAATTGGAGAGTTTGATCCTGGCTCAGAATGAACGCTGGCGGCGTGCATAACACATGCAAGTCGAACGAGAAACTCCGGGCTTGCTCGGGGGAGTAAAGTGGCGCACGGGTGAGTAACGCGTGGGTAACCTACCCCTGAATCTGGAATAACCCGCCGAAAGGCGGACTAATACCGGATATTGTCCTAAAGACGCATGTCTTTGGGATGAAAGGTGACCTCTTCACGAAAGTTGTCGTTCAGGGAGGGGCTCGCGTACCATTAGCTAGTTGGTAGGGTAATGGCCTACCAAGGCTACGATGGTTAGCTGGTCTGAGAGGATGATCAGCCACACTGGAACTGGAACACGGTCCAGACTCCTACGGGAGGCAGCAGTGAGGAATTTTGCGCAATAGGGGAAACCCTGACGCAGCAACGCCGCGTGAGTGAAGAAGGCCTTAGGGTCGTAAAGCTCTGTCAAGTGGGAAAAAAGCCAATCGGTGAATAGCCGGTTGGTCTGATGGTACCACTAGAGGAAGCACCGGCTAACTCCGTGCCAGCAGCCGCGGTAATACGGAGGGTGCAAGCGTTGTTCGGAATTACTGGGCGTAAAGCGCGTGTAGGCGGTTTGGTAAGTCAGATGTGAAAGCCCTGGGCTTAACTCAGGAAGTGCATTTGAAACTGCCATACTCGAGTATGGGAGAGGAGAGTGGAATTCCCAGTGTAGAGGTGAAATTCGTAGATATTGGGAGGAACACCCGTGGCGAAGGCGACTCTCTGGACCAATACTG
>JAGVAP010000003.1 GCA_020060215.1 Deltaproteobacteria bacterium | reverse complement strand
GTGTCGCACAGCCCGCACTGGAAGCACCTCTTGAACGCTTCCCCGCCGCTCGACTTGATGACCTCGATGATCTCTTTGTAAGGGGCTACTGTTTCCACTGTGTTCCTTCCTTCGGTTGCTGAAAAACGGTCATCTGCGGCGTTGCCCTCGTCACGCATCGCTGCGGCGTACTACAGGTACGCCTCACTTCCCGTGACATCGGGCGCCTTGCATCTGACCATTTTTGAGCAACCTCCAAACACGGGTTTTCTCGAACCTCGAATCTATTTCTTTGGAACAACCAACAAGCCACCAAGTTGCGTAGGATGGGTGGAGCGGAGCGGAATCCATCTTGGGTGTGCGGTCAACGCCATCTCCAAAGCTCCGAATCGATGGGTTTCGCTCCGCTCCACCCATCCTACAAGCCGAACTGGCGCAGTTACTCCGATGCTCCACTTGTAACTCTCCTATCTCTTTGACAGCCGGGCCACCGTGTCCATGACCCTTTTCGATCCGTACCTCTTGATCAGCTGCTCCAACCCGATCTCCATCTCGCCCCGCTTCTGCAGTTCCGGAGCCTCTATCACCACTTGCCTTTCTTCGTACGTCAAGGCGCCGAAGGTGCATGCGTCTACGCACATGGGCTTTTCCAGGGGCGGGACGTTCTCACACATATCGCACTTGAGCGGGAGACCCGAATCCGGATCCTTGAAGGCGTCCCTCGACGGGCAGGAGGCCGGGCAGAAGGTGCACTCGTCATACTCCTTGCCGTCGATCACGTAGCGGTTTCTCCCGTTACACTCCGCTTCCGTATAGGCGCCGGCACGAATGGGGACGAACACATCCCGCATTTCGTCCATGACCACCATGATCCGGGAGCGTGCGGTATTCACCGAGCTGTACTTCGGTACGGCGTGGAAGGCGGAGCACGCTATCTCACATGCCTTGCAGCCGACGCACTTCTTGTTGTCCACCTTGATCTCTTTGACGATTCTTGTCTTTTTCCGATCGCTGTCCACGGCGAGGCCCCCTTCTTTATTCCTTCTCTTTCTTAGCCCTGGGATCTTGGAGGGCAGTGACTTCATTCCCGGTCAGAACACCCCTCTCGATGAGGTCTTCCGCCACATAGCCCAGGCTCAATCTCTCCAGCGTCTCCTTGGTGGGAATCCCGTCAAAGGTCCAACCCTTGAAATCATAGTACTTCGTGAGCAGCTGCTGCTCGTACTCCTCGTTCCTTACCGCCCAGTGATCCTCAGGCGGCCTCTCCATGTGTCTCCTCAGACCCCTTCGGTTATTGAGGGCCCTGATCAGATTCCGGTTCCTCTGGAAGCATTCCCATAACCTGTCTTTGTCGAACTCGATCCCCGTCACGTGGGTGATCACCTGCGGCATATTCCACACGTGATACCCGGTGGTGCCGCCGAACTGACCTCTGAACGAAGAGACGAATCCGCACAACCCCAGGGAGTCATCCAGGTAATGCATGCACTCGTTCCAATCACAGATCTCGACCATGGCCTCGTCGGGCAGCTGATCGCGCTTGACCCACTGCCGGAACCACTCATGGAACTTCTTGTCCGGGACCGCAATCCACTTCTTGATAAACTCTTCCTTCAACTCCGGATCGGTGATCGGGTCCTGCGGGAAGGAGCCCTCGATCTGGGTGATCGCCATGTCCTCACCGGTGGCGATCATCAGGTAATAGGCCGGATTGAGCTTGCCGAGCTTGATGGGCAGCTGTTCAAAATTCTTGACCGTGTTGTGATCGAACTTCTCGGCGCCCTTGCCGATGATGGCAGCCGCACCGGAAGTGCCATGGGCGAGGACATCTCCAATGTCCTCCCTGAATGCGATCTTGTGAAGGAGATAGTAGAACCTCTGCCGGATGTCGGAGGGCATCCCGGGGAAGTCTTTCTCCGTCAGGATCCCGGCATCCAGGAGCTCGAGGGCGAAAGCGATCACCTGGGGGGTGGAGTAGGAGTCGAATCCCAGGTCCATCGCGATCGGGAGTATCTCGAAGGTGAAGTCCAGCTCCTGGAAGGCGGCCATGTGATAGGTGTCTTTTCCATAACACTTGTAGGAAAACCTACGCCGGTTCGGCCACTGAATGAGGTTGTGGCATGCCTTGGGGCAGTTCCAGCAGCCGGTCCAGCGGTTCATGTGGTCGTACTTGAGATTCCTCCACCTCTCCTCGAGCTCCGGGCTCCAGAAGTTCTTCCGGCGCACACGGGCATTGCCCCAGGAGAAGTTGTTGTGATGGAAGCTGTCGTCTTCGTCGGTGGCCATCCAGTCCCCGATATTGGGGTTCGCATCGAGCTCCTTCCTCAGGCGCGAGCACATCTCCCATGCCTCGGCGGGGTGGGCGAGGTACACGTCCCTGGTTCCCCGGACGGCGATCGCCTTGAGCTTCTTGGCCCCCATGACCGGCCCGGGCGTTCGAGCCGCGCTCGAGTTACCGCAATCGATCGAAGCCATGATGACCCTGTTCTCCCCGGCCGGGCCGATGGCGGCCACCCAGGCCCTCCGGTCGTTCAACTCCTCCTGGATCATGCGCTGGGTGTCGACCATCCCTTTTCCGCGAAGATGCCTGGCATCGCGGATCTCGACCTTGTCGTTGTGGATGGCCAGGTAGACCAGGTCGGGCGACTCGCCCCGGATGACGATCCGGTCATAGCCGGCCTGTTTCATCTCCGCCCCGAAGAATCCGCCCATGAGGGAATGCCCGAAGAATCCGTTCACGGGGGCAATGGTATTGACCGACACGCGGTTTGCGCCGGGGACGCATGTGCCGTTCAGCAGCCCGTTGCCGAATATGAGCAGGTTGTCGGGAGACCATGGATCGATTTCCGGAGGGACCCTCTCATAGAGCAGCTTCGCGTCCATCCCGTTGCCTCCAAGATAAAGAGCCGTATCTCTGGGATCGGTCTCCACCTTCTCGATGCTTCCCCGGCTTAGATCCACTTCCAATTGAAAGCCTGTTTCAGCGTACCTCATCTCTTACCCCTCTGCGGTCTCTTCGCAACCCGGATGTCCGGCTGCGCAGGTTGTTCATCCTCTACGTGCTCGTCGCTTTCTCAATGGCGTGCGGTCATGGAACCATGGCCGCCTTTCTTTTCCTTCACTTCCGGTCGTGCAGGTGCCCTTGCTGCAGGGGCTAAAGGCGTCTCTGTGACCGGGAGCAGCCAGATAGCCTCATCCAGTGAATCCCTGAGTTTTTGCCGGGCAGTCTCTATATCCGGGGCTTCGATCTCCCTTACGTTGCAGTAAAGCCTGAAATACATGTCTTGACCTCCTCTAACTTGCTGCGCCCGTAATCATGGCTCGTTTCGGGTTGCCCATATGTTTGCCTCTACAGGAACCGACAACTGATCTCCTCGGAGATCCCTTTCAGCAACTGGGTCAGCTCCGGGACGGACGAGCTCGGCACCTGGCGCGTCAGGCCGACAGCCCAGATGGATGCTTGAAAATCCCTGCTGTTCGCCTTGATGGGTACGGCAAAGGCGATCATCCCCTCGATATACTCTTCTCTATCAAAGGCGATCCCCTCTTCGCGGACCTCAAGGATCTCCGACTTGTAGACGGCCTTGTCGACGATGGAAAATGGTGTATATCTCTTGAGCTCCGTCCGGGCGAGGATCTCGTCGATTTCCTCATCAGAGAGCTGTGAAAGCATGGCCTTGATGCCGGCTCCAGCAAGGATCGGCATCTGCATACCAATCTCGGAAGAGAGCTTGATCCCGTAGGCCGAATCTACCTTGTCGATCAGGATGGCGCGGCGGTCGGAACGGAGCCCAAGGAAGGCCGAGAGCTTTGTCTGAGCATTGACCTTTTCCAGAAAAGGATGGGCGGTCTGGATGAGCTCCGATCGCCTCCCCGCCATGTTTCCCAGGATGTAAAATCGCGTGCCGAAAGCAAATTTGCCGTCAGCCTGGTTCTCAAGGACATGGAGATCCGAGAGTGTATGGACGATATTGAACACCGTGCTCTTGTTTAAATCAAGTTTTCCGGATATGTCGCTGATGCCCATGGGTTCTTTGGATCGGGCGAGCAGCTCCAGGATGGAAAAACACTTGTCGATGGCAGGAACTCTCTTGAAGGCAGGTGACATAAAGGGCCTATCTGTTCTCCATATTAAACGCATGTTTTGTATATCAAACAAGAGGGGAGGGTGTCAAGCGGAAAAGGGCTTCGGGTCACTTTTACCGTCCTTCCGGTTCAAGTACTCTAAATGATGGAATAATCCACTGGCATGCCAACCCTCACCATGAACCAAGAACCGGCGGATAAGCTTCAGTAGGAATGAATATCGTTGGAGCTCTATTCTTGTAGGAGCAAGCTCCTGCTTGCGATTCTTTCAATTCCGAGAAGATCGCCAGCAGGAGCTTGCTCCAGAAGACCACCAGGACTCACTGTTCGATCATTCTTGCCGCCTCCGGGGGCAAGCGACCGGGGCTGACCTCCGTGAAATAGGAATCCAAAAGAAGCTTGCCAGGGAATGGATTACAGAAGTAATATGTCTCGGAATCTCAGCAAGGATCGCCATTACCTCGAAGCAGGCTTACACATTGTCTATGACCGTGCATAGAATCTCGTTTGCGCTGCTCCTCCTCCTTCTCCTGTGCTTCGATGCGTCCAAAGCTCCGGCACAGCGAGTCAACCCAGTTCTTGAGTTCACGGGCGACACCCTTTCCGCAAGTGTAGAGCGCGTAAAGCTCGGAATCGTTCTCGAGCAGATCGAGCGGGAAACCAGGATATGGTTCAAAGGCAGCAGGGGGGTATTCGAAAAAGAGGTCACGGCGGAGTTCAGTGACCTGGCGCTTGAGGAGGGCATCAGGAAAATCCTCCGATCTCTGTCTCTGAACCACTCTTGTATCTTTGACTCACAAAGGCAGCTGATAGGAGTCTATCTCTACGGGGAAGCGGGACAGGGGGACAGATCATTGCCTGCAGCCTCTTCCGGTCCCTCGCATCCCAGGGGTCTCTCCGTCTCTGCGCCGGTTCAGACTGCCCCCACGGGGGTTGGGATTCCCGAGCCCCGTCAGCCTGCGGGTCCCGGTAACCATTTTGATTTCAGACAACCGCGGGGGAGGCCGCCTGTGAAGAGGCCCTACAAGGTGCCCGGACCAGGGAATGCCCCATGAGAAAAATTGAAGATGGGATGGCATGATGTCACGGTAAGAACACTCAAGCTTTTTTGGAAAAGGAGCCGGCCATGGAAATCTCGAATCCACTATCAGGGACGAAAACGAAAGGCTATCTGCTGTCCGTTCGCAGCACCAATCCGGTTTTTCTCATCACGGCAGCCGTGGTGGTGATTGGTATCATCATCAACATCGTGTTTGCATACAGCGCTTACAGGGGCACCAAAACCCAAGCCGCGGAATTGGTGCAGCTCAGAAAGGCGTTCGATATGCAATCTGCAGAGTTGAAGAAGCTGGCGACGAACATGCAGAGGCCCGCCCCGGGCCAGTTCGCAGCCCCGTACCGGCGGCCGAGTCCACCCGTCCCGCCTGCGAGACCCGAAGCGAGGCCCCCCGCATCCGTCCCCCTGCCGGACAAGAAATGAAGATAGCCGCTTTCGGAGCATTTTGCTGGCCGACGATGGTATGTCCGTGAAACCATCCAGGCTTTTTATCCTTATGTGACATTTACGACATAAGCTACTGCATCTGTGACATTTGTCACAAAATTATCTGTTGACAATGCGGACCTCCCCGTCCTATGAGTAGGAAACAAATCGCTGCAACTCGCTGTTACAATTATGTAACTTTGATGCGTAGAAATAAATCGAACTTTCCTGCCCCTTGTACACCCGCTAAAAAAGCATGGTTGGTAGGGACAAATCGTTTCTGCTGTTAAGATTCACCACGCATTCCGCCCCCAACTGGCGATGATTTTTCCTTTAATCAGCTCGTTGCGGTCACCGGAATCAGAAATCGGGCACGATAGTTTTCTTACCGTATATTTACCGGATGTTTCCTCGATCTGTTTAGTATGAAATAGAACGGAGGTATCGTTTCCCGGCATTTCACCACGACATCAGCCGGCGAATCGCCTTTCATCTACTGAGAGGATTGCGCGAAGGCTTCGATATATCGACCTGCATGCTCAAACTGAACTCGATGTGCCGTCTCCGGACCCTGAACTGAAATTGTCTTCTCGTGCGCAAGGTGGACAACATGGCAAAGGCGAACTCCCACAAGAGCCTCCTCCGGTTCCTTCTTGTGCTCAGCGGCATACTCCTGACCCCCATCGCAGACGCGAAATTCGCCGCTGACCCCGCCGACACTCACTTCATTCGCCGCCAGGTGACGGCCAAGCCAAAGCAGCCGCCGGTCGTGGATCGGGGCGACGGGACTGCGGCTGAAAAACGAACGAACCTGCAGAGTCCCTGGCTGCAAAGGGCTCAGCAACAGATCCGTGAAAAGGAATACTACGTCCGTTTTCAGAAGAATACTTCCCTACCAGACCTCAAGGAAGCCTACCAGGCCCCCAACCGTGCTCAGAATCTGAGGACCTACTTCACATCCGACGGCATAAGGGTGGTCCCGAGAACAGGAAAAGATCCCCTATGGGATATCGGCCTGAAACTTACCGCAGTGGGAAGAGGGGAGGATGCCACCGGTCTTCCCGAAGACAAAAATCCGTCTGCTAACGGTACCCGCATATCCTACCGGAGGGGCCATGTGACGGAGTGGTACGAGAACAGGCCGGAAGGGCTGGAACAGGGCTTCACCATACATGAGAGGGAGAAGGGAACGGGTGAGCTTTCGCTCATACTCCGGATCACAGGAGCCATTGGCAGCAGGATTTCAGGAGATGGGAGTACGGTCGAATTCCTGGGGCCGGGCAATACACCCATCCTTCAATATGGAGGTCTCAAGGCGCACGACGCAAAGGGCAGACACCTTGACTGCCGCCTTGCGCTCGCCGGGAACACGCTGAAGATCAACGTCCACGACACCGATGCCGTTTACCCAATCATCGTGGACCCCTTGATCACGGTCCCGGTCTGGACGGCGGAAGGAAATCAAACGGGTGCGCAGCTAGGTTATTCCGTTTCATTCGGGGATGTGAATGGAGACGGCAAGGCAGACCTCATTGTGGGCGCCCCTTTTTACGATAGCGGACTACCGGGTGAGGGCCGCGTGTTCGTGTACTTTGGGTCCTCCGCTGCCCCTTCGGAAGCCCCGGACTGGGATGCGCAAGGGAATCAAGCAGGGGCGTCCTATGGCTTCTCGGTATCGTCTGGGGATGTAAATAACGACGGCTACGACGATATCATTGTCGGCGCCCCGGGGTATGACAGCCTTGAGAATAACGAAGGCCGGGTTTTCGTCTACCTGGGTTCCTCGGCACTTCCTTCTGCCACGCCGCACTGGATGGAGATGAATACGGCCGGGGCGCAGTTCGGCAGTTCGGTTTCATCTGGAGACGTGAACGGGGACGGTTACGACGATGTTATTGTGGGCGCTCCGTATTCTAACGCTCTCGGCCACGTTTTCGTTTTCCTCGGTTCCTCGATCGGCCTTTCGGGACCACCTGCCTGGGACCAGCCGGGCAGCGGGATCAGTGCAAGGTTTGGCGCGGCAGTTTCCGCAGGGGATGTGAACGGCGATGGTTACGACGACCTCATTGTCGGAGACCCTTATGTGCAAACGGGGATCAACCAGGGCCGCGTGCTCGTTTACCTGGGATCCTCTACCATTCCTTCAACGACCCCCTGGACACTGGAAGGCGATGAAGTCGGCGGCCGCTGGTTCGGCAATTCGGTTGCATCAGGAGATGTGAATGGCGACAACTACGATGATCTCATCGTCGGGGCGCCCGGTTTCGGCACAAACAACGAAGGCCGAGCGTTCGTGTACCTCGGCTCCCTCTCAGGGGTCACCACGACACCGGTCTGGGCGGCAAGAAGCAACCAGGATAACGCCCAATACGGGATCTCGGTTGCAGCCGGAGACGTGAACGGGGATGGATACGACGATGTCATCGTGGGGGCACTCTTTTATAACAACGGCCAGCTCGGCGAAGGCCGTGTCTACGTGTACCTGGGTTCATCGAAGGGAGCTCCTTCGGCTGCCCCGGAGTGGACGGCGGAAGGAGACAAGACGGATGCCAACCTCGGCAGGGCGGTTGCGGCAGGGGACGTCAATGGCGACGGTTACGACGATCTGATCATCGGGGCTCACCGCTACTCTAACGGACAGTCGGAAGAAGGAAAGGCATTCCTCTTCTATGGCTCTCCGTTTGGTGCGGACGACGACGGCGACGGATTGACCGACTACGAGGAAACCCTTCTGGGAACCGATCCTCTCCACTGGGACACCGATGGAGACGGGGTGGACGATCTCAACGATGCCTTTCCTCTGGACGCAAGCGAAGCCGCTGATTCGGACGGCCGGGAAATACGACTAACGACAGATGCAGGCGACCAGGTGCAACCTGCGATTTCGGGGACCAGAATCGTCTGGACCGATTACAGGCATGGGAATGCAGATATTTACATGTATGACATGGCCACCGGATTCGAGACGAGAATCACCACCGATCCTGCGGCGCAGTATAACCCGTGTATTTCCGGGGAGCGTATCGCGTGGGAGGATTCCAGAAGCGGCAACACGGATATCTACATATATGATATCGCCACGGGAGCCGAAACAAGGATTACGAGTGATCCGTCTGACCAGGCATTCCCCGCCATATCGGGGGACAGAATCGTTTGGCACGACTCCAGGAATGCCCAGGAAGACATCTACATGTTTGATATCGCAACCGGGGCCGAAAGCCGGATAACGACGAACGGTTCCTCCCAGCTTATTCCACACCTCTCCGGCAACACCATCGTATGGCGCGATTTTAGGCATCTTTCCTCAGCGGAGATATACAAGTACGATGTTTCTACCGGGGAAGAAACGCGTGTCACGTATGCGGGAGGTCAGCCGGGGCGTCCATCCATATCGGGCAACATGATCGTGTGGGAGGTTTACGAAGGCATCTATTCGTACGACATATCTACGAATGGGCCTGCAGTCAGGATTTCACCTGTTACGAGCATGGCGGAGCAGGCGGCGATTTCCGGGGACAGAGTCGTCTGGCAGGATAACCGGAACGGATCCTGGGATATTTACATGTACGATCTCTCCGGGGCCACGGAATTCCGCATCACCACGAATGGTTCTATGCAGGAATCGCCCGCGATCTCTGGCAACCGCATCGTATGGCAGGACAACAGGAATGGCCATTGGGACATTTACCTTTTCATCGGCGACGGCATGGGCGACAACTCAGACAACTGCCCCTACACCTACAACCCGGATCAGGCCGACGGCAACGGGGACGGAGTGGGAGATGCTTGCGACACCGATGCGGATGGGATGGATGATGATTGGGAAACGTTTTACTTTGGAAACCTCAGCCGCAACGGTACAGAGGATTTCGAAGGGGACGGCCTGAGTGATCTGGAGGAATTCCTCAATGGCACTCACCCGAAAGATCCGGATACCGATTCAGACGGTATGCCGGACGGCTGGGAAGTAAGCTATGGCTTGAATCCCCTGAGCAATGATGCGGCAGGCGACCCCGACTCGGACGGCTACACCAGTTATAGCGAATACCAGGGGGGGACCGATCCGCAGGACAACCTCTCCAAACCAAGCTATTACACCACCCTTCTCGCCCATCCCGGAACCCTATACTTCACCACTTCCCCTGTAACCGGTTCGGGGAATACGGTTTACCTCCTGGGGGGCAGTGAGCATGCTTGCGGCGCCACTCTCTTTATGGTCGACCCGGTCACGGGTGCATCAACGTGGCATGGGGTGCCCACCCGCTACCTCCTCTCCAGAACATTGAATCCCGGAACGCCGGTCGTGCTTTCCGGACTATCCGGAGAAACCGTTTTCGTGCAGTTCGACGATATCACGGGCACCAGCCTTTGGGCCATCCGCGATGGGTTGTTGTCGTTCAACCTCCAGCTTTCCCAGACACCTTTCGAATTCCCCCCCGATTGGACTACGTCGCTAACCCTGGATTCCTCCGGGGCAACCCTCTACGCGAGCGGCAACGGATTGGTCTCCGGTTGTTCCATGTGGGCTATCTCCACCTCGACCGGAAGAGTGAGTTCGAACCAGTTCAACCTCGGGGACCCAATTGCAGGGGTTTCAGCCTTGAGTGCTGCTCCGGTGATCTCCGGAAACTCCCTATATGCCCTCTGCGAAACCAGATCCGGTGTGAGCCTTTTAACATTCAACAAAGACCTGTTGAATTTTGGTCCTGTAGCATCGGTTTCCGTACTCGGCTCACCACATAGAAATCCTCTTCCGACACCGGCGATCTCCGGAAATTCCATTTTCCTGGTGGATGCATCTGGAGGAGTAACTGCATACGATAAGAACACTATGACAGCAGGGATTTATGACAGAATATCACTTCCAGTATCGTGGGTTACCGCGTCCCCTGTAACCGATGGGCAATATCTGGTGGTCGCCTCCAACTACGATGGATCGGGTGAGGCCTGGATCGATGTCTTCGACCTCTCTCTCCCAATAGGGGAAGGTCCGGCCTGGAGTCACGTGTGGTCCGGCGCATCGGTAGTGTGCACACCTGTGATAGCGAACGGAATCCTCTATGCGGCGGTGAATGTCCCGAGTCTGGGCGGACGGATAGACAGATTCAACCTCGCGGGTCATTCGGGGCAAGTGAGTGGGCCGGACTACCGGTCCATCACCACGGATGCGCAGGGGAAGGTCCTCGGATACTTCGACACGAACGCGCTCATCATCAAAGGAGACATGCTCATTGCCGTATCCAACGGCGGGTCGGGTGTAACCGGCTGCGCCATGGCCGACGCCCCTTACCTCCACGCGTTTGATGTCGGGGCCGGCGGAGCAACACAGTGGCACCAACTGAAGTTCGATTCGGAAAGAACGGGCGAGAGCAGATCGCTCGACAGCGACAACGACGCAATACCCGATCACTGGGAGGTGGCTCATGGGTTGAATCCCCTGGACCCATCCGATGCCGGCCAGGACCCGGATGGAGACGGGTTGGATAACCTCGGAGAATTCAACCGATCCACAGACCCCTTCGACCCGGACACTGATGGCGATCTCATCCCCGACGGATGGGAGGTGAGCAACGGTCTGAACCCGATCTTGTATGATTCGGGGCAGGATCCTGATGGGGACGGGTTCAACAATCTTAGTGAGTATTTGGCCGGGACAGACCCACAAGACCATCTTTCCAGCCCAAGCAGCCGCACAATCCAATTATCCCCTCCCGGCAGCGTGTACTTCAATACTTCCCCTGTGACCGACCTGGGGGACAGGGTCTACCTCCTGGGGGGCAGTGTGCATGGCAGCGGCGCCACGCTTTTTATGGTCGACCCGGTCACGGGGGCATCCACCTGGTACGGCGCGCCCTCGCTCTCTCCCCTCTCCGGAACATCGAATCCCGGAACACCGGCCGTGATCTCAGGCCTCTCGGGCGAGACGGTCTTCGTGCAGATGGACAGTTACTTCCCGGAGACCAGATTGTGGGCCGTTCGCGGCGATACCGGAATGACGAGTTGGGTGAGAAATCTCTCCCCTGGCGGTGTCCCGCATGTGCCGACGCCTCTCACCCTGGATCCGTCGGAAGAGAAGATCCTCTATGGAATTTCCGGGGATATGTGGTCCGGGGTCTCCGTGTGGGCGATTTCCACAGGCGTAGGGGTGATGACCGATCAATATGGGTTGGGGAGTTTCCTCTCCGGGGCGAGCCCGCAGACGATGCCGCTGATCTCCGGCAATTCGCTCTATGTACTGGCGCAGACCACATCCGGGGCGACCCTCTTCGCCCTGAACAAGAGCAGTCTCTTTACCGGTCCATCGGCTCTGGTAAAGGTCCTGGGTGTTGCACCGGAGGATCCTCTCCCTGCCCCTGCGATTTCCGGCAACTCCATCTTCGTGGTGGATGCATCAGGAGGGGTCACTGCCTACAACAGGCATACCCTGACGGCGGGTCCCGGTGACAGGATAGCGTTTCCGCCGGTAACGTCGATCGCGGCGTCCCCGGTCTTGAACGGCGAGTACATGGTGGTCGCCTCCAACCATGAGTCGTCAGGTGAGGCGTGGATCGATGTCTTCAACCTGAGCAGTCCCATCGGAAGCGGTCCGGCCTGGAGCTACGCATGGTCAGGCGCATCGGTTGTAACGACACCTGTCATCGCAAAGGGGATCCTCTATGTGGCGGTGAATGTCCCCGGGCTGGGGGGGAAGATCGACAGGTTCGATCTCGCGGTCCATTCGGGGCAGGTGACCGAGCCCGATTACCAGACCATCACCGTGGATTCGACCGGGAACGTCCTCGGCTACTTCTACCCTAACTCGCTCATCATCAAAGGAGACCGGTTGATCGCGGTTTCCAACGGCGGATCTGGTGTGACCGGCTGCGCCGCGGCCGATACTCCGTACCTTTACACCTTCGATCTCGGCGCGGGCGGCGTTCCCTACTGGCGGCAGCTGAAGTTCGACTCGGAAAGGACGGGCGAGAGCCAATCGCTCGACAGCGACAAAGACGGCCTTCTTGATGAAGAGGAGCACAATGCCGGAACCGATCCGTTTGATCCTGACACGGACAAGGACGGCATGCCCGACGGATGGGAGTCGGACAACGGATTGAATCCCCTTGCAGCCGATGGGCACGTGGACGAGGACGGGGACGGGCTCAGCAATTTGAATGAGTATCTATACGGCACCGACCCGGCGGATTCCGACAGCGATGACGACGGCATTCGCGACGGCCGCGAGGTTCAGGACGGCACCGACCCGGCGGACCCGGCGAGCGGAAAGATCCCGATCACGGGGATCATTCACCACCTGGTCCCATCCGGGGACACGTGGGTGCAGGTGAACATCGGCAGCGATTTCACGGGGGCTCTCCCGGGGAGCATCACCAACATCACGGTTACGGGACCGGATGGGTTCAACCTCTCAGGCATGGGGAACTTCACCTACAATTCCCAGGTGAGAATGTTCTGGTGCCAGACGACCGGACCCCCTGCCCTGGGGGAGTACACGTTCACGGTGCAGAGCGGTTCCATTTCCGGCACGGATACAGACGTTCAGTTCGTGGTCCGGTCCATCCCCACCCTTGATCCCTCAGGCTTCCGAGAGATCAACCTGAACTCGTCGACCCCCAGCTTCTCATGGAAGGTGCTGGATCTCCCCGATCGGGCTCTATACTACAGGCTCGATGTAAGGACTCCGACCCCTGGCGCCTTGTTTCTGTCGCCGATTGAAAAGAGGATGGCCTCCTATACGCTGCCCGTCGGATTCTGCAGCCCCGGCAGTGCCTACCAGTGGCGGGTGCGCGTATTCGACAATGCGGATTACAAATTGGCCCAGAACGTTCTCGAAACCCCGTGGCGCGATTTCACCATGGGCCTAACCCTCTCCCACGCGGCCGTTCCCGCCATAGATCCGGCAAGACTGGGCGTAGTGACCTGGAACCAGGGTTCCACAAACCTCCTGTGCCTTGTCAGGGTCGTCGATCAGGACGGCGTCGCCTCCAACGGTTCGTCCCACACGGTCAGGGTGACCTTCCCGTCGGGAGGGTCTACCTATAATCTCTCGGTACATGCCCCCACCAACACCTACATGAACCGAAGAGGGCCCACTTCCCTATATTACGCCCGTATGATCGATCTGGGCGGGAACCCAGCGCCGACCGGGACATATACCTTTACCGTGACCGACCCTGCAGGCAAGGTCGCTACCTACCAGAAGGAACCGGCAGTTTCCCCACTGAGCCAACCGGATGTGAACAGCCTTTCTCCCTCTCTTCTCGGCCAAAGCGTGACCGCCTACTTCGACAACATCCATGTGAACGGGGTGCCCTACGAGGATTTCAATGGATACTCCCATATCGGGGAGCTGAATACCGAGAAGTGGTCCGGCTGGTGCGGAGGGGCATCCATCGAAGGAGGCGTGCTCAGGATCTCCCAGTCCAATATGGTAGGCGGGGCCAATTGCTGGCTCAGTTTTCGAAATCCTCGCGCCATCAGTTCCATTCAGGCGGACATGAATGCGGCGGCAATCACCAATGACCAGGCCCTGGCCGACATCGGCGGGCTTTTTTACAACAACGGCAACGGTGATGTGTTGGCGCGGGTAATCCTCACCCCGAACGCCGTTCGCTACCAGTTGATCGAGTTCGTGGAAGGAGATTCCACGACCGTGACTTTGGTTGCGGAGGGAGATCTGATCCCCTATACCAGTGGGACGACCGTGACGGCATCCGTCGACTGGAATGGAAGCTCTTTCACTTTTGCCGCGGGCGGGGTCACCTCCCAATACACGCCGACCGGTGTCGTCCTTCCCCCGAGCTATCAACGAAACGGAGAGAAACACATCGGGACGAGGATCTCACTCCCCCTTGCGGATACCTCCCCGACATTCACCTTCGCTCCGGTGGCGGGGGCAGATTACTATGAACTGCGAGTGCTCGATTTCTACGATCAGTATGTCATCGCCACCGTGGGCAGCGGGTCGCCGTCCCTGAAGGTCCCCCCCGGAATACTGAAGCCCCGGACCTTTTACAGGGCCGAACTCAGGGCGCAGGATGCGCACAACCCGATGATGATCGACAACTTCTCCCGCGCCCCCTACCCGAGCTTCGAGTTCCGCAGCGGAGCGACCCAAGTCAGTACGCCTTATATTGACCTCGACAGCGCGGGCGTGATGACCTGGAACAGCGACACGGCCGGGCCCCATCTTCACTTCAGGGTGAAGGTGCACGATGCCCAGGGCGCGACGCCGGAGAATATTAAATATGTGAAGGTGGTCTTCCCGTCCGGCGCCGAAGAGTTCCTCTACTACGATGCGGACGAACCGGATAACACCTCGACAGCCGGAATATATCGGAAGAGATCCTTCCCTGCGTCGATCGAGAGCGGAACCTACACTTTTGCGGTGGAGGATCGAGACGGGAATGTCAGCACGGCCGCGGAGGACCTCAGCCCGAACCCCCTCGGGGCGCTGCCTCCCGGCACGCTTTTTCCCGTTCATAACTCCATGCTTGGCACCACCGCCGTCTCTTTTGATTGGGCGGATGTTTCAGGAGCGACCTTCTACCAGGTGGAGATTTTCGATGCCGCATATGAAAAAGTCCATGCCGTCTCGACCGAGGATAGCTGGTTCAACCTAGCTCAAGGGTTCCTGAAAGAGGGTGAGCTCTATCGATACCGGGTCCTGTCCAGGGACAGGTACTTCGATCAGAACGTGGACAACGCTTCCTCCATGCCGTGGTTCTTCCATGACATGCCTGCATTCATGACAGGATCTCTGACCGGCGGGACCATCACCCCCACGATCCATTTGAACGGGTACGGCGCCGCGGCAGGCCGGGTATACGGTGCCGGGTCCGGCAATTCCCCGTACTGGCTCAGATTCGAGGTCAGGGTGGAGGATGGAGACGGGGTACCGGAGAACATCCAGTCTGTTCAGGTCTCGCATGCGAGCGGAACCACGCTTTATCTCACGTTCCAGAAGGACTCGCCCCTGGGAGGCGGGATCTACGAAGGCCGGTTGTCTTTCGGCCATGAAGGCTCCATCCCCGATGGTGAATATGTCTTTACGGTCACGGACTTTGACGGCCGCAGTTCCACGGCCTCGGATGTCGTCTTGCGCAACCCCCTGTCGGGGGTGACGGGATCCGTCCCGGCAGAAAATGCAGAGACCGGCACAAGACCCCTGATCCGGTGGAATCCGGTTGCAGGGGCGACAGCGTACAATGTGATCCTCTTCGACTCGGAAGGGATCAAGGAAGTGCATGAAAGCGGCCCGGTTGCTGAGAACAGATACGTGGTGCCGGAGGGGATCCTCAACCCCTATCGGACGTACACCTACCGGGTGATGGCGCTGAGGGAAACCGAGGTGGACAACTTCTCGTTCGTCTGGAACCCGATCTATTTCACCACATCCGGAACCATCGTCGATTCGGACGGCGATTACATGGATGATGCGTGGGAGGGGACCTACTTCGGCGGGCTTGGCAACAATGGTACTGCGGACAGTGACGGCGACGGCCTGAGCGATCTGGAGGAATACCTGCTGGGGACTCATCCGCTGAGCGCGGATAGCGACTCGGATGGTATGCCCGACGGATGGGAAGTTGCCAAAGGTCTGAATCCGACCAACCCGGCAGACGCCAATATCGACTCCGACGGGGACGGTTACACGAACCTACAGGAGTACCAGTGCGGTTCTGACCCCATGAATACCGCGAGCGTCTGCCCGGGCCGGTTCCTGTATGTCGCCGACCGCAGCGCCAAGGTCATACATAAGCTGACCCTGGATGGGAGTTATATCTGCGCAATCGGCAGTGGATACCTGAACAACCCATACAGCTGTCTGCTGGACAGCAAAGGGAACCTTGTTGTCAGTGATCTGAGTGACTTCAAGGTGTTCCACAACGGCGTGTATGTCACTACTTTCGGACAAGGATATTTCAACAATAGTGCAAGGCAAGCTGCCATCGACGATTCGGGGAATATTTATGTCGCGAATCGGGGACACGGTCTCGTCGAGGTGTTCAATGCGGACTACCAGCACATTCGAACGCTCGATTTCAGGTCTATCCTCGGAGTCACAACCGGCGGTTACGAGGGCCCGAGTGGGATTGCCTACGATCCGGCTTCGGGAAATCTGCTTTTCAGTACCGTTTGGGCCTCAAGCGGCGACAGGGGGAATTTCGAAGTCAACACAGACGGAACAGTTGTTCGGGAGTTCGGCGAAAGTTGGTACACGCATGCACGCTGCACGATGGCGCCGAACGGCTACCTGCTGATCGGAGACAGCACGAGCGGGATCAAAGGGATCAGAGTCTTTGACACGAATAGAAATCTGATCAGGATCTGGCTGCAGAATCAATTGGCCGAACAGTGGGGCTTCGATTTCGATTCCGAGGGCAATGTCTATGTGACCACCAACACGACGACAATAAAAGCTTACTCATCCCCTGATACGGAGAGCCCTTTCAGGACGATCACGAATGCGAATTTCGTGGAGTGCATGGGGATCGCGATTGGAAGTGAAGGAGGGGCCGGTGATATCACCGCCCCGACTATCACCTCGGGTCCTACGATCGCCAGCAAAAGTGGCACCACGGCAGCAGTCGTATGGTCTACGGATGAACCCTCTATCTCTGTCGTTCGTTATGGAACGTCCAGCGCGGCTTGGGGGGCCTACCCCTCTGGGGTGAGTAGTTACGCGTTGACCTCGACCCACACGGTCAACCTCACGGGCCTGCTCTCCGGGACCACCTATTATTTCCGCGTAGGATCGACCGACGGGTCCGGCAACGGTCCGACCGTAAGCTCCGAAGGGATCTTTGCCACTCCCGACACTATCCATCCACAGGTCGTTGGTCTTCCGGTCGTGAACTATGCTGAGAGAACCATCGATATCACCTTCAGCGAGGCCGTGCAGAACGCCAACGTCGAAGCCAACTACTCGTTCAGTCCCAGCCTCTCATTCCGGACTACAGGCGGAACCGACGATGTTTCCTACCTCGGTGGGAACTCCTACCGGCTGTACATGGCTTCAATTCCGGCCAATACCGTTTTTGACCTAACACTGAGCGGGATCACCGATCCGGCCGGGAACCCTGTATTGCCCGGCCAGGTCAAGATCAACGATAGCGACAGCGACGGGATGGCGGATGACTGGGAGGTTGCACATGGGCTGAATCCACTTCTCGCATCCGATGCAGCCTCGGATGGGGATGGTGATGGGCTGACCAATCTACAGGAGTACCAGGCGAGTACGGATCCGAACGATGGAGATAGCGACAACGATGGAATGCCGGACGGCTGGGAAGTGACATATGGACTGAATCCATTCGTGGATGATCGCTACGGTGATCTGGATGGAGACGGTGTATACAATGTAGACGAGCATCAGAATGGCACACTCCCCAATGACCCGAACTCCTTTCTGCCGGCAGGTACAGGAGGCATCCGTGGAACGGTGCGAGATTCCGGCGGGAGCCCGATTACCGGGGTGATGTTCCAGATCACGGTGACACCCGATTACCCCGGCGGCGCCTGGCAACAAATAGCCTCTGTGTATACGGACTCGAGCAGCGGAAGATATCTCATCGTTGGGCTGCCTCCCGGAAATTATTACCTTAGAACGAGTAATCTGAACCAGTCCGATTATGTGAACGAGTGGTGGAACCCGGCGGGCAGTACGACCGATTGCAGGAATGCCGGGTACACCACGGTTACCGCGGATAGTCTGAACGATTTTATTGACTTTACATTGGACATAGGAGGCTCCATCTCCGGGTCGGTTACAGAGGCCTCCTCCGGCAATCCTATCTTCAATATCCACGTTTATGCGCAAGATGATGCGACGCGTGAGTGGAGGGGGGGATCGAATTCGGATGGTGCCGGGTCTTACATGATACGCGGCCTGCCGGCGGACTCCTACCTGGTAAAGACCTGCGCCCACTGCACGGGACAGTCGTATGTAGATGAGTACTATCTCGATGCCTATAACTGGCGGAGCGGGACAACGGTTGCCGTCCTCGCGTCGGTCGACACCCCTGGAATTATTTTCACGCTTGAGCCTTCAACCACCATCAGCGGAACGGTCACAGGACTGCTGGAAGGAGAACATGTCTATATATACGCCTTTCACGATAGTGGAACTCCAAGTGATGAGTCCGACGACATTGGATTTGACGGCGGTGTAAACGGAGACGGCTCAGGATCGGGCGCCTATACACTGAACGTTCTGCCCGGATATCAGTACAAAGTGCGGTTTCAACCCACCTACGGGCAGCATATCTATTATCATTCCGCTGCACCGAGAGGAACCTTGAGCGTTTACTACGCGGAACCTGTAAATGCGGGGGCAACGAACATCGATGTGGAGCTCACGAGGATGGAGGTGCACCCGGATCTCAGCGCCAACCTCGGGTACAACGCCATCAGCGGGCAGGGTTTTCCGTCCAATGAAAACGTGACGGTTCGCATCAATTCAGGGGCAAAGGCGAACTTCACGATTACCGCTGATGGATGGGGATATTTCTGGGCAAACGGCTCGGAGCGCTGGCCGGGGCAATCTCTGGCGCCCGGAGACTTCATCGAGGCCGTGTACTCTCAAGGCACCGTGTCGATGACGGTCCAAGCCATTACAGACGTCCAGATCGATCTTGCCAATGATATTGTTTCAGGGACCGTTCAGGGTGCGGAGGACAGCCGGGTCGAGATACGCGTTTACCCGCCCAATGGCGGACCACAGGTTTATTCAGCGGACACATTCACGGGCCAGAACGGCTCGTTCAATCTGAACCTCTCCGGCTCTTACGATCTGATCAGAGGCCCTAAGATCGAAGTCGTATCTTGGCATACGTCGGCGGGGGGGATTGTATCAGGACACCAGACGGCGGTGCTTCCATACAACGGACTCCCTGAGCTGGAGACCAATATCAACCACCGGTGGACGCAAGGCAGGTACTTTCCTCCGAACACAACAGTGCTGGTCACCGTCAACGGCGGGGCAAAAGGAAGTCGCCAACTCCAGAGCGACGGCAACGGATTCTTCCACGTAGACTGGAGTCAGGTCAATTCGAACATTTCGCTCGAAGTCGGCGATGTCGTCGAGGCCCGATTCGGTACAGAAACCTGGTCGACGGTCGTCCAGGATTTCAGCGTCACACCGGACCTGGATAACAATCGTATTACCGGGACAGCAATGACTCCTGCCGGTTCGCCGCTTGCAGGCAGAACGGTGGAGGTGTGGATTTACCCACAGTATACTTATTCTCAAGTCTTGATTCAGAAGGAAACCACAGTCCAGGGCGACGGATCTTTCGTGCTCGATCTGAGTCCTTTCGACTTGAACTGGGGTCAGAGCGTCTTCATTAAAGTTTACGAAGATCCTGACGGAGGTAAGTTCGGAGGCAGCACGATCAAGGCGGCAGATCTGAATTCCTCGACCGGACTGATCCCGATCACCGGCGCTGTCCATCACCTTGCGGCTACCGGAAAGACAGGGTTGCAGGTCTTCATCGGGAGCAATTCTTTGGAGAATTTGAACCTCCCGGGCGATATTACGAACATTACCGTTACGGGTCCGAACGGCTTTTCTGTATCCGGGATCGGTAACTTCACCTATATGCCGCAATTTAAATTCTTCTTCTGCGAAACCCTCGGCGAACCCGAGTTAGGGGAGTACACCTTTACGGTGGAGAGCGGATCCATTTCCGGCACTGACAGAGATTACCAGCTGGTGAACCGCTCCATTCCCGCCCTGGACAGTGCCGGCTTCATGGAGATGAACCTCAATTCTCCGACCCCGAGCTTTGTCTGGAAAGTTTCCGATTACCCGGAGCAATCCCTGTACTATCGACTCGATGTGAGGCCGAAGCCGCCGACCCCCGGCCCCATGTTCATCTCTCCCAAAGAGAAGGGCATGACCTCATACACGCTCCAGGCCGGGTTCTGCAGCCCCGGCGTGACGTACCAGTGGCGCGTTTGCGCATACGACAATGTGGATACCAAGCTGGCGCAGAATTGCTATTCCGGCCCGTGGCGCGATTTCACCATGGGCGCCACGCTCTCCCACGCAGCCGTTCCGGCCATTGATCCGAACAGGATGGGCGCGGTCACGTGGACCGAAGGCTCAACCAATGTCCTCTGCCTGGTCAGGGTCGTCGTCCAGGACGGCGTCGCGTCCAACGGCTCCTCCCATAGAGTGCGGGTGACCTTCCCCTCCGGAGGGCCGACCTATGACCTGGGTATAGCCACTGTTAACACTTACATGCATCTGAGAGGACCCAATTCGCTCGTTTATGCTCGTATGCTAAACCTGGGGGGAGGACCCGCGCCTTCCGGGACCTACACCTTTACCGTGACCGACCCTGCAGACAATGTGGCCACATACCAGGAAGAACTGACCGTCTCGCCAATCAATCCGGTCGATGTAAACAGCCTCTCCCCCTCGGCGTTGAGTGAACATGTGATTGCCTATTTTGATAACGTCTTCGTGAACGGCACGCTCTATGAAGACTTCGAGGGGTATACGGATATAGGACAGATGGACCGGCAGAAATGGTCCGGCTGGTGCGGAGGGGCTTCCATTGAAGACGGCAGGCTCAGGGTTGCGGATTCCGGTAAAGCAGGCGGAGCAACCTGCCATGTCGGCTTCCAGAATCCGCGCAACATCTATTCCATCCGGGCGGATATCAGCGCACAGAGCATCTCGAGCAACAACGCGCATGGTCGGATCGGCGGTTTTTTCTGCAACAACGGGAAAGGGGATCTGTTTGCGCTGGTCGGCCTCTTCCCGGACGCGGTCCGTTACCGGGTCATCGAAATGGTCGACGGCGATTCCACGACCGTCACCTTTCTGGCCGAGGGAGACCTGGCCCACTACTCCATGGGGTCGACCGTGACGGCCTCCATTGATTGGGATGGAAGCACTTTCACCTTTGCTGCGGGAGGGGTCACCGAATTTTATACCCCCCCTGGAACGGTCCTGCCGCCAAGCAACCAACGCAGTGCCGGTAAACTTGTGGGAACGGCGACCTCCCTTCCGGTCGCAGACACCTCGCCTGCCTTCACCTTCAGCCCGGTAGCCGGTGCGAATTACTACAACCTGCGGGTCTTCGACCGGAACGACGAATACGTGATCTGCAACGTCTACAGCGGGTCGCCTTCGATCAAGATCCCACCAGGCGTGCTGGAGCCCGGGACCTTTTACAAAGCCGATATCCGGGTACAGGATGCGCATAGCCAGATGATGGTTGACAATTACTCCCGGGCCCCGGTGCAGAATTTCGAGTTCCGCACCGGTACCCAGGTCGATACGCCTTACATCGATCTCGACAGTGCGGGCGTCATGACCTGGAACAGCGACACGGCGGGGCCGCATCTCCATTTCAGGGTAAAGGTGCACGATGCCCAAGGGGCGACGCCGGAGAACATCAGATACGTCAAAGTCTCCTTCCCGTCCGGCGCAGAAGAGTTCCTCTACTACGATGCGGACGAACCGGACAACACCGCTACCGCAGGCATATACCGCAGGCACTGCTTCTCTCAACCCATAGAGAGCGGAACCTACATCTTTACCGTGGAGGATCGAGACGGGAACGTGGCAACGGCCACGGAGGAACTCACCCCCGGCGTGATCGGGATCCCGGGGCCGAACACAATGCTTCCCGTCCACAACTCCATGCTCGGCACGACCGCCGTCACCTTCGACTGGGCGGATATCCCGGGCGCGGCGTTCTACCAGGTCGAGATCTTCGACAAGGAAGACAAGAAGGTCCACGTTGTCTCGACCGAGGAGAGCGGCTACCATCTGCCTGCAGGCTTCCTGAAGAGCGGGGAGCTCTACCGATACTGGATCCTCACAAGGGACAGGTACTTCGATCAGAACGTGGATAACGCCTCCTCCTCGCCTTGGTCCCCCCTGGATAGGCCTACATTCATGACGGGTTCCCTCACAGGAGGCACCAGCACACCCACCATCACTCTGAACGATTTCGGGGCTGCCGTGGGCCGTGTGTACGGTGCGGGGTCGGGGAACTCCCCCTACTGGCTGCAGTTCAAGGTCAGGGTGGAGGACGGCGACGGGGTGCCGGAGAACATCCAGTCCGTTCAGGTTTCCCATTTGAGCGGAGTTACGCAAAATCTCATCTATCAGAGAGATTCGGAGCTGGGAGGCGCAGTTTATGAAGGCCGTATCTACTTCAGCGATCCGGCTGCGATCCCGACCGGTGAATACCTCTTCACCGTGACGGACTTCGACGGGCGAAGTTCCTTTATCTCGGATGAGGTGACGATCAATGAGCTCCCGGCCGTCACCGGATCGATTCCGGCAGACAATGCAGAGACCGGCACGAGACCGTTGATCCGGTGGAATCCGGTTTCAGGCGCGACGGCATACAATGTGATCCTCTTCGACTCGGAGGGCATCAGGAGAGTACATGAAAGCGGGCCTGTGTCACAAACCAGCTATCAGGTCCCCGACGGCGTCCTCGATTTCGGAAGGACCTACTCGTATCGAATACTCGCCCTGAGGGAAGTGGAGGTCGATAATTTCTCCATGGTCTGGGAGCCGGTCCGCTTCTCCACATTGGCTACGGACAGCGACGGCGACGGCCTGGACGATGCCTGGGAAAACGCGACCTTCGGGAATCTCAACCACGACGGGTATGCAGACAGCGACCTGGACGGGCTGACCGACCTTGAAGAATACCTGCTGATGACCGACCCGCAGAACGCGGATTCGGACGGGGACGGCCTGTCCGATGCCGAAGAATGGGATCTGGGTATGGACCCCTTAAGCGCGGACTCGGACGGCGACGGGTACGGCGACAAATGGGAGATGGACCATGGTTTCGATCCCCTTGCCGGTGAGTCGCCTGTAATGTATTCGCTGTCGGGTGACTATCACGTCATCAATGAAAACAATATCGGAACCATCACCTACCACCCGGAAGGCCACGCCGATATCGATTTGTGGTTCCATTCTTCCGATCCCTTCCCCCACAGGACGGGGACCGCTTCCTATACCGTAGATGAACATGGAAGATATCAGGCGTTTGACATCGAGATGAGCGGTGTTACCGGGCCTCCCCCCTGCACTGCCACCGATGGGAGGATCAGCGCTGACGGAAGCTTCATCGCCCGCACCAACGTCAACTCGACTTGCGAACCCTACACCCCGGCCCCCACCATCACGGTTGCGTACAGGAAGGGCGGCGTCCACAGCCTCGGATCACTCGTAGGGGAGTACTACGCAATCACTGAGTCGAGCATCGGCACTTATACCTTTGACGGAAATGGTCACATCCTGCTCGAGATCAGGAGGCACCTGTCGGACGCTACTCCTTACGCCACCGGGACCGCCTCGTACAGCGTGGAACCGGACGGGAAGGTGGAGTTCTTCGACTACGATTTGAGCGCCGGCGGGCTCTCCCTCCCTCCATGCTGGAGGCTTGAGGGCCGTCTGAACGCGGACAATCGCCTCATCGCGGTGAACAACAGAAATACGAACTGCACCCCATACACTGCGCTTCCGTCGATTCGGGTACTCTACAAAAAGGGAGGCACTCATAGCATAGCCACTCTCAAAGGACAGTATCACTATGTCAGTGAAGGGGCCATGGGTACCTATACCTTTGATGGACTTGGAGGAATCCAGGTCGATCTGAGGACCCATTCTTCCAACAGCCCTTCTCATATCTTCGGGACCGCATCTTACAGCGTTGAACCCGGCGGTAAAGTAGAGATTTTCAATTACGACCTCAGCGCAAGTGGCTTTGTCGTCCCGTTGTGCAGGCAGCAGTTGGAGGGCAGGCTTAGCGAGGACGGGAACTTCATCGCCATGAACAACCTGAATGCGACATGCGATCCGTATACCCCCGTTGATTCCATCAGGGTCCTCTACAGGGTTCTGGACGGCGATAAGGATGGAGTGCCCGATTCATGGGAGATGGTTCATTCCCTCAATCCGCTCCTGAACGACTCCGATTTGGATTCGGACGGGGACGGACTCTCCAACTTCGAAGAATACCATCTTGGCACAAATCCAAATGAAGCCGATACGGACGGGGACGGCATCCCGGACGAGTGGGAAGTGAACAACGGCCTGAACCCGAACGCGGACGATGCCGGGGAAGATCCGGACAACGACGGCTGGACCAACCTTCAGGAGTACCAGGCCGGGACCGATCCCCAGGTGCCGGACAGCCCCGCCATGACCGATATCTATGTCGGCGGCCCCGGGGCGGACGACGAAAACCTGGGGACCATGGAAGCGCCTCTTGCCTCCATCCATGCCGCGCTGGGGATCGTGAACGAGCTCCCGAACGGGAGTTATGTGGTTCATGTCGCGGCCGGCACTTACAGCGTCGCGACATCCGAGCCGGACCTCCCGCTTACCATTGGCCAGGACGTGACCATTATTGGGAGCGGAGCGAACGATACGATCCTCGACGGGTCCGGTGCGTCGGTATGGACGACGGCGTTGACAGGGACGGTCGGATCCTCGTCCGTCGTCATTCGCGACCTCACCATTCGCAGGTTCGATAAGGGTATCTCCGTGACCGGGGACGGTGGGTGTTTCAATCTGCAGGGCGTGGTGGTCTCATCCTGTCTGACAGGCTTGAGTATCGCCGAGGCCTATCAGACGGCAGTGGATCTCAACGGGTCGCTGATCTCAGGGTGCGGGACCGGGATCGAGATTACGGCCGGAAGTTCCAACAACACCATCCACGGAGGAAAAGTGGAATTTAGCGCCGCAGAGGGCGTGCGGATCGACGGGTGCGTGGAGACCCCGGACTCGAACGTGATCGAAGATATGCATATCGTGAGCAGCGGCCGGGAAGGTATAGCGCTTCTTGGCGGTTCGGGTCATCGGGTCATGGGCTGCCTGATCGAGGGCAACAACACCAGCAAGGAGGGCTATGGCGGTGTTGTGGTCATGACCAGTTGCTCGGTGCTCAACTGGAACGCGATCGAGTCGAATCTGTGCTACGGCGTCTATGTGGACGAGCCCCTCTATCCCACCCCGGTGGATGCACGCTATAACTGGTGGAACCATGCGAATGGCCCTTCCGGTGCGGGGCCCGGTTCCGGGGATGCAGTGACCGAGGGCGTGAACTACTCCGAATGGCTGGAGGAGGACGACCCGTGGATCGGACAGCCCGATCCCGTGGACATCGACGGCGACGGCATGGCCGATGACTGGGAAAGCGCTCACGGCGTGGACGATCCTTCCGCGGATGCGGACGGCGACGGCTGGACCAATCTCCAGGAGTTCCAGGCCGGAACCGACCCGCAGAATGCAGGGAGCGTTCCGCAGCTGACCCGCTTCTACGTTGGGTTTGGTGAAGCGAGCGACCACAATCTCGGAGGGCCGAGATTCCCGCTTGCGACCATCCACGAAGCGGTGGATCGGGTGAACCGGTTGCCGCAGGGCGTCTCGTATGAAATCACTCTGGCTCCCATCGTGTACAGCCCCGCCACCGAACCCGATCTGCCGCTCTCCATTGAGCAGGAGCTTACGATCGTCGGCCCGGGGGCCGTGCTGAGCGGGAGCGGAAGCGGCGCGACCGGCTGGGCAAAGGGGTTGGCGGTCCCCGTGGGAATCGGGGAGGTGAGGGCCGAGGGAATTACCATTCAGGGATTCGATGTCGGCGTTACGGTGAGCTCGGATGGAGGGTGCCTGGCGCTTTCCGATGTGAGGATCCAGTCCTGCGGAAAGGGGCTGGAGCTGGCGGAAGCGTATCAAAACAAGGTGGAGCTCGGCAACAGCGTGATCACCGGTTGCGGGATCGGGATCGACATCACGGCCGGAAGCTCGAACAATACCATCCACGGAGGAAAGGTTGAACTCAACGCTGCCGAGGGCGTGCGGATCGACGGCTGCCTGGAAGACCCCGACTCGAACCATATCGAGGACATGTCCATCCTCAACAACGGCCGGGAAGGGGTAGGGCTCTTCGGCGGCTCGGGCCACGTGGTGGTGGGCTGCAGGATTGAAGGCAACAATACCACACGGCAAGGATACGGCGGTGTAGCGGTCATGACCGCCTGCTCGACCGTGGTCTGGAACGCATTCGAAGGGAATGATTGTTACGGCCTCTACGTGGACGAGTGGCTCTACCCGACCCCGGTCGATGCACGCTACAACTGGTGGAACCATTCGAGCGGGCCTTCGGGCGCAGGTCCGGGCAACGGGGACGCGGTGACCGAGGGGGTGGATTTCTCGCAGTGGCTGGAAGAGGACGATCCCTATATCGGACAACATGTGCCTTTGGATAACGACGGGGACGGCATGGACGACGGATGGGAGGCTCAGTATGGGGTAGACGACCCATCTGAAGACCCCGACTCCGACGGCTGGACCAACCTCCAGGAATTCCAGGCAGGCTCGGATCCGCAAAGCGCGGCAAGCGTCCCGCAGCTGACCCGCTTTTATGTGGGGTTCGGGGGCTTCGGAGAAGACAAGGACACGAACCTCGGCAGTCCGAGCTTCCCGCTCGCGACCCTCCACGCAGCGGTCGATCGGGTGAACCGGTTGCCGCAGGGCGTCGCTTATGAAATCAACCTGGCTCCCAATGTCTACAGCCCGGCAACGGAGCCCGATGTGCCGCTCTCCATTGAGCAGGAGCTTACGATCGTCGGCCCGGGGGCCGTGCTGAGCGGGAGCGGGGTGAGCGGATGGACGAGCGGCCTGAGCATCCCTGTCGGGACCGGAAGGGTCAGGCTCGAGGGGCTGGTGATCCAGGAATTCGAAGTCGGTATCACGCTGAACTCGGACGGCGGGTGCCTGGATCTCTCCCATGTAACGATCCGGTACTGCGGCAAGGGGCTGCAGCTGGCGGAGGTGTACCAGTCCCGTGTCGATCTCGGCTACTCGGTGATCACGGATTGCGAGGTCGGGATCCAGATCGCGGCCGGAAGCTCGAACAACACCGTTCGCGGCGGAACGGTCGAGTTGAGCGCGGCCGAAGGTGTGCGGATCGACGGTTCCATCGAGCAGCCGGAAGGGAATCTCCTGGAGGGTATGGAGATCGTGAACAGCGGCCGGGAGGGCATAGCCCTTCTCGGCGGCTCGGGAAACCGGGTGCATGCCTGCAGCATCGCAGGGAACAATACGAGCCGCGAAGGGTACGGCGGGGTGGCGGTCCTGGAGGGGTGCGCCTTCATCTCGCTCAATCTCCTGCAGGACAACCAGTGCAGGGGCATCTTTGCGGACGAGGCGGCCTCGGCGCTGATCGACGGGAACCTGGTCACCGGCAGCGCGAGGGGGATCGATCTCTCGTTCACCTCGGGTGTTTCGGTCTACAGCAACACCGTTACGAGAAACGCCGAAGGTTTGGTGATCGGGGAAGGCTCCTCTCCCGAGGTCCTCTACAATATCCTCTGGGGCAGCACGCCCGGCGGCAAGGACCTCCTGATTACCGGAAGCTACAGCCTGATGCTCCAGAACGACATCGGCACCACCAACCTGCCGAGCGTTCCCGAGGGCAATATCTCGATGGATCCTCTTTTCGTCGACCCGGCGTCAGGGAATTACCGGTTGCTGTCCGCCTCGCCCTGCGTAGACGGCACCTCCATGACTGCGCCGGGATGGGATCTGGACGGAAGGGCTCGCCCGCTGGGAGAAACATGGGACATGGGCGCCTATGAATCAGAGGACTATGCTGATCTCGACGGCGACACCATGCCTGACTGGTGGGAGGTGAAGTACTTCAACTCGGTCACTGCCACCGATGATCCAAGTGGCGATTATGACGGCGATTCGGTCAGCAACCTGGAAGAGTACCTCCGGTCCACCGACCCAACCGTTCCCATGACGCTCGAAATCTTGAGCCCAGTGCAGAGCCCCTTCTTCACGAACGAGGATACGGTGACCGTGCTTGGGACATCGACCCTGGCGAGTTCAGTGACCGTAAACGGGACAGGCGCCACCGGAGTGGATTCATGGAGCGCAGTGGTCCCCCTCACTCCGGGCGTGAACATCGTTGTAGCCACGGCGAGCGATGGTTCGAGGAGCCTTTCCGAGTCGGTGACCGTGGTCAAAGACTCTCTCGACCCCAGGGTCTCGATCAAACAACCGACCGAGCTCTCCACTTACAGAACCGCCCTCGACGTCATCACCCTCGGGGGCGCCGCCTTGGACGACACCGCCGTCGCCTCGGTGAGCTGGAGCCGCACGGCCGGCCTCAGCACGGTCTCGGGGTTTGCCTCGGGGAGCGACAGCTGGTTCGCTTCAGGCATACCGCTCGAAGTCGGAGACAACGAGATCACGGTGACCGCTCAGGACATTTTTGGGAATTCGGGCACCGCTTCCATAACGATTACCCGGCCCGAGGTGGAGATCTACGTGCAGCCCCTTCCTCCACCTCCTGCACCGGCACCTGCCGGCGACCCGCTGGATACCGATGGGGACGAGTACCAGAACAGCGACGAGACGGCGTGTGGAAGCGAGTATGAGAGTGGTTCTTCGGTACCGGCCAATGTCCTGGGGCACAGGTACCCGACCGACCCGCTGGACAAGTATTATCGCCCCGAGAAGGTCCGGATCGTCGATGGGAATGCCGTGGGCTATCTCTGGCCCGACTGTCTGAAAGAGAATGACTACGATCTGGACGGTATGCCCAACGACTGGGAGCTCCGGTACGACCTTGACCCCTATGATCCTGCGGATGCGGCGATCGATTCGGACGGCGACGGGAAGACGAACCTGGAAGAGTACAGGATCAAGACCGATCCGCTGCAGGTGGAAACGGTCGGCTTTGCCCTGAGTATCCTCGACGGTTCGGGTCAGGATGTATCCGCCGCATGGCTGCCCGAGTTCGGCAGGGCCTTGAAGGTCCAAGCCAGGTGGATCGGGACAGGACCCGCGCCTGCACAGGCCGAGTTCGTCCTCAAAGACACATCGGCCCACGCAGGACGTGCGATCAACGATCCGGATCCCCGATTTTCGGTCACGAATTATCCTCCATGGTACGATTTCCATGGGTACGATTTCGGGCTCTCGGAGGTAGATCCAGAGACCGATCCGGAGAACATCCACTCGTTCGAGCAGGGGCCGTTCCTCGTGGCTGCCGCGGTGTCGGGAGGCGATACGGTCTACGAGATCTACCTGCAATCCTGGGATTTCGGCGGGAAGACCATGGTGGCGGTTGCCGATCCCGCGGACCGGAACGTAAGGTGTGAAAAGTGGGTGCCGAGGGGATCGGATGCAAACGGCATAGGGCTTGCCTGGATGCACGAAGATAACCAGAACCGGCTGGCGCCGACCGCGGACATGGATGCCATCATCTTCGAGAATCCCCTCGGGTACAGGTCCGCCCTGGGGGACGGGATCAACAATTTTCAGGAGTACCGTGGAATACTGTACACCGAAAACGGCGCCCCTGGTCTCATCAGGCATACGCGGCTCGATCCGCGCAGGAAGGACGTCTTCGTGAGGGCGGTAGGCTATGACCCGGTGCGGGCGCCGTTTGCCATCGGCAAGGCCTTTGAGAACGCGGGGATCGATGTCCACGACATCACCTCATGGGGCCATGATGCCACCGAGGACGGGACCTATTTCGTCTACTACCGGGAAGGGACGGCGAGTGTCCGGGAAGACAAGGTGGAAGGCATCTCGACCAGGTGGGCTACACACTGGCCGCTCCGTGAATGGGAGTTCAAGCGGGAGGGTGACCCGGAGAGCCACTGGACGCCGATCAATTTCTGGAGCAGCAGCACCAATGTCACCTTGATCCGGCCCTACCCGGGTGCGGTGAGCGATGCTTCGGTTTACAGAATCCGCAAGCCGCTTCCTCCCATCAACGTCGTGATCATCAAGCATGAATGGGAGGAGCCTTCTCCTACCGAGGAGAAGGGAGACGGCTTTATCAACTTCCTGGGCGCGACATTACCCAACGACCGTAACCTCCTGGGAGACAGGCATTTCACCTGGGACTGCAAGGGTTACTGCAGCACCAACCCGGTCGAGATTCAACTGAGCAGCTACGGGCACCCCAAGACCTATGAAAAACCGCTCGCACACTACTTCGGCGATCGACCGTACATCGACGGGACCACCTGGACCGGCAACGGCTGGTCGGACCCGGACGGGAAACTCCAGCCTCTCTGGAAGGTGGAGGACTGGACCGATTTGCTTAAACCCCAGGACGGGAGATTGGACGGCAAACCGAACCAGCTGTGGGACGGAGACAGAAGGATCGAGGACCAGAATCAATGGTGGGATCCGGAGAATCCAAGCCCCATTGGGAGGCTGAGCCCCTTCGACATCAACAACAACGGCCTCGTGGAACTCCCGCAGGCTTCCGATCCGTACAGGGTCCCGTTTGCCAGCGAACACGACCGGCAGGGGCAGCCGTACACGAAGGCCCGCGTGCTCAAGCACACCATTACCCATGAACTCGGACACGCACTCGGCGGCTCCGCCCATTCAACCGTCAAGGAGTGCGTGATGTACGACACCTCGACCGACTGGAAGCGCGACGACTACATGTGCGACGAATATCGTGCACGGTTGCAGATTCACAACAAATGGCGATAGGGAGGGGGTGACCGGATGAAAAGGGGTTCTCGCGGTATTCGAAGTTTTCTCTCTGCTCCAGCGGTCCTCCTCCTGTGCTCGCTCACGGTCGGCGTGCCTTCGGTTCGGGGGCAGGATTCGTCAGGTCTCGCCCTGGAAATCTACAGCGGCCAGCCCGAACTCACCGCCCGATACACCCTGGGAGATCCCATTCCCCTCAGCATGACAATCAGGAATACTTCCGGCTGGGACGTCACCACGAACCGGGGTTTTTCCGAGGTGGAGTTGCATCGGTCTCTGACCGTCACCGACCCCGGCGGGAATCGTTATCCCTGGAGCGAACCGGGCTGGGTGAACGACCCCCCTCCTCCTCTGTTCTGGAACAGCCGCCCCACCAAGTATGCAGAGTCGCTCCCGGCCGACTGGGCAAGGTCCATCACCATCCAGGATCTGGGCGGACTCTTCCCGATGATGAAGAAGACACCGGGGTGGTACACCGTAGAGGCTCATCAGCCGTTTACGAGATTCAAGTGGTCTGTTCAGCACACCCAGCTCGGACTGCTGGGGGTGCTCGATGATCCGGAGAACTGGTCGGGGAACATCGGCTCCAATGTCATTCAGGTGTTGGTATCCACCCCACTCGGGACACAGCCGCAGGTGAGGATCTTCGGTCTGCCGGGCTCGCCCCTGGATCAGGTGCCCGTGCGAATATTCAGGGCATCGGAGATCCCTGCGGATTTCACTGTCGAGGATATCTGGACCAAGGTGAAGCCCGTGCTGGATGGCAAGACAGGCATGCAGGGCTGGGTCGACTGGGGTGTCCAGGCCCCGTGCATTCCTCAGGCCGACTACCGGATCTTCGCATACTACCGCCACGCCTTTGCGGAAACCACTCTGGACCGATCTGCGGCCTACTGGACGGAGGATTGCAGCGCGATCGCAAACAGGCAGATCGTGCTCCTGCAGCCTGCATTCCAGGGCTCCGTTCTTGCCATGAACAGCGTCTGGGTGGAAGCCGGGGCAGAGGTCGAGAGCGGTGGAGTCCTTGTGCTGAGCGATACGGGCCCATGGCTCAGGGAGGGCGCCGAGGTCTACATCGGAGTAGGGGCGAGGGTGAAGGAGCCCATCTACGCAGACAGCATCACGATCGCGAACAGGGCGAGGGTAGGGGAGGTCCATTACAACGAACTGGAAAGCAAAGGCATCATCGAGGGCGAACAGGTGACCCCTCTGGTATTGCCGGTCACGTCCTTGCCGGAGTTCCGGGAAGGCACCCCCGGCAGCCAGAACATCACCGTGCGCAACCGTGAGACGAAGGTCCTTCCCCCGGGGCGTTATGGCAATGTGTCCCTGAAAGCGAACAGCAAGCTCCGGCTTGCGGGCGGGGAGTATCACTTCCGGAGCATCGATGTCGGGGCCAAGTCCTCCATGACCTGTTCCGCCCCCTCGGTCATCATGATCGCGCAGCGCATGGAGGGCGGGGTCGACAGCTATATCGGTCCGGAGCCGGGGACGTCCCTCACCGCACGGGATCTCGTGATCTATGTGGATGGCCGGAACGGTAACAGGGGAGGACTTCGGGCCGAGCCCAAGGCCGCGGTGGTCGGGATCGGAAGTGCGGTGAAGGCGAACATCTATGCGCCGAACGGGACCCTGTGGATACAGGCCATGAGCACGGCGGAGGGGTCGTTCATTGCCAGGGATGTGATGGTGGGCGTCAGGGCAAGGGTATTCTTCAACGGATTCTTTTAGATCGAGAGAGCCAAAATATCGACCTACGGACAGTGAAGAAAAGGAGGAAGGGAAATGAAGAGGAGAGTGAGGCTGGTGACATTTTTGTTTTCGATTCTGGCGTTGGCGTTTTCGAGCGCGACCTGGGCCGCGGAGCCTCCTCCGACGACAGGTACCATTGTGGGGCCGGAGCTCTGGGGAGTCGTGGTGATCGACTGCGGGGCCGAGAGTACGGCCACTCTGCGCGTCAAGCGTGTGGATGACTGCGACGTCCAGACCCAGGCCGTCGTCGTAAACTGGACGTCCTGCCCCAGCTCGGAGAACGATCCTTTGAACAAGATACTGACCGGGGTGGTTCTCTTCGACATCAATCCGGGGGCAAACCCGGTCCCCATCATCACCAAGGTAAAGAATTGGACCGTACAGGGGACCATCTTTTCCTTTGATGTCCAGATCAAATTCTGGCAACCTTGATCCTAGTCTCGGTTCCCCGTCGGCGGGAATGGCCGCCGGCGATGGATCCCCCGGACCGGCAGGCTTTGTGGAAGGACCGTCTATCGGCGGCCGTATCGCCCTTCTTACATGCCCTCCCAGGGGTATTTTTCGGCGCCCCGACGAAGGCGCAAGGAGAATCGATTGAATCGGGTATCCCATGTCTCCCGAAATTAGCCAGGCTCCTCAGCGAGCCGAACCTCGGTTTGCCGCGAAGAGGAGTAGCGAAAGACATGTCCGACTTTCATGGTACACCTTCTACCTCCTGACCTCGCTGGGGGTTTTCTGCGTTGTCTTCTCCTTCGTCAAGGCGGTCGGCTGGATCAACCGACCCTTCCCCGGTTTTCTTCCCTACGATCCTCCTTATGTGGGTTCCTTCAGCAGTCGGGAGTGGCCCGGCCAGCAGGCCGGGTTGCGTTATCTCGACCGCATCCTGGAGATGGACGGCCGGGCCGTCGGTCGCGGCCGTGAAGTGCTGGACGCCGCCAGGGGCAAGCTGCCCGGCGACCCCATCCAATACGTGATCCAGGGAAAGGACCGCATATGGAAGGGCAGCCTTCCTGTGACCCTCTTTTCTCTGAAAGACTTCATCCTGGTTTTCCTTGCGCCGTTCCTGTGCGGGACGGCCATCTTCGCCCTGGGGGTCATTGCATTTGCCATCAAGCCGAACACCCGCACCAGTCTCCTTTTCCTCGTGATGTGCTTCGGGCTGGGCATCTACGGCATCACCGGATTCGAGATTCACTCTTCATACTCTCTCGTCAGGCTCCACTATCTGGTCCTGAGTGTCTTTCCCTCCTGCTTCCTGCACCTCGGGTTGATCTTCCCTGAGCGGAAGAACATCCTCCGACGTTTCCCCGCATTGGAGTACCTGATCTATCTCCCGGCGGCGGTGGCCGGGATAGGGTACCAGATCTACTCTTCCACCTTTCCGGACATCGTCGGCAGACGGATACTCGGGTGGTCGTTCGGGTATATCGGCTTGAGTGTATTTGCCCGGATCTTTGTGCTGGTTGGTTTCGTGATGCTCGTGGGGCTGGTCTTCCACTCGTATTTTCGACCCGCCTCGAGCCAGGCCCGACAGCGTGCAAAGATGATGATGTTCGGTGTGGGGATCGCCTTTATCCCCCCGGGGGTCCTGGCGGTCAGTGTCATTGCCGCCGACGTTTATTTCCCTTTCAATTTCATACCCTTCTTCACCATCTTCTTTCCCGTGTCCATCGCCTACGCGATCGTTCGACACAACCTGTTCGACGCCGACGCCCTCATCCAGCGCACAGCGGGCTACTTCGTCTTGACGGCCATGGTCATCGGTGCCTACGCCCTGCTCAGCGTGGTACTCAACTTCTACCTGGGACAATACCGCCTGGCCGAGTCCAAGATGTTTCCGATCCTGTTCACCGTGGGGGTGATCTTCGTCTTCAATCCCCTGCGGGACAGGGTCCAGGCCCTTATCGATCGCCTCTTTTTCCGCAAGGAGTACGACTACGGCTCGATCGTGCAGGAGGTCGGGGATGCCATGACCTCGCTTCTCGATCTGAGGGACATCCTGAAGCGACTTACGCGAACCTTCCAGGAGAAACTGTTCATCAGCACCAGCTCGGTGATGCTGGCGGGCGCGGACGGGACGAGCTTTCGGGTGGCGTTTGCCGAAGGCGAGAACCATCGCGATGTGCTGCATCGATCCTTTCCATCGGAGAGTCCGCTCATCGAGATCCTCACGAGCAAGAAGGGGGAGCTGACCCGCTACGATGTGCTGGAAGACCCCGAATACCAGCCGGTCTCCCGGAGCTGCCTCGAGGGGTTCGAAAGCCTGAGGGCCAGCCTCCTCGTCCCGCTGGTGTTTCAGGGGAAGGTCATCGGGTCCTTCAACCTCGGCGAGAAGAAATCGGGGAAGTTCTACAATCGGGAAGATGTCGATCTGCTGCGCACCATTGCCCACCAGGGGGCAGTGGCCATCGAGAACGCCCGGTTGTTTCAGGAAAACCTCGAGAAGCAGCGGATGCAGGAGGAGCTGAATATCGCCAGGGATCTCCAGATGAGCATGCTGCCGTCCGCCTGTCCGAAGATCCCGGGGTTTGAGATCGTGGCCAGTTCTGCGCCGGCCAGGGAGGTGGGTGGAGATTTTTACGATTTCATCGAGATGGGAGAAAACCAGGTAGGCATGGTGGTGGGAGATGTGACCGGAAAGAGCGTTTCGGGTGCCCTGGTCATGTCCGCATCCAGAAGCGTCTTTCGGATGCTCTCCGAAGAAGATCTGACGGTGGGCGATATCATGGTACGGGCCAATCGGCGGATCAAGAAGGATATCAAGACCGGAATGTTCGTGGCCCTGCTCTATGCGGTCCTCCATGCAGAGGAGAGGAGCGTGAGTCTCTGCAGTGCCGGCCAGACCCAACCGATTTACTATTCAGCGGAGAAAGGGGAAACCGTCTTGCTGGAGACCGAAGGAGACACCTTCCCGCTGGGAATCCTGGAAGATGCCGAATACAGGGAGACGCAGCTGAAACTCGCGCCTGGAGACAAGATCGTTTTTTACACCGACGGTATCGTGGAGGCCATGAACGAGCGGGAGGAGATCTTCGGTTTCGAAAGGCTTGCGGATGTGATAGGAAAAGCGCGATCCATGGATGCCCCGTCTCTTCTGAAGGAGATCTTGAGCGAGGTGAATGAATTCGCCGGTCAAGCGGCTCAGCATGACGACCTCACCGTGATTGTGGTCTCCTGTGCATAGCCTTTCCCGAGCCGCTTCGATCTCGCGCGCCGTCTTCTCGATCAGTGCATCATTCCTGTCCGGACTCCTCCTGTTCTCCTTGTACCCGAAAGCGGACCTTGGCGGGTTGGCGTGGGTAGCCTTGGTGCCGCTTCTGGTGGCGCTCCTGCGGAAAGGTGCGCCGGCCGGTTTCTTCCTGGCCTATCTGTGCGGCGTTCTCTGCAATGGCCTGATCTTCTACTGGCTCTTTCAAGTGCCGGGATATACGCCTCTCCACCACCTGATGCTCACCTTCTATTTGGGCGCGTTCCTCGCGGTGTTCGGATTGGGTCTGGGACTGGTCGCCGCCAGGCTGGGGCAGGCAGCAGCTCTGGCAGCGGCTCCGTTTCTATGGGTTTCCCTGGAATACCTTCGCTCGAACATGCCGGTCCTGCCTGCCCCTTGGCCGCTATTGGGGTACTCCCAGCACGCCTTTCCGTGGGTGATCCAGATTGCGGACCTGGGCGGTGTCTACGGGCTGAGTTTCGTGATCGCGGGAGCGAACAGCGGGGCTTCAGCCCTTTTCCTTCTTTCCACGCGCAGGCTGAAGCGGACCGATGAACAAGGCGATTCGCTTTCGGGAAGAAGTGCATTCCTGACGGCGGGATGCTCGGCCGTTCTCGTTGCGCTGACGCTGGTCTACGGGGCCCTGGCCATGAGACGGCCGATCCCCGGAAGCGGCACTCCGGTCACGTTGTCGCTCATCCAGGGCAATATTGAACAACAGGCGAAATGGGACCCCAGGTTTGCCATGAGATC
>JAGVAP010000004.1 GCA_020060215.1 Deltaproteobacteria bacterium | reverse complement strand
GCAGGTCCCGGTTGTTGCTCAGGGCCGTCTCGATGAGCCTCTGCAGCCGCTCGTCCGTGAAGAACTCGCGCCAGCTCAACTCCGCCGCGGCCGTCCCATCCGCCGCCAGGGCTCCTCGGTATGCCGCACCCGTGGGCCAACCGGCGGGGATCGGCGGTTCAGGCCTCTCGTACCGGGGAGCCAGGGTGCAGCCGGGTGCTGCCAGTGCAAAGAGGCCGACGATGAGAAAAGGAAGGAGGTGCCTGTTCATTTCATTGACCCTCTGTAGACCGGATGAACATCCAACATCCCACATCCAATATCGAACGTCGAATCAAGAGCAAGAAGACAAAGCGATGAACGTCCAACATCCAAGAACGATCCTATCCGTGTCCTCCGCCCGAGGCTACGGCCAGGCCCTCTTTGACCGTGGTCACTGGTCTCCTGCTCTTCCCGAAACCCCTCTCGACCAGCACGTAAAAGAGCGGCGCAAACAGGGTCACCAGAAAGGTGCCGGTGACCATTCCGCCGAGCACGGAGGTTCCGATGGCGTTCTGGGCGCCCGCGCCGGCCCCCATCGTGACGGCCAGCGGCAGGACCCCGAAGCCGAACGCGAGAGAGGTCATCACGATCGGGCGGAACCTCAGTTTGGTCCCTTCCAGGGCGGCTTCGATGAGCCCCATCCCCTCCTCCACCCTGCTCTTCGCGAACTGCACGATGAGGATCGCGTTCTTGGTGGTCAACCCGAGGGTCGTCAGGAGCCCGATCTGAAAGTAGACGTCGTTCGGCAGGAACCGCAGGGTCGAAGCGATCACACCCCCGATCGCGCCGAGGGGGAGGGTCAGGAGGATCGAGATCGGGATGGGCCAGCTCTCGTAGAGCGCCGCCAGGCAGAGAAAGATCACGAGGATGGAGAAGGCGTAGAGGAGCGGCGCCTGCGACCCCGCCATCCGCTCCTGATAGGAGATCCCGCCCCACTCGTAGCCGATGCCCGGCGGGAGCTTGGCGACGATCTCCTCCATGGCCTGCATCGCCTCGCCCGAGCTCCTCCCCGGCGCAGGCTCGCCCCAGATGTTCATGGAGGGAAAGCCGTTGAAACGCTCCAGCCGCGGGGCGCCGGAGGTCCAGCGTCCGGATGCGAACGAGGAGAAGGGAACCATGGTGCCTGTGCGGTTTCTCACGTAGAGCCTTTCCAGGTCCTGGGGCAGCATCCGGTAGGGGGCATCGGCCTGCACGAAGACCCGCTTGATCCGGCCGGCCTGCACGAAGTCGTTCACGTAAGCGCTTCCGAAGGCGGCCGAGATGGTGTTGTGGATGGAGGTGATCGGGATCCCCAAGGCCCCGGCCCTCCTCCAGTCCACATCGATCCGGTACTCGGGCACGTCTTCCAGGCCGTTGGGCCGCACGGAGACGAGCCTCGGGTCCCTTGCGGCCATGCCGAGGAGTTGATTCCGGGCGGCCATCAAGGCCTGGTGGCCCACGCCGCCGCGATCGAGCAGCTGGAATTCGAACCCCCTGGCCATGCCGAGCTCCACGACCGAAGGAGGGGGGAAGACGAAGATCATGGCCCTGCGGTCCCTGGAGAGCGTTGCCATGGCCCTTCCTGCGACCGCCTTCGCCCGCAGGTCCGGCCGGTCCCGGAGCGCCCAGTCCTTCAGCTTCACCCACACGATGCCGTTCGTCTGGCTCCTTCCGGAGAACCCGATGCCGGAGACCATCATGACGGCCTCCACCGCCTCCTTTTCCCTGGTCTTGAAATGGTCCAGGATCGAGCGCAGGACCTCCTGGGTCCGCTCCAGGGTTGCGCCCGTGGGCAGGATCACCTGGGCGAGCAGCACCCCCTGGTCCTCCTCGGGGAGATAGGCCTTGGGCATGCGCAGGAACAGGACCCCCATCGCGACCACGATGAGGACATAGACGAAGAGGTAACGGAGCTTCCTGGCCAGGAAGTGGCCGACGAGCTTCACATAGAGATCCCGGAAGCGGAAGAAGACGCGGTCGAACCATCGGAAGAAGGAGCGGAGGAAGAAGATCGCGCTGTCCGCGGGCTCGTGCCCGGCCGAGACCGGCCTGAGGAGAGAGGCGCAGAGGACCGGCGTCAGGATCAGGGCCACCACCACGGAGAGCAGCATGGCGGCCGCTATGGTCACCGAGAACTGGCGGTAGATGACCCCGGTCGAGCCCCCGAAGAAGGCCATGGGGCCGAAGACCGCCGCGAGCACGAGACCGATGCCGATGAGGGCGCTGGTGATCTCGTTCATCGACCTGGCCGTGGCTTCCCTGGGGGAGAGCCCCTCCTCGCTCATGATCCGCTCCACGTTCTCCACGACCACGATGGCGTCGTCCACCAGGAGGCCGATGGCCAGCACCATGGCGAACATGGTCAGCATGTTGATGGAGAACCCGAAGAGCCCGAGCACGCCGAAGGTCCCCAGGACCACGACCGGCACCGCAATGGTGGGGACCAGGGTGGCCCGGATGTTCCCGAGGAAGAGGTACATGACCAGGAAGACCAGCACGATCGCCTCGAGAAGGGTCTTGACCACCTCCTCGATGGACACCTTGACGAAGGGGGTCGTGTCGAAGGGGTAGACGACCTTCATCCCCGGCGGAAAAAACCGGCTCATCTCCTCCAGCTTCTTCTTGACCGCGTCGGCCGTGTCCAGGGCGTTGGCCCCGGCGGCCTGCCGGATCGCCATCGAGGCGGAGGGCTTCCCCATGTAGAAGCCCACGATGTCATAGGCCTCCGTCCCGAGCTCCGTCCGCCCCACATCGCTGATCCGGACCACCGACCCGTCCGGGCTGGTGCGGAGGGGGATGGCTGCGAACTCCTCCGGGGTCTTGAGCAGGCTCTGGACGACAATGGAGGCGTTCAGCCGCTGCCCTTCCACGGCCGGGGCCCCGCCGAACTGCCCGGCGGAGATCTCCACGTTGTACGCCCTGAGCGCCGCGATCACGTCCTCCATCGTCAGCTGGTAGTCGGTCAGCCGGTCCGGGTTCAGCCAGATGCGCATGGAGTATTGGGTCCCGAAGTTCTCCACCTCCCCCACCCCGGGCACACGGGAGAGCACCTTCTCGAGGTTGGACTGGGCGTAGTCCATCAGGTCGTTCCCGTCCATGCTGCCGTCCTCGGAGTAGAGCCCCACGATCATCAGCCAGTTCCTGGTGGCCTTGCCGACCCTGACGCCCTGGCGCTGCACCACGTCGGGCAGGCTGGCCATGGCCAGCTGCAGCTTGTTCTGGACCTTGGCCCAGGCGAGGTCCGGATCGGTGCCCGGGGCGAAGGTCAAATCGATGCGGCAGGCCCCGGCCGAGTCGCTGGTCGCGGACAGATAGATCATCCGGTCGAGTCCCGTCATCTTCTGCTCGATGATCTGGGTCACGCTGTTCTCCACGGTCTCCGCCGAGGCCCCGGGATAAAAGGCGGAGATGTAGATCGACGGCGGGGCGATGGGGGGGTATTGCGATATCGGAAGATTGTAGATCGCAAGGCCGCCCGCCAGCATGATGATGATGGCGATGACCCAGGCGAAGACCGGACGATCCAGGAAAAACTTCGACAGCATCAGGACACTCCATTTTGAAGATCGCCACGAGTCACGAAGATCCCGGGTTTCTTTACCCTGTTCTCTTCTCTGTGTCTTGGTGGCGGTCCCTATCTTTCTTCTTGTTCTCTCTGTGTCTTTGTGGCTGCCCTTCGTTCCTCAAAAGGGACCTCTTTGACCTGTGCGCCCGGCCGGGCCCGCTGCAGCCCCTCCACGATGACGCGGTCCCCCGGGGAAAGGCCTGCGGAGACAAGCCACCGGTCCCCGATCGCCCGGTCGAGCCTGAGGGGCCGTTGCTCCACTCTGCCCTCCGCGCCGATCACCATCGCGAAGGGGTTTCCCTTGGGGTCCCGGGATACGGACTGCTGCGGGACCAGGATGCCGTGCTCCTGGACCCCTTCCTTCACGACCGCGCGGACGTACATGTTCGGCAGCAGGAGGGTATTCGGGTTGGGAAACACGGCCCGCAGCGTGACGGAGCCGGTGGTCGGGTCCACCGTGACGTCGCGAAACTGAAGGGTCCCTTCCAGGGGATACCGCCTCCCGTCCTCCAGGATCAGGTCGACCTTGTTCTGGTCCTTCCCGTTTTGACTGAGGCGCCCCTGGTTCATCCTGCGTTTCAACCGCAGCAGCTCGGCGGTGGATTGGCGAACGTCCACGTAGATCGGGTCCATCTGCTGGATGGTCGCCAGGGCCGGTGGCTGGTAGGCCGTCACGATCGCCCCGACCGTGACGCTGGAGCGGCCGATCCTGCCCGATATGGGGGCGGTGATCCGGGTGTAGCCGAGGTT
>JAGVAP010000143.1 GCA_020060215.1 Deltaproteobacteria bacterium | reverse complement strand
GTCCTGGTGGTCTTCTGTAGGAGCAAGCTCCTGCTTGCGATTCTTTCAGTTCCGAGAAGATCGCAAGCAGGAGCTTGCTCCTACAAGAATAGAGCTCCAGCGATATTCAAACATCTGAGCTTGATGGGGTCATTTGAGCTGGGACACTTGGATTTCAAGCGGTCCTTTTTCATCCCGGGTCGGTAGAACCTCTCCGGGTCCTTTATATGCAACTATGACGTTAACTTGCTTACCACTCCACGGTGGTGGAATCGTATTTGGACATTGGACATTCTCATTCGTGCCTTCGTGGCAGATCTTTTCCTCCTATTCTTCCCTTGCCAGCAGGGCCACAGGAAACCGGGCCCAGATCTGCCTGAGGGATGTCTCTCCCTGGAAAAGCTCTCCGGTCAGGCGATTCCGCCAGCGCCCCTTCGGGAGGTCGAGCCGGGTGTTTTCCCAGCCCCGTGAACCAAGGAGGAGGCGCGGGACGAGGGTCACAACCTCCTCTCCACGGGCAAAGGCGAGTACCCGGTCTTCTTCATCCCCATGGGGCTGCAGGGGCTGATAAGCGCCCCCGTCGAAGATCGGGGAGCGCTCCTTTCTAAGCTCCAGACCCTTTCGCAGCACCCATAGCTTCGGCACTCCCTCCTCCATCCCCTCGAGGACCTCCTCCAGGGTGAGTCGATCCAATCCTCCCAGCATGCGGCGCAGATCGGCAAAGTCCACGGGCCTTCGGTTGTCGGGATCGACCAGGCTCAGGTTCCAGGTCTCCATGCCCTGGTAGATGTCGGGCACTCCCGGGGCGGTGAGCTTGACCAGGAGCTGCGCGAGGGAATAGATCCGGCCGGGGCCGATGAGGGGTCCGGTAAAATCCTCCAGGTCTTTCCGGAAGTCCTCATCTTCCAGGATTCGGGAGCCGAACTCCTGCACCCCTTCCTCATAAGCGATGTTCGGTCTTGTCCACGACGTATGGACCTTGGCCTCCCGCATCGCCTTTTCCAGGAACCGTGAGAGCCGGTCCCTTTGGATGGGCCATGCCCCGAACAGGGTCTGGTAGATGAGGTACTCCATGTTCCTGTCCGGGACGCCGTTCTTCCGGTGGCGTTCGTTGTGCGCTGCCCACCGTTTCACGGCATCCGACCATCGGCCGGGGATCTCCGAAAGGAGGTGGAGCCTGGCTCGAACGTCTTCGCTCCGTTTGGTGTCGTGTGTCGAGCTGGCCAGCATGGTATGGGGATGGAGCACCGCCGCCTGCGCCATGGCCCGGTGAAAGGACTCCACCGGGATGCCGAAGACCCCGGGGTCTCCTCCGACTTCATTCAAGGCCATGAACCGGTTGAAACAGTAGAACGCCGTGTCCTCTATTCCCTTGGCCGTAATGGGACCGGTCATCTGCTGAAAGCGCATGACGAACTCGGTCTCCGGATCTCCTGTGCGCTCCAGCACCAGCAGCGACTCCATGAAATCGAAGAGCTCGGGGTCGATTTCGGGTCTGTAGGATTTCGCGGCATCCATGGCCTTGCGGATCACCGCTCGATCTTCCTCTCGGATCACCCCCTCCTCCGCCCTGACATAACTCCGGTAGACCGGGAAACAGGCCATGACCTCCCGAATGGCCTCGTTGACCTCGTACCGGGTATAGTCGCGGTAGCTGCGATGCCGCTCGCAGACCTGGATCATGAGCTCGGTCAGCCGGTTGATATCGCTGGCGAGCAGCTCGTGGATGACGAGGTGCTTCTTTTGCCGTGCCACACGGGGGTAGTCGGTCTCTTCGCCCGTGAACTCGGCGTAGAAATCGGTCAGGGGCTTCTCGCCCGAAGGATCCACGAAGACGCCTGCCACCAGGTTCAGGAAATCGTACCCCGTGGTGCCCTCGACGGGCCACGTCACCGGAAGCAGCTCTCCTGGGTGCAGGATCTTCTCCACGACAATCCATGCCCGGGGAGCGGCCTCACGCAATTGCCTCAGATAACCCTCCGGGTCGCGCAGCCCGTCCGGATGATCGATCCTCAAGCCGTCCACGACACCTTCCTGGACCCAGGTCAACACCAGCCGGTGCGTATCCCTGAAAACGGTCTCGTCTTCGGCCCGAAGGCCGATCAGGGTATTGATGTCGAAGAAGCGACGGTACCCGAGATCCCTCGCTGCGGCCCGCCAGTAGGCCAGCCGGTAGTTCTGCCGCTCCAGAAGCTCATCCAGGAGGTCGCTGTTGGCGTTGATCTCGTCGACGGTCCGGTCCACGGCCTCGGCGATCTGGGGATCCTCCTCCATCCATCGCTTCAACTGCAGGAGAAGCACCCGCTTGTTCCGGTCCCCTTTTTGGACCTTCTCCCGATCGGTCACCGTCGGCAGCGGAAGACGGCCGAGGGACTCGGAAATGAAGGCCAGGGGTTCGGACAAGGCCCTTGCCGCCGAGCGCTCCAGGAGATCGTCGAGGGAGCGGGGGGAGACCGGAAACACATGATCATGGTATCGGATCGTGAAAGCGGCCGACCGCCGCTGCAGCCTGATCTTGCCCGCGTCGAGGACGCAGCCGTAGTGGTCTTCCAGAATGGGCAGGAGGATCTTGTTGCTCAACCGTTCTTCGGGCGACTTCCACTCCACATCGAAGTACGTGGCATAAACGCTTGCGGGTCCGTTTTCGAGGACGTCCCACCACCACCTGTTCTGACGCCCGGTGATCGCCATGTGGTTGGGCACGATATCCAGGACCTGCCCGAGGCCCGCCCGGTTCAGCGCACGGCACAGCCGCTCATGCCCTTCCGCTCCGCCGAGCTCGTCGTTGACCCGGCCGGGGTCGACCACGTCGTAGCCGTGCGTACTGCCGGGGGCCGCCTGGAGGTACGGGGAGGCGTACAGGTGACTGACGCCGAGGTCGGCCAGATAGTCTGCGACCGCCGCGGCATGGTCAAAGGTGAACCCTGGATGGAACTGAATCCTGTAGGTCGCTCGAGGCACGGGCATGGGTCGACTCCTTCCCGGGATGGAACGGGCAGACCGAAGTACCTTAGCTCGACAGGCGGGGAGATGTAGGTAGGAAACCGCTGTAGATTTTTGAGATTTGGCACTGATTTTTCAGATGGAAGGCGCGCCTGCGGGTTTCCCCTTGAACGGCGGCTCCCCTCTGTATTGTAGGAGCGAGCTGTGCCTGCGGAAGTGCGGCCGATGATTGGAGCAATCTTGCCGATGCAGGTTGTCGGCCGGACTTGGCTCACCTCACGGTTCCACCCTGAAAAAGGCCTCATCGAATTCCGGCCGCCCCTCGTAGAGGCTCATGAACATGCCGGGGAGTTCCAACCTCTTTTCGAAAATCTGCGGGTTCACCGGTATGCCGGCCTTGTGCAGGGCCCGAACGATCTCGTCGGGTTTGGGGGGGCATCCCTTTACGGGGATCATCTCTTTGATGTCCGGATGGTTTCTGTGCGCCAGGTACATGCACTTGCCCATCAGGACGGTCTTTTTGTGTCCCGGAGTCGGTTTCATGATCTTGCCGGTAAGGACTTCCACGTCATCGAAGGGTTTTCCTTCCCACGCATACCGGATGGCATTCAGGATCAAACCGTTCATCCCGGAACAGTAGGTGCACATGGAGAGATCGTATTTCCGATAATACAATCCCTTGATCCCCTGCTTGGCCATGGGCAGAGGTAAAACCCCGTCCTCGTTCTCCACGTAGGTGTAATCATGCTCGTGGAAGGCCGCGACATCCTCGATCTTCTCGCCGACGACGTCCACATCGGAGAGATCGAGCGGCCGGTTGCGATTCCCGGCGGCATGAACCAGGTAGGGGACCTGGACGGGGTCATACCCCAGCACCCTCGCCCCGACCAGATCTGCGGAGAGCAGGTCCGCAGAGGCCACCAGCAGATTGCTTCTTCGAATCCTGCCGTCGACGAACGGGCCCCTCTCGTTGGAATAGATCCCGTCCAGGAGCGCAAACACAGGGGGCATCCTGTCGGGAAGGCGGGCAATGATGTAGTTGAGATCCTTCTCGATGTCCGCGCTGTGGCATTTCTTCCGCGATGCGACGTCGAGCGTACCTTTCAGGTTCTTGAAACCCAGGCTGACCACGGACTGGTTATGCGCCTTCATCACCGGGATGTCCACGACAAAGTCGCTGTGCAGGATGTCCTGGTTGAAATTCAATTCCAATCCTTCGCCCAGGTCGACCTTCTCGAAAGGCCGTTCCAGTACATTCACGTACCTCACCCCGTAGCGCTTCTTCAGGACATTGTAGCCGAGGGTCTCGAACGCGTGGACGGGAGTCTCCTTGTCCTTGGCATCGTAGGTGACGATCCCTTCACCGATCACGATGTCGTCGATGCCGCGCTCCTTCAGCAGCACCACGACGTCCTCGACGACCCGCGAGGTGGTCAGCACACCCCATTTCGGAAAGGGTACGGCCTTGGTCCAGAAGACGATATTGGGTTTGATGAATACCCTGGCCCTCGAGGGGAGGCGGTCGAAACCGAGGGAAAGCTCTACCGCCCTGCGTACCGAGTCGAGAGGACGTTCGTAGCGTACAATGGAAACCAGGGATTTTTCCATGACCCCTCCTTGAAGGTTCGGTTCTATGACGAGCGATCGGTCTTCGGAACATCCATCTTCTGTCACCCGGAAAAGGAGGGTCTAGGGATGCTTTCCTCTGACCGGCAGACCGGCGATCCTGCGGATCAGATCCTTGCGCTCCTCGATGTCGTACTGGCTGGTGATGGCGATCTGCTCCATGATCGGCGAACCGCCGCCGTGGTAGTTTCCCACATTGGAGATGCCCCCCGACGCGGAGCAGAGGATGTCGCCCACATATCTCCAGAATTGCGCCTGCTCTTCGGCAGGGATCTCGGGATTGCGTTTGGTGTACTTCAGGAGCAGATCCCCCGTCTCGGGATTGGCGAAATCCTCCTCGTGCGGGAAGGTGGCGGGAATGCCGCCTGCGATGTCACACAGGATCTCGGCCTCCCTGTAGACGGCCTCGCCGGTCAGGCATCGCCCCACATTACAGTAGATGGAGTTCGGTATATAGTTGCCCGGGCCGTAAGGGACCAATCCGAGCCCCGGAATGAAAACGGAGGGCTTTCCGAGATCCGAGGCCGTGTAGCCGGCGGCGTATCCCAGTTCGGTGGTCAGGATGATCTCGGCCAGCTTTTCCCGCACGTGGCTCGTCTTGTGGATGTTGTTCATCTCCGCGGCGAGCGCCGCGGTACCCAGGATAAGGTCGCCGATGGCGGGTTTGCATCCCGAGTAACTGTGGCGGTGGAACAACGCAAAGAGCAATGCCAGGATGCCGCCCTGATCGTACTCGTTGCACAGGAAGACCCGCTCCCAGGGGACGAAACATTTTTCGAAGATGACGTAGGAGTCCGTCAGGCCGATGACGACCCCGCGCTTGTAGATCTTGCGCGGGCGCAGATTATGGATGGTGACGACCTGCTTCACCCCCTCGTAGTCGCCGGGAACCGCAAAGGAGACGGCATAATCCTTGTCTTCCTTCCGCAGGGCCCTGGTCGGGACGACCAGGATCTCGTCGGCGACGGACGCCTCCGAGATGTGCAGTTTGCAGCCGGAGACCACGATCCCTTCTTTCCCCTTCTCCACGACGCGCAGATACGCCTCAGGGTCCGGCTGCTCCGCAGGCCTCAGCATCCGGTCCCCTTTGACGTCGGTCTGAGCGCAGCATCCCACGAGGTCTTCACCCTGGAAGCGGGCCAGCCACTTCTTGAAATGGTCGTGGTACCGGGTAGCCCCCTGGTTCCTCCTGTCCGCCTCATAGGAGACCGTGTAGATGGCGTTTACAGCGTCGATCCCCATGCAGCGCTGGATACAGCCGCCCACCTTCCGGCAGAGGAACCTCGTCATATCCTGTTTTCTGTGGAGGTCCTGCGTGTTCTGGTGGATATGGGTAAAACGGTTGATGGTCTCTCCGGTCAGGTGGGACTTGGCCGTCATGAGCTCCGCGTTTTCCGGCTTGGCCGCTTCATCGAACGTGGTGCCGATCGTATTGATGCAGTCCATCTGGACCTCGTCGGCCCGGTTGATCTTGGCGCCGTTGAAGTAGATGTTGTTCCGCATCTTCCTCAAGCCTTCGACGTACTGTGCCTTGGTTCTCATGGGCAGCCTCCTCCACTTGACGGGTTCCCTTGGGCGGGTTCTCCGAAGAGTCGGGTTTGTAGGATGGGTGGAGCGAAGCGAAACCCATCGGTTTTCAGCTCGTCGCGCTCGGATGATGGGTTTCGCTTCGCTTCACCCACCCTACGCCGCTCCGGAGACCATTTCCTGACGCGAGTTTCACTTGTTTCGTATCACCTGCGCGGGTCCTCCACCAGAGCTGAACGGTCTTGGGGTCGACTAGTGCGGCAGCAGGTTCTTCCCTCTCTCCATCGCAAGCCGCATGTAAGTCTCCGCCCCCGTCTCCGGCGGCAGATAAAGCTCGGGTTCCGGCTTCTTCCTCAGTTGCAGGGCGCCCGTGGCGCATGTGGTCACGCACAGACCGCAGCCGATACACCGATTTCGATCGACCCGGGCCTGGCCTTCCACCACCCGGACGGCATCCATCTGGCAGCGCTCCAGGCAGGTTTCGCAGCCGGAGCATTGAGACCCGTCCACCTCCGCAAAATAGTTGCTCTGGACCGACTTCGCGGGCGAGGGTTGCTTTTTCAACGACTTCAACATCCCGCAGCAGTCCCCGCAGCAGCTGCACATGCCTCCCACCTTCTGGGAGTTGAAAGGCTGCATGACCAGACCCGCTTCATCGTTACGCTTCAGAACCTCCATGGCCTCTTCTTGGGAGATGAAGCGAGCCATGTGGTTCTCCACGTAATAGCGTCCGTACTGACCGAAGATGAAGCAGGTCTCCAGGGGTTTGCCGCATCCCTTGTCCACCGTCTTCATCCAGGTGCGGCAGATGCAGGGTGCCAGGGCGATGATCTTCTGGGAGCGGATGATCTCCGGCACATCTTCATAGGGCGCGATGGGCCACTTGACCGCGACCTCCCGGTTGATCGGGATGGTGCGCATGAGCGGGGTGTTGAAGGACTGAATCGTCCTGCCGAAGCCGCTCTCAAAATATTCGTTCATCTCGAGGGCCAGTTCCGGATCGAGTCTCTTGACCTGGTGCTCCAGGATCCCGACCAGAAAGGGTATGGCCCCGTAGCGGACCGTGTCTTCTTTTCGGAGCCGGAAGAGGAGTCCCTTCAAGGCCATCCTCTCCATCAGGTTCTCCGTCTGCCGGGCATCCCGGCCGAGCCTGACCGCCACCTGATCCGGCGCCTCGGGCAAGGGAGAGAGCGCCAGGAAGAGCTCCGCCTCCTCCTCTGTGAAGAGCCGCCTCAGGATACGCATCTCCACGCCGCTCGGCGTGGAGGGGTAGCCGGTGGAAAGATCGTCCAGCCGCTCCCGCAGCCGGTCATACACGTTCGACATGGCGGTGTCCTCCGGTTTTGGGGTTCAGGGTTCAGGGTTCAGGGTTCATGGTTCAGAGGTTCAGTGTTGAAGCTCCAACCATGGACCCTGAACGGCGAACATCGGAACCTGATGACGTGGGACTGCTGACCCGTGATCGATCTTCCATGATAAATGCCAAATGGTCAATGACCGATGGTCCATGATCACATTCCCCCGAACTCCTCCTCATCGATCTCGATGGCCGCCGGGCTCGCGTCCCGGATGGACTGCATCCTCCCGTTGACCACGGGGAGGACGGTGTCCATGTAGAACTGCGCGCTCTTGAGTTGTCCCTTGTAGAAGGCCGCGTCCCTGCCCTTGGCGTCTTCGATCTTTGGAGCGGCCACTTCGGCGCGCCACAGGAGCATCCAACCCATGATGACATCGCCCATGGAGTGGAGGAAAGGAAGGGAATGGGCGAACGCCGTCTTGAAATCCGGAGACATGGCAAGGCCCCCGATCTTCATGGCGGTATCCCCGAGCATCTCGGCCGACTTCTCGAATTTGGCGGCCATGGTTTCCATCCCGGGGATCTTCTTGGCCCTTGCGACCGTCTGGTTCATCTGCCCGAGCAGGTGCATGAAGACCGCCCCGTTCTGTCTCCCCAGTTTCCGCGCCAGCAGGTCCATTGCCTGTATCCCGCTCGTGCCTTCATAGATGGTCGTGATCCTGCAGTCCCTCGTATACTGCTCGACCAGGTACTCCTTGGTGTACCCCGCCCCGCCGAAGACCTGGATCGCCTGGTTGCAGACCTCGTGGCCGCGGGTGCCGATGTAGTCCTTGGCGATCGGCGTCATCATGCCGTAGAGGTCTTCGTAAAAGAGGCGCTCCTTCTCATCCTTCGCGTGTGCCGCCTGGATCCCGCACATCATGGTCCACTGATAGAAGCTGCGCATCGCCTCTACCTGGGCCTTCATCCAGAGGAGGTTCCTGCGCACGTCGGGATGCTGGATGATGGGGACCGAAGGGGCGGCGGCGTTGGCGAAATTCTCCAGGGTCCTCCCCTGGACGCGCTTGCGGGCATAGTCCAGGGCAAGGAGATAGGCTGCCGACGCGTAGGAGAGCGCCTGCAGGCTCACACTCATGCGGGCGCCGTTGATCATGTGGAACATGATGTTCATGCCCTTGCGCTCCTGCCCCAGCAGGAAGCCGATGCACTTGCCCTTGGCGCCCAGGGTCATACTGCAGGTGGCGCTCGACGTGATCCCGTGTTTGTGCTCGATCCCTTCGCACGTGATGTCGTTCCGCTCGCCCAGAGTCCCGTCGGGGTTGACGAAGAACTTCGGCACGATGAAGATGGAGATCCCCTTGGTCCCGGGAGGGTCCCCTTCGATGCGGGCCAGCACCGGATGGATGATGTTCTCCACAAGGTCGAACTCGCCGTTGGTGATGAAGATCTTATTGCCGGTGATCGTGTAGGTGCCGTCCGGGTTCTTCACCGCTTTCGTGGTCAGGGCCCCGACATCGGATCCGGCATCCGGTTCCGTGAGCAGCATGGTCCCTCCCCACTCGGCCGAGGTCAGCTTTTCCACGTACAACGTTTTCTGCTCCAATGTCCCGAACTTGTGGATCATATCGGCCGTGCCGTTGCCCATGGTCGTGTATACGAAAAGGCCGTAGTTTGCGGCCATGAAGTATTCTGCGGCCGTCGCAGCGATAAAGGGGGGCGCACCCTGCCCCCCCATGGCCTCGATGACGCCCAGATTGTTCCATCCCCCTTCCAGGATGAGGTCGAAGGCGCGACGGAAGCACTCGGGCACCCTGACCGCCCCGTTCTCGTAGCGGAGTCCGATCCTGTCCCCTTCGGCGAGGGTCGGAAGCACCTCTTTGACGGCCAGGGTCCTGGCTTCCGTAATGATCATGTCGCACATCTTTCGGTCATATCCGCTGTAAGGCCCCGCCTTCAGATACGCCTCCCCGTTCATCTGCTCCCAGATCACAAAGTCCTGATCTCTTTTTTCCGCCAGCAACTGTGCCATCAATCACTCCTTAGAGGTTCAGAGGTTCAGAGGTTCAGAGGTTCAAAGGTCAAATAGGTCCCGGGTCCAAAGGTCCAGGGCCGTGAAGAAAGGCGGAAGTGCAGAGTCGGAATTTGGAGGCCGTGACTTTCTCTTTTTCCGCCTTCCGCTTTCCGCCTTCCTACTTCACTCCTCTCTCTCGATGATGGTCGCCACCCCCTGCCCCCCGCCGACACAGGCGTTCGCGCATCCATATCGACCCTTCTTCTCATTCAGGATGCGGGCGAGGGTCCCCACCAGCCGGATCCCCGTGGCTCCGAGCGCATGGCCGATGGCAATGCCGCCGCCCATCACATTCACCTTTTCCGAGTCGAGCCCGAGCTCCCTGATGCAGTTCAGGGCCACGATGGAAAAGGCTTCGTTGATCTCCCAGAAATCGATGTCGGAGGGTTTCAGGCCGATGTTTTCGAGGGCCTTCCTGCTGGCCGGAACAGGACCTATCCCCATGACGGTGGGATCCACCCCCGCGAACCCGATGGATCGGATGGTTGCGAGCGGCTGGATGCCCTTCTTCTTCGCCGTCTCCTTGGACATGAGGATCATCGAGGAGGCGGCGGCGTTCAGGGGAGAGGAGTTTCCCGGGGTGATGACCCCGTCTTTCTTGAACGAAGGCTTCAGCCCGGCCATGGACTCCAGGGTCGCATCGGTGCGGATGGCCTGGTCTTGGTCCACCTTCAGGACGGTCCCGTCCGCCTGCTCCGCCTCGATAGGCAGGATCTCCCCTGCAAAGAACCCATCGGCCATGGCCTTGGCCGCCCTCTGGTGGGACCGCACCCCCCAGCGGTCCATCTCCTCCTTGGTGAATTTCGTCTGCGAGAAGAGCTTCTCCGCGGTGAGACCCATGTTGATGGACGTCATCATGTCCCAATGCTTGTAGGAGGGGTAAAGGAATAGGGTCATGTTGAGGGCGATGAGGCCCTTGTCCGAGTTGTACGCACCCATGGGGATGCGCGTCATGTGCTCATAGCCGCCGGCCAACACGATATCGGAGAACCCCATGGCGATCTCCATAAAACCGGTATGGATGCAGGCCATGGAAGACCCGCACTGCTGATCCATGAACTTGGAGGGGATCGTCTCCGGCAGGTTGGCCAGGAAGAGCGGGGTCCGGCCCCCGTAGGCCCACTGCTCGCCGACCGCGGTCGAGCAGCCCACGATGAAATCGTCGATCTCCTTGGCATCGATGCCGGTCCGTTGAATCACCTCGGGAAGCAGCTTCGCCAGGAGCTCGTCCCCCCGCATCCTGCAGTACCAGTCCCTGGCCGGATCGTTCGGCCTGGAGCGCGATTGTGCCGTCCTCAGATATCCTGCAATGACTACTTCTCTCATGGTCGAACCTCCTTGAATGGTCACTCCTCGGGGTAAAAGGTTTTGCCTGAACGGGCCATGTCCCTGATCAGATCGGCCGGCCGGAATCGGATCCCATACTGCTTCTCCAGCTCCAGGAGTTTGTCGTGGACGTTCTTCAGCCCCCACTGGTCCGCATACCGGAGGATGCCGCCGCGGTAAGGGGGGAATCCCGTGCCGTAGATCATGGCCAGGTCCATGTCCTGCGGCCGGTCGCAGATCCCCTCCTGGATCATATAAGCGGCCTCGTTGATGCCGTTGGCCAGCATCAGGTCCACCACCTCCTGCTTGGACACGGCCTTGGGGGAGACATGGTGCTCCTTCAGATACGCCTGAACGGCGTCCATGACCTTTGGGTTGGGAACCGGTTTCTCACCGCTGTAATCGAAGTAGCCGGCGCCCGTTTTACGTCCATAGCACCCGGTGTTGTACACCACCTCGGTAAGCGGGTGGATCCTGTAGCGCTCGCCCAGCCTCTTTTCGAACGTCTTGCCCACACGGTAGTTGATGTCGATCCCGGTCAGGTCGGCCAGGGTCGCAGGGCCCATGGGCATGCCGAAATCGACCATGGCCTCTTCGATGAACGCGCCGTCCACCCCGTCGGCGGTCAGGAAGACCGCCCCGCCCATGAGGCCGCCCAACTGCCGTGAGACATAAAACCCCGGTCCGTCATTGACCACGATCGGGATCTTCTTGATGGCCCTTGCGAAGGAAACGCTGCTGGCCAGGGTCTGATCCGAGGTCTTCTTCGCGCAGATGACCTCGAGGAGCTGCATCCGGTGGGCGGGGTTGAAGAAATGGAGTCCGATCATCCGGCCGGGGTCCTGCAGCACCTCGGCCATGACCGTGATGGGCAGGGCCGAGGTGTTGGTCCCGAAGAGGGTATGGGAGGGGCATATCGCCTCCAGCCGCTTCCAGATCTCCTGCTTGATCTTCATGTCTTCGAGAACGGCCTCGATGACCAGGTCCACGTCCTTGAGGTCCTCCAGGGAGGTCGTCGTCCTGAGCCTTCCCTGGATGAGCTTGTCCAGATCCGCCGCCGTCATCTTCTTTTTCTTGATGGGGTAGTCGAACGTCTTGCGGACTGCGCTCACGCCCTTCTGAACGGCCCCTCCGTCGATGTCCCAGAGGATGGCCTCGAAACCGTTCTGGAGAAGCAGGTTCACGATGCCGGACCCCATCACCCCTCCGCCCAGCATCGCCACCTTCCTGATCTTGGCCGGGGGTATCCCCTCGATCCGCTTCACCCTTCCTGCGGCCCGGGTATTGAGAAAGATGTTGATCAGGTTCTTGGCCACATCCGAGACCGCGCAGTCGGCGAAGAGCCCCGCCTCCTTCTCGATGTCCGCCTCGATGTCGAATCCAAGACCCTGCTCAAAGGCATCGATGGCCTTGAACGGCGCGATGTAGCCCTTGGCCTTCTGATAGGCCATGTATTTCGCGTACCCGAGCAGGGCCGTCTTCTCCGCACCGCTCGGCAACCGGTGGATGACGTTGCGGGTCATCCGCAACCGGAGATTCAGCTCCCCCTTGATGAACCGCCGGGCCGCGTTCAATGCCGCGTCCAGGAGCTTGTCCTGCGGGACCACCTCATCCACGAGTGCCCGCTGAAGGGCCTTTTCGGCCCTGATGGGCTTGCCCGTGGTGATCATCTCCAGCGCATTGGGAAGACCGATGAGCCTCGGCAGTCGCTGGGTGCCGCCCGCGCCCGGGATGACCCCGATCTGGACCTCCGGCTGCCCGAGGCTGACTCCCTCGACCGCAACACGGTAATGGCAGGCCATGGCCGTCTCCAGTCCTCCTCCCAGGCAGTTGCCGTTGATGGCCGCAATGAACGGCTTCGGACCGGCCTCGATGCTGTTGAGAAACCGGGTCCCGGTGAGGACCTTGCGGTAGATCTCTTCCCGCTCCTTGACCAGCTTGAGCTGGGTGATGTCGGCGCCGGCGATGAAGTTCTTTCCGGTCCCCGTCACCACTACGGCCTTCACACCGCCGTCCTCCCAGGCCTCCCTGACGGCTTCGGAGAAGTCCTGCATCAGTGGAGGCGACATCTGGTTCACCGGTGGATTGTCGATGGTGAGCACGGCGACGCCGTCTCTCAGATCCACCCTGATGGTCCGGTACTCTGTCTTCATGGCCCCATCTCCTTTTGGTTCCGATGACGAATGAAAGGATCGCCACCAAGTCACGAAGACACGAAGGAAGTCAGTGCCCTTCTTGGCGCCTTGGTCTCTTCGTGGCAGACCTGGTTTTCGAATGACTGCCCGTGACTGGCTGGAATGGATACGTTCGCGAATTCCTTTGATTTATGTTGAGCTTTACTCCATACTCCATACGTAAGTCAAGAAAATTCAAGTTTTTTCCCTTGACAGAACAAAAAGCCTCTCCTATAGATGAGATGAACGGAATTCAGTCGACCTCCAGTTTTCCCTCCCACAGGCAGATGAAAACGGATGAAGATCAGCGTCCTCTCAAGCCGTACCCGCGTGCCGAAAGAAACCATCCATTACTATGTCCGGGAAGGTCTCATCCCAAGACCCAGGAAGATGGGGAAGAACGTCGCGGATTATGATGAGAGCTACATCGAGCGGATCCAGTTGATCAAGGAGATCCAGGATCACTTCTTCCTCCCCTTGTCCCTCATCAAGGGAATCGTCAAGCGGCATTACAAGTCCCCCGAGCTGAAGGCCCTGCTCAAGCTTCGAATGGGTTACTTCAGTCCCCTCGATCAACTCATCGAGAAGCAGGTCATTGGAGAGGAAGCCTTTGCAGAGGCCACCGGCATGGGGAGGAAATGGATCGCCAAATTCATCAAGTGGGGGATCATCACCCCGGAATCCAGGAACGGCAAGGATATCTATTCCGAGGATGATGTGATCCTCGGCAGGCTCCTCGTCGACCTGGATCGCGCCGGGTTCGGACCCAAAGACGGGGTCGACCCTTCGGTGGTCAAGGACTATATCAAGATCTACAAGCAGATCGTGAAAATGGCCCATCAGAGCTTTCTGGCCACCCATCCGGACCAGCTCACGCCCGAAGAAACCCTGGCCAAGAGTATCCGCGGCAGGGAGCTGATGGGCGTTTTCTTCTATCATCTGTACCGCAAGCTGGCCCGGGAAGTGGAAGACCAGAAGAAGAAGGGCGGGGGAACTTCCGGTCGTTGATCCTGGATGCTCGATGCCGGATGCTCGATGCCGGATCCTCGATCCAATCGGTGCCGGATATCCGCCCCTTTCCCCGGTCTGTAGCCAATTCCGGGGGAAGAAGGGGTGAGGAGGCAAGGCCCGCGAGTTCTCATGAACCCTCGCGTTGGCAGGAGGAGCGGTTGAGCAAGTCGATCGTCTCTGTCGTGCGATATCGAACACCCCGGGATTCGGTCCGAGAGGCCGTGGAGCTGGCGGGCGGGCTGGGTCGGCTTTCCGCCGGCTCCAGGGTCTTCATCAAACCGAACGTCGTGTTCTGGACTCGTCATGGGGATTTTCCGAAGTGGGGTGTGCTGACCACCAGCCGGGTGGTCGAGGATATGGTCCTTCTCCTCAAGGAGCATGGGGTCCGCGACATCACCATTGGAGAAGGAACCGCCCTTCCAAGACCCAACGACCTGGAAACCCCTGCCCATGCCTTCAGGACCCTCGGTTACTATGAACTGAAGAGCCGCTATGGTGTGCGGATCGTCAACGTATTCGAACAGCCGTTTGAGAGAGTCGATCTCGGCGACCGCATCACGCTGGATTTCAACAGCGATATCCTCAGGAGCGACTACGTGGTGAACCTCCCGGTCCTCAAGACCCATGTGCAGACGGTCGTGAGCCTGGGGATCAAGAACCTCAAGGGAATGATCGACTTCGAGTCCAGGAAGAAGTGCCACAGCCCCGATCCCGATCGCGATCTGCACTACATGGTCTCGAAGCTCTTCCGCCCGATGCCTCCCACGCTCACCCTCCTGGACGGGATCTACACCCATGAGAGGGGCCCGAACACGGATGGAAGGGCAAGGAGGAGCAACCTCCTGGTCGCTTCCTGGGACATCCTGTCGGCCGACATGGTCGGTGCAGCGATCCTCGGCCATCCCCCCGGCGATGTCCCCTACATCGTACATGCCGCCCGGGAGATGAAGCGGGGCCTGGACCTCTCCGACATCCGAATCGTCGGCATGCCCATAGAGGATGTGGCGGCCCTCCATCACAGCGCCTTCCCCTACAATGAAAGCGACACGCTGCCACTCTCCATGGAACGAATGGGCATAAGGGGGCTCACCTACCGGAAATACGACCTGACGATATGCACCTTCTGTTCGAACCTGAACCGACTGATGCTGACGGCCCTCGCAGCGGCATGGAAGGGAGACCCCTACCCCGATGTGGAAGTGCTTACCGGCAAGGTGATGAGACCGTCACCAGGGATGAGAAAGACCATCCTCCTCGGCAACTGCATCTATCAGCGAAACAGGGAACACGATGGAGCGGCGGAGTTGATTCCCATCAAGGGATGCCCGCCCGACCCCAGGAGCGCGTTCATGGCGCTGACCCGGGCAGGCATCGACGTCGATCGGGAGTGGTTCGACCATCCCGAGAAGATGCAGGAATTCCATAGGAAGAGATACCTGGGGAAACCGGAATTCGATGAGTCGTTCTTCAGGGTGAGCACGTGTTAGAGAAAGCATGCCGTTGCGCTGAAGCCCCTGCTCTTTTCTCCTGTAGGAGCAAGTTCCGCTTGCGATAGCGGCGCCGGCGAATCGTCAGAGGAATCGCAACCAGGAGGTTGCTCCTGCAGAACCACGTGCGCTCTTCTTCTGTAGGAGCAAGCTCCGCTTGCGAAATCCGGGGGACCCGCACGGACAGGCAAAAGCTTGTCCTTGGCTCCGGGAAGAAACCAATCTTTCCTCTCCGGATCGTGGGAAAGGGTGTGGGAGCTTATGGGAAGACTAAAGGACAAAGTCGCCATCATCACGGGTGCGGGAAGCGGAATCGGGCGGGCGACGGCCACCCTCTTTGCCCGCGAAGGGGCCGACCTCGTCCTCGCCGACATCCACGAGGAAGGGCTGAAGGAGACGCTCAGGCCGATCCTCTCCGAAGGAGGCCGCGCCCTGGCAAGAAGGACCGACGTATCCGTGGAACGGGAGGTGAAGGAACTCGTGGACGCGGCCATCCGGGAGTACGCCCGGGTCGATATCCTTTGCAACAATGCCGGCACTCCGGGGGCCATCCGTGCTCTGGAGGATCAGGACGCCGAGGACTGGAGCAGGGTGTTTCAGGTCAATGTCATGGGCGCCGTTTATGGGATTAAGTATGTAGCCGCACCCATGCAGGAAAGAAGACGCGGCGCCATCGTCAATGTCAGTTCCGTGGGTGGCATTCGCTCCGGTGCGGGAGGAAATGCTTACAGCGCCAGCAAGGCTGCACTGATCAATTTCACGATGACCTCCGCGTGCGACCTCGGCGGGTACAATGTCCGGGTCAATGCCGTATGCCCCGGGCTGATCGAAACCGGGATGACCAAACCGATCTTCGACCACGCCCGCCATCTGGGGAAGGAATCGAAGCTGGGTGGACGGTGTGAGTTGCGCAGGGTCGGCACGCCCGTGGAGGTGGCAGCCGCCATACTCTTCCTGGCGAGCGACGAGGCAAGTTATGTCACCGGACAGGTGCTGCCCGTGGACGGAGGCAACACGGCCTCCCTGAATCTACCCGGGATGAAGGTCTGAACGGGGGATCACAAAAGAAGATTGACATCTCCGGAGCGGACCTATAGTAAGGAGATTGAACGGCTTGTCCGTTCATCCTGCCGACGAACCGGTTCTTTCTCCAAATCCGGGCTATCCCTTCTGCTGACAAGAGAGAGCGGATGATGGAAATCAACTCCTCCGAAGCCGTGATTCTTTCACTATCCCGATTCAAACATGCAGTCTCTTTTTGCGGGCCATCATTCGTCTGCGTGCCCTGTGCGCAAAGGGCGGAGACGAAACTGGTTTAGACCTTGTCTGCTTGGTATCTCATCTCAAAACCCTAACCCGACGAAAGGAGATGAAGGTGATGAAGAGAACGAAGGCTGGATGGATGTGTCTGGCGGCTTTCTGCCTGGCCATCGGCATGGTTCTCCCTGCCCAGGCTGCAGACGTGATCAAGATCGGCGTGATCGGTCCGATGAATTTCGTCCAGGGCAAAGACCACTGGAACGGCGCCACCATGGCGGCCGAAGAGATCAATGCCAAGGGGGGCGTCCAGGTCGGCAAGAAGAAGATGAAGATCGAGCTGGTGAAGGCGGACTCCAACGAGTTTCTCAACATCACGGACGCCACCAACGCCATGGAGCTCCTCCTGACCCGCGACAAGGTGGATTTCATCGTGGGCGGGTTCAGGACCGAGGCGGTCCTGGCCATGCAGGACATCGCCATGGACTACAAGAAGGTCTTCATCGGCTGCGGCGCGGCCCACCCCGAGCTCTGCACGCGCGTCGCCAACGATTACAACCGCTACAAGTACTTTTTCCGCGGCACCCCGTTCAATTCCATGTTCCTGGTCAAGACCTGCTTCATCCAGATGGCCACCGTGGGAGGCATCATGAAGCACGCCCTCGGCATCCCCAAGGTCAAGGTCGCGGTGGTCGCTGAAAAGCAGGTTTGGGCCGACCCTATGGTGGCGGCGACCCAGAAGACCCTGCCGAGCCTCGGGATGGAGGAGGCGGGCGTCTGGAGGCCGTCCCAAACGGCCACGGATGTCACGGCCGAGCTCTCGGCCATAGAAAGCTCGGGCGCGCACGTCATCTTCACCATCTTCTCGGCGTCGGTCGGGATCACCTTTGCCAGGCAGGCGGGGGAGCTGAAGATCCCCGCCGCACAGGTGGGGATCAACGTGGAAGCCCAGAAAGACGGGTTCTGGAAGGCGACCCAGGGCATGGGCAATTACGTGATGACCATGAACACCTATGCCAGGGACGTGGAGTATAACGAGCTGACCAAGCCTTTCGTAGAGACCTACATCAAGAGATACGGGGAGGTGCCCACCTACACAGCGGACACCTACACCGCCATCAAGGATGCCATCGTCCCGGTGGTGGAGAAGGTGGGGAGCCTCGATTCGGACAAGGTCGTCGCCGCCCTGGAGGTCTATGAGCATAAAACGCCTTCGGGCAAGGCCGTCTATATCAAAGACGAGAAAGGCCGTCATCTGCACGACCTGGGATGGGGCCCCGGTCTCCTGACCAGCCTCGGGGTGCAGTGGCAGGACGGCAAGCTGGTGGGCGTGTGGCCGAACAAGTGGAAACCCGCCGAGGGCGCGCCTGAGATCACGTACAAGGGGATTGTCCCTTACAAGATCGCCCCCTGGATCGTGGAGAAGTACAAGAAGTAAGGTCGAAGAGGTCCCGGGTCCCGGGTCCCCGGTCAAATCCATGGATAGCCTCCCGGCCTTGACTTTGGACCTTGGACTCTTGGACCTTGGACCCTGGACCCTGGGACCTTCAATGACGAGGCTGTATGATCCTTGATATCATCATCAGCGGTCTGATCAGCGGAAGCGTCTATGCCCTCCTGGCGATCGGCTTCTCCATGATCTTCGGCGTCGCCCGCATCGTAAACATCGCCCACACCGGTTTTTACATGTTGGCCGCCTACTGCATCTATTTCGTTACCCAGAAGCTCGGTCTTCACCCCGCGTACGGCATGATTGCAGCCTGCATCCTGATCACCCTCCTGGGGCTGATCACCTACAAGATCTTCGTGGATCCCATACGGGAGCACGAAGCGGCGGTCCTGATCGGCACCATTGCCCTTGCGATCGCCATGCAGGAGGTCATGCTCCTCGTCTTCTCAGGCGACTACCTGAGTGTGCCCTCCCTGGTCGGGGGGTTCTTCTCTCTGGGCGGCGTCAAGATCTTCTACCAGCAGCTGCTGACCTTCGGCATGGTCCTGGTCGTCCTCTTTGCGCTCTGGTACCTGCTCATGAAGACCCGTCTCGGGCTGGCGATCCGTTCCACCGCCGAGGACAGGGAGGTGGCCAATCTGATGGGCATGAACGAGAGCCGGGTAGCCATGATCAGCATGGGCATCTCCGTGGGTCTGGCCGCCATCACGGGCGCTGTGATCGTTCCTCTGACCATCCTTACCCCTTTCATGTGGATGCACCCGCTCATCATGATGATGGCCGTGGTGGTCCTTGGAGGCATGGGAAGCATCAAGGGGAGCTTTGTGGGCGCATACATCCTCGGCTTTGCGGAGTCGATGGTGGTCTTCCTGATCCCCAAAGGAGCTTTTCTGAAAGGCTCGGTGGCCTTGACCATCATGATCCTCGTGCTCCTGATCCGGCCGGAGGGCCTCTTCGGCGTCTCTTTTGAGGAGGAGAGATAGCAATATGGCTCTGGCAACGTACTATGTCCGAAAAGGATACACGGTCCTCATCAAAGAGATCCTCGTTCTGCCCAGCCGGGTCATCCTTTCCCTCTTCGTCGTCGGGCTGCTGACGATGCCCCTCTGGACATCGAATCCCTATCTCCTTCGAATCATGATCCTGACCAGCATTTTTGCGATCCTGGCCGCCAGCTGGGACCTTCTCTCAGGGTACACCGGGCAGCTCAATTTCGGACACGCGCTCTTTTTCGGTGTCGGCGCCTATTCAGCGGCCATGCTGAACCTCTACGCGCATATTCCGCCGTGGGGCAGCATTCCCCTGGGGGCGCTGGCCGCGGTCCTGACCGGCCTGATCATCGGGATCCCCTGCCTCAGGCTCAGAGGCACCTATCTCGCCCTGACCACCCTGGCCTTTCCCATCATCCTCATGGGGATCATCTTCGCGCTTCCGAGCTTCACCGGAGGGGAACTGGGCGTCTCGGGGCTGCAGCGACTCTCGAACTCGCGGATCCATGATTACTACATCACCACCATACTGATGCTCGTTCTCTGCACCGTCATGTGGAAGATTACCGATTCCAACACCGGCATCATCTTCCATGCGATCCGAGAGGACGAGCTGGCCGTGAGGGCGGCGGGCATCAACACCACCCGCTACAAGCTCCTGGCCTTCACCCTCAGCGGTTTTTTTGCCGGGATTTCCGGTGGACTTTACGCCCACTTCATGAGGATCGCCGGCCCGTCCACCCTCGAGGTCTCCATGTCGTTCACCGTGGTGATCTGGGCCATATTCGGCGGCGTGGTCACGATCTACGGGCCGGTGGGAGCCGTCTTCGTCCTCTTTCCGCTCCTGGAATTCTTCCGCTTCTGGCCGGAGTATCGGACCCTGATGTTTGCCGCAGTGATCCTGCTCATTCTGCTTTACATGCCCGAGGGGCTCTTCCCCTGGGTTCGCGACAAGATCGAGACGGAATGCCCCAGGTGCAAGATCCGCAACATCGCGACCCGAAAGACATGCCGGATCTGCACGGCGTCTTTGAATTAGTTGTGCAGTTCATCTTGTTTGTGTGGTTTCTTTGGTTCAACCAGACAAACCAGACAAACTAGATAAACTGAAACCCGCACGAGGTAGCCATGAATCCGAAAGACGTCTATTTGTCCAAGCCCTGGCTGAAATTTTATCCCGATGGCGTGCCGGCGGAGGTGGAGATCCCCCATCTCTCCATCCCCCAGTTGTTCGAAAAGGTGAGCGCCAGGTACGGCCGAAGAACCGCACTGATCTTTTATGGGAACAAGATCAGCTACGAGAAACTCAAGGAGCTGGTGGACCGCTTTGCCACGGCCCTGGCCGGGGTCGGCGTGAAAAAGGGAGACACGGTATCCCTGTACCTCCTCAACTGCCCCCAATATGTGATCGCGTACTTTGCATCCCTGAGGCTGGGGGCGAAGGTCACGCCGATCAGCCCTGTTTATACAAGCAAGGAGATCAGGCACCAGCTCGAGGACAGCGAGTCCAGGACCATCGTGTGCGAAGACATCCTTTACGATAACGTGGAAAAGTCGGGGGTGCCCCTCGATCATGTCATCCTCACCAGCATCGGCGATTATCTCCCGCCCATCAAGCGCATCTTCGGCAAGCGCGCCCTTGCGAAGGCCTACGAAGGGATGTCCGCCCCGTCTCTTGCACAGATCAGGAAGCTGGGCCTGCACAGCTTTCAGGAAATGATCAGGCACTCTCCTCCTGAGCCGCCCCAGGTGTCGATCGATCCTGCCAAGGACATCGCCGCGCTTCCCTACACGGGAGGAACGACCGGACTTCCCAAGGCGGCCATCCTGACCCACCGCAACATGGTGGCCCTGCAGGCGCAGATCCTGGCGTTCTGGCCGATTTACGAGGAAGGGAAAGAGACCGGCATCGCCTTCCTCCCGTTCTTCCATATCTACGGGCAGGTCGTGGTCATGCTCAGCGGCCTCGCCATGGGCGCCACGCTGGTGCTCTTTACGACCCCGGATATGGATGAGATCCTTTCCGCCATGGAGCGATATCAGGCCTCGGGGTTCTACGGGGTGCCCACACTTTTTGAATACCTCAAGGAGTATGAGAAGACGGATCGCGTGAACTGGAAAAGGCTGAAGTTGATCGCCTGCGGCGCAGACACCCTCCATGATTCCACCGTCAAGGAGTGGGAAAGGAGGACCGGTTCGAGGATCCTGGAGGGGTACGGTATGACCGAGACCACCGCGGTCAGTCACGCCACGCCCTTCAACAGACCCAAGGCGGGCTCCTTCGGTATCCCCGTGCCCTGTGTGACTGCGGCCATCATGGATGTGAGCAGCACGGATTTCGTCCCCCCGGGAGAGGTGGGGGAACTGGTGATCACCGGGCCCAACATCATGCAGGGGTACTGGAAGCGGCCGGAGGAGACCGGAGAATCCATCATCGAGATGGACGGGGAGAAGTGGCTTCGCACGGGAGACCTGGTCAAGATGGATGAAGAAGGTTATTTTCATTTCTTCGATCGCAAACGGGACCTCATCAAATACAAGGGCTATTCGGTCTTTGCGCGGCACGTGGAGGAGGTGCTCTTCAGCCATCCTCAGATCAAGGCGGCCGGCGTGGTCGGCGTCCCCGATCCTTCGGTCGGACAACTGATCAAGGCCTACGTGGTGCTTCAGAGCGAGGCCAGGGGAAAGATCTCCGAGGAGGAGATCATCGAGTTCTGCCGGCAAAACCTGGCCCATTACAAGGTCCCGAAGATCATCGAGTTCCGGGGGGAGTTGCCCAAGACGGATGTGGGGAAGGTCTCCAGACGCGAACTCAGGGAAGAGCACGAGGAAGCATGATGATGAGCCAGCCCTTCCTGGTCGTAGAGAAGCTTAGGAAGCGATTCGGTGGACTCAGCGCCATCCACAACGTGAGCTTTACCATGGGGCGTGACGAGATCCTCGGTCTGATCGGGCCGAACGGCGCGGGCAAGAGCACCCTGCTGCGCCTGATCACATCCATCCTGAAGCCGGACACCGGCTATGTCGCCTTCAAGGGCAAGAACATCGTCGGGATGAAGACCTGGGACATTGTGAACCTGGGGATTGCCTGCACTTTCCAGAACATGCGGCCTTTCAGGCGGCTCCCCATCGTCGCCAATGTCATGGTTTCATGCCTGTGCCCCCGGGCCATGAAGAGAGGCGAATGGGTGAAGAAGATCGAGGCCAAGGCGATGGATGCACTCGAGTTCGCGGGGATCTCCGACGTGGCGCTGGAAAAGGCATCCACCCTTTCCCAGGGGGACCTGAAGAGACTGGAGGTGGCCAGGGCCATCGCAACCGAGCCGGAGCTTCTGCTCCTGGATGAGCCTTTCGGCGGCTTGAGCCCGGCAGAGACCGACTTGATGGCCAAGTCCATCAAGAGGCTCCACAAGGGCGGGCGTTTCGGAAGGCTCCATTCCGAGGGCCCTGCCATGATCATCGTGGAGCACAAGCTGCAGCAGCTGATGAAGATCGTGGACCGTATCATCGTGCTCAATTTCGGCACCATCATAGCCGACGGCAAACCCGAGGAGATCGTCGCCGATCCGACCGTCATCGAGGCCTACCTGGGCGAAGAGGAGAAATGAATTGCTGCTGGAAGTTTCCCATCTGACCGTCAGTTACGACAAGGCCATGCTGCTCAACGATATCAGCCTGGCCGTAGACAAGGGCGAACTGGTCAGCCTCGTCGGCCCCAACGGCGCCGGCAAGTCGACCACCCTGCGGGCGATCACCGGACTGGTCTCCTGGGAAAAGCGGATCAAGAGGCGCTCCGCAAAAGGAGACATTACCATCAAGGGTGAGGTGACCTTCGAGGGCGAGAGAATCGACCAGATCCCCGCCCACCTGATCGTGAAGAGGGGTTTGATCCACTGTCCGGAAAGGAGGAGGCCCTTCCGGGAGATGACCGTGGTCGACAACCTGAGGGCGGGGGCCTATCTCGTACCCGACCGAGCGAAAACGGAAGAAAACCTGAGGACGGTCTATGAGCTGTTCCCGATCCTGAAGGCCCGTTCCGGACAGATCTCCGGGACCCTCTCCGGCGGGGAGCAGCAGATGCTCGCCATCGGACGGGCCATCATGTCCGTCCCCAAACTCCTGTGCATCGACGAGCCCTCGACCGGACTGGCCCCAAGGCTCCGCTCCGAGGTCTTCGCGAAGATCAGAGAGGTCAGCGGGCTCGGCATCACGGTGCTCCTGGTGGAGCAGGAGGTCAGCACCGTCTTCAAGATGGCCTCTCGGAACTACGTGCTCTCTTCGGGCAAGATCATCGCCCAGGGCTCCGGCCGGGAATTGCTTCAGAACGAGGTGATCCGCAAGACCTACCTGGGGCTGTGACCAGACCGCCGTTGCAGGACACGCCGGACCCCTTCTCACAAAACATGGAGATCGCGATTTGTCCTTGGGCCATCGGTCCCTGGTCATTTGGAATCCTATGAAGTGATGAACGTCCGACATCGAACATCCGATATCGAACGTCGAATGAAAAAGGAAATGAAGACCTGACGAACGTGGAACATCGGTTGCAGGAGCAAGCTCTGCTTGCGATTCCGCATCGAATGAAGAAACGAGGGACGCGGGACCAAGACTCTGGAGCAAGCTCCTGCTTGCGATCACAGGCGCCGGATCCTTGATGAGTCACAACCGGCGGGGGTTGCTCCTGCAGATACGGGTCAGGTGCTTTGGGGAAAAACGCGCGGATCCGGAAGGGTCATTTCCGGATGAGCGCCCAGGTCAAGAGGGGGTCGGGGGAAATTCATGAGCAGGCAGCTGCATGAAGTGGTCGTGGTGGATGCGGTAAGAACCGCCTTTGGAAGGGCCGGTGAGAAGGGGCTCTTCTGGAAGACCAGGGCGGAGGATCTCGCTGTCGCGGTGCTGAAGGCGCTGCTGGAGCGCAATCCGAGCGTCAGGCCGGACATGATCGACGATTGCATCTGGGGGGTGACCAACCAGATCAAGGAACAGGGAGGGACCCTCGGCCGCATGGTCCCCATGCTTGCGGAGTGGGGATGGGAGATCCCCGGGTGCTCCATCGACCGCATGTGCGCCAGCGGGCTGACGGCCATGGGGTTCGCAGTGGCCATGATCGCAACCGGCATGGCCGATGGTCTGATTGCAGGGGGCGTGGAGCACATGGGCCATGTGCCCATGGGATACATGCGCGATCCCCACCCGAGGGCGGCGGAGGTCATGGGGGACGAATCGGCCTTCGTGATGGGGCAGACGGCCGAAAATATACATGATCGTTTCCCCGAGTTCACCCGGGAGATGGCGGATGGTTACGCCGTGGAATGCCAGAGAAAGGCCGATCTTGCCATCCGGGCCGGCAAGATGAAGGAGATGATCATCCCCGTCGAAGTGGATATGCAGGACGGAACGCGGATGATCGCAGACAGGGATCAGCAGCCTCGGCCCGGGACCACCATGGATGGCCTCGCCGGGCTGAAGACGATCTTTCGCGAGAAGGGCGGCCGCGTCACGGCCGGGAATGCGTCGGGGCTGAACGATGGGGCCGGGGCGGTGCTGATGATGAGCATGGAAAAGGCGCGCAGCCTCGGCTTGAAGCCGAGACTGCGCTGGGTGAGCACCGGTTTCGCGGCAGTGGATCCGCGGATCATGGGGATTGCGCCCGTACCGGCAACCAGGAAGGCATTGGCCAGGGCAGGACTGACCATGGATGACATGGATATCATCGAGCTGAATGAGGCCTTTGCCGTCCAGGCTCTATATTGTCTGGATCGATTGGGCGTCAAGGTTGACGACCCGCGGGTGAATGGCTGGGGCGGGGCCTTGGCCTATGGGCATCCGCTGGCGGCTTCAGGTCCCAGGCTGGTCTGTTTTATCATGGGAAGGTGCAAGGAGAATCCGAAGGCGCGCTACGGCCTGACCACGATGTGCGTGGGACGGGGGCAGGGATATTCGATGATCTGGGAAAACCTGATGCGGTCCATGTAGGAGCAAGCTCCTGCTTGCGATCACGGGCGCCCCGCCGATCCCCAAAGAAATCGCAACCGGGAGGGAGCGCATGATGCTTTTCGAGCCGTTTCGAATCAAGGGCATGACGATTCCCAACCGCTTCGTCCGGTCGGCCACGTTCGACGGGTGCGCTGAAAGGGACGGCTCCGTGTCCGACCGCCAGATCGCACTGTACGAGGGGCTCGCACGGGGCGGAACGGGTCTGATCGTCACCGGCATCGTGTTTGTGCATCCTGAAGGCCGCATCTCCCCTTATCAGAACTCTATCGTAAAGGACGAGGACATCCCTTCTCTCGCCCGGCTGGCCCGAACCGTCCACCGCCTGGGGGCCAGGATCGCCATTCAGCTCTTTCACGCGGGCCGGGAAAAGGGCAGGATCTACCGGAAGCGGCCGGGTCTCGCCCCATCCTTTGTCTCTGATGATCCTCATTTCTCCCACCCGCACCGGGAGATGGAGGAGACGGAGATCCGTGAGACCATCGCGGCATTCGCCAGGGGGGCTGGAAGGGCCAGAGAGGCCGGATTCGACGCCGTTCAGATCCACGGCGCCCATGCCTATCTGCTGAGCCAGTTTCTGTCCCCCTTCACAAATCGTCGTGAGGACCAATGGGGAGGAAGCCTGGAGAAAAGGCTGCGGCTGCATCGTGAGATCGTGCGCGCCCTTCGTGCAGAGGTGGGCAAGGACTTTCCCCTCCTGATCAAGCTCGGGGTCGAGGACGGCTTTTCAGGAGGCCTGCATTTCGGGGATGGACTCGCTGCCGCGGAGATCCTGGCCGCCGACGGAGTGGACGCGATCGAAGTCAGCCTGGGCTTGCGGGGAAGACTCTATGATGAGTCCGAGTTCCGTGCCGGGATCACCCGGCCGGACCGGGAGGCCTATTACAGGCGATGGTGCCGTGAGATCAGGCAGAGGGTGAATGTCCCGGTCGTCTCGGTGGGCGGTGTGAGGTCATTTGAGACGGCCGAGGACCTTGTTCAGAGGGAGGAGGCGGACATGGTCTCCCTGAGCCGGCCGCTCATACGGGAGCCGGACCTCATCGCGAGATGGCAGAGGGGCGACCGAGGTCCATCCACCTGCGTGTCGTGCAATCGATGCATGGAGGCACTCCTTGAGGGCAAGCCCCTGGCGTGCTACGGTCCAGGACATGGGGGGAAAGGCCCCGGGTGATCCCCTTGCGCAGGGCTTCGAACAAATCCGAAATCCAGAGCCCGAAATCCGAAACAGGAGTAGAGCTGGTCCTATGAAGCCCTTCGTCGTTTCCATTACCCGCTACAAAGAACCGTTCGTGTCGGTGAGAGAAGCCGTAGCGCTCTGCGGCGGCCTGGATCATCTGCCGCCCCATGCCCGGGTCTTTCTCAAACCCAACGTCGTCTTCTGGGTGGAAGGGGGCCGCTTCCCGAAGTGGGGGGTCATCACCACCTCGCGGGTGGTCGAGGACATGGTGATCCTGCTCAAGGATTGCGGCGTCAAGGAGATCATACTGGGGGAGGGCATTGTATCGGGGGATCGAAAGATCCCTGCTCAGGCCTTTCGACTGCTGGGGTACGAACATCTGAATCAGCGCTATGGCGTCAAAGTTCTGGATCTTCATCAGAGGACCTTCCAGTCCGTGGATCTTGGGGAGGGTGTAAGATTCCGCTTCAACAGCGACATCCTGGAGAGCGATTTTGTGGTGAACCTGCCTGTCCTGAAAACCCATTCGCAAGCCCGGGTGAGCCTCGGAATCAAGAACCTCAAGGGAACCATCGATATGGCTTCCCGCAAGAAGTGCCACGCCGCCACTTCCGAGCGTGAGCTCCACTTCATGATTTCCAGACTGGCCGACAGGATGCCTCCCCTCCTTACCTTGATCGACGGTATATTCTCCCTGGAGCGTGGACCGGGTTACGACGGGCGGTCGCGTCGAAGCAATGTCCTCATCGGTTCCCGGGACATCCTGTCCGCGGATCTGGTCGGCGCAAGGGTCTTGGGCCACGACCCGGCCGACGTGGGTTATCTTGCCTTTGCGGCCCGGAATCGCGGGCGGCCGACGGATGGTTCGGACGTGGAAGCTGCAGGAGAGCGCATCGAGACCGTAGCCTCTTTCCACGAACACCGTTTCCTCTTCAATGAAGACGGCACCCTTCCTCTGCCGCTGGCCAAAATGGGCATCCGGGGCCTCTCCTTCCGGAAATACGACCATTCCGTGTGCACCTACTGTTCGATGATCAGCAGCCCCATTCTCACGGCCGTTGCATCCGCCTGGAAGCGCTCGCCCTGGGACGACGTCGAGATCTTGACCGGGAAGCTCATGTCGCCCTCGCCCGGGAAGAAGAAGACGATCCTCCTGGGCAAGTGCATGGTCCAAGCCCACCGGGAGAACCCGGACATCAAGGAGATGATCGCGGTGAAAGGATGCCCTCCGCGGATGAAGGACGTCGCCGACGCCCTTCACCGGGCCGGGATACCGGTCGAGCGCTCCCTTCTGGAAGACCCGGGCCGATTTCCGGCCATGCTGCTGTCGCGTCTCCAGGGGCAGCCGGAGTTCGATGAGGGGTTCTACCGGATTTTGTAGGTCGTTCGTGGGGGGTGGTAAGTTGCGGGTGGCTGGTTGTTCGTTGGCATGAAACAAGAGTCCAGACAGGATTACAGGATCAACAGGATTTGGGAAACTGAAATGCTCATCGTGATGTCAAACTTCACCGCCTGTAGGAGCACCGTAAACGGGACGATTCATTCAGACCCGAGAAGATCGAAAGCAGGAGCTTGCTCCTACAGAAGAAAAAACCAGAAGAAGTTTCCTCCGCGATCAGTCTTGCCGGCTCGGCGGCAAGCGCCCAGGCTGCCCTCTTCTTGGTCCCTCGTCCTAGCGCAGCGGTCGTCCTTCGTCCCTCTGTTCTTTCTGACCTCTGACCTCTGACCTCTGACCTCTGATCTCTTATATGAAACTTCGTCAAGTTAGAGGTTTCAGGTTTCAGTGTTCAGGTGTCAGGAAATTGATCGATAAGCGGGCTGACACCCGAAACCTGAGACCTGACACCCTGTAGAGCTTCCTGTTCAATCAAACTGGCCTCGGCCAGCGGCTGGGCTTACCTCTAGCCAGGCATCTTCTTCGTCCCTCGTCCTAGCGCAGCGGCCGTCCTTCGTCCCTCTGTTTCTCTTCAGATCTCTCCCAGCCCTTTCAGGAACTCCTTCAGCTTCAACAGCTTGCGGTCCCTCTCCCGGAGGACCTCCTCCACGCTCCTCTCACCGTAGTCGTAGAACCCCTGCCCGCTCTTCACCCCCAGTTTTCCCTCTGAAACCAGCCTGTCTATCACGGGTGAGCGTTTGCCGCTGTTCTCCAGGACGCTTTGCATGAGATCCAGCCCCGTGAAGTCCATTCGCTGCACGAGTCCGAGGATCGGGATTCGAAGCCCGAAGCCCGCCCTGGTCGCTTTGTCGATGTCCTGTGGATCCGCATACCCGTTTTCGAGCAGGAACAATACCTCCTTTGTGAGAGCGGACTGGAGTCTGTTGACGATGAACCCGGGGAGGAATCTCTTCAGGACGATCGTCTGCTTGCCCAGCCCTTCGACGATCTCCTTTATGGACGAAACGGTCTCGGGGGAGGTTCGGGGACCGGGTACGATCTCGACCAGAGGGACGATATGCGGGGGCGCGAACCAGTGGACGATGATCACCCTTTCAGGGCGGCTCGTCTCGACAAATCGATAGATGTCCAGGAAAGAGGTATTGCTCGTCAGGATCGCATGGGGAGGCGCGAACCGGTCCAGATCCGAGAACAGGTCTTTCTTGGCGTGCGGGTTTTCGACGATGGCCTCGATGACCAGGTCCGCCCCCGCGGCGGCCTCTGCAAGACCGGTCGTCGTCCGGATACGGCCAAGCACCGACGGTATGCCTCTTGTTTCCTCAAGGCCCATCTCGACGAGGGTCTCCAGGTTCGCGGCGATGAGGGTGAGCGCCTGATTCAGGACCTCTTCCCTGATATCGCTCAGCGAGACCTCGTATCCCCCCTGGGCAAAGACCTGGGCCAGGGAATGCCCCATGGTGCCCGCGCCTATGACTGCGACTTTTCTCAAAATAGATGGGTTTCGCTTCGCTCCACCCATCCTACAGGGACAAACCGCCAACTGCCTCACCCGCCTCTCTTGTGTACCCCCACCCCCGGACCCCTCTTCACCTTCAGGCGCAGGATGGGTGGAGCGCAGCGAAACCCATCGATTCAAACAGGTCAAGGGGTCGTCCTGATCTGCTTCAACACTCCACATACCGCATCATAGTGTTCGCTGCTGTGTGTGCAGTCCTGAAACACCATGGCCTCATAGAGAAGCGTCTGATCCAGCGTCGATTGCATGCCGTGGCGCAGGACCCGCTTGGTCATGCGCACGGCATCCGCCGGCCATTGACAGATGGTCCGGGCCAGCTCCTCGGCCTCCTCCAGGAGACGTCCCTGTTCTACGACACGATCGACCAGGCCGAGCCGTTCCGCCTCCCGCGCATCGAACATCCTTGCGGTAAAGGCCAGTTCCGCCGCCTTGCCGTACCCGATCAACCTGGGCAGGAAATAGGAGCTCCCGAATTCCGGTGTAACGCCGATGCGCACAAATGCGCAGCTGAATTGAGCCTGATCGGATGCAATACGGATGTCGCAGGGCAGCGTGACCGTGAGCCCGAAACCGATAGCCAACCCGTTGACGGCCGCGATCATCGGCTTGGGGAAGTCGACGATGGCCCTCTGCAGAGGGACTTCGCTGAAACCCGTACGTTGCCCCGTCTTTCGATGGTTCTCGTGGGCGGCCTTGAACATGTTCAGGTCTCCCCCGGCGGAAAAGGCCCGCCCCTTGCCGGTCAGGATCAGCACCCGCAGATCCTCGTCCCTGGCGGCCCAGTCGAAGAAGTGCATCAGATCATCCCTCATTTCAGGGCACAGGGCATTGAGCGTTTCAGGACGGTTCAGGGAAAGAATACAAACCGGCCCCTTGATCTCCACGGCAAGCGTTTTGTAGTCCATAGCGTCTCCTTCTTCAAAAAGATGCAAGATTCAGGATGCAGGGTCCAGGTCCAGGGACCAGGATCGTGCGATCAGGGTCTGTCTCGGCGGTCCCGGCTCCACTGACGATGACAAATGACCACGGGGCCCAGGCAACCTGCAGCCGACCGGTTGCAACCTGCCGCCTCCTGCATCCTGCATCTGGATCTATCCCAGGTGCAGCATCCTGCGGGCCTCCGGTGGCGTGGCCGGCTCCTTGTCCAGGGCGGACAATATGCGTACGGTCTTTTCGACCAGCTGAGCGTTCGTCCGTGCCTCTACCCCGGGCTTGAGAAAGAAATTATCCTCGAATCCCACCCGGACATTGCCTCCCAGGAGAGCCGCCTGTGCAACCATGGGGAAACTCCAGGCCCCCACCCCGAAACCGCACCAGATGCCGTTCGCAGGCAGGGCTTCTTTCATGATCATCATATTCCTGGCAGAAGCAGGCATCCCCCACGCTATCCCCAGGCACAGTTGAAAGATTGCAGGCTCCCTTACCAAGCCCTTGCGGACCAGGTGGATGGCGATCTCGACATGTCCCATATCGAAGACCTCGAGTTCGGGCTTTACGCCGGCCTCCGTGATGAGCGTGGCCATCTCTTCCACATGGGGGAGGACATTGGCGAATACCCGCGGCCCGAAATTCATCGAACCCACGTCGAGCGAGCACAGCTCGGGCTTCAGTCGGAGTACATGTTCGACCCGCCTCATAGGGGAGCGCCACGTGGTGCCGGCTCCCAGCCCGACCTCGTCGGAATCATCGGGGATGATCCTTGCCCCGGCTCCGGTGGTCAGGTTGATGATCAGGTTCGATTTCTCTCGAATGCGATCCACCACCTCCGCGTAATACTCGAACGCCATGGATGGTTCCGCGGTTTCGGGATGCCGGACGTGGATGTGTGCGACGGCAGCCCCTGCCGAGTGGGCCTCCAACGCACTATCGGCGATCTCTTTCGGCGTGACAGGAAGCTGCGGATGTCTGGACTTGTCACCGATTCCGCCGGTAACGGCCACTGTGACAATCACCTTTTGGTTCTGCATGGCGCCACCCCAGGCGAAAACATTTTACAGAAGGAGATTCAACCGGTGGGACCAAAAAGGATTCGATTGAGTTTCTATTTGCACACCCCGTTCTCTATGTCAAGGCGATCGCCTGAGACGGAATCCATGCGCTCCCGACTGTTCTCGCTCTGACGAGCCCCGCTGGCTCTAGACGGATCATGGAAAAGATCTTCCGCAGGAGTTCGCTCCTGCTTTCCAACCCCTTTCCCGAATCGTTTTCATTAATCAAAGACGGCATGTGAACCCGAAAAAAGGGCCAGGCGAACTCGCCTGGCCCCTCTCCTTCTTGCCACATCGGCTGTGGACGGTCAGTGTGTTCTCATCCGTGTAACCGCCAACCCTCCCACCCCGATCAGGAGCAGGAGCATGGTGCCGGGCTCAGGCACCGAAGGAGGCTGGTATTCCTGGTAGTCCACCTCCAGCCAGGGACGGTTGGAGCTGTTGTTGAAGGAATTGACGTACGCGACTGAAAAGGACCCCGCCTTCTCTCCCCAGATACCCCATCCGTACTGGTCTTCCCCCGCCATCCATCCCAGGAGAGAGTCGGTCACATCGATGTCCTTCCATCCCGTGGTTCCGCCGGCCCAGGTTGCGACTGGAGAGGTTTCCGTGTTGACCCCCGGGACGATACCGCCGCCGCCCGGAAGGGTGTTCCATCGCGTACTTTCATTCCAGGACTCCACCATCTGATACAACCGGCGCTCATAGCCCGCAGCATCATAGAACATATACAGGTGGAGTGTGGCCGACGTGACCGTGCTTCCGGCCGGGATCTGGCCCGGATCGGCGCCGAAGAGATCGTTGAACTTCAGCAGGGAGTCGTACTTGAGTCTGACAGTTGTGTTCTGACCTGCAAACAGCCATGGCTGGCCCGTGTCCGGTCCTCCGCCGCTGTTCAACAGCACATCGATGCCCGTGTGGAACGAAAGTGTCGAAGCGTGTGCCCCTGCGAACAAACCGAAACAGATCCACATTGAAATCGTCAGCAAAACCGTCTTCTTTTTCATCTCCATCTCCTTCCCATCCTCTCGGATACAGTTTCTGTCCTTTAACCATCTCCCTTGCCGGCGACTCACCGCGTGCACCATTGCTGCCTCTCTCCACCTCCTTTCTCCGACGGCATGGTTTCAATGGATAGAAGCCTGAGAGCAACCTCCTCAGGTCAGATCACACGGTGGCAACAACCATGCGGCCCTCGGCGCAGATGTCGTTTGATAGGTATGTTTCTCTACGTTCCCGGCTGTTCATCCGTCACATGCATGTACCGATCTGCAGGATGACTTCCAGGGACCTCTTTCCTTCCTCCGCAGACGGGCGGATCTTGATCCTGGTGATGCTCAGGAGCTGGCGGGAATGTTCGATCTGGTACAAGAGCTGAACCAGGTTGCGGATGTCCAGTTCGGAAAGACGCATCTCGATCCCCACGGGCTTGACCGGACCTTCCTGCTCCGGCAGATCCAGGGGTTTCATGTACTGGATCTTCTGATCGATCCCCGCCTGGCGGCACACGCCTTCAAGGTACGTCAGAAGTGTGAAGTCCTTTCCCCGCTGCTGCAGCATCTTCTCTGCCTCCGCCCTGGACTTTACAAAGGCCTCCCATCGGGACTTGAGGAGGATCATCTGCGAGAGGTCGCTCCTCATTTTGGCCACGGACCTGTCCAGCGACTTCCGCTTTGCCTGGGCGGGCGAAAGAAGGAGGAGGTAGTACAAAAGGCCCAACAGAAGAATTCCTGCTGCAGCGGTTGCGGCCAGGATCCTCAACCCCGGCTTCATGGCTGACGCTCCATCACAAAGTTGAACCGTACCATCTTGTCCCTGTTGTCCATCTTCGCTCCAACCAGCCTGACCTGCGTGAAAAAGCCGGTACGCTCAAGAACGGCCTTCATGTTATCCACACTCTGGAATGATGATGCGCGACCGTCGAGGTCCACCCTTTTGCCTTCGATCGAGACATTGTCCAGCTTTACGTCCTTGAGTCCGGTGAGGTTTCGCGTGAGTATGAGCAGCACGTCGATCGTAAGCCCTCCCTCCGTGAGCCCTGCCACCCACCTGTGGTCCCTCATGCCCTCATTGATCCTCTGCCTCATCTGCTCCAATTCCATGCCCTTGAGGATGTTGGGGACATCCGGAGATGCAGCCTTGAAAACCGTATGGATCTCAGATCTCAAGTCCGCGTATTCTCTTTCGGACCGGTGGAGCCCATGGTAGGTCGTGAAGGTGACGAGCGTTCCGAGGATCAGGATGGCGGCCGCCATGTACGCAAGAGGCCTCTTCAGATTCGCGGAGCTCATGAGTGCGAACTCTTCGCGTCTGAGATTGAACCCTCTCAGGGGCGCCGCAAAGCACCCGATGGCAAGCCCAAGGGGAACGGCAAAGAGGGACTGGGTCGCGATGTCGATCTCCCCAAGCCCGTGCCTGAGGTGGTCGAAAGGACGCCAGGGGGTCACATCGATCCCCGTTTCCCGGCCTAGCTCCATTGCGAGTGTCTCTTCCGCTGCCGGCCCTGTCAAAAGGATCCTCTCCATCGTGCAGGATGGGTTTTTCAATTGGTAGAGATCCAGGCTGTGCTTGATCTCCGAGACATGCCCCCCCTGCAGGACCCGGATGAGGGCCGGCCTGCTCTTATCTACGACAATCAGGAGCGTTTCATCTTTTTCTCTGTGAACAATGGACACTCCACTCGAGATCTCCTCCTCGTGAAGCCGGAGGTAGAGTCCGAACAGGGCGAGACTATCCAGGGTCACCACCCCGGGTTCGATTTTCGCTCTTCGGAGATCTTCGATCCGGGCCGAGATCATCTCTTTTCTTACCCCGATCGCCGTGAGGGGCTCCCCTGGTGCTGCAGGCAGGTAGTCCACGATCATATCCTCTACCGGATAGGGGACCAGGGGCTCCATCTGGTACTTGATGATCCGGCCCACTTTCCTGGGATGGTCAAAGGCGATGGAGAGCTCCCGGATCGATGCTGCTGAAGAGGGGAGCCCCGTAATCACCAGCTCCGGGGACATCTTCTGCATCTTGAGCAGCTCCCCGATACTGCAGCCGTTCTCGAGATCCCCCAGGTCCTGAACCACCATGCGATCGATCACCGGAGACCGGAAGGGGTTGGAGACCTGCACGGCCCTGACGGTCCGATGATCCAAGTGCAGCCCGACCACGCTCCTGGGCAGGAAGAGATCTCGCAGGAATTCCATCGTTCCTATTGCGTCCTCCAGTAGATGAGCTTCATTCCATCCTTTTCCTTCCTGGCCACCGCACGAACCGCCGAAGATACTCCCGAATAGCTGCCCACTGCTTCGATAGAGAAGGCCGAGCTCTTGACCGTGACCCACTCGCTGACACCGCTCAACAGGTTTTCGTCCATTCCATGGATCTTCCTCAGATCCTCCGTTTTGCGGAAGACGTCGGTCTTGCGGTAGTCGACGATGGCCTCGGCAACGGAACGGTCGAACTTGTCACTCAGTGCTTGAAGCACCTCCACGGGAGCCGTGTTGATGTTGACTTTCCCGTCGGAATACAGGGTCACATAGTCCCGCAGGTCTTTGCCTTGAAAGGACTCTGCAACCCCTTTGACCAGGGCAATCTGATCGAGCGTCATCAATGGGCCGTTGGCGGAGGCATAAGGCACTTGGAGGTCCTGGTAGTAATAGGACTCGGCGCCGCCCATTCGCTCGATTTCATCCTTGTCCAGCCAGTCCAGCAGAGGGGCCGCCTTTTCCTCCTCAATACCCAACGCCCGAAAAAGACGGATCAGCAGCCGTTGGTCTTTCTCCTCGATCTCTCCTTTTGGATTCAGCAGGGTGTTCAGGTTGAGTTTCCCGCTCTCGTCGACAATCCGGCCTGACACGACCAGCTCTTCGGGAAGGGTCTCCGGCAAAGGCACGGAGCTGAAAGCGGCCCACTCCTCCTGCAGGCTGTCCACCTCCTGGTCGGGATCCGACGCGATGCGCTCCAGTGCGACCTGCACCCCCGACCGGGCCGCCTGGCGGGCGAGAAAGGAGTCTCGCGAAAAGCCGCAAAGGGAGAGGGATATGGTCGACTGGTCTGAAAGATCCAGCGTCAAACCCGCAAGGCTCATGATGATCATCAATGTAATGATCAGGACCGAACCGCGACGTTCCATGCCCAAATCCCCCTCGGTCCCCCTTTGGAAAAGGGGGAAGTTCAGTGACACTCCACCCGCAGAGCGGGTGGCCTCAGGAGACCCCCTCGAAATTGTTTTATGCGACTATGAGGGTAACCAGAGGTGGAGGTTTCAAAGGGAAGTGAACCGATCTCAGGTGATAACGAACGTTGAACGCTCAACGCGCAAAGTCGAATGGGGAGATAACCGCGGGACTAGGGACGACAGGTCAGCCCCGCTCGCTTGCCCGCGGAGGTGGCAAGAATGATCGAACAGTGAGTCCTGGTGGTCTTCTGTGGGAGCAAGCTCCTGATTCCCGATCTTCTCGGAACTGAAAGAATCGGGAAGCAGGAGCTTGCTCCCACAGGAATAGGGCTCCAACGATATTCATTCCTATTGAAGCTTGTCCGCCGGTTCTTGGCCCGTGGTGAGGGTTCCCCTTTGATCCATTTGGCGCTCCATTGAGAAAGATTTTTCTGTTCCCGGCACGAATCACCGGCACAGCCATTGTTCGTACCACTGGCATGCCAGTAAATCATTCCTTCATCTAGGGGGATTTTCGGATCAGCGTCGGACCTCTGACAGTTCGGGGTGCACGCCCGTGGTGAAGATCTGAGGTTTCCCTTCAGTTCCCCCCAGGGCCAACCGGATCAGGATGAACGAGGGAAGCATATCCGCGTGCTCTCCGGAGCCGGTGTTCCATTGTTCGAATCTCTTCCCCTCCGTGTCATGGTAGACGATATCGAAGCCCCTCACCTTGCGCGCGAGCTCAAAGGAGTGGCTGACCATGGTGTTCCCTGGCCCGACCACCCCTTCCTCGGTGCGGGCGAGGATCAGCCCGCCCCCTTCCGGGTCTCTCGTCAGTGCATAACTCAGACGGACGAGATCCACTCCCGCCTCCCGGCTCGCCCCGCCCACGCTGTAGAACCGGATCCGGTCGGCCGGGTGACCATCCATTTCCGCTTCTTCTCCAACCATGGACAGTCCCCCACCTGCCACTGCGCACTCAAGTTCCACGCTCATCCGTTCCAGGATCATCCTGGCCGTTTGCCTGATCTCCCCTCCGTCACGGGCAATCCGAACGGATTCCGCACAGGAGTTATAGGCCCCGTAGAGCACCCCCATGATCATCACCAGGACGAATACCGAAATCGTCACCTCCAGGAGAGTCATGCCGTCCGTGCGGGTCCCTGCTGAGAACCTCTCTCCGGAGAAACCCCCGCCTTCCGTTTCAGGTCGCATCCCTTGTTTCCGGTTTCTCAAACCATTTGAAGGTCTTTTCCAGTCCTTCTTCGATCCGGATCTCGGGTTTCCACCCCAGCATGTCCCCGGCCTTGGTGATATCGGAACAATTCCTTCTTACGTCGCCTATTCTCTCGTCCTTTCCAATGATCCTGATCCCGTCCAGACCTGCCTTTCTGAAATGGACCCTGAGACCATCGAGGATATCCGATATGGTCGTCTCCGTATTGGTCGCAATCTGAAAGATCTCGCCTCCTATCCCTTCCTTCCTCAATGCCAGGCAGATCGCCCGGACCAGGTCCTGGACATAGACAAAATCGCGGGTCTGCTCTCCGCTCCCAAAAACCTCGATGGGTTCACCTTTGATGGCCTGATTGATGAATTTCGCGACCACGCTGCTCTTGTGGCGGGAACCCGGGCCGTAGACGTTGGAGAAGCGGAGGATGACCGTTTCCAGCCCATAGGTGTGGTAGAATGCAGAGCAGTATCCTTCTCCAGCCAGCTTGCTTGCGCCGTAAGGGGAGACGGGATGACAGGCCATTTCCTCATGGATCGGCGGTTCGCATTGCCCGATGGGAGCCCCGGAGGAAGCGAAGACAAACCGCTTTACTCCGCTCTTCAGGGAGGCTTCAAGCATGTTGAACGTTCCAATGACGTTCGACCGCAGATCGAGCCCCGGATCCTCAACCGAGGAGGGAACTCCGCTGTTCGCAGCGAGGTGGACGACACGATCGACATCGGAGCATGCCAGCCTGGCCACCTCGGCATTCACGATGTCGCCGACGATCAGATGGACCTGACGATGCCACGCTTCCCCGTTCGGCCCCCTGCATTCCAGGAAAGGGGTGACCTTCGATAGGTCGTTGCGGGACCCGGTGGAAAGATTGTCCAGTACACGAATCTTTGTCTCCGGGCGGTTTTGGATCAGGTATGCGATGAGCCGTGTTCCGATGAATCCGCATCCCCCCGTGATCAACAATCTGTCGGAATCATACATTGGCGTTCTCCGTGACCGAGTCTCCGAGGTTGTCATGGCAGGGGTTGAGGGGTGGATCATTGCGGTCTCCTGTACAGCAACGTCTCTACCGGGAAGGATCGCTGCAGGGTCTTTTCCTCATCCATGAAGACAGTGAGGCTCACACGGTACAACTCCCCGTTTGAGCCCGTCCGACTGATTTCCTGGGTATAGCGGAACCCGGGATGGTCTTCCCCAAAGCCCCCTTCAGCGCTCCCTTCCCTGAGTTCCTCCGGGTTTGCGGCTATCCCTGCAATCCTCTCCTGGGCCAGGAGCCTTGCCGCGGTGATGAACCCGGCCTCGGATTGAAGATCCAGGCTCTGGGCTAGCAGCTGCATGATTGCCAGGAGGGCCGTTGCAATGAGGGCCATGGAGACCATGACTTCAAGGAGGGTAAAGCCATTTTGGTTTGAGGTTGGAGGAGCGTTCCGCTTCGCTCCACTCGAGGTTCGAGGCAACTGCCTCTTGCCTGCAGCTTCCAACCTCCAACCTCCAACCGCCAACCGCGAAGCGCTAGTCCGTCTTTTCATCCACATATGTTTCATGGACTCTCACGCTGCCGGTCAGCGGGTTCAGTTGAAGTGTGTAGGTTCTATCGTCTTCACTCTTCAAGTGGATGAGCGCCCTTTCCACGGACCCATCGGCGAAGAACCGGAGCACGGCCACCCCTTCCCGGACCTTCCCGCGTGGATGGATCACGACGTCTTCCAGGCGCACCCCGGAGGGAAGCACTCTTTCCCTTGTAGCCGTGTTCCCGTCCGCAAGGGACAAGGGCTCTCCTCTGGAGTCCACGCGATAAAGGCTGTTCCTTTCCATATCGAACGCCATGAATTGATCCGAGCGCGAGTATGCGGCCATCCCCCGGTATCGATGGATCTCGTTCGTCACTGTCCTGTATGCGGCCCTCAAGTCCCCCTCCGTCAGAAAGTCGCCAAGGCGTGTGAAGAGAAGGGACCCGAAGAGGCTGAAAAGAATTATGACAATCAGTAGTTCAAACAGTGTGAATCCGCATTTCCTGGTGAGCTGACTCAAATTCTGTCCTTTACCTTGGGGATCCATCCGAATTTGGTCATTTGTATTTGTTTCGTGCTTCGATATTCGAATTTCGAATTTCCGCGTCGGTGTCGGTGGCGGTGTAGGGCCAAGCGTTAGATTTACTCTATGTCCGGTGACATCCTGGAGAATTCAATCCATCTAGAGGCGTCGCTATTGCTTCTGCACCACCCAGTTGACGATGTCCTGATCCTCCCCTTCTCCCCCTTCCTCGCCGTCTCCCCCGTAGGACCACATATCGAAATCCGTGTTGTGGACCCCCGGACTCATGTAAAGGTAGTCCCGCCCCCATGGATCCTGAGGCAAGACCCCCTTCTCCAGGTATCCGCCCTCCCTCCAGCGCACAACGTTTCGGCCGATGGTGGGCCTGGAGACCAGGGCCTTCAGTCCCTGGTCCGTGGACGGATAGAAGCCGTTGTCCAGTTTGAAAAGCTTCAAGGCGTTTTCCAGGGTCTTGATGTCGAGCTGGCTCTTCATTATCCTGGCCTCGGCCGGTCTGTCCATCATTCGGACAGCGATAAGGCTCGCCAGGATGCCGAGGATGGTGATCACGATGAGAATCTCCAGGAGCGTGAAGCCCGCCGTACGGAGTCCAGGTGCCGTGGTCTTTTCATCCGAGATCATATGTCCTCCTTAAGGGTGAAAGTGGAAAGATTGGAATGATGGAATGATGGAATATTGGAATGATGTGGAGGAGCGAACCTTATGGTTGTGATGGACTACTGGTTTTCCCTTTTCACCATTACCCCCAATAATCCACCATTCCAGTACCCCATCTCTATTTGATGCTTCCCGTCATGTCGAATATCGGCAGCAGTACGGCCATGACGATGAACCCGACCATTCCGCCCATCAGCAGGATCACCACGGGCTCCATCAGGGAGGTGAGCGAGGATATGGCGGTCTCCACATCCTCTTCGTACACCTCGGCGGCCTTGGCGAGCATCTCGTCCAGTTCACCGCCCCTTTCGCCGGCCGAAACCAGCTGCACCACCAGGGGCGGGAAGCGCTTGCTCTTCCGGAGCAGAGTCCCGAACTCCTGTCCTTCGCTCACCAGCCTTCCGGTCTCCCGAACCGCATCCTCCATGATACGGTTCCCCATGGAGAGCTTGGCGATCTCGAGCGCATCCACCAGGATAATGCCGCTCTTGAGAAGCGTGGAGAGCGTTCTGGTAAAGCGGGCGACCACCGCCTTGTTATGGAGTTTCCCAAACAGGGGAACTCGGAGCCGCACCCGGTCCCAAATCCGCCTCCCTTTTTCGGTCTTGACATACAGGGTAAACCCGATCACGCATGCCACAGTGCCTGTCACCACCAGCCACCAGTAGTTCTTCATGAATTGAGTGCTGTGGATGAGCAGCAGGGTGGACCACGGCAGGGCGAGTTTCATTCCCTGGAAGATCCCGATCACCTTCGGCATCACGAACGAGAGGAGAAATACCAGGATGATGCTGCTCAGCATGACCAGGAACAAGGGATAGGCCAGGGCCGCCTCGATCCTTTTCTTGAGCTTCATCCTCTTTTCCGAGAAGTCCGCCAGCCTGAGGAGAATGATATCCAGTGCCCCTCCTGCCTCCCCCGCCTTTACCATGCTGACAAAGATCGGGTTGAACACGGAGGGATGATCGGCCATGGCGGACGAGAGGGAGACCCCCTCCACCACCTTTTCCCTGACCTGGATGAGGACCTTCCTCAAGGCCCCCTGTTCGGTCTGCTCGATGACACCGTCCAGGCAATCCACCAGCTGAAGACCCGAAGAGAGGAGCGTGGCCAGCTGTCTGAGGGCAATGGTCACCTCGATGGACCTGATCGAGCGGAGAGAGGGGATGAACGAGAGGCGGGATGTCAGACCGCTCTCCTTCTCACCCCCCTGCACCTCCCGCACCATGGTGGGAAAAATCATGGTCTGGCTCAGCTTGAGTCTGGCCGCTGCAGGTCCTTCGGCCGTAATGAGGCCGTGGACGTTCCTGCCTTTGCGATTCAGTGCCTTGTATTCGTAAACAGGCATTTGGATGAGGGGAAGAAAAAGAGTTTTAGACAGGATGAACAGGATGAACAGGATTAAAACAGATTGAGATCGATTAGATCACACGCTGGGCTTACCGCCTGCGTTCCGAATGCGGGACGGGGAAAGACAAGGGTAATTGCACCAATTGAAGCGGCGGAGCCGCGTTGCATAAAATCGTTTCACATCTCTTGGTGAAACGATTTTATTTTTGCGTCACCCGCACCACCTCGTCCAGGGTCGTCATGCCCGCCTTCACCTTGTGGATTCCGTCCTCGAAGAGCGTGCACATGCCGCCCCTTACGGCGGTCTCCTTGATCGCGATGGCGTCGGCCCCCGAGGTCACCAGCCGCCGGATGTCGTTGTCCATCTCGAGGATTTCAAAGATCCCGGTGCGGCCCCGATAGCCGCTCTCCATGCAGCCGCTGCACCCCCTGCCTCTATAGAGCACCGGCTCGTTGAGCAAACCCAGCTCCTCGGCCGTCGCGGGATCGATCTCAGCGGGCTCCCTGCAATCCGGACACAGGGTCCGAACCAGCCGCTGGGCGATGACGGCCTGAAGGGAGGAGGCAATGAGAAAGGGCTCCACTCCCATATCCACCAGCCTGGTGAGGGCGCCGGCAGCATCATTGGTGTGAAGGGTGCTGAAGACGAGATGTCCGGTCAGCGAGGCCTGTATGGCAATCTCCGCGGTCTCCAGGTCGCGAATCTCCCCGATCATGATGACGTCGGGGTCGTGTCTCAGTATGGAACGGAGCCCCCTTGCGAAAGTAAGCTCGGTTTTCGGATTCACCTGGATCTGACCCACCCCCTTGAGCTGGTATTCGATCGGGTCTTCGATGGTGATGATGTTCTTTTCTGAGGAGTTGATCTTATTGAGGGTAGCGTAAAGCGTGGTGGTCTTTCCGCTCCCGGTAGGACCGGTGACCAGCAGGATCCCGTTGCTCCTGGAAAGGAGCCTCTCGAACACCGCCAGTCCCCTCGGCGTCAAACCCATCTCGCCCAGCCCCAGGAGCGATACCCCTTTGTCCAGTAGTCGAAGCACGATCCTCTCGCCGAACGACATGGGAATGATACTCACCCTCACATCCACGGTCCTTTCCGCCGCCTTGATCTTCATGCGGCCGTCCTGAGGAAGCCGCTTTTCGGCGATGTCGAGATTGGCCATCACCTTCAAGCGCGAGACGACGTGCGCGTGGAAACGCTTGGGGAGGGAGAAGATCTCGTAGAGGATTCCGTCGATGCGAAATCTCACCTGGATATCCTTCTCATAAGGCTCGATATGGATGTCGCTTGCCTTTCGCCGGATGGCCTGGGTGAGGATGACGTTTACGAGGCGGATGATCGGGGCCTCGTGGGTGATGTCCAGGAGATCCTCCAGTTCGTCCAGTTCGGTCACCCGGGTGTCCAGATCGCTCTCTTCAAGATCCTGCACCATCTTCTCCGCATCTTCCCCGTTCCGATCAAAGAGGATATGGATTGCGGAGTGGATCTCTTTCAGGGGGCTCAGGACCATCTGCAGCTTCCGAAATCCGGTCATTCGTGCGAAGTCGTCCACCGCCTGAAAGCCGAGGGGGTTGTGGACGGCAACCGTGAGCAGGCCGTTTTCCCTCCTCAGAGGGACAAAACCCATGCGCTTGAAATATTGTATCGGCGCTTCCAGCACCCCGTTCGACTCCACCTCGTCGATAATATGCTTCCGATAGGGGATCCCGAGCCTCCTGGAGATGTCCGAAAGCCGCTCCTCCTCCCCCACATCGGCCCCCTGCGATACCGGGGATTCCTTCTCCTGTGGCGCTGGAGAAGGGTTGAACCGGTTCAGCTTCTCTCTCAATACATGGAAAAACGACATGAAGCCTCCGAAAAGGGATCTCTCCCGGTCAGGATTACCTGCCTCCGCCCATGCCCCTGCAAGGCGGGCAGGACCAACAGGATCAGAAAAAACCTAGCGTTCCACCAATTCGGGTACCAGGAATTCACCGGCAGTGAGATCGAGTGGGGCAATGCTCGCTGTCCATGACTGACAACATTCCTCCACAACTCATGTGGCCTCCCCATTTGCGAAGACGACATTGCCCTTGTTTTATGCAGCTGTGAGGAAAACATTGACTGTATGAAACCCCGTCAAGTAAAGGTTTCAGGTTTCAGTGTTCAGGTGTCAGGGAATGGATGGATCACCCGGGTGAGACCTGAAACCGGAAACCTGACACCATGTAGAGTCTCCTGTTCGATCGACCTGGCACCAGCCACCGGTCGTGCCGACCTCTGAGCTCCGGCCTCCGGCATTCTCATTCCATCAATCTCTGCCTGACGGGCTCTTCCTTGAGTTTCTCCCGGGCTCTCCCCATCTCCCCGTCTGCGTGATTTCTCTTCTCCTTGTACAACCTCTGATTGTCCTCAGGGTTTTCCACGATGTGGGGGGACAGAAACACCAGCAGGTTGGTCTTCTCATCGCGGTCGGTAGTGTTCTTGAACAGCCACCCCAGACCCGGGATAGCGCCCAGGCAGGGGGTCTCCGTGACCCCCCGATCCAATCGATTTTCAATCAGCCCGCCGATCACTGCGGTCTCTCCGTCATTTACCGTAATCGCCGTCTTGGCCCTCCGGAAGGTAGTGGTGGGGGCGAGGACGGTTCCGCCGAGCGCGGTCCTCTCGAGAACCGATTTCACGCTCTGCTCGATCGCCAGTCGCACCGTGCGCTCGTTGTTGATCTGAGGGGTCACCTTCAAAGTCACCCCGATGTCGCGGTATTCAAAAGTCTGGATGGCTCGTTCGAATACCTGGCTGGGCTGATCGACCCTCGTCACGAATGGTATATTCTGTCCCACCTCGATCAGGGCCTCCGCATTGTCCAGGGTCAGGATCTGAGGCGTTGAGAGGACGTTGAAGTCGGTGTCAGAGCGTATGGCCCTGACAAATGCCCCAAAGGACGGAAAGACCACATCCCCCAGGGTGATGGCCCGGCCGATCACGCCGACCGACAGGCCGGTGGGCAGTGCACCCCTGGCCAGGGCATCGACCGCCGCAGCCCCCGGAGAGCCTCCCAGCACGACACCGCCGCTGCTCCCCTCTCTGAATCCACCGTCAAAGGTATCGGCAGCCCTCCACTCCACCCCGAGATCGAGGGATTTCGACGCGGAGACCTCTACGATCAATGCCTCCACATAGACCATGGTTCTCGGTTGATCCAGATCCCTGATGATGTCCTCGAGGGTCTGATGTTCGTCGGGCTCCGCTATGATCACCAGGCTGTTCGTGGCCTTGTCCGGAGAGATCTGAGCATCCCTGGAGATGACAGGCTGGTGGGCCTTCGGCTCCTTGGGATCGCCACCCCCTTTGCCTGAAAGGTGTCCAAGCACCTTCGCGACATCTTCCGCCACAGCGTGCTGGAGCGGATAGATACGGACCCCGCGTTTTCGGAGTTTCTTCTGATCCAGTTGTGCAATCATCTCCCGTATCTCAGAGATCATGAGGGGAGATGCCACGACGATGAGGGAGTTTGTCGTGTCATCCGATACGATTCGGACGTGATCCTTCACTCCCCTTCCCCCGGCGTCCTTCCGCTGAAAGAGGCTGGTCAGCTTGGATGCCAGCTTCTCCGCGTTCGCACTCTCCAGCGGCAGGATGACGATCTGGTCCCTGGCCCCCGGGACATCCAGCTCGAGAACGATCTTGAGCAGCCGATCGATGTTGGAGACGGTGTCGATGACAATGAGGGTGTTGGTATCCGGGTAGGGGACCAGGAGTCCGGTCTTGGGGATCAGCGGACCGAGGAACTTTGCGAAATCGGCGGCATCCCCGTGCGTCAGCGGTACCAACTGGGTGATCATGCGGTCTTCGACCCTTGCATGGACTCGCTCCGCCCTGGTCTCCAGTCCTTTTCCCTTCGCCTCCACGGCCTGGATCACCTTCACCACGTCTCCTGACTCGACCACCGTAAACCCATGCACTTCCAGGACGGAAAGGAAAACCTGGTAGGCTTCATCCACGGAGATCTCGTTGGGTGAGATGATCGTCATCTGCCCCCTGAGACCCGGATCCACGATGAAGTTCCGCCCTGTCAGGTCGCTCATCAATTTGACCAGGCTCTGCAGCTCCACGTTCTTGAAGTTCATGGTCACATACTTGGGCCGCTCCCTGTTCGCCGGCGGTTTCCTTTCCTGCACCCCTCGTCCCCCCCTTTCCGGCGCGGGGGTCTTCACAAAGGGAGTCTCTTCCGGGGCGGCGTGCTCCTCCGGTGCGATTCTCCCTTCCCCATCCTGCAGTGGAGGAGAGACAGGCCGGCCTTTCTTCAGCGCCTCCAGCCTCTTTGACATCTCCGACCGCCGCTCCTGAAGGGGCTGTCTGGAAGGAGCTCTGCCGGGGGACTGCTCCGCCCCCGTGCATGGAAACGGCAGGATAGAGATCACGAGGGATACCAGAAATCCAACGCCCCATCTCGAACAGTTTCCGTAAAGGCTCATCAGTTCAGTTTCCTTTCGGGAAGATTTCCGATCCGAGGGTTGCCACCTGCACCTGGCAGACGTTTCGTCCCAGGAGGATGGCTTCTGTCCGCTTTACCGGAGACTCTCTCCGGCCTCTCCACTTCATGTACCTCTTTCCCCACCATGTCCAATTCATAAGTGAGAACCAGGGCTTCCTGCTTGCCTTCCGACTCGAGGATGACCCTGTCGGGCAGGATTTCCAGGATGCGCGCATTGTGGAGCATATCGTTCACCCGGAATACCTCCCCTTCCGGGTTTCTACCGTCCACGATCACGGCATAGGAGTTGTTTTCCCGACCGACTACCGTCCCCTTCAGATGCAGACTGCGACGGCTTACAGGGATCTCCTCGACCCTGGGTTTTTCCACCTTTCTCACCTGCTGCTTTTGAACGGTTGTGCCGAAAAGATCCTGTGCGATAATGGCCTGGTAATAGGGAAAACCGGTCGACCTCTCCACCGGGTTTTCCCTTGCAGCTTGCGCAACCCCTGCATCGGCGGTCACCGCTCCTCCTTTCCTTTCAGCGCTCCAGGTGATGTACGCTTCGTAAGCGGTCCAGCCGATGAGCGCAGTGAATACGATATTGATCAGGATCAAGTACCTTCGCATCTTCATGGGTCTCCAAGTGCGGGGAGAGTGAATGGGATGAAGGAGAAATTCCCTGCAGGATTACAGGATCAACAGGATAGCGGTTGAGAGTCGGAAGGTAATATGGCAGCGCTTTTTATCGTTCCTACGCTCCAGCGTGGAGCGAGCAGAACAACGAAGGGAAGTCGCGAATCCACCCTGAAGTGACGTCGTGTATCGGTTCTCCCTTTTTCCTTACATTCAATCCTGTTCATCCTGTTATCCTGTCAAAGAATTCTTTATCTGTTCAGTGAGCATCCGTACACTCCAGGCACTCTTCTTCCTTGTTGGATGCCCTTCGGAGTTCCTCTTCGACAAGGGAGAGGACCGCATGCAGACTGCGGTCCCTCACGGGCCGGCCGTTGACGAAGGCGGCGGGAACACCCGTGACCCCGGCACTCTGTGCGTCCTCGACATCTTCGCGGATCTGTCTCATGATGTCGCCGTCGCGAAGGTCTCTCATGAATTTTTCCTGATCGAGCCCCAGTTCCACAGAGATCTTCCGGATCCTTTCCTGGCTCAGGCTGTTGCGGTTTTCGAACAGTTTGTCGTGAAAGCGCCAGAAGGCGCCCTGACGTTCAGCGGCCAGGGCAGCGGCTGCGGCGATCACGGAGAACTGGTGACTCTTCAGCGGGTAGTTCTTGAATACGATCTTGACCTGCTCCGGGTACTTCTCCTGTACCTGTCTGAGCACCGGGGCGAACGCCGCACAGTGTGGGCATTGAAACTCTGTAAACTCGGTGATGACGACCGTCGCGTCTCGGGGGCCTTTGAAAGGCGATCCCTCTGAGCGGATTCTCTTCACGAAGTCCAGGGTCACAACCCTCAGGAAGCTCTTTTCCGGGTTCATGAGCAGGAGCACGTCTTCTTTCGGGCCGACCCGGATCCTGCTCTTCGGCTCCCCTACCGGCAGTCGACCGGCCAAAGTCCCATCTGCGGAATAGATGAGAAGTTCTCCTTCGGGAGTGAGGGCGTAGATCCATTTTCCGTTCGCGGAGACCGCTGCGTCAGTGGGAGGACGGTTTAAGGGTATGGTCCTTTCGCCGGAAAGCCGGATCTCCGAATCGGCCATCGCCTGCACATGGAGCCCCAGCGCCAACCCGATAACGACAAGACAGAACGCTTTTCCCGTCATGCTGTTGGAGCCTCCTGTTCCTGTGAGTACCTTCGTTTGCTGTCACATCTCTTCATGCAGCCTTGGGGGATCAATTCTTTTGTTCCTCTTGGAGTTTCTTCCGCCTGGTCGTCCGCTTCTCAGCACGATCCCGCGTCGATTCGGCTCTACCGACCGCCTTTTCCGAGACCGGCTGGAGGCAACGCTTCCGACCCAGTTCAAGGAGAACGCCCACGTTCCGAACGATCTGCTCGGAATAGCCTTTGGACTCGAGATATCCCTTCGGGCAGTCTCTCGAGCAATCCTTGACGCGATCCAGAAAGGTCTTTGCGTACCGGGCGGTGCTGCACGAGTCGCCGCTAATTGAAAACTGCCTCGTCTTCCCGAACGCCTCCCGAAGTGCCGGGAGGTGGGATTCACACCGGGTTTTCTGCTCAGGGTTTGCCCACGCGATGGGCACAGGAGTTGCGGGAGCGAATTTCTTTCCCTTTTCATCGTTCATCTTGATGATCCACCGCCGATCCAGCAACGGCTTTCTCTTCTGACTGTTCACAGCATGAGGGCTCACGCCGCTATTCTCGGTCTCGATCGATCCTTTTTCCTGCACGTGTGCCTGTACCGGCTGTCTTGCCGGACCTGCGCTTGGCGTTTTCGCATCCTCTTCCGAAACGGCCCCATTTGGAACCGGTCCGCCGTTTGGCTCCGCGGATGCCGAACGACCCAGGAGAGCGATTGAGAGCACCGCCGTTAAGACCAACAGCACGCATCGGTTTGCCATTATTCGTCCTCCGGAAGATGTGTAACGAATTTCACCAACTCCTCTGTTTGCAACTTCATCACCTGTAGGAGCAAGCTCCCGCTTGCGATCTTTTCGAAACCGAATGAATCGAAAGCAGGAGCTTGCTTCTACGGCAAGCCAGAATCCGAACCGTTTCCCTGCTGCTTCTGCGCTTTAAGCCTGTGCTCCTTAACCGCGCAATAGAGCACCGGGACCATCAGGCTCGCCAGCATCTCCACCGCCATGCCACCGAAGGAGGGTATGGCCATGGGTACCATGATGTCTGACCCTTTTCCTCCAGAGGAGAAGATCGGGATCAGGGCCAGAAGGGTCGTTGCCGTCGTCATCATGCAGGGTCGGATCCGGCGAAGGGCCGCTTCGACCACGGTTGCACGGATCTCGGCCACATTTCGGACCTGCCGGTCCTTGAAAGTGAGCTCCAGGTAGGTGGCCATGACCACGCCGTCATCCTCCGCGATCCCGAAGACGGCAAGAAAACCTACCCACACGGCGACACTCATGTTGACGGGATGGACCTGAAACAGCTCTCTCATGGAGACCCCGAATACGGAGAAATCCAGGAACCAGGGTTGGCCGTAGAGCCACAGCATGATAAATCCGCCTGCCCAGGCGACCGGGATTCCGGAGAAGACCAGGGCGCTATTGAGTACGGATCTGAATTCGAGGTAGAGGATCATGTAGATGAGAAAGAGCGCCAGGGGAAGAATGATCATCAACCGCTTCTGACTTCTGAGATGGCCTTCGTAAGTCCCGATGAAGCTGTACATCACCCCGGGCGGCACCTCGAACTCGCCGAAAGCGACCTTCTCCTCCAGCGTCTCCCTTGCCTGATTCACCACATCCACCTCGGCATGGCCCTCTTTCTTGTCAAAGAGCACATACCCTGCCAGGAAGCTGTTTTCCCCTCTGATGCTCATGGGGCCGCGAACATATACGATATCGGCAAGCTGCATCAGGGGGACCTGGATTCCACTCGGCGTGGGGACCAGGACCTTCCCTATGCTCTCCAGGTCGTCCCTCATTTCACGCTGATAGCGGACTCGGACAGGATATCGCTCCCTTCCTTCCACCGTAGTGCTCACACGCGTTCCGCCGATGGCGTACTCGATGACCTCGAGGACCTTATCCACACTGATCCCATACTGTCCGATGGCTTCGCGATCCATGTTGATCTCCAGGTACGGCTTGCCTATAACGCGATCTCCGATGACGGTCGACGGGGAAATGGAAGGGACCTCTCTGAGAATGGCCTCTATCCCCATGCAGACCTTCTGAATGGTTTCCAGGTCCGGCCCGGTGACCCTGATCCCAGTACTCGCCCGAATGCCGCTCTGGAGCATGACCATCCTGGCCGAGATGGGCTGAAGCTTTGGCGCGGAGGTCGTCCCCGGAATCTCTGCGGCGCGGGTGATCTCGTTCCAGATGTCATCCGGCTTCTTGATTCCGTTCCATCGTTTTCTGCCCGGGTTGAGGGCAGGGTCCAGCCCCGTCCGCCATACCCGGAAAGGTTTCCCCAGTCGATCCGGGATCAACCGGCCCTGCTCGTCCCGGGCGAAGCGCCCCTGAACGAGGTACGGTTTGTGGTCGGGTGCATTCACGGGATTCCCGTCAGGGTCCCGGAACAGGTCCCACTCGCGGGGAAAGAACTTGAACCTCCGGATTTCCCCTTCCGCGCTCTGCAGGTACTCATGACGGTACGTGACGAGGGTCTCCACCATGGATACGGGGGCCGGGTCCATGGCGCTCTGAACGCGGCCCACCTTTCCTACAACCATCTCGACCTCGGGCAGGGCGCGGATGGCCCTGTCCTGCTTCTGCACGATATCGAGCGCCTCTCCGATAGAGGCATGGGACATGGTGCTCGGCATGAAGAGAAAGGAGCCTTCGTCAAGAGGCGGCATGAACTCCTTGCCGAGGCCTGGAAACTTCTTCATCATGTAGGTCACAGGTGCGGAATTCCGCAGCAGTGCCGGAAGTTTCCCGAGAAGGGTGTCGGCCCCTTGCCAGATCATCCATCCAACCAGAACCAGGGCCGCGGGAAGAGAGAGGAAGCTCTTTTTGTGCTCCAGGCACCACGCGAGCACGTACTTGTACTTGCGATCGTACACGATGTACCCACTGAGCAGCAGGCCGATGGTGAGCACCACAAAGACCGCATTCTTGAAGAATCCCTTGTCCAGGCCGAGGGGCATCCAGTCGGCTGCAAGAGCCAGGGAGACGACGAGGGCAATCACGCCGTTCATCAGGGATCTCGTCCACCTTGCGCCGTTCTCCGAGAGTTTTGGAAGAACCAGGTTGTAAGCGCCGATCAGGGCCATGACCAGGCCCGCTTTCCAGCTCCAAAGGAAGGCCACGAGCCCTCCCAGATAGATCATGCCTTCGAACAGGATCCATCCCCGGGGTCGTTCCCTCAACCTTGAACTGAACAACAGGTGGACCAGAGGCGGGATCAGCACGACGGCGACCACAAGGGATGCAACCAGGGCGATGGTCTTGGTGAAGGCCAGCGGTTTGAAGAGCTTTCCCTCGGCCGCCTCCATGGTCAGCACCGGAAGAAAGCTGATGATGGTGGTTGTCACCGCCGAGACGACCGCCCTGCCAACCTCCTGACAGGCACGGAAGACCACATGAAGGGTATTGGCGCCGGGATCATTTTTTTGAAGATGGCGGATGATGTTCTCCGCAATGATGATCCCCATGTCCACCATGGTTCCAATGGCGATGCCGATACCGGAGAGGGCCACGATATTGGCCTCCACCCCGGAGATCTTCATCAGGATAAAGCAGATCAACACCGACAGGGGCAGCAGGCCGGAGATGAGCACAGAGCTCCCGAGGTGTCCGAGGAGGGCGAGTGTCACCACGATGGTGATCACCGTCTCCTGTGAGAGCGCTTGCCTCAGCGTATCGAGGCTCTCGTGGATGAGCTGCGTGCGGTCATAGAATGGGATAATCTGAACCTGGCTGACCGTCCCGTCGGGGAGCGTCTTCGTGGGCATCCCGGGGCCGGTTTCGCTGATTTTTTTCCAGACCTCCTTGATGACCTCCAGGGGATTCGCCCCGAAACGTACGAGGACCACTCCGCCCACCGCCTCGGCGCCCCCCTTGTCCAGGGCGCCCTCCCGGGTAGCGGGGCCCAGGGAGACATGAGCCACCTGCCTGACAAACAGGGGAACCGCGCCGTCCAGCCTGATCACCGCGTTTTCCAGGTCTTCCAGCCCCTTGATGAACCCGATGCCGCGAACCAGGTACTCCACCTTGTTGACCTCTATGGTCTGGGCGCCGACGTCGCGGTTCGCACCGCGAATCGCTGCAGTCACCTGGTCGAGGCTCACGCCGTATACCCTCATTCGGTCCGGGTCCAGGTCCACCTGATACTCCTGGACGAAACCGCCCACCGAAGCGACCTCGCTCACTCCCTCCACCCCGAGCAAGGCGTAGCGAACGTAATAGTCTTGGATGGTCCTCAGCTCGTGAAGGTCCCACCCTCCGGTCGGGTTGCCTTCCTTGTCCCTCCCCTCGAGTGTGTACCAGAAAACCTGCCCCAGCGACGTGGCATCCGGCCCGAGGGTCGGTTGAACACCTGCCGGGAACGAGACATCGGAGAGGCTGTTCAGCTTCTCGAGAACACGGGAGCGGGCCCAGTAGAAATCCGTTCCCTCCTCGAAGATGACGTACACCGAAGAGAACCCGAACTGGGAGAAACTGCGAATGGCCTTCACGCCCGGCATGCCCAGGAGAATCGTGGTCAGTGGATAGGTGATCTGGTCCTCTATGTCCTGGGGAGAGCGGCCCTGCCACTGCGTAAATACGATCTGCTGGCTTTCACCGATGTCGGGGATCGCGTCCATCGGGACAGGGTCCCTGAGCGGACCGCCAATTCCCCAGTCAAAAGGGGCGACCAGGATCCCCCAGACCGCAAAGAACAAGGCCATCATAAGCACGGGGACCTTGTTGGTCAGCGAGAACCAGATGACCCTATCGATCAGCGATTTGGGTTGGATGGAAGTCATAAAAGAGGAGAAGAGTATCTAAAGGATTACCGCCGGAAGTGAAGTATGGAAGGGTGGAATAATGGAATGATGGAAAATGCAAATAGCGCTTTGAAGACCTTTCATTCTTCCATTATTCCATTTTTCCAATCCCCCCTTCTTCATTGTGTGCTGTCGCCGTACATCCCGGGCCTGCGACGGGTGATGGTCTTGCGCTGCCCGCCACCCATCGTCGAACGGAAGTTCTCCAGCGCCTGCAGGTTCTTGCCTTCACCGGTATGTTTCTTTACCTGGTAGGGTTCATACTCGCCTGCGGTGAGGTTTTGCAGTCTTCTTTCCTGATAATCCTGTTCCATGAGCTCCGAGCCGCCGTGATGATGGTGGGCAATTGCGGAATGGTTGCCCTCGATATCCAGCATGCTCCTCTTCGCCAGGATCTGAACGGCGCTGTCGATCTTGAAGCTGCCGTTTTCCACCACCTGGTCTCCCTCGTCGACCCCCGAGAGAACGATATAGTGGGACTCGGACTTTGGCCCGAGTTGGACTTCCCGTCCTTCGAACATGTCCTCCTGGTTCGGCACCTTCACATACACCACCGCTCTCTTGCCGGTGATGAGAGGGGCCGTCGAGGGGATGACCAGCGGTAGGTTCCCCTCCGGGGGTCCATTGTCCACCTTGCCCTCCTCACTCAGCTGCGCATGTACAAACCCCCTCACCAGCATTCCCGCCTTCAGTCGCCCGCCCATGTCGGGGCACAGCACGCCTACCCTGAAGGTGCGGGTCTTCGCATTGAAAACCGGGTCGATGTAGACGACCTTGCCGGCAAAGGTCTCCCCCGGATAGGCATCGACCTCGAAGGTGACCTCCTGGTGCAATCTCAGCCACGGGTAGTCCACTTCGTAGGCGTCCAGCCTGGCCCAGATGTGGCGGGGATCGCCGATCGTAAAAACGGTGGCCCCCCGGTTCACATATGACCCCTCGTTCGCGTTTATCTCGATGACCTGTCCATAGAGGAAAGAGTATAGGGTGGCGATTCCTGTCGCCTCTCCTCTCGTCATCAGCTCATCGATGTCCCGTTTGGGAAGGCCGAGCAGCGAAAACTTGTGTCGAATAGCACTGATCTTTCTCAAGGCGGCCTGCTTTTCCGGTGAGCCGTCAGCGCGCTCCTCCGCATCTGCCAGTCCCTGGACCGGCATATCCCTGGCCGCATGCGGCAGTCCGGACTGGAAGGCGTAGAAGCTGGGGACGACTTTCATGGCCTCGATGAGCTCCTTCTGGGTCTCGAGAAGGTCAGGAGAGGAGATGTCGAAGAGGGGCTGTCCCCACCGCACGAAGATCCCCGGCCGCTTCACATAGATCCGGTCGACCACGCCGGGCATGAAAGTCGAAACCGTAGCAATGTGCGCCGGGTCATAGTCTATCTGCCCGAACAGCCGAATCCGTGCAGAAGTCGCCTTTCTCTCGACCGGTACGGTTTGGACCTCTGCCAGTTTTACTGCCTCGGCGGACAGCTTGATCCTCGGCGGCCCGGACCCGTCGTCTGTTCCGGCGTAGACGGGGACCAGGTCCATCCCGCATATGGGGCATTTTCCCATCAACTTCATGGGCGAGATGCAGACCATGGGACAGACGTAAATCATCCCCTTCTCGCCTTTCGCACCCTCCTCCGCCGGAGGGATGGCCGAGCCCGCAGACCCTGTCCCGTTCCCGCTGAACGCGTAGCCCAAGATGAAAGCAAAGACGGTTGCAGCCAGGGCGACGATCACCTTCTTGTTCAATCTGGGAGGGTTGTTTACCATTTTCATTCTCCACTTGATCAGAAACGGCAGAGAGAGGATCCTTTAGCAGGGCGGCCGTGTGCCACATCTCTTTCAGCGGGGAAGCCGCGTTGCATGAAATCTCGATGAAGGAGAGATTTCGTTGCGAAGCCGCGTTGCATGAAATCCCGACGAAGGAGGGATTTCACTCCAGGATGAAATCCGAGAAGATCATGGGGTAAGCGGCTATTCCCGTAAAGACGAGATAGGAACCGAGCGAGAGGGAGGTCAGGGATCTCTGTATTCGAGGAAATCCCTCTCCTGACCACGAACCCTTGTGACGCTCGATGGCGCCCACCCCTATCCCGCTGATCCCGGCAAGGAAGAGTGAGAAATACAAGGGGTATCCGATGTAGTGGTATTCCTTCTGCAGAAGACAGAACGGACAGTGATGGGTGGGGAGCTCGTAGTAGTAAACCGAGATCACCGAGATCACGGCCAGGAGCCCCATCACCATGGCGGCTGAAGCAAAAAGCGAGAACATCCCTGCCGCCCGCCCAGTCACCAGAAAATGCACACCCGCCCTTATGGTCAGAGCCACCCCTACGCAGAACACGACCATGGTGCCATACGGAGGGAGCGCTGTCAGATCGCCGGTCACGGTCTGCGATTCCAGGCTGAACAGGGTCCCGCAGCAGGACGTGATCACGTCCGCCTCAAGGGACAGGAAATAGCGGCACTGAAGAAAGGTCTCCAGCAGGAGCGCACCGGTGACATAAAACAGCAGCTTGTACTTGGCCCTGGTCATGGGATAGTCGGCGGCCTGGTTGTCCGCGTAATTCACGACGGTCCAGACCCCGCAAAGAATGAAACTGACGATCTTAACCACAAGCGTGGAGTACCCGTAATCGTTCACATTCAGCGACCCGGCCGCACACATGGCGCCGACAAAGAGATCGTGTATGTGATCCGCCGTATAGGCAAAGAGAAAGAGACCGGCAAATTCGAAGGCCAGGAGAACCCCGAAGATCGTGGAGACCAGGTAGGTCTTTCTCTCCAGCGCCAGCTGAAGCTCGCTGCCGCTGTTGAGGTCCCAGTGTCGTATGATCAGGTAGCCGTTGTAGGCGGCGTAGAGCGCGAATGCGCTGACGAGCAGCCCTCCGCCGACAAGTGCGATGATGGCAGGATTAAGAATCAAAAGACAGGAATGATGGAATGATGGAATATTGGAATAATGGGGAAGAATCCACCCAACTTGAAGCGCAACTCGTTTCGTTATATAAGTCAATCATGGAGCTAAGAAACGTCAATAGAGGATTTAAGAAGCTGAGGGTCTGGCAAGATTCGGTCTCCCTTTATGTATTGGCCAGCAGAATACTTGTGCCTTTTCCATTTGAACTAAAGAAAGTGGCTTCTAATGCCATCGACGCAGCACACAGCATATCGCGAAATATCGCAGAAGGTTACTGCCGGCGCAGTCTGAAAGAGTACCTGAACCATCTCAACATTGCCCTGGGCTCATGCGGAGAATTTCACTCTTGTTATGTAAGTTTTAAGGAAGCTGGTCAAATCACTGATGAAGAAAATGAGCAACTGGATAGGATTCACTACAAAGTCGAAAACGAATTGATAAAACTAATAGTGTCACTTCAGAGACAACAGAAAGAAAGAGGATGGAAAGACACCTTTCTGCCTGCCTGAGGACTGCTTCGAACACCCCTGTATAGCACATCATTCCACCATTCCATTATTCCATTATTCCGGAGTGTGAACGATCCTGCCGTCGCGCATGGTGATCACTCTGTCGACGATGGAGGATTCGTATACCAGCGGATCATGACTCGCCATGAGGATGGTCTTGCCTTCCTTCTTGAGGCCGGAGATCATTTCCAGCAACCTCCTCGACAGCTCGGAGTCCAGGTGCGCGGTGGGCTCGTCGGCGATGATCACATCCGGATCATTGATCAGTGCTCTGGCAACCGCGGTCCTCTGCTGCTCGCCTCCGGAGAGATGTTCCACCTTCTGCCCCGCCCTGGATGCAAGATTCATCTTCCCAAGCAGCGCCATGGCTCTTTCTTTTACGAGTCGGCGCGTCCTTCCGCGCGGGTAAGCAGGAACCATCGTGTTTTCCAGAACGCTCAATCCCTTGATCAGGTGATAGTTCTGGAATACAAAACCGAAGGTGCGCCTTCTCGTCTCGGCCGCAAACCTCTCGGGCAGGCTCGTGACCTCCCTGCCGTCCAGCCAGATACGTCCTGAGGTGGGCCTGCACATGCAGCCGATGATGCTCAGCAGGGAGGTCTTGCCCGACCCGCTCGGTCCGACGAAAACGGTGGCGGTCCTAGTGCCGAGGCTGAGGTCGATTCCCTTGAGCGCCGTATATTCGGTCGGCTTCCCGGTGTTGTATGTCTTGCTTATTCCCTTCAGCTCAATCATGGCCAGGAACCGGAAGAATGGAATGTTGGAATGTTGGAATAATGTGGAATCATACGACACGAGGAACGGCAAAATGAAATGGTGGAACGAAAGTCGGCAGAAACAGGAGAGGGAAGGACGGCCGATACAAATGGTGGAACAGCCTTCTCAAATTGAGGTAGATGGATCCCGTCATTCGCCTGTTCCAATATTCCATCATTCCAATATTCCAACATTCCATGATTTCAATTTCTCATCACCGTATCCGGGTCCATGATGGAGATCTTCCACGTCGGGATCACGGTCATGAAGGTATAAGGGACGACCGTGAGAAAAAACAGGATCGCCACCTGGTAGAGATCCACTGCGGGGGTCAGCGTGAACTTCGGGTAAAGGACCGACCATCCCTTCAAGGCGTGTTCAAAAAGGGTGGCGGATGCAAGGAAGACATGGATGAAGGCCGTGATCGTACCCAGCAGAAACGCGGCAAGAGAGACGGCGGTTCCCTCCCAGAACTTCATGATCAGGACATCAGAGGTCTCCCAGCCCAGCGCCTTGAGGATACCGATCTCCCCCTTTTCTTCTCCGCTCAACCCGGTGGCCTTGTCCCAGGTAAAAATGAAGAAAGCCAGAAAGGCGCCTGTCAGGAGCACGATGACATAACCGCTCCGCCAGTCGAAAACCGAGCTGTAGGTTCGGATGATCTCGGACTTCAGGATCGGTCGTGTGTCCGGCAATGCCTGGACGAGCTTTTCCGCAATGGTTTGGGCCTCGTTTCCGTTCCTGATCTTCACGGTCAGATCCGTTGCATACCCTTCGGGCACCCCCGCGATGCGCCTGAACGCGGATTCGGACATGAGGATGAGGTCGGATGAGACCAGATCCGTCGTCTGCTTGAACGTACCGGCGATCTTCAGGACCAGAGGCTCACCGTTGTACTCCTTGAAATAGAGATCATTCCCCTTCGCCGTCCCCCATGTCCTCAGGACCCCGTCCCCAATCTTGACTTCGTCCACTGAAAACGGAAATTCTTCCGGCGCCATAATGGTGTAGTTGGACCGCGACGCAGGATGATAGTAGTAGCCCCAGAGCCTGGGTTGCGCCGATGCAGCGCCCCGGATCTTGCGGATCTCTTCGACATAAGAGACGGGAATCATCTCATGCCTTCCGCCGACGTGCCTCTGGACGATCATTTCAGGAGATCCCTCCAGAATGCTCAACGCCTGACGGCGAAGCGCGTTGGTGAAAAAGATGACGGATGCAACCATGAAGACGACCAGGGTATATACAATGAGCAGCGATAGATTTCTCCCCTTCCGCCTCCAGAGAGAAGACAGGGTGAAGTCCAGGAAATATCTTTGGCGCTCGATCCAGCGCGTCATTTCTTTCACCGAAGAGAGTTTTTAGACAGGATAACCTGCCTCCGCCCAGGCTTCGGCATGGCAGGCAGGATAGACAGGATAGGCCTTGGAATAATGGAATATTGGAATGATGGAATGATGGGAAGCAATCTTGTTTTAGACTCGAACGCTTCCATTTCGTTCCTATGCCGTAAAGTGGAAGGACGAGGTCTTTACCATACGGGTTGATCAAGAAAACCTGTAGCTTCTTTGAGCTTTGTGTCTTTTGACGTCCTGTAGATCCTCGTTAATCCTGTCCGTCCTTCTTGTACTGCGCTTGGCCGTGCTGCAAGCAGGTGTTGCGGTGGGAGCACCAGGGAGCCTGACGGGAAGTGCTCCATGGCTCTGGGGTGATCCTGGAAGGCCGAGTGGAGGTCCGCCTGGCTCAGGTGCCTCGCATATCTCGCTTCGGGAAAGAGGCAGAGATCCGTAAGCATCAGATGATGAACCAGGTTTTTCTGCTCGTGCAAAGCCCTTTGGTAGCGAACGGCTTGGGTCAAAGGATAGAAGACCACCACCGCTGCAAGCAGGAACGTCAAAATGCCCAGGGCCATGAAGTAGATGGTCGATTTACGCACAGCACCCGCTCAGTCGAGCTTTTCGAGGATGCTCGGTGTGATTTCCTTGAACCTGAGGATCCGCTTGCCCTTGTGATCTTTCAAAAATTCCCGGGCCCCGGTCTCGTTCGATACCGGGATGAGCTCTTTTCCCATGGGCCCGTATACATCGCTCCCGACGACGAACCAGGCTGACTGGGCGGCGACCGGTTGGATATCGTAGTATTCGGTGACGCTGATGCTCTCGATATCTGCCCGGGTTTTCTGAGGGTTGTACTTCTTCAAATTGAAATAGTACTTGAACAGATCTTTGGCCCCGTCGAAGAAGGCATACGAGCCGTCCTTGAACACGATCTGACCTACCCACTCCGGGTACTTGTAGACGAACATCCCGCAGACCGGACACTTGTCCTGTTTGGAGGGTTTGGTCGGCACCTTTTCCGCTCCCCAGGAGAGATCAGGAGACAGCAGCAGGATGAAGACGGTGAGGCAGGAAACGATATGAAACGGAGTCGTCTTTTTCAGGAACATGGTCGCCTCCTTTTTACGGTATCGACCGGGTAGTGGCCGTTTTTGACGCACCCCGGAGGATGAAGTCCATGGGGCGGAAAAACCGGAATATTGGAGTGTTGGAATAATGGAATATTGTGGAAGAACAATCAAAAGCCTGGTGATGAGGGCGTTAAGAGATGGCTTCGAAACTCATCATTCCACCCTTCCATCATTCCAACTTTGCAGGACCGGTTGAGCCAATCGTCTCTGACCGTTCCGGAGGGCCAAGGTTTCGAGGTCATATCAATGCTGATTCCCCGCCTTCATCTGCATCCGTTTGGCCTTCCGCCTCTCCCTGATCATCTTCGTGTCCTCGTACATGTCTTCATAGGCCGCCCTCATCGCTTCGTCGAAGGTCACAGCTTGCCCGCCTTCCAGGAGCATGAACTGCTCGGCCGCATCCCCGTTCCCGAAGGCCCATTTGGCCCTCTTGGTCATGACCCCCATCTTTTTTCCGCCCATGACCCAGAATGCCTTCTCCGCATCGATCAGCTTGCGGTTGTTGTAGTCGCCCACCCAGATCGCCGCCGGGCTCTTGTCCAGGTTCACGGCCATGTCGGCTGCCGCACAATGGATGGAGCAGGTCCCGAGGATCGAGCCGTCATCGTACTGGATGAAAACCCTGGAATGGGCGAACTTCTGCCGGTCCATACCGCAGAAAGGACAGGCAGCCGCCTTCTGGATGTCATTTTCAGGAGGGTTTGGTTCCGCCGTTTGGAGCTTCTGAAACTCCTTCTGCAACCTGCTTTCATAGGCCTGTGTGCATTTGTCCAGGCAGCTCTTTTCACCGCCGCAGTGCTCCCTGCAGACATTGTATTCCCGATCCATGCCGCTCTTGACGCGCTTCCATTCCTCCTGCTTGTGTTTGGGAAGGGTGGAGATATCGGGTTCCGCAGCAGGACCAGAAACAGGGTACACCGCAATGAACACCATGGCCGCCATTCCAACGATCAGATTCTTTCCCTTCATACTCACATCTCCTTTCTTGGTTTTAGCTGCATACCGCCTACTGCATACTCCCTACTGCTTCGACATCCATGCCTCCGCCGCTGCTTACAACCGTCACCGACGCCGGCGGACTTGCGATGCCCGTAAAGGTTTTACGATAGAAATTCTTCCAGCTCTTCCACTCCAGGGCGCCGAGACCATCGGCGGTCAACGTCACCGCGGGTTGATCCGACGAGGTGGCAATTACGGTGAGCGTCTGCGCGGCGGTATCGTATGCGGCGCTCGTTATGCTCACCGCATCGGGCGGCGGCAGCATCAGGGTATCCGACCCGCCGCCGGAGCTCGCTACGGTCACCGATGCTGGGGCGGTACCGATCCCGGAAAAGGTACTCCGGTAAAAACCCAACCAGCTCTTCCAGTTCAGCGGCCCGAATCCTACTGCGCTCAAGGTCACATCAGGCTGATCCGATGAAGTGGCCACCACCGTGAACGTCCGCGCAGCGGCATCGTACGTCGCGCTCGCGATGCTCACCGCATCGGGCGGCGGCAGCATCAGGGTATCCGACCCGCCGCCGGAGCTCGCAACCGTGACCGAGGAGGGATGGTTCTCGATCCCGGAAAAGGTACTCCGGTAAAAACCCAACCAGCTCTTCCAGTACAGGGGCCCGAATCCTACTGCGTTCAAGTTCACATCAGGCTGATCCGATGAAGTGGCCACCACCGTGAACGTCCGCGCAGCGGCATCGTACGTTGCGCTCGCGATGCTCACCGTGTCCGATGGTGGCAATGTCCTCGTGTCCGAACCTCCGGCGCTGCTGACCACCGTCACCGATTGGGGCGGGAGGGTCACACCTGTGAAGGTGTTCCGGTAAAAGTTGAGCCAGCTCTTCCAGTTCAGCGGCCCAAGCCCTTCCGCAGCAAGTGTCACACCCGGCTGCTCCGTGGATGTGGCCACCACGGTCAGCGTCTGCAGCCCGGGGTCATGAACCAGGTCCTGGATGCTCACGGCGTCGAAACCTTGGACGGCCTGAAGCGCCCCCAGGACATCCAGATGTCCGTACCCATAATCGTTGTCCGGACCCGCTATGCCGAGGTCCACGGCAGATGAAGTGATGGCTGTCTCCAACTGATAGGGGGTGAGGCTGGGGAACGCACTCAGGAGGAGCGCCATGGCGCCTGCGGCATGAGGGGCGGAAAAGCTGGTACCGGCATAGTAGGCGTAGGGATTCGGGACCCCGAGATAGACGTCGGCGCTCTTGATTCCGTACGGGTAGGAGGCCCGTTCTCCGGGGGCTACCACGTGGGGGTAAACGGACCCGCTGCAGGCTGAGGGTCCTCTCGAGCTGAAATCGGCGACCTCGAGGAGTTCATTGGAAGCTCCTACCGAGAAACTCTCCGGGAAGTTCGCAGGGCTCTGGCTGGTATATGGGGATGGTCCGTTGTTTCCGGCCGAGAAAACGACCGCTATCCCGGCCTGCCGCAGGATCCGGACGTCTGTGTGGAACGAAACCGCACCCACTTCCTCCACGCACACGTCCGGGTTGTTGCCGAAACCCCAGGAGTTGTTTACGATTTCCGGACTGTCGTCCGTTTCGGGGTCCCCATCCGGATCCAGGAGCCATTGCAGGGCCGCATGGATCTCACTCTCCAGAGCCACACCTTGGCTGTTGAAGATCTTGGCCGCGATCCACTGTGCGTTCGGCGCCACGCCGATGCTGGTCCCGCCGGCATCTCCCCCTACCATGATGCCCATGACACCGGTCCCATGTCCGATCGGATCGTACGGCTGGCTATCCAGGACCGGGTCGAAATCGGGATCGTTGGCGTCGAACCAGCTGTTGGTCCCTCCTCTCCACCGGCCGACGAGATCGGGGTGATCCCCATCGACCCCCGTGTCCACACATGCGACGACAACCCCTTGCCCGGTGTATCCCATGTTCCAGAGGTCCCGGGCACGGATCGCATCCAGGTTCCATTCAGGAACGGCGTCCCATGTCGTGACGACAGGGGGGGCTTGGATCGTCTGGTCCAAGCGCACCGATTCCACCCACGGTTTTCCGGCGATTCTTCGGATCAAGTGCGGCCCGGCCTTCAACGCAAGTCCGTTGATCAACCATAAAGGTCGGACCCCTGCCTCTCGTCGGTCGACCTGCGTACTTGGCAACAGGTCCTTGACGCTGCTTCGGGTAAGGTTGGTTTCGTATCTCGATTTGAGTGCCCTGATCATGCGTGAGCGGCGAACGCCCCTGTTCCTTGCCGTGAAGCCTGAAAGATCCGCTTCACCGGAGAAGGTGACGATGATCGGCACCTTCTCATCAGGCCTGGCCGTCTGCAGCTTGCGGTCAAGCGTCGGCTCGATCACCCCCGCGTGGGACGGGCCTCCGACCAAGAACACTGAAAGAGCCAAGATGAAGAGCACGGAGTGGGGAGTGCGGGATGCGGAGTGAAAGAATAGCCTAATCCACGAATGCAGAATCCGAATTCCGGATGTTATCCTCTTTATCATTTCTCCCGTATTCGTGCCGTCCATTTCCCGAATTCCTAGCACCTTTTTATTTCGCATGGCGCACCCCGATTATCGTCTTCACTCCGCCTTCCGCCTTCCGCTTTCCGGTTATTCCACCTTCAGGTTCTCAACCTTGCAGTCGTCGATCATCACCGTAACCGTCTTGCCCCGCTTGATGCACTGATCCGTGTTCGTAAACAGGATGAAGTATCGCTTATCGGGCTTGGGATCGGTCGTCGTCCCCCTCATCGCGCCGATCTTGGTCATGGTCACGTGGTATCTCTCGCCCGTCTCCTCATCGATGAGGATGGCCTTCTTCTTCTTGTGAGTGACGAGTTTTGCCTTCTCCGCGTCGACGACCAGGTAGCGGAAATCGAGGAAGTGTTCCGCACCGGTCAGCCTGATATGGAGAGGCTTTATTCCCCATTTTTTCTCCACCTCGTCATACACCGAGGCCGTTTCGACTTGCCTGTCCTCCACAGCAGCGCCGACCCTGGGCAGCAGAAGACCAACGAACAGGAAAATCGTCATCAATGCTATCCAAAAGGAAAACAGTCTTGCCTTTTTCATTATTCCACCCCCGGATTTCGTGAGTTCGTCTCTTTGGCAAATACCGTCCGCAAAGGATCCCGCTTCGTTCCCGCTTTGAGCCCGGCGGCTCTCGATCTTCCAGCCTGAGGGCGAGCGCCGGTCTCCAGTTTTCTGAATGGAGGGGCCGAATAGAGGTTTCTGGCTGTGGGGAATGTTCCGAAGATGTGGAAAAGATCCGCAAAGACCGGAGATCAGGGTGCTCCCGCTCTGCCCCCCGATCTCCGGCCCGCAGCCGGACTCACGGCACCGTCTTCGTATCCGAGCCGCCGCTGCTGCTGACGACGGTCACACTGGTCGGCTTGGCGCCGATCTCTGTAAAGGTGGTGCGATAGAAGTTCAGCCACGATTTCCACCCCAAGGCACCATACCCCGGGGCCGTGAGGATGGCCGCCGGTTGGTTCGAGGAAGTGGCCACGATCGCCAGAGTCCCTCCCGAGGCCGTGCTGTAAGAGACGTTCTGGATCGTGACCGTGTCCGCAACCGGGAAGTTGTAGGTGGCGGATCCGCCCCCGCTGCTCGTTACGAAGACGCTGGTCGGCCTGGTCGGCACGTTTGAGAACGTGGTTCGGTAGATGGGCGGATTCAACCATGACCTCCAGTTAAGCAGCCCGTAACCCTGGGCCGTGAGCTGCACATTGGGCTCGCTGGATGAGTTGGCCACCACCATGAGGGTTTGCGCCACCGGATCATGGACAACGCTGCCCAGGGTAACGATGTCCGAGCCCGGCGCGCTGCCCACGTTGAGATAGGCAAGCATGCCCCCGGGGGAGATGCCCGCGTTGGTCAGGTTCAACCTGCCGTCCAGCAGAGCAACCTTTCCAGGGTCGGTCGGTGCAAAAATGGCGTCCAGCGTCTTGCCGGGGTTGAGCTCCAGTCCGTAGCGCTCCTGCGGGAACTTCAACGGGATTCCGTCTTCGGCCACCCACTGCAGGTAGTTGTTCAGGACCAGGGGCACATGGTTCTCTCCCCCGGCGTTGATGAAACGGATCAGGGCCCGTTCCCCGACACTGACCGGCGTCACCGCATTGAGGGGATTGAGGCCCGGATTGGGATACGCCATGCCGTTGATCAGAAAATACGCGGGATCCCGGTGGGAGTTGCTGGTGACCGTTCCGCCGGGGCCGTAGGTGCCGGCTGCCACCGCTGCGTGGATATCCGGATCGATCTCCTGGAATACGAGGATCACCTCCCGGTCATATGGCACGCTCTCGTCCAAAGGGGTGGCGGGGTTGTCCGGGTAAGCCACTCCCAGGGCGGCATCTTTGATGACGGGTGCGGAAAGCCCCATCTGTACCTGCTTGGCGACATCGGTTGCGCTCTGGATTTGCCAGGTTCCGGTCTTGAATGGGTTGGTTGTAGTCCCCCATGTATACGTAGCCGATCCGCCTGGCGCCGCTTCATGGCTGAACGATCTCACCCGGAGGGTGAAGTCAGTCCTTATCCCAGCCGCGCCGTTATCCCATACAGGACCGCCGTTGTCCGCGAGCTGCTGGCCGAGGATCTGCAGGGAGACCGGCTCACCCAGCGTGTTTCTCAGGTTGACCGTCAGCGTGGTATCTGCCGGGTCCACCCGCAGTGTAGGGCCTGGGATGGATGGAATGCACTCGCCGCCGGTATCCAGAGCGAAACCCCAGACCGAGACCCCGGCGCCGTCGGGCATGACCACCGTCGACTGGCCTGCGCACAGGTCATAGGTCGCAGCCCATGCGGTGCCCGCTGCCATGGTGAGCAGGAGGACCAGGGCCGGGAGTACCCCATTGGCTCTCTTCAGGATGTTATGCATCATATCCTTGTCCTCCTTTCCTTTACGGAATCGGCACAGAGGGGTGCTCTACGATCACAAAGCTCACCAGACCCCCGGGCCAGATGTCGTTGCTTGTAAGTTCCTTCTCCGTGTGAGAGTGCCACATGTAGAAGTACCCGCCTCCTGCGTTCAGACCGGGATGCCCCGGCGGCAGGTCCCCGCCCCCGCCGAGGAAAGGGCTTCCGCTGTAAAAAGGACCGAAGGTCAGCGAATCCCGGGGAGGAATGACGACCGGGAACGGTATCCCGTGATCGGGGCAGTACTCCTTCGTGTAGGGATCGAAGTACGTCGCCGCGTCCCCCTCGATGTACTGATCGCAGATGTTGCCGGACCATGCGGGATGGATGGCGGATCTGGGGTAAGTGACGGCCGGATCATGCCCGTAGATGTCCCATCCCAGGTATTCACCGGTCCAGGTCCAGATGAGATCGGTCGTTTTTCCCGCCAGAAACCTGCGGGTGACACCCTTCCAGGCGAGGTCCGCCCCGGCCCCGGGCGCGCTGCTGAGAAGTCTGCCGTCCTCGGCAATGGCGTCGAAGTTATTCCCGTGGAAATGCATGGGATGGGTATCGACCCCGGCATTGATGCATCTCAACAGGATCTTCTCACCCGGGTGCATCCTGGGAAGGCAGTTGTAAGGCTGAGTGGGAAGCCACGGCAGGAAATTGTCCGCAAGCACGTCCGGCCAGTTGCGGCCGTTGATGAACCAGTTGGTCGGGAAAAAGGTGGTCGTATCCACCGGCCGGCCACTCGCGACCGCGTTGTGGATGATCGGATCCATTTCCGTGAGAAGGTAGAGGACCTCGTGGTCATAGGCGGAGTCCGGATGCTCGTACGCGATCTTGTTGCTCACCGCATCATAGCCCGTGGGCCGCACGATGAGGGCTCCCACCAGTCCCATTTCGACCTGAAGATCGGCCCGGGTCCCGCTCCTGTACAGGTAGGTTCCGGGCTGGGTCGGTGTGAAGCTGTAAGTGACGGTCCCCCCGTTGGCAGCCGCTTCCTGCGTGAGAACCCCGAGTGTCCCGCCGACCGCGCTGACCTTTTGGCCCGGAAACACGATGGAAGTCGGGAAGGGCAGACGATTGGTCAGCGTAACCCTCACGGGTACATTCTGTTGCACCATGAGGGTGGGGCCGGGGTATTGCATACGAGCCCCCCCGTTGCTGTATCCCCACATGAGGAAGCTGTCCCCGTCCGAGGTTGAGATATAATCTGCCTTGGCCTCCAGGTTGAAAGAAGCGCCGGTAATCCCCACGATTTCCGCATCGGCAGGGACATTCCAAGCCGGCAGCAGGTACAGGACGGCCATCAGAGGCAGGATCCAAGCGTTTCCCGCGATTCTGAGTCTCTTCATTATTCTACCCTCCTTGTCTCATCGCCTAAGGTACCCAAGGTCCATCGGGGATGACGATGATCTCGGTCATGATGCCTCCCCGATCCTGGGGCCCGTTTGAGAGAGCTGCGAAGTCGGTGGCATATAGAAAATAGAATCCGGGCGCCACGTCCTTGGTATCCAGGATGACGTCAAATGCCTGCCCGCCGGCCACCTCCAGGACACTTAGATCCATGGAGGTGTCTTTGCCGTCAGGTCCCCTCAGCAGGGCCGCATCACGGCCTACCACCTTCATCGGAACTCCAAGGTTGGTGGTAATGGCGTATTGGTGGGTGGTCGACACATTGGAGACCCGAAGCAGCACTCGATGCCCCTGGGTGGCCACGATCGTGGAGAACATGTCCTGTGCATCGAAATTGCTGGTCGCGCCGAAGGCCATCGCGTTGTTCGTGATCGGAGCAACATTGACGGTGTCCGGGTACCCCCTTCCGTTGATCATGTGGTAGTTGTCATACATGGCCGCGAAGGGAAGGGGTTGGACGTTGATATGAGCGTCATGGTAATAGCTGTCGAAACCGGTCAGCTGGATAGGATAGTCGACGTCATAGCCGGTCGACCCGTCCCCGTCGTTATAGGCGAACGTGCTGTACTCCCTGTTTGTTCCATCCTGGAGCATATAGGTTGTCCCGTTCTGGGCCGGTCTGATCCAGGCGTTTCCGATCATGCCCATCTGCATGTGCTCGGAAGCCTCCACGTGGCAGTGATAGAAGTACGTCCCCGGAACCGCAGCCTTGTAGTAGTAGGTCAAACTGGACCCCATGTTCGGAGTCGGGGAAGGCTCGGGCAGTCCGTCGAATATCGGGGCTGCATTGGGGAACCCGTGGTAGTGGACGGAGTGGGGATCGAAAAGGTCCGGCCTCATCACCAGCCCCACGTTGCTCAAGGTCAGGTACATTTCCTGACCCTCGTCCATGATGATCGAAGGCCCGGGGTTTTTGGCCTTGAGGATGTAATCCGTCACCACCCGGTCGGGAGAAACGATCGTGGGAGGGTCGGTGGGACCCACCAGCCCGAAGCTGAACATGTACTGATCATAGCCGTCGGCCATCTTCGCGAACCCATCCGCGCCGACAATATGCATGCATTTGACGTTGGGGTTGAAAAGCAGGTTGGGCGTTCCCTCGCCCGGGAATCCCGCCGGGATGATCTGGTCGGGGATGAGGTCCCCGTCCACGTCCCCCGGACACTGGACTACGATGTTTGCTCCGGCAGGGACCGCGCCAAAGAGGACGATCAGCAGCGGTATAAGCCAGAACGTTTTCATTCTCGCTCTTCGTATCATGGATCCACCCCTCCTTTTGGAAGACGATTGCGTTGATGCCTGCCCCCCCTGCAGCGCCGGGGGGGGGCAGGCAGGCTTTCTCGGTTTACAGGACGGGTGCGGACGCTGAGCCGCCTCCGCTGCTGTTTACCGTCACGGTAGTCGGTTTGTCCGTCACCCCGGTGAAGGTGGTCCGGTAGAAGTTCAGCCACGACCTGTAGAGGACGGTTCCATACCCTTCTGCAGTCAACACCACGTTCGGCTGAT
>JAGVAP010000117.1 GCA_020060215.1 Deltaproteobacteria bacterium | reverse complement strand
TGGAGCTCTATTCTTGTAGGAGCAAGCTCCTGCTTGCGATCTTCTCGGAACTGAAAGAATCGCAAGCAGGAGCTTGCTCCTACAGAAGACCACCAGGACTCACCGTTCGATCATGACGTTTGGCCTTTGAACTTGGACATTCGGTCGGAACCCCCTTCGAGGGGTCTCCTGAGGCCGCGCGCCTGTCCCGCAAATCGGGGCTCTCGCGAGTGGAGGTCTCATTGCCGTTGTGAAACCCTTCCCTACTTTCGCCAGAACTCCGGCATCATCAGCACGAGCACCGTGTAGATCTCGAGCCTCCCGACCAGCATGCAGAACATCAGGATCCACTTGCCGACAATCGGCACGGCCAGGAAGTTCTGGGTGGGTCCGACCGAGCCCAGACCCGGCCCCACATTGAAGACACATGTTGCCACAGCCGTGAAAGAGGACAAGGGGGAGAGCCCGAGGGCCGCAATGACCAGGGTGGAGACCACGAAGATGGAGAGGTAAAGGAGCGTGAAACCCCAGATACTGCTCATGACCTCGGATGGGACGACCTTCCCGCCCAGCTTCAGGCTGGTGACGGCATGGGGATGGATGATCCTGAAGATCTCGTTGTACGCATGCTTGATGAGCAGGATGATCCGCATCGTCTTGATCCCCCCGGCCGTCGAGCCGGCCATGCCGCCCAGGAACATGCAGAAGACGAGGACCACCTGCGAGAACGCCGGCCACCGATCAAAATCAGCGGTGAAGTAGCCTGTAGTGCTGATAATGGAGGCCACCTGGAAGGAGGCATACCGGAAGGCGGTCCCGAGAGAGGGGTGCAGTGTCCGGTAAAGGTCGATGGTTACGGCGAGAATGAATACGGCGACGACGATCAGGAAAACGCGGCTTTCCGGGTCCCTGTGAAAGACCGACCAGTCCCTTTTGAGAAACTTGTAGTGAAGCGAAAAGTTTATGGCAGCCAGGATCATGAAGACGGTGATGACCGCATCGAAATAGGGACTCCCGTAATGGGCGATGCTCGCATTCTTGGGCGAAAAGCCGCCCGTGGGCATGGTGGTAAAGGTATGGCAAATCGCTTCGAATAGCGGCATTTCCCCTGCGATCAACAGCAAGATCTCCATCATGGTCATCAGGATGTAGACCTTCCAGAGGGCCTTGGCCGTGTCGGAGATCCTGGGCTTGAGCTTGTCCACCACCGGGCTCGGCACCTCGGCCTTGTACAGCTGCATACCGCCGACTCCCAGGAAAGGGAGAATGGCAATGGACAGGACGATGATGCCCATCCCTCCGAGCCACTGGATAAGGCTCCTCCACATGAGAATACCCCGGCTGACGGACTCGATATCCGAAAGGATGGATGCGCCGGTTGTGGTGAACCCGGAGAGGGATTCAAAGCAGGCGTTGGTGAAATCGGGGATGGCGCCCGAAAGCATGAAAGGCACGGCGCCTGCGAGTCCTGCCGCGATCCAGCCGAAAGTCACGATGGCCACGCCGTCCCGATGGCTGAGGGCCCTGCCCTTTTCCCACCGGGCGGCGAAAAAGAGGAGCAGCCCGGCGCAGCAGACAATGATCATGGAATAAAAGATCGGGCCCGCACTCTCCTCCTTGTACCAGAGGGAGACCAGGAGGGGGAACACCATGGAGACCCCCAGGAAATAGATCAGCACACCCAGGAAGCGGAGGATCCGGGCGGCATGCATCAGAAGTAATCCAGCTTCACGGTGAGGAGCTTCTCGATCTTGGGGACCACCTTCTGCAGCGCAAAGATGATCAGGCGGTCCTTGGGAAGGATGATCGTATCCCCGCGGGGGATGATGATCTCTTCCCCCCGGACGACGGCCCCCACGATGGCCCCCTTGGGGAACTTCACCTTGGACAGGGGGAGATTGACCACATCCGATGTCTCCAGGGCCTCCGCCTCGATGGCCTCGGCATGCTCGCCCTTGAGGGGGGCGACGGAGATCACCTTTCCCTTGCGGATATACTGGAGGATGGCCCTGATGGCCGACAACCGGGAACTGACGACCGTATCGATGCCGATGGCAGAGACCAGGGGGACATAGCTCAGCTTGTTGACGCGGGTGATGCACTTTTTCGCGCCGAGTCCCTTCCCAAGCAAGGAAATGAGGACATTGCTCTCCTCATCGCCTGTGATGGAGACCATGAAGTCGGTGTCCGCGATGTTCTCTTCCTGAAGGAGGTTCCGGTCCGTTCCATCCCCGTTGATGACGATGACCTTCTCCAGGCTGTCGGCCAGAACCGCGCATCGCTGCGGATCTTTGTCGATGATCTTGACGTGCAGTCTGGTGCTGTCCAGGGCCGAGGCAAGGGCCGCGCCGGTCTGCCCGGCCCCTATGATCATGACCCTTCGGATCTCCTTTTCCTCGAACCCCAGAAGACTCATGCTTTGCTGGATTTCGTCCGCCCGGGTGACGAGATAGATGAGATCGTTGGCCTGGATGACATCCTGTCCGTGAGGGATGAAGACCTGATCCCCTCGAATAATGGCTCCTATCAGCAGCTTCTCCTCCAATCCCCTGAAGGAGAGAAGCTGGCGGCCGGCGAAAAGGGACCCGGGCTTTATGGTCACCCCGATCAGCTTTACCCTCCCGCCGACGAAATTGATCACATCCGTGGCGCCCGGGACGGTCATCAGATTTCGTACGGTCTCCACCATGACCGAAACCGGATTGATGATCTCGTCCACGGCCAGGAGATCGCCGCTGAACAGGTCCTGCTCTTTGAGGTACTCCGGGTTGCGGACCCTTGCGACCTTGAGGATGTAGCGGTTGAGGTGGCGGGCCAGCAGGCAGGCGATCAGGTTGACCTCATCGCTGTCCGTAGCGGCTACCAGCATATCCGCGTTGTGGATGCCGGCCGTCTTCAGCATCCCGGGGCTGGTCCCGGACCCCAGAATGGCCTGGACGTCGAGTTCCTCGGTGAGTCTCTTGATCTTTTCATACTCCTTGTCGATCAAGACGACTTCCTGGTTCTCTTCCGCTAGCTTTTGAGCGATATGGAAACCTACTTCCCCAGCACCGACGATAATGATCTTCAATTTGTCTTCTCCAAACCGCGGGTCTGGCGGCCAGGGGCGGGATCGACTTAGGATCCCGCGGCCCGACAATCTTCAGTTACTTATAGTACGGGGACAAGAAAGTCAACATGGCCGGGAGGTTGAGCGGACGCCGCTTGCCGATGAGGCGTCGAGATTGATCACGGAGGAAACTCCACAGGGTGTCAGGTGTCAGGTTTCGGGTGTCAGCCCGGTCATCCATCGATTTCCTGACACCTGAACACTGAAACCTGAAACCTCTAACCTGACGAATTTTCATACAACCGCGGCCTCTGGCCTACGGCCAGTCTGATCAATGGAGAAACTTTGGCCTTGAAGAAGCTTACTTACAATCTTGTTGATCCTGTTATCCTGTCAAAGTTCTGAAGTTTCATATAAGGCCCCGGATCCTTGCTACCCCCAGACGCCGATCAGGCAGACCCCGGAGAGCATGATCAGCGAACCCAGGAACCGTTCCGCCACCTTTTCTTCCTTGAAAAAGAGGGCTCCCATGACCACGCCGAAGACCACACTGCTCCTCTTGACGGAGAGCATATAGGCGGCCTCCACCATCGATATGGCCAGCGTGTGGGTGAATATCATCAGCGCGAAGATCGACCCGGCCAGCACCCCTGCGAACGGCCTTTCGGCCAGGCGGCCGGTTCCCTTTCCGAGGAAAGGATAGAGCGACGAAACCAGTAGGAAAAAGGCCAGGAAATAGGTCGCTGCGAAGAAAGGCTGGCTGGAATGCTGAATGGCCAGCTTGCCCAGTGTGGAGGTCAAGGAGTAGAGGAACGCGGTCAGGAGCATCAGCATGGAGCCGCGCTCCCCGGCGATGGCCTTCAAAGGAGCAAGCCAGGCCTTCCTGAAAAGAGAGAAATGCAGGGTAAAGGAGCCGATGAGGATCAGGAAGATTCCCAGCATACCGTTTGCACTGAGGGTCTCTCCAAGCAAAAAGTACCCGGTGAAGATGGTGAATACCGGCGTGAACGCCAGAAAAGGGAGCGTGAGGGAGAGGGGGCTTGTCTTGATCGCCTTCATGTACGTGATGAAGGCCGCTGCCTCCAGGGGCAGGCCCACCGCCAGGCAGCTCCAGAAGACCCCGTCCAGCAGGGGCCAGGGGATCAGGAACAGCGCGACGAGGAGGTAAGGGAAGGCGTATAAGAGGCGGATAAGACCCATCTCATAGGGGGAGAGGTGGCCGAAAAAGCGCTTGGACAGGACGTCGTTCGTGGCACTGCTCATCGCCGCGACAAGGGCGAGGGGAAACCAGATCACGTGTGCACCTCTTTCGCCGGGGCAACCCGGGGCTCCCGCATAGCAGGCTGTGCCGGCATCGCTCGTTCGATATTCATTTCTATGGACAATCCAAGGGCATGATGTTAAGTAACCTCGAAACCTTGGCCCCTCTGGACCAGGTCGAGAGACGATGGTTCAGCCGGGAAGGCGCGTCGTGGAAAACTGGAAGTCGGCGCCATAAACTTCACCCCTGAGGGGTGCGGGAAAGCCGGCCCCTCCAGGGTCGGGTTTTTACCTGTCAGTACCTGCCGGAAGAGGACGATGTCGAGAATCATACGTGAGATCGGTTCCAAGTACAATCCACACGAGTTGATCGGATTCATCAACAAGTTCCCGGGATGCACCATCATGGTGATCGGCGACATCATCCTGGACGAATACATCTGGGGGGATGTCAACCGTATCTCTCCGGAGGCGCCCGTTCCCGTGGTGGAGGTAAGGGAAGAGACCAAGATGCTGGGGGGGGCGGCCAACGTGGTCCAGAACATTGCGTCCCTCGGCGGAAAAGCGGTCCTTTGCGGGATCACGGGCGGAGACGAGACGGCCAGGGAGATCGAGGAGAGGATCAGGAACCTCGGATTTCCCGTCCGTGGGATCCTTTGCGAACCCGGCCGGCCGACCACGATCAAGACCCGCATTGTCGCACACAATCAGCAGGTCGTCCGGTTTGACCGCGAAAGCTGTACAGATATCCGGCCGGATACGGCAAAACGGCTTCTGGAGTTCGTCGAGAGCTGCTGTGAGAAGATCGATGCGGTCCTGATCAGCGACTATGGAAAGGGTGTCGTCTCGAGCGGCCTGATGAAGGGGCTGAGATCCCTGCTCCGCAGGCGGGGAGTGGTGATGGCCGTGGATCCCAAGACCGGCAACTTCGAGTATTACCGGGGAGTGGATGTCATCACCCCCAATCACCACGAAGCCGGAGCCTTTTGCGGCTTCCGCATTGTCGACGAAAAGAGCCTGATCAAGGCCGGAAGACAGATGCTCGACGAACTCAGGTGCCGGTCGGTCCTCATTACCCAGGGCAAGGACGGCATGACCCTGTTCGAGAACGGGGGCGAGATCAGCCATATCCCCACCGTGGCCCGCAAAGTCTTCGATGTGACCGGGGCCGGGGACACGGTGGTCAGCACCTTCTGCCTCGGGCTGGCCTCGGGAATGGATCTGAAATCCGCGGCGATCATCTCCAACATGGCGGCCGGGATCGTCGTGGGGGAGGTGGGAACCTCCACCGTCACGGCCGAGGAGCTCAGGAAGACCGTCCGATCCTCATCTTCGTTGGTCATGGACCATTGATCATTTTTCATTTTAAATTTCTCCTTGTACATCCAGCCCGACCCAGTCAGCAGTAACTGTGGCGCCCGGTTGTCTTTGAATGATGACTGTCGGAATGTAAATTGATAAATAAAGAGACATGAGCCGTTTGACCGAGCCCGAGGACGTGAAGCTCATCTGCAGCGTCTTTTCTGCGGAAGAGAGTCTGATTCAGGTATGCGTGCGGGACCTGGAGGGACTCTTCGGGAAGGCGGACTGGATCGGTCCCGCCCTGTACTTCGACCGAACCAGGTATTATGAAAAAGAGATGGGGTGGCCCCTGCACCGCAGGTTCTTATCCTTCCAAGGGCTTGTACGCCCTGATTGGATCGTGGAGGCAAAGCGCAAGACCAGCGATCTGGAGGAGAAATACCTTCGAGACGGAAAAAGGCGCGTCAATGTGGATCCGGGCTATGTCTCGCTGGAGAGGCTCGTGCTGGCCACAGGGAAGAACTACACCCATCGGGTCTATCTGTCCGGGGGGGTCTACGCGGATCTCACCCTCGTGTTCCAGAGAGGGACCTTCCGCTCGCTGGAATGGACGTTCCCGGACTACGCTTCTTCCGGGATCATAGAGATGTTCAACGGGGTCCGGATGAGATACAGGGAGCAGCTGAGAGGGCCGATGGACGAGGGGCCGGAGAGGAGATGAGATGATCAGGAGCATGACAGGCTATGGCCGGGGCGAGTCGATCTCGGGGGACCGGAACATCATCGCAGAGATCAAGTCCGTGAATAACCGGTACCGCGATATCCTGGTCCGGCTCCCAAGGAGTCTTCAACCCCTCGAGGACGACATCCGGTCCCAGGTGGCCTCCAGGATGCGGAGAGGTCGTTTCGAGGTCAATATCCAGGTCGAAAAGAAGGAAGGGGAGGGCGAACTCGCCCTGGACCTGAACATGGAACTCGCCAGGACCTATTATCGGATCCTCAGCAGGGTGTCCGAGGAACTCGGCCTCCAGAAGGCGATCGGGCCTGTAGAGATCTGCCAGATGAAGGACGTCATCACCTACAAGCCCGAAGAAATGGATATGGAGCGGATCCGGGCCGACCTGAAAGCGGCACTGGAGGCGGCCCTTGAAGACTGTGAGTCCATGCGGATCAAGGAGGGGTCGGCGCTCGAAAAGGAGCTGAAACAACGCATGGACGGCATCCGGGCCGCCCTGGACCAGATCCATTCCAGGGCCCCCCTGGTGCCGGAGGAGTGGGGCAGGAGGGTGCGGGAGAAGCTCCAGCAGATGGTCCAGTCCGTCGAGGTCGACGAGAATCGGCTTGCGCAGGAGATGGTCTATTTTGCGGACCGGTCCGACATCACGGAAGAGATCGTGCGAAGCCGGAGCCATCTGGTCCAGTTCGGAAACGCCCTCACCGGGGATGAACCGGTGGGGCGAAAGCTGGAGTTCCTGATCCAGGAACTCCACCGGGAGATCAATACCATCAGTTCCAAGGCCTCGGATGCATCCATCTCGGCCACTGCCGTCGAAGTCAAGGTGGAGCTTGAAAAGATGAGAGAGCAGGTGCAAAATGTCGAGTGAAAGGAGAAGGGGGTTATGGGGACCAAACTCGTGAACATAGGTTTTGGGAATTCAGTGGTGTCCAGACGAGTGGTCGCCATCGTCTCTCCCAGTGCAGCGCCCATCCGGCGCCTCCGGGAGGAGGCCCGGGAAGACAAGAGGCTGATCGATGCCACCCAGGGGAGAAAGACGAGATCCGTGATCATCACCGACAGCAACCATGTCATCCTTTCGGCTATTCAATCCGAGACGATTGCCCAGCGTTTCAATCCCGAGTGCAGGCTCAGCAAAGAAGATCTTGAAGAGTAGGCCATGGCCGGTCGGCTGTATGTGATTTCAGGTCCTTCGGGGGCGGGAAAATCGACGATCATCCGGCAGGTGCTGAAGGAAGTCGGTCACCTTTCTTATTCGGTCTCCCACACCACCAGAAGCCCGAGAGAAAAGGAGGTGGAAGGGGTCGACTACCACTTCGTGGACAGGGAAACCTTTCAGGAGATGATCCGGGGAGAGGACTTCCTCGAGTGGGCGCAGGTGTACGACGACTTCTACGGGACTTCCCGGTCGGAACTCCACCGCCGCCTGGGGACAGGTACGGATGTCATCCTGGATGTGGATGTCCAGGGCGCCGCAAATGTCCGGGCCGGGGTCCCGGAGGCCGTTCTCATCTTTGTTCTCCCCCCATCGCTCGAGGTGCTCGAAGATCGGTTGAGGAGAAGGGGCACCAACACCGAGGAATCCGTCCGCACCAGGATGGAGAAGGCGCTCCGGGAGATCGGCGAGTGCCGGAAATACGACTATATCGTCTTCAATGACGAACTGGAGGAGGCGGTGCGGAGAGTCCGCTCGATCATCCTCTCCGAGAGGTGCCGTTCACACGCCCTGTGGCCGAAGGTCTTCGAGACCTTCCGGATCCCCTGAGATGGCCCACCCTTCGACACGAACCCCTCAGCCCTTCATACCCGGATTCCGGGCGGTCAAAGAAGCGCTCCTCTCCGACCGCATCCGGATCCTGGAGGTCTTGATCAGGGAAGGAAAAGAGGGGCCGAGGAGCAGGGAGATCACGGAGGCGGCGGCAAGGAGGTCCGTCAGGATTTCCTTCAGGACGGGACAGGAGATGGACCGGCTGATGCCCGGGGTGGCCCATCAGGGGTTTGCCGCCGCGGCAGGAGAATATCTGTACGCGGAGCTCGAGGAGGTCATCCAACTCTCCCGAAAGGGGTCGGATGAGCCCCTGATCCTGGCGGCGGATCACATCACGGACGAGGGGAACCTGGGGGCCCTGGTCAGGACGGCCGCGTTTTTTGGCGCCCATGGGCTCATCCTCCCCAAGGATCGCTCCGCATCCATATCCCCGAGGATCATCAAGCGGTCCGCAGGGTCGCTCCTGCATCTGCCCGTTGCAAGGGTCGTGAACCTGGCAAGGGGTCTGGTCACGCTGAAAGAGGAAGGGTTCTGGATCGTCGGCACTGCAGGAGAGGGGCCGGAGTCGATCTACGACTTCGACTGGAAAAGAGAGGTGGTGCTGGTGATGGGGAGCGAAGACAAGGGGCTCGCCCCGTTGATTCGGGGGAAATGCGATCAGATCGTCAGGATCCCCGGCTCCGGAAGGGTGGAGTCCCTCAATGTCTCGGTGGCCGCAGGCGCCGTCCTTTCGGAGATACAGAGACAGAGGTCCGGAGGGTAGAGGGGCCGCTTTCCGCTGAGGCGACAAGATTGATCGAACAGGACCTCTACAGGGTGTCGGGTTTCGGGTGTCAGCCCCGGTCGTCCATCCATTTCCTGACACCTGAACACTGAAACCTGAAACCTCTAAGTTGACGAAGTTTCCCAGGAGGAGATCAGAAAGATCGTGAACCCGCATCTCCTGCACAAGGATCGCAAGCGGGAGCTTGCTCCTACATAGGGATCGCAAGCGGGAGCTTGCTCCTACAGAAGAGAAGACCGCAAAAGTTTCCCCGCGGGATGTTGATGCTGCCGTAAAAAGTCGGGTTGAGCCCACCAGTATGGGGAGACTTTTTACGGGAACATCAATCTTGCCGCCTCGGCGGCAAGCGGCCCCGCTGACCGGCCGGCTCCAGCGGAAACCGCTTCAGCGCGCCGACCCCGAGGAGCGCCCCGATCACTTCGGAAACGGGCAGCCCCACCACGTTGGTGTAGGAACCGGTAATGGATTCGACCATGAAGGTCCCGATCCCCTGGATGGCATAGCTGCCGGCCTTGCCGAAAGGCTCCCCCGTGGCGATGTAGGCCTCGATCTCCCTGCGCGTCAGCTTCTTCACCTTCACCGGCGTCTCCACCTCTTCGGAACGGGCGGCATGCCCGGCCGGGTCGAGGATGCAGAACCCCGTAATCACCGTATGTTCCCTGCCGCTCAACAGGGCGAGCATGGATGCGGCCTGACGTCGGTCGGCCGGTTTTCCCAGAGTCTCCTCCCCAAGGACCACCTCGGTATCGGCGCCCAGGACCCAGTGATTCGGGGCCTTGTGAAAAGCGGCCCTCGCCTTCCTTTCCGCAAGGGCTCGAACGATCCTGGCCGGTTGGCCGGTTTCGTCTTCCTCCTTGATCCGCGCGGGGACGGCCTTGAAGGGAAGCCCGACCTGACGCAGCAGGCTCTTTCGCCTGGGGGATGCCGAGGCGAGGATGAGCGGGAATCCCGGGTGTATGCTCTTGAAAGACATAAAATCCCCCTCGATCCCCTTTGAGAAAGGGGGAGGATCAAAGAACCAAATCACAAGCTCAAATGACCAAACAAGCCCAAGGCGGCCAAGCTCAAGACCCGCTTCGTGGGATCTAGAGACCGAAGATCCTGGTCGTGTTTTCGCTGGCGATTCTGCAGAACTCCTGCAAATCCATCCCCCGGAGCGAGGCGACCTTTTCCGCCGTGTGGACCACGAAGAGGGGTTCGTTCCTCTTCCCGCGCTTGGGAACCGGGGTCAGATAGGGGGCATCCGTTTCCACGATGAGTCGGTCTACGGGGATCCTGGCGGCCACCTCCTGGATGTCATGGGCGTTCTTGTAGGTCACCGTACCCGGTATGGAGATTGCGAAGCCGAGTCCGATGAACTCCAACGCCACGGAATAATCTCCCGAGAAGCAATGGATCACCCCCCGACGGCCGCTGTCCTTCCTCTTCCGCAGGATGGAGAGGATCTCATGGTGGGCATCCCGGTCGTGGATGACGACGGGGAGATCGGCGCGGGAGGCGAGGTCCAGTTGCCGCTCAAAGAGCTCCACTTGCCGATCACGAGGCGAATAGAGCTTGAAGAAATCCAGGCCGATCTCCCCCCAGGCCACCACCCGGGGTTCCGCGGCCAGCCTGCACAGTTCGGCAAGGGCCTCCTCGGTGCACTCTTTTGCATCGTGGGGATGACAACCCACTGTGGCAAAGACCGATTCATGGCCCTGCGCAAGTCCTACGGCCTGCGCGGAGCTCTCCAGATCCGTGCCGATCGTGATCACCCTTGTGACCCCGCCCTGCACGGCCCTTTCCAGCACCTGTTCCCGATCCGCGTCGAACTCGGGCATCTCAAGGTGGGCATGGCTGTCGGTGAGCATGGTTCGATCCTAGAATGGGTAATGGGACCCCGGAGGGGTCTCCTCCGGGATCCTCTTCAACATATTCGAGGCGGTACGCTTTGACAACCGGGTTTGTTACGGGTCATTGGCTCCTTGTTCCTCAGGGGCCCGGATCCTTGAGCGTTCCTGAAGCCTGAACGCTGAACCTGGACCTCTTTCATAAAAGGGTTGCCCTCTTCGGCCGGGTAATCTATCATACGGTACTTTTACCCGGTGAAGTGAACGCTGCCCATGGTCAGTCTCCCCAAAGAAGAATGTGCTCCCTCTCCACAAGCGAGGTCCCTGGAAGAGCAGCTCAAGTTCCAGAAGAGACTGAACAACATCACCAACAAGATCCATTCCGCCAAAGACACGAACGACATCCTGCTGAATCTCCAGGGGGAGATCCTGAGCCTCTTCGACGCGGACAGGATCACCATTTACGTGGTGGACGGGGTCCGCAAGCAGATCGTCTCCAGGTTCAAGACCGGCGATGAGGTCGCTGAAATCCGTGTCCCCATCGGCAATGAAAGCATTTCGGGGTACTGCGCCGCAACCGGCAGGATCGTGAATATCTTGAACGCCTATGACGACAACGAACTGAAGCGGTTGAACGCCGAGCTCAGGTTCAACCGAAGCTGGGACGAGAAGACGGGGTATAAGACGAACCAGGTCCTCGCGGCCCCGATCCTGTACAACAAGTACCTCCTGGGGGTCATCCAGCTTATCAACAAGAAGAACGGCGTCCACTTCACCACGGACGATCAGACCTCGGTCCTGGAAATCGCCAAGGTCCTGGGCATCGCCTTTTTCAACAACCAGAGGGCCGCGCAGAAGAGAAAGCCCACCAAGTTCGACTATCTCATCAGCAACAACATCATTACGGACAAAGACCTGGAACAGGCCATGTCCAACGCAAGGAAACTCCAGAAGGGAGTCGAGTCCGTGCTGATGAGCGAGTTCCAGGTGTCGAAGGAGGACATCGGGAAGTCCCTGTCCAGCTACTACAAGACCCGTTTCATCGCATATGACGAGAGGATGATCATTCCCGGGGAGGCGCTCAAGGGGCTGAAGCACACCTTTCTCCGGAAGAACGTATTTGTTCCGGTTTCACAGACCGGGAACAAGATTGTGATCGCGATGGAGAACCCGGATTTCCTCCCGGCCAGGGACAGCATCAGGAGACTCATTCCGGGCAGGGAGTTCGAGTTCTGTGTGGCCCTGAGGGAAGACATCTACAAGATGATCGACCACTTCTTCGACGTGAAGAGGACGAGTCTCCTCGATGATTCAGGAAGCATCGAAGATATCCTGGGGCAGCTCTCTCCCGGCGATGAGGAAGCGGCCGACGACGGCGAGCGGGTGAGCGAAGAGGACGGGGCGATCGTGCAGCTCGTGAACAAGATGATCATCGATGCGTACAACCGAAGCGCTTCGGACGTCCATATCGAGCCCCGTCACGGGAAGGCGAACACCATGATCCGCTTCAGGGTGGACGGGGCGTGCCAGCTCTACCAGACCATTCCCTATACCTTCAAACAGGCCATTGTGTCCCGGGTGAAGATCATGGCCGACCTGGACATCTCGGAACGGAGGCTCCCTCAGGACGGGAAGATCAAGTTCAGGAAATACGCCCCCCTGGACATAGAGCTTCGTGTCGCCACCATCCCCACGGCCGGGGCAAACGAGGATGTGGTGCTTCGGCTTCTGGCCGCCGGCGAGCCGATGCCGCTCGAGAAGATGGGGATGAGCGAAAGGAACTTCAACGTCTTCGTCGAGATGATCTCCAAGCCCTACGGGATCGTGCTGGTGGTAGGCCCGACCGGGAGCGGAAAGACCACCACCCTGCATGCGGCCTTGCACCACATCAACAGGCCCGAGACCAAGATCTGGACCGCGGAGGACCCTGTGGAGATCACCCAGGAGGGTCTGCGGCAGGTTCAGGTGCACCCCAAGATCGGGTTCGATTTTGCGACCGCCATGAGGTCCTTCCTGAGGGCGGACCCCGATGTGATCATGGTGGGGGAGATGCGGGATCATGAGACCGTGTCCACGGGCATCGAGGCCTCGTTGACCGGACACCTCGTCTTCAGCACCCTGCACACCAACAGCGCACCGGAGACGATCACCCGCCTTCTCGACATGGGCATGGACCCCTTCAACTTCGCCGACGCCCTCCTGGGCATCCTGGCCCAGCGTCTTTGCAGGACCCTGTGCAAGGACTGCAAGGAGAAGTACCAGCCTTCGCGGGAAGAATACGATGCACTTCAGAGGGCCTATGAGGGAGACTTCGATGCGCTGGGGATCCCCTACAGCGGCGATCTCGTGCTCTACAGACCCAAAGGCTGCCCGAACTGTGGAAACACGGGCTACCGGGGCAGGACGGGACTCCATGAGATCCTGGCCGGGACCGATACGATGAAGTCCCTCATCCAGGGCAGGGCCAGGATGGAGGATCTCCGGGCCCAGGCGATGAAGGACGGCATGACCACCCTCATGCAGGACGGCATCCGGAAGACCCTCCTGGGCATTACGGACCTGCTGCAGGTCAGAAAGGTATGCATCAAGTAGCCTGGAACAATGGAACGATGGAATCGTGGAATGACGGGTTACGAAGCTGACCAGCCGCCTTGCAGCACCCTCATATCTGCCTTCCGCGGTGCAATAAAGGGGGGCGGCCCTTGAACTCATGCCGGCGATAAACAATCATTGAACCATGCACATTTCCCCACAGAGAAAGGGAGGTACTTGCCTCTTGGTTCTTGCGGCGCTTCTCCTTGCGATGGCCGCGGACCTTCCGGCCGCCGGTTCTCCGTCCGACGGACCGGGGCAGGGGGGGAGGATGCCCGTGGATCGGGGGTTTCATTTTCCAGGAATCCACCCCTCCCACAAGCACATGCGGCTTCTTGTGGAAAACGCGTTCGGGTACGTGAATCCGGATCACGGGCTCATCGATCCTGTCTCGGGTTACCCGGTCGAAGGGTGGAACCAGGAACCCCACCGGGGTCTTCACCTGCGGTCGTTCACCCAGCTCACGGCCATCGGCAAATGGATCGAGCTCCTGGCCAACATCATCGCGGGCGATGCGGACAACCCGTACATCTCCAGGGATTCGGCCGCGGCCAAGCTCTCGCTCGCCGTCGGGAGCCTGCGTGAGGATCAAAAAAACCCCTCCCTTTCGGCCAAAGGACTGCTGGTGAACTTCCTCGGGATCGAGGGCGGGGCGAGAAAAGGGCCCCTCGTGGAGACGGTGAAAAGGGGTCAGTTCATCGACAGGTTCGGAAAACAGACAGGGGCCGGAATCTGGAAGGCCCTTCAGGAGAAGGGGTGGATCCTCCCCGAGCAGAGGGGGCGGACAGGCAGGGTCCGGAGAGGCGAGAGGTACGGCGCAGCCCACTTCGACGGTCCCCTGGCACCCTATGCGGAGGAATCGCTCAAGAGAGCCGTCATGAACCTCCTGGATCAGAGGGCCGTCCTGGTCATCTTCGGAGACAACGTCAACCTGACCGCGTCGCTCGCCAAGGCGGTCGGAGCGCTCCTTGAACCGGGGGTCAGGGATGAGCCGTCGGTTTCCCGCCTGAGAGAGGAGATGGAGGGGTTCATCTCGGCCCAGAAGGCGGGATACGAGCACCTCTTCGATGAGGAGACCGGCACCTTCTTCTTCGGCTGGGATGCCACGGCGGATCAGATGGTCGGCTGGGATGACGGGCGGGGCAACTGGATCCGGGGGCGGATGAATTATTTCATCAACGAGTTTCGAGGGCCCTGGGTCTTGACCGTGCTGCGGTTCGGGCTGCCGGAGATCTCCATCCGAAACGCAGGATTCAAGATCAAACCTTACACGTTCTCGGATGGAACCGGCACCCATGCGCTCGCCGCATGGGAGGGGTCCATGTTCCAGTTGCTGGGGCTCTCCCTTTTCATGCAGGAGCACCGGAATCCGGGCTGGAACAGGAGCCTGGAGAACATCGTGGAGATGGCACTGGATTACTCCGGGAGGAGGAACCTCCCCGGCTTCCTGTCCGAGGCATACAGCGGCAACGGAACCGAGTACACGGGGTATATCGGGATCCCCGATGTCGCGATTACGGACAAGTCCCTGATCACCCATGCCCCCAGCCTCTATACCCTGGGAGTCGCATACAGATCGGCCCCCGAGAAGATCGAGGGATTCCTCGAGGCCCACTGGACAAGGATTTCGGGGATGCTCACGGACCACGGTCCATGGGAGGGAATCAACACAGCCGCCGGGGAAGTCATCAGGTTCCAGACGACCGCCCACACCCTGTCCCTGATCCTGGGGGCGATCGGATCGGCCCACGAACACATGGCACGATACCTGGAGTTCAAGGGTCTCAACTCCGCGCTGGAAAAGCTGTATGAACCCGGGAGGCCCGTGAATGTGCTGGCACCGCAGCACCAGGCGGTCTCCTGGGGTGCGGATGGGGGTGCGGTTCAGTTCAAAAGAGAAGGAACCCGGAGCACCTTTGAATCGCGGCTCGGCGGCCCGGGCGGAGTCAGCTTCCAGATCCGCGAGCCCCGCGGTGCGAGCCTGTCCAATGGTACGCTCCGGATCGGGTATGAATCCAGGGATCCTGTGGAGGACGTCCTCATCACCTTCAAGAGGTCCGAGGAAGACCGGTCCCCGCATCCGGCCATTCCCGTGGAGATCTTCACCCGGTTCAAGGGGACGCAAGGCAGGGAAGCGGAGACCGAGATCGTCCTGCCCGCAACCCCCGCCCTGCACGGGATCAAGGAGGTCTCCCTGGTCTTCGGAAGGGTCGGAAAACACACCCCCGTCGACGTCTCCATCACCCGATTCGAGTTCGTCCCTTTTGAATTTGCGCTTGGCCCTGAGAAGTGAGGGAAGAGAAAAGGGGGTCTCACGCAAAGGCGCAAAGCCGCCAAGCAGGCAAGAAGGGTTTCACCGCAGAGACGCAGAGACCGCAGAGAGGATTTTTTTGTCTGCGGGGAGAAGACCGCAGACGAAAAGAAGCTCTGCAAAATATCATTCCACCACAACAACCAAAAGTCCCCCGCCCCGGAACAACCAAACACGCATAGAAGGTCTGAGAAGTTTTTTCAATGGCGGCATCTCCCGCCGCCTCAGCGCCTTTGCGTGAGACCTCTTCGTCTTACGGGTACTGCCCCGGGTGCAGGAGCCCTGCGGTCTCCTCGATCCCGAAGAGGACGTTCATGTTCTGCACCGCGCTTCCGGCCTGGCCCTTCACCAGGTTGTCGATCATGCTGATCACGATCAGCCTGCCTGTCCTCTCGTCCACGTTCAGGAGGAGGTTGCAGAAGTTGCTCCCCCTTACATCGGCCGTGGTCAGCATCCTGCCGGGGCCGAATACCCTCACAAAGGGCTCTCCCCTGTAAAAGGCACGATAGGCCTCCTCGGCGGAGCGGATGTCCTTGCCCGGGTTGAGGCGGCCGTAGAGGGTGGAAAGGATTCCCCTGCAGAGGGGGATCACGTGGGGGGTGAAGGTCACCCGCACCTCCCGTGAAGCCGCCAGGCTGCATTCCCTCTCGATCTCATAGACATGCTGGTGTCCGGAGACCTTGTAGGCATTCATCGCATCGTAGCGCGCGGGATAATGGAAAGTGGCACTCGGGGTCTTTCCCGCCCCGGAGACCCCGGTCTTGGCATCGCAGATAATCGAGTCGGGTTCGATGAGGCCCTCCTTCAAGGCGGGGGCGAGCCCGAGGATGCAGCTGACCGCGAAGCATCCGGGATTGCCCACCAGATCCGCCCGGGCAATCTCCTTGCGGTGCAGCTCCGCCAGTCCATAGGAAGACCTGGGCAGGAGATCGGCGGATGCATGGTCCGGGTTCTTGCCGATCCGAGACGCGTACCCCTTGTAGGTCTCGGCGTCGTTGAACCGGAAGTCGCCGCTGTAGTCGATCACCTTGACCCCCTTCTGAAGCCAGGTGCGGGCCTCCCTCTGGCCCACCCCGTCAGGGGTCGCAAAGAAGACCACGTCGAAATCCTCGGGACGATTCGGGTCAGAAGGATCCATGATCGTCAGATCGCAGAACCCCTTGAGATGCGGGTAGAGGTCGCTGATGGGTTTCCCTACGTCCTGCTTGTCGATCAGGGCCCGTATCTCCGCCTGCGGGTGTCCTGTCAGGATCTCGATGGCGCCGCAGCCTCCATATCCGCCGGCACCGATGATGCCTACCTTTATCTTTTTCATGTTCCCTCTATTCTCCTTGTAACCCATGAACCCGGTCCACAGGTCCCCCCGTCCAGGGTCCAGGGTCAAAGCCATTCGACCCTGGACGTTCGGACCCTGGACCTCTGAACCCGATCAGACATTGAACCTGAACTGGATGATATCCCCATCCTGCACGATATATTCCTTCCCTTCCAGCCTCGCCTGGCCTGCCTTCCTTGCCTCCGCAAACGAGCCGAGCCTCTTCATGTTCTCAAAAGAGACCACTTCGGCCCTGATGAAACCCTTCTTCATGTCGGTGTGCACCGCACCGGCCGCCTCCACCGCGGGCGTCCCCCGGGGGACGGTCCATGCCCTCACCTCTTCATTCAACACGGTGAAGAACGAGATGAGATCGAGGAGTTCGTAAGAGACCCTGATCACCCGGTCGAGGGCGGACCGTCCGATATGGTACTCTTCCAGAAAATCCTTTGCCTCCTCGGGCGACATGGACCCAATCTCCATCTCGAGCCTTCCCCTCACCACCAGGCTCTCCACCGCTTCGGGGCGTTTTTTCCATTCGGGCGCCGACTCGTCCTCGTCGTCATTGTTGATGAGGACGAGCTGTGGCTTTGCCGAGAGAAAAGTGAACCCCCGGAGGAGAGGGGATGAGGCGGTCTCCCTGTTTGTGCGGAGCGGCTTGCCCTTTTCCAGCAGCTCCCTGCATCTCAAGAGGAGCTTCTGCTCCTCTTCATCGGGCTTCATTCCCCTGCGGCTGTCCAGGTCCAGCCTCTCTAGCCTTTTCTCCGCGACCAGGAGATCGTTGAGGATCATCTCCTCTTCAAGCCGTTGGAAATCCGACTCAGACGAGGGCGGCACTGCTCCGGGTCCCGCGAAATTCCTGACCACATGAATCAGTCCATCGCAAACACGGACCTGGTTCCACACCATGCCTTCCGATCCGGCCTGGCCGGCCGGCACAGAGGGGAGGAGATATTCGACCTGCGCGTAGGTGGTCTTCTTCGGCTTGTAGAGCTGCGACAGGAAGGCGACCCTCTCGTCCATGACCCTGACCGTGCCGATCCTCGTGTCCTGCCGCCCCGCTTTCTGCGCGGGCTCTTCACCCCTGGCGCCGGTCAGCGCCGAGAAGATCGTGGATTTTCCCGCGCCGGGAAGGCCTACGATACCGAGTTTCATCGCCCAAGCCCCTTCTTCCGGAGAGAGATCCCGGAGTACAGCGGCATTATACGCCATGGGAACCGCCTTTTCCATGTCAAACCAATGCCTGAGCTTCGTGCGCGTCTACGTAAGCGCGTTACGCCTTTTGTACGGGTTCTTACCTGAATTATCTTTCGAAAATGAGACCTTTTTCCCCTTGTTTTAAGAGTGCCAGTGGCGATGTTAGGCATGAGCCAGTCTTTTGACCCATCCACTCCCGTATACGCCCTCCCGACCGGAAACGACAAAGAAGGGGACCGAGATGATGCGAAAGTTCCATGCCCTCCTGTTTGTTGCCGCCGCGTTCTGCTGTCTGAGCAACGCTCATGCCATGGACGTGACCCTGCAGTGGAATGCAGCCCCGGAGTCCGATCTCGCAGGCTATCGGGTCTACTACGATGTGGACCAGGGGCCGCCCTACGAAGGGGAGGGCGCTCTCGAAGGGGGCTCGTTTATCGATATGCCCCTCTCGATGGACGAAAACCCCGACCCGGCGGTTGTGGAATTTACCATTCACGGGCTGACTGCAACACAGCTCTATTATTTTGCGGTCACCGCTTACGATACCGAATACCTGGAGAGTGGATACTCCGGCGAGGCGGACAACGATTCAAACGACGACGGAATCGCCGATGACATCGTGGCGATCGTGAGTGTTGCCTACGACCGGGCGAGCGGCGACCTGACGGTGGCGGCGACCTCTTCCGAGCAGCCTCAGGTCCTTCTCGAGGCCGAGGGACTGGGGCAGCTGGCGTGGAGGAGTTGGAGGAACTTCTACCGCATGACCTTTTCAGGAGTCACCGACCCACCCCCCATCTTGACCGTAAGGAGCAGCGGCGGGGGATGGGCCGACGAGCCTTTGTCTTTCCCCCGGGATGTCGTGACCATCGAATCCGTGACCTACGACGGGGGGAGCGAAACCCTGACCGTGGTCGCGACCTCTTCCGAGCAGCCCGACGTGATGTTGACGGCCGAGGGGTTCGGGCCTCTGGGGTGGAAGAGCTGGCTCAACTTCTAT
>JAGVAP010000137.1 GCA_020060215.1 Deltaproteobacteria bacterium | reverse complement strand
GGCAACTGAAAAGATTGTCGGAGGTTGGAGGTTGAAGGTTGGAGGCTATCTGATCTCTGACTTCTGATCTCTGACTTCTGACCTCTGACCTCTGACCTCTGGGTTCCGGCCTCTAACCTCCAACCTCCAACCTCCAACACCCGTCCCCTCAGCTTCTCTTGCGTCAGAATGACCCCCACCCCCGAGTCCTCCACCATGAAGCGGAGTCTCTCAGGCGGAGATGCCGGGTCGAGGGGCAGATAAACGCCCCCGGCCTTGAGGATGGACAGGAGGCTGATCACGGACTCCAGGGAGCGATCCAGGAGCACCCCGACCGGCTTCTCGGGTCCCACGTCGGCCTTCCGGAGGTAATGGCAGAGTTGATTGGCCCTTCGGTCCAGCTCCGCATAGGTGAGGTGTTGATCAAGATCAGAGAGCGCAACGGCGTCCGGGGTTTTCAGCGCCTGCCCCTCCAGTGACCGGTGAACGAGATCCGCTGGACCAGTGGCACTGGGGACCTCTTCCCTCTTTTCAAGGAATCGCCGCTTCTCCCCTTCCGTCAGGATTGGCAGCCTGCTGACGGGAAGGTTCGGATCCGCCACGATTCCGAGCAGCAATGTGTGAAAATGGCCCAGCATCCGATCGATCGTCTCCTGGTCGAACAGGGCGCTCTTGTACTCGATGGTGAAGCGCAGGCGGTTCTCTCCCTCAACGGCACCCTCCGCCACCCATAGGGCCAGATCGAAGGGGGTGGCTCGCCGCTCCATGAAAACCGGCCCCTTGATCAATCCCCCCAGTTCCGCCTCAACCTGCTCCTCCCCCAAGGTGAATGCAGCCATGGCATCCTTGGCCACCACCGAGGTGGTCTTCTGCCACGCGAACATGACCTGGAAGACGGGGGAAGCCCCTTGCTCCCGGTCCGGTGTGAGCCGTTGCACCAGCAGGGGAAACGGGTAGGAGTCGTGTTTGGCCGCCTCCTCGACGGTCCGGTGCATCTGACTGAGAAACTCTGAAAAAGACGGATCCCCGCTGAAGTCCCCCCTCAGGACCACCGAGTTGATGAAATAGCCGATCACCCTGGCCGCTGTATGCCTTCTACCGGCTTTCGGAGACCCGACGAGGATATCATCCTGCCCGGTGTAGCGATGGAGGAGGGTCTGAAAGGCGGCCAGCATCAACGTGAAAAGAGTCGTCTGCCTCTCCTTGGCCAACGAATAGAGCCATTGTGTCAGGACGGCGCCAAGAGAGAAGTATCTCGCAGACCCACGATCCGTAGGCGCAGGCGGCCGGGGCCGGTCCAGCGGCAGATCCAGGAATGGAAGGTTTCCCGAGAGACGGTTTCGCCAATAGTCCCAGAGCCGCTCCCCCTCGGGCCCGGACAGCATCTCCGCCTCCCATCGAACGTGGTCGGCATACTGCGCCTTCAACGGAGCGAGCCGAAGTCCGGAGCCTCCCGACACCTCGTTCTCATACAACTTCGGAAGCTCGTCCAGGATGATGGCCATGGACCACAGATCGGTGATGAGGTGGTGCATGGATACCACCAGGATATGATTCAGGGGGTTTCGCAGGAAAACCGACGCGCGGAGGAGTGGTGCTTTGTTGAGATCGAAAGGTCGGAACATGATTTCCTCGAGCCGCCGGTCCAGCCGGTTCCGTCCCCAGCCTGTGGCGTCCTCGATCTCGAAGCATATGGCTACCCGGTCGTGGACGTGTTGAACAGGCTCCCCCTGGCGCGAGAAGAAGGAGGTGCGGAGCGCCGGATGCCTGGCGGTCAGTCCCTCGAAGGCCCTTCGAAGGGCTGTGAGGTTTGCATCCGGCCGGATCTGAACCGCATGGACCACGTTGTGGGCAACACTGGAGGGGTCCATCTGCTGAACGAACCACAACGCCTTTTGACCGATCGAAAGGGGAAACTCGGATGCGGCTTCCTGTTTTCCTTTGGGCGCCTCCTTTCCACCAAGACTCCCGCGAGGGCGCGTCAGCTGATCCAGCACCTGGGATGCAAGTCCGGAGATGGTCAGGTCCTGAAAAACCTGCCGGACCTCCAGGGTAACGCCCATTGTTTTCTCTGTAGCCCTGAGCAGATCAACGGCCATGACCGAGTCCACCCCAAGAAAAGAGAGGGGCTGATCCGGATGCAGATCGGATGGATGGGCATTCAAGACCCCGGCCAGGTGGTCCTGCAGGTAGGATTCCAGAAGGCGCTTCCTTTCTTGAGGCTCCATGGAGAGGAGGGCCTGGGCAAGCAGGTTTTCACGCAGCGGATCGATTCCTGTTTCCGGCTGCGGGGATTCAGCCAGGACGCTTGATTCAAGGATTTCCAATTCGCCTTCCAGGAACATGGAGCGGCATACATGCCGCCGGATCTTCCCGCTGGAGGTCTTCGGAATACTCCTGGGTTTGAGGAGCGCCACGGTGTGAATCTGCAGCCCGTGTTCCTCGGCCACGGCCTTGCGGATGGCGCCCATGATCTCATCCTTGTTCGACACGCCGGGGGTGGCAACCTCCTGGGCCACCACCAATCGCTCTTGACCGTCGACCTCCACGGAAAAGGCGGCCCCGCAGCCCTGCCGAAGGGAGGCATGGCTTTGCTCGACCGTGAGCTCAATGTCCTGTGGATAGTGGTTGCGGCCCCGGATGATCATCAAATCCTTAATGCGTCCGGTGATGAACAGTTGCCCTTCCCTCAGAAAACCCAGGTCGCCCGTTCGGAGGTAAGGGCCCTCCCCCGTATCTGCCAGCCGGGCATGAAAGGTCTCTTCGGTCTCTTCGGCATGCCCCCAGAAGCCTCCGGCCACGCTGGGTCCCGACACCCATATTTCCCCGATGACATCAGGAGGGCACCTGGTGAGGGACGCAGGGTCTACAATGGAGATTTCCTGATCCATCAGGGTGGGGCCGCAGCCAACGACCAACAGGGTATCTTTCTCGTCCGGCGAAGCTTCAGAGATACGGTTCTCCTGGATCGCTCTCTTGCGGAGCGTGCACACGACCGGTGCGCCGGCTGTCCGCTTGCCTGATACGATCAAGGTGGCCTCAGCCAATCCGTAGCATGGAAAAAAGGCCTCCTCCTTGAATCCGCAAAGCCTGAACGCCTCTGAAAAACGCTCCACGGTTTGTATTCTCACCGGTTCGGCGCCGCTGAAGGCCAACTCCCATCTGCTCAGATCCAAGCCTGAGCGTTGCTCATCGGCGATCTTTCGAACACAGAGATCGAAGGCAAAATTCGGACCGCCGCTGATGACTTGCCTGTCGCGTATATTTGAGATCGCCTGCAGCCAAACGAGGGGCCTCCGAAGAAACGCTATTGGAGAAATCAACGTGCACGGGATACCGGCATACAGGGGCTGCAGCACACCGCCGATGAGCCCCATGTCGTGGTAGATGGGAAGCCAGATCACGGCTTCATGATCGTGACGCCTGACTTCGAAGGCGTTGTTGATCAACGCAGAGTTGTGCAGCAGGTTCTTGTGGCTCAGGATCACTCCCCTAGGAGTCCGTGTGGACCCGGAGGTGTATTGGAGGAATGCGATTGTGTCCCCCGTGATCGCGGGCTGCTTCCACATACCCGCAGACCCCGGATCGACCCCCTGGGTAGACATCCACTTGAGGGATGTGAAACCGTCTGCCCGGTCCGGTGCGCCATGGGAGAGGAGGCCGCTCAGGGGTTCGCTGAACCTCCGCACGAACGGGATCTTCTCTATTGACCGGGCCAGTCTGCCACCCGCCTTCACGGCCTTCATCATGGCGATGATGGGGGTGGTGCTGAGCGCTGCGGCCGGTTTGGCATCCTCTACGATCGCCTGGAGTCGCGGCAGTGTCCGGCCGAGTCTCGTGGGGTCGGGAGGATAGGCCGGGACCGCGATCACCCCCGCATAGAGGCATCCGAAGAACGCGAGGACATAGTCGATCCCCGGCGGATAAATGAGAAGGGCCCGCTGCCCTGCGAGCCCCCTCGACTGAAGAGCGGAAGCGATCGTCCTGGCGCTTCGATCCAGTTCCTCAAAGGTGACCCTCTGTTCCTTTTTGCCGTCATCCGACAGAAAGCGGTAAGCCCTTTCCCCGGGAGACGTTCGTGCCCTCCATCGGAGCAGCTCCACCACCGTGAAAGGTTCAAAACCCGTTCCGAGAAAACACCCGTCGTGGACGCTCATGCCGATTTCCCCTTTGGGGAGAGCGGAAGAACAGCCCGCATTTCTCTCACAGAGCGCACGGAGAGTAATGAACGAGATTCAGAGAAACGAAGGACATGGCTCCGCCCCTTTGATTACATTGCTGCTCAAATGGAGGATCGAACGTCGCCGGATTTGCCTCCCCTTCCCCCACCAGAAAAAAGAATCTTCAATGGTTTTCAAGCCAGCGAAAAAGACGACAAATCCACTCTTGCAGAAAAATAGGCGAGGGGCGTCTGGAAGGAAGTAGGGGAGCGTCCAATAATGGGGGTGGTATGGTACGTAAACTCTGGGTGGAAGAAGGGTAGGAGAAGAGGTAGGCATAGCAGTATGCCTCGTACGTAGGTCCTGGAAGACGAATTTGACTAAACATTTCAGGCGGCCATGGCCGCTGCAATCAGGAGGCGATTGTTCTCCAGAATCATCGCCTTTGTGAGGAAGCTCCCGACTGGGATTCCCACACCCCGCCCAGATTCTTTCACGCCTTTTCGCGACCAGGAGTTGCTCCTACAGGCCCCTTTCACGCCCGTTCTGTAGGAGCAACCTCCCGGTTGCGATGGACCACGCCCGTTCGGGAGATTTCCAATTTCAAGCTGCTCCTCCGCGATCGGCCGGCGAATCCACCGAGTCGAACCGTCCACGAGTGCCTGCTCTGCTTAATGGCATGATTCCAGCGGTTAGGGGGGATGGATCGGCTGCTCCTGACTCCGGCGACCCTTCCCTCGATTCGCCCCCTCATAGGTTAGGAATAGTAGGGATCGTTACCCCCCTGCTATTCAGGAGCATCTATGAATATGGCTACAAGTATTCGGGAGATTCGTTCCCGCTCTTATTGTTCTCCAGGGCCGGAGTGCTGAAAACTCGATCAAAATACGAACAGAGGAGGTCAAAGAAATGGGCAAGCGGGTGTCTTGGGTTTGGGGTTTTTTAGCGGTGTTCTTCATGTTCGGATCGGCGGCCTACGCGGCGCCGATGACGGACCAGGCCCTGTGGCCATCGGACTCCGGTCAGTATGACTTCGTGGTTTCGGACTGGACGGCCATGACATGGGGACTGCCGGGGCCTGTCACCGTGCCGGTGGGAAATTACACCGTCACGGCCACGGGGACCGGAACGGCGGACGATCCCTATCGGTTCGAGGTGAGTCCCGAGGTCAACATCATTCCCGACGGCAGCCTCCCGAACTTCTCTCGTTCCTACCTGTGGCAGAACATCCTGGAGTTGAGGGACTGGATCAGTACGCAACCGCGCGCACAGGTCCCTGAGCCGTCCATGCTGGCGATGTTGCTGTTGGGGTTGGCCGGGGTGTCTGCTTACAGGAGAAGATCCAAGAAGTGAACCGGCAGGAGGCGCGCCGCATCATTTCACCGCGGCGGCGCGCCTCCACGAGGGGTGGTGCCTACCTCATCTCCTCCTGCTGCATAGCCGTATTGATGGCGAAAGCAGCCTCCGCGCCTTTTGCGGCTGCCACGATGGCGAGCTGAACCGACCGGACGGCATCGCCGACCGCAAAGAGCCGCGGCTGTATCCCTTGAAGCTTTCCGGTCTCCAGGACGCCGCCTTCCTGCACCCGGCACCCAAGCTTCTCGGCAAGAGGAGAGGTCTGGTATTGCTCGGGATAGAAGAAGAGCGCCTCGCGCTGAAGCGAGGTCCCGTCCTCGAAGATCATGCGGTCCAGCAGACCTTCGGTTCCCTCCAGCCTGAGCACCTTCCTTTCGTTGTACCTGACCTCGTTTCTCAACAGCCGTTCCGCTGCCTCCCGTGAAAGCGCTCGGCCGTCGGTGCAAAGAACGACGTCGCGGCTCCAGGTCAGAAGCTCAAGGGCCAGCTCCACACCACCTTCCCCCTGGCCATAGGCCGCCAGCATCCTGTCTCGGTTTTCCCACCCGTCGCAGTAGGGGCAGTGAAACACGCTGCGGCCGTAGAGGTCCTCCAGCCCCTCGACCTCCGGCAGCCGATCGACGATCCCCGTTGCGAGGACGAGGTAGCGGGATTCCCACCTTGAACCATCCGAGACGATCACCTCGAACGACTCGTCTGTTCGGAAGGCATCGACCGCCGTCCCTTCGTGCCACCGGACCGTATCGTATGGTTCGAGCTGCTTCCTGCCGATCGCCCTCATCTCGAACGGGTCTGCCCCGTCCCGGGTAAGAAACCCGTGCAGCCCTCGGGAGGCGCCGTTTCTTGGCTTTCCCGAGTCGATGACGAGAACGCGGCGCCGGCACCTGCCGAGGATCGTGGCGGCGCTCATCCCCGCGATCCCGCCGCCGATGATGATGACCTCCTCCATCGCCCCCTCCTCTTTGACTCATACCCAAGTATAGGCACGGACATGAGGTATGTCAGGGCTCTAGGATCTGGAGGGGCGATAATACTGCATGGCTTCAGGGATGTGGCTCCTGATGTCCTCAATCCGCGACTCGGGGGCCGGGTGGGTCGAGAGGAATTCCGGCGGCCTGGCTCCCCCCTTTTCATTCATCCTCTCCCACAGAGGTATCGCCTCCCGCGGGTCATAGCCCGCCCTGGCGGTCAACATGAGCCCGATGCGGTCCGCCTCCGACTCGTGCATCCGGCTGTAAGGGAGGAGGATGCCCACGCTGGTGCCCAGGCCGAACGCCGCCATGAACAGCTGCTGCGTCTCCCTCGGCTTTTCCGACAAGGCCACCGCAAGGACCCCCGTGCCCACAGTGGCCAGCAGCCCCTGGCTCATCCGTTCGTTTCCATGGTTGGCCATGGCATGGGCCACTTCGTGTCCCATCACCACGGCGAGCCCGGTCTCGTCGCGGGTGACCGGCAGGATGCCTGTATACACGGCGACCTTGCCCCCCGGCATGCACCAGGCATTGACCGTCTTGTCGTCTTCAATGAGGTTGAACTCCCACTGATACTCCCTGATGAGGTGTTCACGGCCTTCATCCCTCAGGAACGCCTCGGCGGACCGCGCGATGGCCGCGCCGACCCGCTTCACCATCCCCACCTTCGCAGAATCCTGGGAGAGCTTGGATTTTTTCAGGACATTCGAATACTCCTGAAGGCTCATGCTCATGAGCTGCGAATTGGGGAGGATATGCAGGCTTTTTCGGTGAGTGAGCGGCACCTCCGCGCAGGAACCCAGAAAAAGCGCGAGCGCGACGGACAAGAGCTTTATGGCTCCGAGGCCACTCCGGGGGGCGGATAAACGCATTCGGATCACCTCCTTGCGGATAGAGAAAGAGACCGATCTGGAGGGACTCTAGAGAATTTCATCCCCCATGGCAAGGAGACTCTGAGCGCCGGGGAAAATTCGCTTGAGGAATCGGGGAGGAGTTGGTAGGTTTCCACGTTCAAATCGCCCTGCTCATGACGTGGTCTGAGCGGCGGCCGAATCAGGGGGTGCACCAAAGAGATGGCGGTCCGGTCGGCATTTGACAATGAACGCTACATCCGCGAGCAGACAGCGGAGATCCTGGAGAGGGTGGAGAGATTCGGCAACAAGCTCTATCTGGAGTTCGGAGGGAAGCTCCTCTACGACTATCACGCGGCCAGGGTGCTGCCGGGGTACGACCCGAACGTGAAGATGAGGCTCCTGCAGCAGTTGAAGGGCAAGGCTGACCTCCTTCTCTGTATCTATGCAGGAGATATCGAGAGGAAAAAGATCAGGGCCGATTTCGGGATCACCTATGACTCCGATGCGCTGAAGCTGATCGATGACCTCAGGGAATGGGGCATCGACGTCGTCGGGGTGGTGATCACCCGCTTTGAAGGTCAGGCGGCGGCCATGGTCTTCAAGAACAAGCTGGAGCGAAGGCATATCCGGGTTTACACCCACCGCTACACCAAAGGCTATCCTACCGATGTGGACATGATCGTCAGCGACGAAGGATACGGCGCGAACGAATACATCCAGACCGGCAAGCCGCTCGTCATCGTAACCGGGCCCGGTCCCGGGAGCGGCAAGCTGGCCACGTCCCTGTCCCAGCTCTACCATGAGCACCGCAGGGGGGTCCGGGCGGGGTATGCCAAATTCGAGACCTTCCCCGTGTGGAATATGCCCATCAGACACCCGGTGAACGTAGCCTATGAGGCGGCCACGGCCGATATCCGGGACTTCAACATCATCGACCCCTTTCACCTGGAGGCTTACGACCGCAAGGCGGTCAACTACAACAGAGACGTGGAGGTATTCCCGGTCCTGAAGAGGATCCTGGAGAAGATCACCGGGGGGGAGTCGTTCTACAAATCCCCGACAGACATGGGGGTGAACCGCGTGGGTTTTGCCATCCTGGACGAAAAGGCCACGGCAGAAGCGGCTGTCCAGGAGATCATCCGGCGCTACTTCCGATACCGCTGTGAATACGCCATGGGCTTTGCGGACAAGGAGACGGTACAGCGGGTGGATCTGTTCATCAAGGACTTCCACATCAAACCCGAATACCGGGCTGTCGTGGACCCGGCCAGGCAAGCTGCCCTGGAAGCGCAGGAACAGGGGAAGGGAAGCGAAGGCATCTTTTGCGGAGCAGCCATTTCTCTCAGGGACGGCACGATCGTGACGGGCAGCAACTCCCCCCTCATGCACGCCGCCTCCAGCGTGGTGATCCATGCAATCAAGCACCTCGCGGGCATACCGAAGATGATCAAGCTGCTGCCCCCTTACGTGACGGACGCGGTGGGCCGGCTCAAGACGGAGATCATGAAAGAGAAGAATATCAGTCTCGACCTGGAGGAGACCCTCATCGCGCTCAGCATCGCCGCATCCACCAATTCGGCCGCCCAGCTTGCGCTGGAGAGGCTGAAGGACCTGGAGGGCTGCGAGGCCCACCTGACCCACATGCCCACCCCAGGGGATGAAGCGGGAATGCGGCGACTGGGGGTGAATCTCACCAGCGACCCGAGCTTTGCCACGAGGAACCTCTTCATCAGCTAGGCAGGGACACCGGGGTTCCGGCTTCCGCCGGGACGGTGTTTTCGACCGGCATCCAGGAAGGTATGCAACTGATTCAAGCTGCATTTCGGACGGTCACTCCAGGCCGCCCGGTTCGGTCGTTTCGGCGGGCGGCTATTCACGGGGCGGAAGACGGTGCGCATCCAGGAGCCTCTTCCCGACCATGGCGGTGATCTTCCTGAAATCGGATTTCCCGCTTCCCATCCTGGGCAATTCATCGAATCGGACGAACTCTCTCGGTACCGCGATGGGAGGCAGTTTCCCGGCCAGCCGGCGAACCAGCTCTTTTTGATCGACCTCCCCCGTAACCGCCACGACCAGCTTGGCGCCCTTTCGTGGATCCGGAACCTCCACCACGGCACCATCAACCCCCTCAGGCAACAACGATTCCAGGACACTCTCCACCCGCACCAGCGATACCATTTCCCCTCCGATCTTGACGAATCGTCTCAGTCTTCCCTTGTGCCAGAGAAAGCCTTCGGAATCCATCACCCCCATATCGCCGGTATCGTACCAGCCGTCCCTGATTCGGAGGGATGTCTCCACCACGTCCCGCAGATACCCCTTCATGACGAGATCCCCTTTGACGAGGATTTTGCCTTCGTTCCCCCGGGGCAGGGGTGCACCCGTTTCGATATCGGCAATGCGGACCTTCACGGAAGGGAGCGGCCTGCCGATGCTGCCGGGTCGGTTTGCCCGGGGCGTGTTGACCGAAATCACCGGAGAGGTCTCCGTGGTGCCGTAGCCCTCAAGGAGCTCTTTGCCGTGCTCCTTGAGGTAGGCGTCACGGATCCAGTCCGGAACCCTGTCCGCCCCTGCGACGATGAGGCGCAGAGATGTGAAATCCCCCGGCCCGGCTTCGCGGAGGTACCCGCCCAGGAAGGCCGGGGTGGCCGTGAGGATGGTGGGCTTTTCTTCTCGAATGATGGCCGGTATTCTCCTGTAGTCCAGCGGATTGGCGTAGGTGACGGCGGTCATGCCCATGGTCAGAGGGAGCCAGAAATGGATGGTATGGCCGAAGACGTGGAACAGGGGGAGGATGGAAAAGATGGAGTCTTTGTCCGTCAACTCAAAAACCTGGATGAGGTCCCTGAGATTGGCCGCGATATTCCTGTGAGTCAGGGGGACCGCCTTCGGCTCCTTCTCGCTTCCACTGGTGAACAGGATGACGGCCGTATCGTCCTGGTCTGAATTCCACACCGATCGAATCAGCAGGGGGAGAGGCATCGCGCTTCTGAAGACCGCCGCGGCTTTCTCCATCCGTCTGACACCGGCCCAGAGATCTTCGAGGCAGATCATCCCCCTGGCTTGCGGTAGACGGAGCTTCCTCAGCAGTGCCCTGGACGTCAGCAAGGTCTGGAAGCCGCAGGTTTCCTTCGCATGGCTGTAGTTTTGTACTGCACCTGTCGAATAGTTGATCATGACGGGGATCTTCCCCGCCACGACCGTTCCCAGGACCGCCAGAAAGGATGCGGCAGAGTTCGGCACCATCACCCCAATGTAGCAGTCCGGCATCATCTGTATCCGACGGGCCAGGATCAGCGAACCGATCAGGATGCGACGGTATGTGAGCCTCCTGTGCCCGGTGCGATCGATGACCGACATCTTCGAGCTGTAGCGACGGGCGGTTTCTATGAATCGGTGATGAAGGATCATGGGAGCCCCGGTTTACCATAATATAAGTCATGGAGCCGTCGATGCAGATATACCTCTGCAGAAAAGATCTGCCACAAAGACACCAAGTCACGAAGAAAACCAGAATATTCTTCTTGGTGTCTTTGTGTCTTCGTGGCGGGACTTGGTTGCGTCCGTAGGCTCCTGCATCAGGTTCAGGGGAGGTCGGGAGGGGCTTGACGCACCGGAGGAATCTCCATAGACTCGGAAGATGGAGAAGAGTAAGGGGACAGAAAAGAGAGAGCATGAAGATTGTAGTCGGTATGAGCGGCGGCATTGATTCCTCGGTGACCGCCCTCCTTCTTGTCAAGGCCGGGCATCACGTCTCCGGCGTCACCATGAAGCTCTGGCCGGAGGCCGGCGGTTTCCTGGTGAAGAAGAGCGCCTGCTTCGGACCCGACGAGGGAGAGGACATCGAGTCCGCCCGTGAGGTGTGCTCCCGCCTCGGGATCTCCCATACCGTGATCGATCTCTCAAAGGATTACGAGGACCTCGTCCTGCGCAATTTCCGCGAGGAATACCTTGCGGGCAAAACCCCCAACCCCTGCGTCCGCTGCAACCAGCTGGTCAAGTTCGGGTTGCTGCCCAGGCTCGCCGGCGAATCCGGGCTTGTCTTCGATCGTTTCGCCACCGGCCACTACGCCAGAGTCGAGCAGGACCCGCGGTCCAAGAGGCAGCTTCTGAAAAAGGGGGTGGATACCCGCAAGGATCAGTCCTACTTCCTCTACCGGCTTTCTCAGGGACAGCTCTCCACCATCCTTCTCCCCTTGGGGGGGAAGACCAAGGAGGAGGTCCGGGGGATTGCGAGGGAAGCGGGCCTGCCCGTTCACGACAGAAAGGAGAGCCAGGACTTTTACGCCGGGGACCTCTGCGACATCATCCGGCAGGAAGACCGCGAGGGGGAGATCGTGGACCGCGAAGGCCGGGTCCTCGGAAGACACACGGGATTCTGGAAGTATACCCTGGGCCAGCGGAGGGGGTTGGGCATCTCCTTTCCGGTGCCGCTCTACGTGCTGGCGATCGATGCGGAGCGGAACAGGCTGATTGTCGGTCCGGAAGACGAGACGCTCACGGATTCGTGCGTGGTCGCGGAGTGCAACTGGATTGCCGTCGAAGAGCCGAGCGCGACGACCATGGTGAAGGTGAAGATCCGCTCCACCGCCCGGGAAGCGCCCGCCGCCCTATCGCCTCTCCCGAACCGCAGGACCCTCGTCCGCTTCGAGTCTCCGGTCTCCGCGGTCACGCCGGGGCAGTCGGCCGTCTTCTACGATGGAGAGATTGTGCTCGGCGGAGGAGTCATCGCAGACAGCGGTCCTCTTTAGCTGAAGTTCCCTACTTGTCGTTTCGAATCAGGCGTTGACGTTCTCCATAGGCTTGCACCGCAGCCCTTCATGGAGCTTATCCTGATCCATATACAGCTTTCCATCTTCCGTGAAGCGGACGACGTCCGCCTGGTGCAGCATCTGCAGCGCGTGGGGCTTGTAGTCCCGGGGCTTGAGAAACCTTTCGAAAAAGGTGGGCGGGTTCAGCCCCATTTCTCCCTGTTCCCTTGCCTTCCGGGGTTCCAGCGCCTCGTACCTGCAGAAGGTATCGATGACCTTGTACGCGGCCCTCCTCACCATCAGCCCCGGGATCACGAAGATGGCGGCAAAGAAGGTTACGAGCAGGAACGTGATGATCAGAATATCTTGCATCATTCTTACCCCCTTAACTTCCTTGGACCCTTTCTGATAAAATAAAGCCCGACACTGGACCGTCAACCGACCCGCGCCTTGGCGAATAGCGGCAATTTCTGAGGTAGAATATGGTAAAGAGATCCGGTCATCCCTCTCCCATGCCCGTTTCAACCGTGCCTGCTCCGGCCCTGGATCCAACCGGGGGATTCCCCCATCCCCTCTTCGGCGACCTCGGCAGGCCGGGATCCGTTCGGCTCTCCCGATTCCCCCGCGGTCGGCATCCCGTCGTGGAACGGTCCTTCTCCACCATCCATCTCACCGTGACCCGCAGATGTTTTGCCCGATGCCGCGGCTGCATCAACGGTGCCGTCACCGACTCCGGTGACACGGAAGACCTCCGCTCCCTTTCCGGGTTTGAGGCGGACCCGGAGCGCGACGGCCGCTGCATCATCAGGCTGGTGCAGGCCGGCGGTTCCACAGAAGGGGCGGTCTGCTTCTACGGCGGAGAACCCCTCCTCGCCGTGGATGCTTTAAAGGGCGTGGTGCGCGTCATCGACACCGAAGCCCCCCACCTCTCCATGCGGTACATGATCTACACGAACGGGCACCTGCTCGAGCCGTTCGCCCTGCAGCATCCGGATCTCGCCAGGAGGATCTTCCTCTATTCCGTCTCCGTGGACGGCGGGATGGAGCAGCACGACGCCATCCGCATGGGGACGAGTCTTGCGCGGATACGGCAGGGGCTGGCGCGAATCTCCGGTGAGCGGGAGGGAAAGGTGCTCATCTGGTCCACCCTTCGGGAGGGGCAGTCGCTGGACGACTGCTTCCGGGAATTCCTCCATCTCCACGAAAAGGGGATGGCGGATCAGTTCTTCTGGCACTGGGTGGAGACGAGCGAACCCTTCGAGGGTTTCGAGCGGTATCTCCACGAATATGAAAAAGACCTGAGGAAGGTCCTTCACGAATACCTCCGCTGGCTGGGCGGGGGGCGAGTCCTTCCGGTCGCGCATCTGAACGAGCTCGTCCTGTATATCCTTACCGGGAAGAACCGCGGTTCTTCCGGATGCGGCGTGGAGGTGGCGGACAACTTCGACCTCATTGCAGGGACCATCCATTCCTGTGCCGATCTGCCCATGGAGATGTCCATCGGCCGGATTGCACCGGACGGTACGCCGGTATTCCGGGATTTCGATCTCTCCACCCTGGTGGACTACAAGAAGAGGCTGGGCTGCAAGGCGTGCGGTGTGCATTCCTATTGCGGCGGCCGTTGTCCGGTCCAGGCCCATATCAGCACACCGGAGCGGCTCCTTCAATACTGCCAGCTCATGAGGCTCCACTGTGCGGTGGTGCTGGAGGCCATGGAAGAGATTGCAGGCCTCATGCGGAAGCATGCCGTTACGGCCCAGCGGCTCTACGACGAATCGGCCTTCTTTACCCAGTTCACGGACGTGACACCCTGAGGAAAGAGACCGAGGACGACCCTCCTGCGCCAAGGCTGCGGAGGGAACCGCTTCGCCGGGGGCACATGCGGCCGCACAGGGATTGGATCTCGTAACCAGGGACATCCGGAGAACCGGGACCTACTTCCCCTCGGTAAGGATGCTGTCTCCTGATCGGCAGGCGGTCCCCGAAACCATCCGGACCCTTTCGTCGCAGGGCGAGTCGTCCTTGACGTCCAGGGGTCGACTCGCCTATACTCCGCCCCATTCAAAAGGGGTTCCCTTCAATCATGCAGAGAAAAGACTACTACGGAATTCTCGGGGTCGCGAGGGACGCAGACGAGGCCGAAATCAAGGTCGCATACAGAAGACTGGCCCTCCTCCATCACCCCGACACGAACAGCGACGACCCCGAGGCCGAGGGCCGGTTCAAGGAGATCCACGAGGCCTACGACTTCCTGATCCACAGGGAGAAGAGGGATCGGTACGATCTGGGCCGCGGTCCCCTCGTCGAAACCCCTCGTTACCGTCCCCCGATCTTCGATTCCTTTGAGGAGAGCTGTTACCCGGGCGGTCGATGCAGGGGGGGAGGATTCGCACGGATATTCTCACGCAGGAGAAGAGCATTCGGAGAGGCTTCATCACGCCGGGTGGGTGCCGGTCCTTATCCATCCGATCCCCACGTCCACGATCTTCCCCTTACCTCCGAAGAGGCCGTCAAGGGTACGGAGAGGGATATCCGGCTCCACACGGGTCGGGATACCCTGGTCTTCACCCTTGATGTCCCTGCCGGCCTCCAAAATGGAACCCTTATCCGTTTGAAGAGGATGGTTGGGAACGGTGAGATCGAATTCCACTTTCGGGTGAAGATCGCGGATCGCCAATCCTGACATGGAAGGTTCTTTTCAGGGCGCGCCGGTACGCTGGAAAGGGTTGCGCTCTTGTGCAGAGGCTTGATGCTCGATGCTGGGGTGCCGGATATTTGGGAATTGCACCGGCCGACGGAATCCAGGAAATCGAGCATCCAGGAGCCGGCGTCAGGGCTGGCAAAGGTAACCATGGGGTTAAACCATCACAAAAGGGAGAGAGAACGAATATGAGCGGGTTTGAAACGATCCAGGAGATCGTGTTCAAGGCGAATCGTCAGATGACCCCGGATCTCTGGGACCACGTCAGCGGGGGCACCGAGTCCGAGACGACCCTCAGGCGCAACCGCCAGGCTTTGGATCGGCTGGCGTTCCGTCCGCGGGTGCTGCGGGACGTCACTTCCATCGACACGTCCACCACACTCCTCGGCTGCAGGCTGCGGATTCCCGTCTTCTTCGCCCCTTTGGGCGGAATGAGCCAGTTCCACGCCGAGGGCGGTCTTCCCTCGCTGCGGGCGGCTGCCGGGTTTGGAAGCCTGATGTTCCTGAGCTCCGTCAGTGAGTTGAACCTGGAGGACGCCGCCCTGGCGGGAAGGGAGAACCTCGTCTTTCAGCTCTACAGGCAGGGCGACGATGATTGGCTGGACGCCTACCTGGACCGCGTGGAGAAGGCGCGATGCCGGGGTTTCTGCCTGACCGTGGACATCGCCATCTACAGCAGGCGCGAGCGGGACCTGTTCAACCGCTATGCGCCTCCCGGACGCAGGGGCAAGCCCCGGACCGGGTTCAACTACCAGGCCGGAATGACATGGGGTCTGGTGGACAGGATCAAGAAGAGACTTGGGGGCTTGCCTGTCATCGTCAAGGGCATCGCCACGGCCGAAGATGCCCGGCTGGCCGTGGAGCACGGAGTGGACGTGGTCTATGTCTCGAACCATGGAGGGAGGCAGCTCGATCACTGCTGCGGCAGCGTGGATGCGCTATCCGAGGTGGTGAAGGCGGTGGAGGGCAGGGCGGAAGTGGTCGTCGACGGCGGGTTCCTGCGGGGCACCGATGTGCTCAAGGCCATGGCCCTCGGCGCCAGGGCCGTGGGGCTGGGGAAGCTCCAGGCATGGGCACTGGCGGCGGGGGGCGAAGAGGCCTTGACGCGCATGCTGGAGATCCTCGAGAACGAGATCCATGTGGCCATGGCGCTCCTCGGCGTCAACAGCCTGGCACAGCTCGACTCCTCCTATCTGTGCCCGGACCTGCCGGTGCAGTTCCCGAATGAGTTCAGCTCGTTTCCCACCCTCGAGAGACTGTTGAGGAGGTAGGCAGGAACGGACGCTGGGAGCGTCCAAGGAATTCGTTCCCACGCTGGAGCGTGGGAACGATAAGAACCCCCCGGGTCCTGCAGGGCAGGCCCAGCGAGAACCGGCTCTGCCCCGAAAAGCTCTTCCGGGTGCCTCTCCAACGCCTAGCGCGCACTTCCCCTTGCCAGGATCTCTACGTAACCTTCGTCCGCATTGATCCGGACAAAATCCCCCGTTTTCACGATCTCGAGGAAATCGGCCTCGGGTTCATGGACCATCGGCGTATCCGTGATGATGGCGCTCACCGCCACCACTCCCTCGGCCCTGAGGTTGAGGATACCCAGCGGGGCGCATCCTCTCTTGAACGCGGCATAGAACTGCCAGGAGCCTGTGGTCGATCCCTTGCCCGTCGGGAACACCAGGATCTTGCCCGCCACGCTCTCGCCCTCCAGGTCGTGTCCCGGCTCGCGGATCTTCCCGGTTTCGGGGTCCATCCCTCCGGTGAAGGAAATGGGCATTCGAGAGACAATGGCCTCACCTTCAGCCACTCCTCTTGTAACCGGCTTCGCCTTGATCCTGATCATCTCTTTCCTTCCCACCTGCCCGAAAGGGCCGTCTGTACGCACTGTCGCGTGGAACCGAACCACGTCTCCATCCCGAAGAGGTTATGGGCGTAATAGCTCCCCCTTGCCGAGTTCATGGCAAGGACCCGTATCCCCTGTTCCTTGAGATAGAGGTGCGGGCCGTCCGCTGCACCGACGTCCGCCACCATTCTTGCCCCGGCCGATGTCAGGAGATCGAGGAGCCCCATCCTCCGGGAGAGGGTCTTCACCCAGGCCGAGGTGCAGATCCAGAGTTGCGTCCCCGGATGAATCTTTTTTCCCTCCAGCAGGGAGGCGATCTCCTGGACTTCCTGGATGCTGCACTGGGGGCACCCGAAGATGACCAGGTCCACCCTCTCATCGGACGCGGAGGAGATCTCCCGGTATGCCTGATCGACTTCCGCCTGGAGCGGCTGCAGCTCAGGGGTAGCGGGCGGCCCCCCCCGGAACGCTTCATCGAGGGTACGCGCCTCCGGCGTGATCCCCACCAGGTGGACGAGACCCGTGGCACCGGTGACTGTCAGGCTGTAGAGCAGCCCCTTGATCGATTCGATCCCCAGGTCGGGAGGCAGGTTTACGAAGACCGGAATCCTGGAGCCGATCCGCTTCCCCAGGTGCCATCCGAGCGCCTTGAAATCGGCCGGGTCATAGCCCTGGAGTTCGATACGGGACACATCGATGAGGATCTGCCCCTTCCGGTTTTCCTGGAGATGCAGTCCCCACTCCGGGATGGCACCGACGATTGCGGCCGCCAGTGCCACGTGGTCCCCATCCCGGTTGGACCTTGCGCCGATAACCGAGTTGGCAAAGACCTGGCTGCCGGAAGAAGCCCAGGCGATATGGTCCCCGAATCGCGGCACGTTGCCGACGAGGTAATGGTGGCAGGTGTAGGTGAGGGTAATGCCGAGCGAGCTCAGGGCATCATGGATTCTCTTCTGCCTCACGCGGTAGTAGTCCGGTATCCTGAGCTCGTCGGCCTGCTCGGAATCGAACATCTCCGGGTTCTTGGTCGTGAAGACCTGAACCCGCGTTCCATCCCTGGCGAGGTCCTCCAGCCACTCGATCCCCTCGTCCATAAGCACCGGAAAGTTCCCGGCCACGTGGACGCTGGAGATCGGGATCATTCGCTCGGCTTCATAACAGTTCCCGTACGCGACGAGGATCTCCATGGCCTTTTGGGCGCCCCGGCCCTTGAGTCCCTCCAGAATCCCTGCATGCTCATCATCAAGGTGCATATGCCTTCCCCGTAAGCTTCTCCACAATTCCCTTGTATAGAATCCGTAGCCCTTTTCCAAGAAAAATACCGGTTCTGCGATACAAAGCCGGGTCCTCCGGGCCCGGGATCTCTACTCCCCGCGCGAACCCCTGGTTCCTCCATACATCTCCTTGAGAACCCTCCTGTTGATCTTGCCCTGGGGATTCTTGGGGAGAGATTCGACGAGCTCCACGGACTTGGGCGCCTTGTAGCGGGCCATCCGCTCTTTGCAGAACGCGATCAGCTCCTCCTGCGAGGCCTTGCCGTCCTTCTTGAGAACCACGATCGCGTGGACCCTCTCCACCCAATAGGGATCTTCCACACCGATCACCGAGACTTCCTCCACGGCCGGATGGCCGTAGAGAACCTCTTCCACTTCCCTGGGGTAGACGTTCTCCCCCCCTGTAATGATCATCTCCTTTTTGCGATCCACCAGGTAGATAAAGGCCTTCTCATCATAGTAGCCCAGGTCTCCCGTGTGGAGCCAGCCGTCCACCACGGCCTCCCGGGTTTCATCCGGCTTCCGCCAGTACTGGGTCATGAGGGATTTGCTGTCGACGACAATCTCGCCGATCTCTCCCGCTCTGACGTCCTCGTTCTTGTCGTTCACGATCCGCACGTGGACCCCGGCGCAGGGCTGGCCGATGGAGGAGAGGAGACGCTGTTGCTCAGGGGGCTTGTCCAAGACCCGATGGTCCGCTCTGGAAAGATACGTGACCAGAGGCCCCGACTCGGTCTGACCGTAGGCCTGAATGAAAACCGGGCCGAACACCTCCATGGCCCTTTTCAGCAATGGAAGGGGGATGGGGGATGCCGCATACCAGATGCGTTTCATGCTGCTCAGGTCATACTCCTTCACGTCTGGAAGGGCCAGGATCGCGACCAGGTGCGTCGGCACCAGGTGGATGTCGGTCGCCTTGACCTCCTGGATCATTTGCAGCGTGGCTCCGGGTTCGAAGTTCCGCTGGGACATGATCACCGTGGTCGCGGCGGCATAGAAGAACCCAAGGGAGTAGCTCATGGCCGCAACATGAAAGAGGGGCAGACAAAGAACCTGCCTGTTGCCGGGTTCAGCCGTCAAACCCATGACGAATCGCCGGGCGTCTTCCATCTTGCGGCGGTGGGTGTAAAGGGCGCCGCGGGGCACTCCGGTCGTGCCGCTCGTGTAGAACAGCAGGAAGGGATCGTCCTCCCCGATGCGGCTATCCGGTTCGCTCCGGTCGCCTGAGAGCAGCTCATGGTGTTCGATCGTTCCGGGGCAGGGACATGAAAGGGAGACGAAGTTTCTCACCATCGGACAGGATTTCTTCAACTCCCCCAGCATCTCGACCTGTTCCGGTCCGATGAAGAGGGTCGTCGCCTCCGAGTAGTTGATCAGGTACTTCAATTCCTCCGGCTGCAGCCTCGGATTGTAGAGGGAGGCAATGAACCCGCCTTTCATCGCGGATCCGACCACATCGAAATACTGCGGGCAGTTCCAGGACAACAGGCCGAGGACCTCTCCTTTGGCGACACCCATCGAATACAGGGAGTGGGTCAGGCTGTTCACCCTTTGGTTGAATTCCCCAAAGGTGATTCGGTCGGTCCCCCAGAGGAAGGCGTCTCGATCGGCGTGGAGAATGGCGTTCCTGCACAGGAGATCGGCAAACGTGCCGATCTTGTGCCGACAAAGTTCTTTCAACAGGAATTGCTCGGACATCCTCCTGTCCTCCTTTCCGATGATGAATAGGGGCCCCACGTACAGGTATCACTGCCATCGCGAGTGTCAATCTAAATCGACGCGGTCGGGGAAGTCGTGCGCCTGCTGTGGTTCCGGGTGCGCGTGATTGAACTTCTTGCGACGGCGCCAGATCCGGGCGGTCCTGCAAGGAAGTCGTCGTCGCGGTTGAATGGGACCTTTCCCGGCAAGAGCGGGGGAGAGGCATCCATCGGGATCCCAAAGAGACCCCGACACTGGACTCGGGCGAATTTTCCTTGACAGGAATTGTGTTTCCCACTAGAAACCGAGTATCCATACGGAAACCTTATGGCGCTCATCAGGGTCAAATCCGCAGGCAGGGTCATAGAGATTCTGGAGATCCTTGCAGCCCATCAACAGGGCATGCAGCACAAGGACATTGCGGAAGGTCTGTTGATCCCGAAGGGGAGTCTGACCAAGTTACTGGCGAACCTGGTGGAGAGCCGCTATCTGTCGTTCGATCCTGCCGCCAAGACCTACAGACTGGGGTCCGGGGTGCTCGCCCTGGCCGATGCCTATCTCTCCGGCCTCGACATCGTTCAGGCCGCGCAGCCGATTGTGCGCAGACTCGTGGCCAGGACAGGCGAGTCCGTCAGCCTGCAGGTCCTTGAGGGAAGATTCGCGGTGGTCGTGCACAGACAATACGGAAACCAGCCCATGTCCTTCAGGTTGGGAATCGGCGCGCGCATACCACTGTATGCCACCGCCTCCGGAAAGGTCCTCCTGGCCTTCTCTTCCAGGGAGGTGATCGATGCCTATCTCTCGGCGGTCGAGTTGAAACCCCTGACGCGCGCGACCATTACGGACCCCGCACTCCTCCTGCGTGAGCTGGAATCCATCCGTTCCAGCGGGATCGCCTATTCGAGGCAGGAGCAGTTCGAGGGGCTCTCTTCCACCGCTGCTCCTGTGTTCGGCCTGAACAGACGAGCTACCGCATCGATGACGATCATGTATCTCAACGTACGGACGCCGGAGATCGACTGGTCGGTCGTGGAGAATGCCCTCAGGGAAGCGGCGGATGAACTCTCGGATCGTCTGGGCTATCGGAAGGGAGGCCTGGTCAGGGAGCGATGTTCAAGAAGCTGATGAAAATCCTGTCGATCCTGTAACCCTGTCCAAAATCCGCACGGGTTCAGTGGTCCGGCTGAGGAGAGTTCCATGGATCCGAAAAGGGTTTATCAGTTCAGCCATCCGGGCAAGCTCATATTCGGCCCCGGGGCGCTCGCAGAGATCGGAGGCGAGCTGACTTCCGGGGACAGGCCGCTGATCGTCACCGACAAAGGGGTCGTCCATGCAGGAATTCTCGACCGCGTATCGGAGTTCCTGGCCAAGGCCCCTGTCCGCTGCGGGCTTTTTGACCGGGTGGTGCCGGACCCGCCGTTCGAGACGATGGAGGAGGCGGCCTCCCTTTACCGCGAGGAGGGCTGCACTTCGGTCGTCGGGGTCGGAGGCGGCAGCTCCATCGATACCGCAAAGGGCGTGGCCGTCGCCGTGAGCGGGGATGCGGCGTTGAGGGAGTACGGTTCCGGCAGACCGGTGCCGGATCTGCTCCCCCCCATCTATGCGATACCGACGACCGCCGGCACCGGTTCCGAGGTGAGCGCCGTAACCGTGATCTCCGACCATCAGAACAGGATGAAGGTCGGCCTCAAGAGCCCGCACCTGGTCCCGCGGGTCGCACTTCTCGACCCCCTCCTGCTCGCTTCGACCCCTTACCGTCTGGCTGCAGAGACCGGCGCGGATGCGCTCACGCACGCGATCGAGGCGTATCTCTCCATCAACAGCCATGCGATCAGCGACGCGTTTGCCCTTTCCGCGATCCGAATGATCACGGGCAACCTGGAGCGTTTCGCGGCCCATCCCGGAGACATCGAAGCGGCTGGACAGATGCTCCTGGGGAGTTGTCTGGCCGGCCTCTCCTTTGCCGGCGCGGGTCTCGGCCTCGTCCACGGAATGGCCCATTGCCTGGGCGCCTATTTTCATGTGAGCCACGGCCTGTCCTGTGCTATGGTCCTGCCGGCGGTGATGGAGTTCAATGGACGGGCGTGCCCGGAGAAGTTTCTCCCCCTCGCGGAAGCCATGGGCGAAGACATTCGCGGGCTGCCGGTCGAGAAGGCTCCGGTGCAGGCCGTGGGCGCGGTTCGCGGGCTCTTCTCAAGGCTGTCCATTCCGAAGTCCTTTTCGGAGGCGGGGATGGAGTTCAGGCTGGATCCCAAGATGGTGGACGATGTCCTCACCGCGCCGGTCTCCAAGGCCAACCCCAGGCAGGCCCGGCCGGAGGAGATCGAAGCGCTGCTGCGATCGGTGCAGGGGTAGATGGATCATCGAATGAAGAAAGGAACAAACCCTATCAAAAGGAGGATCAACATGAAGAGGCTTGCCCCCATGGTTTTGGCGTTGGTCGGGTTCATGTTCACGGGTATTTCCGGCGATGCCCTGGCCCAACAGATCAAGATCACCTTCAGCGACCACAACCCGCCGAATGCGTGGTGTACCACCAATGGAACCGAGCCGTGGCTGAAGCGGGTTGAGCAGGCCACGGGCGGCAAGGTGAAGATCGAGCGGTATTATGCCGAGAGCCTGGCCAAAGGGACCGATGCCTGGATGGCCATCAAGACCGGCGTGGCCGACATGGCATGGTGCGCACACGGCTACTGGGCGGGTGTGACCCCCCTCTCGGACGTCATCACCCTTCCGTTCCTGCCTTTCAAGAACGGCCGGCAGGCCGCCGGCATCCTGTGGAAGCTGCGCGAGAAGTACCCCGAGATCCAGAAGGAGTATGCCGACGTCCACGTGATGGTCTTCCACTGCACCCCTCCCATCTCCCTGCTCACCACCAAGAAACAGGTGAAGACCATGGAGGACCTCAAGGGTCTGAAAATAAGATCCCTTGCCGGACCTCCGACCGACGTGTTCAAGTCCATGGGTGCCGTTCCGGTGCTGCTCGGCATGCCCGATGTCTACCTGGCAATGCAGAAAGGGACCATCGACGGGTCGGGAGTGCCGCTTGGGACGCTCGAGATCTTCAACCTCTATGAGGTCGGAAAGTACTGGACCCACGTACCCATCACCACCTCCTACTTCACGATCTCCATGAACAAGAAGAAGTGGGAGAGCCTTCCCCCGGACATCCAGAAGGCGATCAACAGCGTCTGCGAATACGAAGGCTCCCGTCAGTACGCCTGGGACTACCACGACAGCTATGATCAGCCGGTCCGGAAGGAGATGGAGGATTGGGTCAAGAAAGGGGGCCAGAAACTCGAGGAGTACGACCTCCCGAAGGCCGAGCTGAACCGGTGGGTGGAGACTGCAGGAAGGCCCGTGTGGGACCGCTGGGTCGCGAGCATGGAGGCCAAAGGGCTGCCCGCCAAAGCCGTTCTCGCCGATACGCTGAAGCTCATCGAGACGGAACCTTAGGATGGGATGAAGCCCAAATGACGAGGGACAAATGACCAGTCAGGTCCGAATGACCATGTCCAGATGTCAAGGGGGGGCCGAATGGAGTGAGAAAAAGCGCAGGTTTCTTGGCGTCTTTGGCCCGTGCATGGGGGGCTTGAGATTCGTTTGACATTCGGCCTTTGGGCTTGGATATTCCCTCATCGTTCTCACGCGGCCGGCGTGGGGACGATAGGGAAGGTCGCTCCGGCGTCCGGTTCGAACGGTGATCACATGTGGCTGACAAGGCTCTCTTCTTTTTTCGCGAAGATATCGAATCCCGTGAGCCGAACCATGGGAGGGATCGGGGCGGTCGTGCTCGCCGGGATGATGTTCCTCGCGGCCATGGACGTCTTCCTCCGCTACTTCTTCAACCGGCCGATCAGCGGTGCGATGGAACTCGTCCAGTACATGATGCTCGTCACCATCGTATCCGGGTTTGCCCTTTGTACGATGGACAGGAGTCATGTCCGGGTGGAGGTGTTCATCGATCGGTTCCCGCTGAAGGTGCGGAAGGTCCTGAACTGTATCACCTCCCTTCTCAGCCTGGGGCTGATGGTCCTGATCTCGAGGCAGGCGGTCGTCTATGCGGGGCTCCTGCAGGACTCCCGGCTCACCTCGCCCGTGCTGTTCATACCCGCCTATCCTTTTGCCCTCCTCATGGCTTTGGCCATGGCCGTATTCTCCCTGGCCCTGCTCTGGGAATTCTTCCATTTCCTGTCCAAGGCGGTGAATGAATGAGCGGACTGAACGTGGAATTCATCGCCATGGCGGGCATGATCGTCCTGGGCTTCTGCCTGCTCTTCTCGGGCATGTACCTGGGCGCGGCCATGGGGCTCTTCGGGTTCCTGGGGCTCTTGTACATGCGCGGCATGAACCACGGCCTCGGGGAGCTGATGACGGTCCCCTACACGCTCTTCTCCACCTATGACTTCTCCGTCATTCCCCTGTTCATCCTCCTGGGCCAGATCTGTTTCTATGCGGGGCTGAGCGCCGATCTCTTCAGGACCGCGCACAAGTGGCTGGGGCAGCTGCGGGGGGGGCTGGCCATGGCCGCCATCGCCGCCTGCGCCGGCTTCTCC
>JAGVAP010000028.1 GCA_020060215.1 Deltaproteobacteria bacterium | reverse complement strand
GAAGATCCTCTTTGCGGATGGCCGAACACCGGTAGCCCAGAAGATCCTCGGCCTCACGGTCCAGTAGTGAAACGGTCCTTTCGTGCATGCCGACCCTCCCTCAAAGGGCGGTTCCTTCTCGCCCTCTCAACGATGGTGCATCAGAAGATCCAAAAAATGTATGGGGTGGCTCTTCCATTTTGCCTGATGAGAGGGCTTAAAGTAGGGGGGCACTGGTTGACGGGTGCATTGACATTGTCCCTCGGTTCACTAAAGGAAGGAATAATCCACCGGCATGCCAGTGGTATGAACAATGGCTGTGAACGAAAAATTCTCCTCAATGGAGCGCCAAATGGACCAAAGGGAAACCCTCACCACGAACCGAGAACCGGCGGATAAGCTTCCATATGAATGAATATCGTTGGAGCTCTATTCCTACAGAAGACCACCAGGACTCACTGTTCGATCATTCTTGCCACCTCCGGGGGCAAGCGACCGGGGCTGACCTCCGTGAAAGATGACAGGGGAGTCGGTACGGTCATTCTCAAAAGGGGGGTAAATGATATGGTTGACAAGAAACTGGAACCTTCCGAATGGAAGGATTACTTCGATGACTTTTCGAAGCGGCTGCCGGTCGCGCTCGTCGAAATCGAGGTGGCTTCGCTCGCTTTGGGAGATCAGCTCCTTTCGGAGTGGGCCCCTCTCAACGGAATCAGCTACGATCCCGGAAAAGAGTTACTGCTGATCAGCCTCGGAGATGAAGGGACCGATCACCTCGATCATTTCATCCACGCTCCCCGCGAGATCTACGTGAATGAGGGAGACCGGGGCATCAACAGTATCGGTATTGTGGACAGTGAGGGCGACACACAGATCATCCGATTCAGGAAGAGCTTGAGGCTGCCAGCGGAAGGCCGGCCGACGGAAAGGGTCCTGGAGCCACATTGATCGGAGCAAAACGGATTATGCCACGAGGGGCCTCGGGGTGTGATGGGTTGCCGGTCCCATATGCGGTTCTTGAAAAGGCGTAAAAGGAGAAGAACACGTCTAAGGCGGTTGGAGCGTCGAAGCCAGGAAGCAAGTCCTGAGCGGGTGCAGAATTCAATGCGACATGGCCGCGGTTCGATTACGCCTCGACCCCCTGGCGCTGTAAAGGATTTCCGGCTTTGTGTCCGGACGGGTGCCGAACAGGGCGGCGAAGACAGATGCCTTTTCATCAGCGTTGTACACCAGGGGAGTCGTCCATGTGGACGATCGGATGATCGTCGAACAGCGTCCGGAGGGGAGCTGAAATATCCGCTTTCACGGCGCCGATTTCACGGTTCTGGACCGCGCGCGGGGAACCTGGGGCGAACCGGCCGATAACGTGTCCTGCCTCGGCGTCTGCTTTTTACCGGGAAGCGATGAACTTCTGTATCTGGATCACCGGCCTCCCAGGCTCAGGGAAATCGACCATCGCCCGCGAATTCGAGTCGATGCTGCTGAAGAGCGGCATCGATTGCGTGGTGCTCGAACTGGATGAGCTCAGGAAGATCCTCACCCCTGATCCGAGATACACGGATGAGGAAAGGGAGATCGTCTACCGCGCTCTGGTCCTGGCCGCAAAGCTTCTCATCGAAAACAGCCGAAAGAGCGTGATCATCGATGCCACGGGGAACCGCCGCCGGTTCAGAGATCTTGCCAGGAGCATGATCCCCCAGTTCGCGGAGGTCTATGTGCGGTGCCCCCTGGAGCTCTGCCGGGAGCGGGAGACCGCGCGCAAAGAGGGGCCGGTTCAAAGAGAGCTTTACCGGAAGGCCGAGAAGGGGGTGCTGCAAGGCGGCCTCCCGGGTTCCACCTCCCCGTACGAAGAGCCGCTCTCGCCCGAGGTGGAGGTGCGGTCGGATCGCCTGACGCCACGGGAATCGGCGAAGAAGATCGTGGAATATGTACGAACCACATGGCCGAAGCAAGAGTGAGCCACCACACGCAGAGCCCCGACTATGCCGCCCTTTTTTAGCGGATCGGGGGGGATTGGGGGGGGCGGGCGACCCTTTGTGAAGGAGTTCCCGCTACGCCGGCTTTTCGACCGCGGCGGGGATCACCTTCCGGGAAGGCATCCTGGCCAGGGGGTCGAAAGGGACCGTACTCATCAGGACGTTCACGTTGGGCTCATCAAAGTGAATGGGTACGAAGAGATACTATCCCTGGGTCTCCTCGATCCCGAAAACGGTGCGAAGAAGCGCGCCCACCGAATAGGCCAGGACGGCCGCGATCCCGCCGATCACGAGGGTCTGGAACCCTGAGCGGAGCGGGGGGCGGTTCAATACCAGGGCCTTCGCGATACCGAGCCCCACGAAAGCGACCGACGCGAGTGCGCAGCTTGCCGGAAAGCGGTAGCCCCCGGGGACCACCGGGAGAATGAAGGGAATCAGGGGGACGAACCCGAAAAGCAGGAAGGAGAAAAACGTCGCCATCCCCGAGCGCAACGGATTCGCAGCGCTCATTTGTAGATTGTGCTCCTCCGTCAGCATCGTCTCCACCCAGACCTCCCGGTCTCTCGTGATCACTTCCACGATCCGGTCCAGGGTCGCCCCCCGGAATCCCTTTTGGGCGAAGATCTCGCGGACCTCTTCCCGCTCGCCTTTCGGATGCTCGTCGATCTGCCGGTGCTCGTCCTGCCTGGTCCCTTCCACTTCCTCCTGACGGCTGCGGACGCTGAGATAGTTGCTCACCCCCATGCTGAAGCCGTCCGCTATCAGATTCGCGAACCCGAGGACAATGATCGCGGTCACCGGCAGTTGTCCGCCGGTGGATCCTGCAACCACGGCAAAGGTGGTGATGATGCCGTCCACTCCTCCCAGGACGGCATCCCCCAGGCCGCTCTCGCTGTCCCTGCTCGAAATCCTCTCCTGTATCTCCTCCTTTCGGTGCTCCTCATGCAAATCGCGATCTTTCCGGGCGCGTCGCCACATCGCTTGCTCCTGACTCCAAGGATTCCTTCGTTTCCTGTCCTCTCGCAGATCTCCGGTCGCGAAGCCTCATCGTACCATTCGAACCGGGTATGCATAACGGGTCGAACCCGTATTTCGATCTCCGCAGGGTGGGATCTCGCGCGGGAATTCCTGGTAATGTGTTGCCGTGTTCGATGAAATACAAACTGGACCCTATTTACGGGGATTCAAGCGCCGGATATGGGTTATTCAACGCCTTCGGTCGTTCCGGGCAGGACGGTGTGTCCGGGGCCTTCAATGACCGCGGCATGGAAAAGCCCCATGCAGAAACAGAACTACGGCACCATTCGCTCCATCCGCAGCAGCGTCGTGGACGCCCGCTTCCCGGTGCGGCTTCCCGCCCTGTTGAATGTGCTTCGCGCAGGGGAAAGCGAGGAAGTCGTCATCGAGACCGTCACTCACCTGGATGACAAGACGGTCCGGGGGATCGCCTTGACCCCCACCCAGGGACTGGCGCAGGGATCCAGGGTCCTGGACACGGGTCGACCTCTGGAGGTTCCGGTGGGCGACAGGCTGCTGGGCAGGGTATTCAATGTCTTCGGCGAGACGATCGACCGGGGAGAACCCCTGCAGGGCGTGGAACACCTCTCCATTCACGGCCGCCCCATTCCGATGAAGAATCTGTCCACCAAATCGGAGGTGTTCACGACGGGCATCAAATCGATCGACGTCCTTTCCCCCCTGGAACGCGGCGGAAAGGCGGGACTCTTCGGCGGGGCAGGGGTGGGCAAGACCGTCCTGATCATGGAGATGATCCACAATATGGTGGGAGTCCACGAAGGGATCAGCTTCTTCACGGGCATCGGCGAACGGGTGAGGGAGGGAGAAGAGATCTACAGGGAGATGAGAGAAGCCGGCGTGCTCGAGAACACGGTCATGGTCTTCGGGCAGATGAACGAGCCGCCCGGGGCCAGGTTCAGGGTAGGACATGCCGCCTTGACCATGGCCGAGTTTTTCAGGGACGAGAAGAGGAAGGACGTCTTTCTCCTCATCGACAACATCTTCCGTTTCATCCAGGCCGGCATGGAGGTATCCGGTCTCCTGGGCCAGATCCCGTCGAGGCTCGGATACCAGCCGACCCTGGGAACGGAGCTGGCCGAGCTGGAGGAGAGGATCTCGAGCACCACCGCGGGCGCCATCACGTCGGTTCAGGCGGTCTATGTACCGGCGGACGACTTTACCGACCCCGCGGCCGTTCACACCTTCGGCCATCTCTCCGCCTCCATCGTGCTCTCCCGCAAGAGGGCGAGCGAGGGGCTTTATCCGGCCGTCGATCCCCTGCAGTCCGGTTCCAAGATGCTGGTTCCCCATGTGGTGGGGGAGAGGCACTACGGGGTTGCGCAGGAGACCAGGAGGACCCTCGCCGGATACGAAGAGTTGAAGGACATCATCGCCATGCTGGGGATCGAGGAGCTTTCACGGGAAGACCGCAATACCGTTTATCGGGCGAGACGGCTGGAGCGGTTCCTGACACAGCCGTTCTCGGTCACGGAGCAGTTCACGGGGTACGAGGGGAGGATGGTGGCCCTCGATGCCGCCCTGGACGGCTGCGAGAGGATCCTGAACGACGAGTTCGCAGATCGACCCGAAAGGGCGCTCTACATGATCGGAGGGATCGATGAAGCCCGGTCGGAAAGGTCGTGAGGGTGCGGGATGAAGCTGAAGATCCTGCTTCCCACGCGGATCCTTCTCGATGAGGAGATCCACAAGGTCATTGCCGAGGGGGCCGACGGCTCGTTCTGTCTTCTGCCCCGGCATATCGACTTCGTGTCCGCCCTCGTGCCCGGGATCCTTTCCTTCGAGCCGTCTTCGGGGGGGGAAGCGTTCGTGGCGGTAGACGAGGGAATCCTGGTGAAGGTCGGAGACGAGGTCCTGGTCTCCACCAGGAAGGCGGTCCGGGGGGGGCAGCTGGGAGAGCTGAGGAAGACGGTGCAGGAGCGCTTCGAACGGCTGGACGAAAACGAGAAGGCTGCACGGTCGACCCTTGCCAAGATCGAAGCGGGGTTTGTGAACCGTTTCCTCGAGATCCGGGAACGGAGCTGATGGAAGAATGGAATGATGGGTTAAAAACAAAAAAGCGATTCGGGGCGCCCTGAACACCGGGTTCATGCTGTTCCCAACATTCCATTATTCCAGCATTCCAATACCCCGGTATTTCCGCGCCATGAACTCTGCTCCTCCGGGCTGCGATCCATTCGGCCCCTTTGGAGCGGGATCTTTACCGGGCGGTTGATGGACGAACGACGACCCAGGAAACTGGACGAAGAGGTCGGCAAGAGAGAGAACCGAAAGATCAGGGCCCGGGGCCGAAAACGCGGAGTCTGGTTCGGCCTCGGGATGTTCGGGCTGGTCGGCTGGGCGGTCGCCGTCCCCACCATCCTGGGGGTCATGCTGGGGCTCTGGCTCGACCGGAGATGGCCCGCCTCCTTTTCATGGACCCTCACGCTGCTTTTCGTAGGGGTGATCCTGGGGTGCCTCAATGCATGGTTCTGGGTCAAGAGAGAGATGAGGGAAGAATGAGTTGGCTGTGGGGTTTTGCGGCCGGGATCGGCTGCGGCGGTTTCTACTTCGGAGGGCTGTGGCTGACGGTCAAGCGGCTCGGGAAGGCGAGAAGGGGGACCCTTTCCCTTTTCGCGAGTTTTCTCGTCCGCATCTCCCTGACCTGCGTCGTCTTCTTTTTCTTCATGCGGGAAGGGTGGGCCGATCTCGTGGCCTGCCTGCTCGGATTCTTCCTGACCCGTTTCTTCTGGATTCAGCGGCTGAGGCCCGGGTCCCCTCAGCCCGGATCCGTACATCGGTCCTCCGGGGGGGCCGCCCCCGCCGGCCCTGAAGGTTGAAGGGGTCATATGGATATCCTCGATCTCAGGCAGATTACTCCCGATCAGGTCGTCTTCTGGAAATGGGGGTTCCTGTCTCTGAATGCGACCATCATTTTTACCTGGGGGATCATGGCCTTTCTCACCCTGGGTTCCTGGCTGATCACCCGCAGCCTTTCCTCCGGAGAGGAGTTGAGCCGCTGGCAGAACCTTCTGGAGATCCTGGTCTCCGGCATGCAGGACCAGATCCGCGAGATCACCCAGCAGACTCCCAAACCCTTTCTCCCCTTTGCCGGAACCCTGTTCGTCTTCATCTTTACCTGCAACGCCTTCACCGTGCTCCCCGGATACGTGCCGCCGACCGCATCCCTCTCGACCACCGCCGGACTTGCGATCTGCGTGTTCGCGGCCGTACCGCTGTACGGAATCCTGAAAAGGGGGCTGGGGGGGTATTTGAAGCAGTACGTGAAACCCACCCCCCTGATGCTGCCCTTCAACGTGATCGGAGAACTCTCAAGGACGTTGGCCCTGGCCGTACGTCTCTTCGGCAACCTGATGAGCGGCACGAAGATCGCCGGCATCCTGATCGCCATCACACCCTTCCTGTTTCCGGTGGTCATGCAGGCCCTCGGTCTGCTGACCGGTGTGATCCAGGCTTACATCTTCGCGGTTCTGGCCATGGTCTACATCGGTTCCGCGGCCAGGGTGCAGGAAAAGGAACGGGAAGAGACCGGGCGCCGGGAAGAGAAAGGAGAATGAGAAGATGGACAGCGTTTCCCTGATCGGGATGGCCTCTGTGATCACGGCGGGCCTGACCATTGCCATCGGGGCGATCGGGCCGGCCCTGGGCGAGGGACGGGCCGTCGCCCAGGCATTGAGCGCGATCGCCCAGCAGCCCGATGAGAGCGGCAACATCACCCGCACGCTCTTTGTCGGACTGGCCATGATCGAATCCACCGCCATCTATTGTTTTGTCGTCTCCATGATCCTGATCTTCGCAAACCCCTTTTGGGACCAGGTGGCCCAGAGGGCGGGAGGATAGGGTGCTCATCGACTGGTTCACCGTCATCGCGCAGGTCGTCAATTTCCTGATCCTGGTGGCCCTCCTCAAGAGGTTTCTCTATGGGCCGATCATTCGGGCCATGGACGAGAGGGAGGAGAGGATCCTCTCGCGCCTGAAAGAGGCGGAGGAAAGGGAACAGGAGAGCCGGGATGAAGCCGAGCGATACCGCAGAAGGACGGAAGAGCTCGAGCAGAGAAGCAGGGAGATCCTTTCCGCCGCGAAGGAGGAGGCGGAGGAACAAAGGAAGGAGATGATCCGAAAGGCCAGGGCTGAAGCGGACGACCTCCGGGAGGAGTGGCGGGGGGCCGTCGAGAACCAGAGGGAGACGTTCCTCGCCGAGTTGAGGAGGCTGGCGGGCAGGACCGTGTACGCTGCGGCCGGCCGGGCGTTGAAAGACCTGGCCGACGCCGACCTGCAGGAGAGGATGACGGGGGTTTTCCTCCGCCGCCTGAAGGGATCCGATCTCAAGGAAATGGTGCCGGACGGAGATCACGGCCTGGAGATCCGGAGCGCTTTCGAGTTAGCGCATCCCATGCAAAGGAAGATCGCCGAGACCATTCAGGGCCATGTGGGCCGCAAGGTGGAGATCCGCTTCGTGAGGCGCGAAGAGATGACCCCGGGGATCGAGTTGCGGGCGCCGGGCCGGAAGATCGCCTGGACCCTGTCGAGCTACCTGGAGGGAATCGAGGAGGAGGCCCGGAAGGTTCTGGAAAGGGAGGTCTCCGGCAGGGGAGAAGGGATGGGATGAGTAGACCCGGCCGGCATCTGCAAGAGGTCCTGAAAGGGACGTTCGATCTCCTCGACCGGACCCTGGACTCCTACCGCGCCCGGCCCAGGATGCAGGAAGTGGGCATGGTCACCTTTGTGGGACCGGCCGTGGTCCGGGTCAAAGGGCTGCGCTCGGTGCGGGCCGAGGAGCTCATCCTGTTCGAGTCGGGCCGGCTGGGGATGGCCTTCGACATGGACGAAGAGGAAACGGGCGTCGTCCTCCTGGACGAGCATGAAGAAATGACTGCAGGCTCGGAGGCGGAGCGGACCGGGAGGGTCCTGAGCATCCCTGTGGGAGAGGAACTGGTGGGCCGCGTCGTGGACCCGCAGGGCAGACCCCTGGACGGAAGGGAAACCCCGCGGGGCGTGGAAAGCCTGCCTCTGGAGCGCCCCGCCCCGGCCCTGATGGACCGGCTCCCGGTCACGGTCCCCCTCCAGACCGGGATCAAGGTCGTGGATGCCCTCATTCCCATCGGCAGGGGACAGCGAGAGCTGATCCTCGGAGACCGCCAGACCGGAAAGACGGCCATGGCCATGGATACGATCATCAACCAGGGGGACAAGGGGGTGATCTGCATCTACTGCGCCGTGGGCAAGAGGGACGCGGCCGTAGCCAGGGTGGTTTCCGATCTCCGGGAACACGGGGCCATGGAGTACTCCATCGTGGTGATGGCTACGGAGAAGGATCCTCCCGGGATCCAGTTCGTCGCGCCCTATGCCGCCATGAGCATCGGGGAGTATTTCATGCAAAAAGGGACCGATGTGCTGGTGGTCCTGGACGATCTGACCCGGCACGCCCGGGCCTACCGGGAGCTCTCTCTGCTGCTGCGGCGGCCCCCGGGCAGGGAGGCCTTTCCCGGAGACATCTTCTACATCCACTCCCGTCTCCTGGAGCGCTCCACCCACCTCAGGCAGGAACTGGGCGGCGGGTCCCTGACCGCACTGCCGATCGTGGAGACCGAGGCCCAGAACATCTCGGCCTACATCCCCACCAACCTGATCTCCATCACGGATGGGCAGATCTATCTCTCTCCCGAGCTCTTTCAGAAGGGGATCCTGCCTGCGGTGGATGTGGGGAAGTCGGTGTCGCGCGTCGGCGGGAAGACACAGCTCGCCGCCTATCGGGCCGTGGCCGGCGACCTGCGTCTTTCCTACTCGCAGTTCGAAGAGCTGGAGGCCTTTGCCCGCTTCGGAACGCGGCTGGACGAAGATACCCGGAAGACCCTGGAGCGGGGCCGCAGGGTCCGGGAGGTCCTGAGACAGCCTCAGTATGAGCCGCTCTCGGTCCCCGAACAGATCGCGGTCCTGGTCGCGGTGAACGAAGGAGTGTTCGACGAGATCCCGGTGGCGGAGGTGGCGGCCGCCCAGCAGAGGATCCGGAAGGCCGCTGCCGGGGAGATGGCCGACCTCTCCGGCAGGATTCGAAAGGGCGACAAACTTGCCCGGGAGGAGATCGAGGCCATCCGCGAGCTCGCCCGGTCTGCGGCGGGACAGGATGCACGGACCGACCACGCGGGTTCAGGATCGGGGGAGCGGAGCGGGTCCCCGCCGGAGGAGAAACAACCTGGAAACGCTTGAGGGCCTCAAAGGCAGGATCGAAAGCATCGAGGGGCTTCAGTCCGTGGTCAAGACCATGAAGGCCATGGCCGCGGTGAAGATCCGGCAGTTCGAGCGCGCCGTGGAATCCCTGGGAGAATACAGCCGCACCGTGGAGATGGGGCTCCGGGCCGTCCTGCGCCGGGATCCGGAAAGGGTCGTCCGAAGGGGAGGGGCCCGCAGCCGCGGGCTCGGGGCCATCGTCTTCGGATCGGACCAGGGCATGTGCGGCCAGCTCAACGACCAGGTGGTCTCCTTCGCCCTGGAGAGGATCGAAGGGGAGGACCTTCCGGAGGAGGGGCCCCTGATGCTTCTGCCCGTGGGGGAGAGGGCGGCCGGAAGGCTGAAGGATCAGGGTCAACGGGTGGAGGAATGGCTTTCCGTTCCCGCTTCCGAAGGCGCGATCACGGATACGGTCACCGAGATGCTCCTTGCCATCGAAAGGTGGAACCTCGAACAGGCCGTCGAAAGGGTGAACCTCTATCATGCCAGGCAACTCTCGGGCGGCTCCTACCGACCCGAAGAGGTTCGCCTCCTTCCGGTCGATGAACCGTGGCTCGGCCGGGTTGCGGAGCGGGAGTGGCCGACCCGGGCCCTCCCCCTCTACACGATCGGCCGGGAAGGACTCTTTTCAGCCCTGATCCGGCAGTACGTCTTCATCTCCCTCTTCCGCGCCCTGGCGGAATCCATGGCCAGCGAAAACGCCGCCCGCCTCGCGTCCATGCAGGGTGCGGAGAGAAACATCGAGGAACAACTGGCGGCCGTCCGGATGCGTTTTCACCAGGAGAGACAAAGGGCCATTACCGAAGAGCTTCTCGACATCGTTGCGGGCTTCGAAGCAGCGACGGCTCCAAGCGGGCGGCCAGCCTGATCCAATGGAGAGACTTCGGAGCCGGTCCTCGGCCGATTCGACGGATCCAGGTTCCACGATGCAGGATCCGGGATGAAAGAAACAAGACCCAGGGCGTAGAGCTGTCTCTAAGCTGGATCCCGCCGTCCTGAATCCAGCATCCATTACGAGGGTTTACTTCGCTGGTTCGAGATCGATGGAGAGGATGTAGTCCCCCGCTTCTCCGTCCGGGCTGATCCTGAACCCCAGCTCTCTTCCGAGTCTCAGCATGGCCTTGTTTTCCGCGAGGACCTCGCCGCGGATCTCGCGGATCCCATACTCCCTGGCCACATCGAGGCCGCGCTCCAGCAGCTTCCTGCCGGCGCCCTTCCCCTGCCACGGGTCTCCCACCGCCACGGCGAACTCGGCCCTGTTCCGGTCCGGGTCGCTCATGATCCGCGCGACCCCGATCATCCTCTCCCTCCCGTCCTCCTGCAGGAGTCCGACCAGGGCGATGTGGCGGTCATAGTCGACCTGGGTGAAGCGAACGAGCATATCCCGGGAGAGGGCCTTCAATGCGCTGAAGAAGCGGAGATACCTGCTCCTCTCCGAGAGGCTGTCGAAGAGCTCGAGGAGTAGTGGGGCATCCTCGGGCCGGATGGGCCGGATGTGGAGATCGAGCCCTCCCCTCGTGATCTCTCTGAACTCATACTGCTCCGGGTAAGGGCGGATCACCAGGTGTTCCGGGGAGCCCACATCGCTCGCGCTGACCACCACCCTGGCGTCTACCGCCCACGGCCTGCCGTCCTTCACGATCACCGGGTTCATGTCCAGCTCGGAGATCTCGGGAAAATCGACCAGCAGGTGGGAGAGACTTACGATCATCCGCTCGAGAAGCGGCAGATCGGCCGCCGGCCTGTTTCTGTACCCCGTCAGGATACGGAAGACCCGGGTCCCCTCCATGAGCCTTCGGGCGAGGGTCTGGTTCATGGGGGGAAGGCCGAGGGCCCTGTCCCCCATGATCTCGGCAAAGATCCCGCCCATGCCGAAGAGGATGACCGGGCCGAAGTTGGGGTCGCGCTTGGCGCCGAGGAGGATCTCCGCGTCCGGGTTCTCGATCATGCGCTGGAGGGTCACGCCTTCGAGGCGGGCTTCGGGAGCGTATTCTCCGGCGCTCTTCATGATCTCCCCGTAGGCCTTCCTGACCCCGTCGTCGCTTCTCAGTCCTACCTTCACCCCCCCTGCCTCGGTCTTGTGGGTGATGTCGGGCGAATGGATCTTCATGACCAGGGGGTAGCCCAGCTCGGGAGCAAGCCTCAGCGCGTCCTCCAGGGAGGATGCGACCTCGGTGCGGTTGACCGGGATGCCGAAGAAGCCGAGAAGGGATTTGGATTCGATCTCGGTGAGGATGTTTCCGTCCCTTGCCAGTCCCTCCTCGATCAGCTTTCGGGCAGCCCTCTCGTCGGCCCCCGCGGCATGGGGCAGCTGGGACGGGATCTCCTGGAGCATCTCCAGGTTCCTGGTGTAGTTGTTGAGGTACATGAAAGAACGTACCGCCCGCTCGGGGGTGGCATAGGTGGGGATGCCTTTCCTGTTGAGGATCTCGATCCCCTCCTCTACATGGCCCCCCCCCATCCAGACCGCGAAGACGGGGTAGGGCCTCTCCCGGAGGGACCGGGCCACGGCCTCGGCCACGTCGGCAGGCTCGGTCATGGCCTGTGGATTGAGGATGACCAGCATGCCGTCCACCTCGCGGCCCTTGAAGCAGCAGTCGGCCACCCCGGCATACCGCTCGGGAGTGGCGTCGCCCAGGATATCGATGGGGTTTCCATGGCTCCATTGCGGCGGGAGGAGACCATTCAGCTTGTCCATCGTCTCCTGGGTCAGGCCGCTCAGTTCCAGGCCGTACTGTTCGATGGCGTCGGCCGCCATCACGCCCGGGCCGCCGGCGTTGGTGACCACCACCATCCTCCGCCCGGCCGGAGGCCGCTGCTTGGCGAGCAGCTCGGCGCAGTCGAAGAAGTCCTCCAGGTTGTTCACCCTCGCGATGCCGGCCCTCTTGAAGGCGGCATCGTAGACCGCATCCTCTCCGGCCATGGCCCCGGTGTGGGATGCCGCGGCCCTTGCGCCGGCCGCGCTCTTTCCCGCCTTGAGGACGATGATGGGCTTCACCCTCGAGACCTCCCGGGCGGCGCTCATGAATTTTCTGAAGTGGCTCAGACTCTCCACATAGAGAAGGATGGACCTGGTCTGCGGGTCGTTTCCCAGGTAGTCCACCAGATCCCCGAAATCGACGTCGAGCATGGAGCCGATGCTGACGAAATGTCGGAATCCCATGTGCTCCTTCAGGGCCAGGTCGAGCATGGCGGTGCAGATGGCGCCGCTCTGGGAGATAAAGGCCAGATTGCCGTCCCCGGGCATGTGGGCGGCGAAGCTGGCGTTGAGGTTCTTACCGGGTCGAATGATGCCCAGGCAGTTGGGGCCGATGATCCTCAGTCCCCCCTCCCGGGCGATACGATCGATCTCCTCTTCGATCTTTCGTCCCTGCTCTCCGGACTCTTTCCCGCCCGCGGAGATGATGATGGCGCCGGCCGCTCCCCGCTCGACGCATTCCCTTACAATCCCGGGAACGGTATGAATGGGAGTGGCAATCACGACCAGGTCCGGCTCCCCATCGGCATCGGAGAGGGAGGGATAGGTCTTGAGCCCGTAGAGCTCGGTGTAACGGGGGTTTACCGGGATGATCCCGCCTTTGAACCCGCCCTGAACGAGGTTCTCCATGAGGGCGTTCCCGATGCTCCCGGGTTTGGCACTGGCCCCGATGACCGCCACGCTCCTCGGGTCGAAAATTCTGTCCAGATTATGAAGTCCCATCAGATCTCCGGGTTCCGCGTCATGACTTCTTTTCCCTGCATGTCTTGCCTCCCCGTCGTTTTCTTATGGATGGTGCATCAGACGGCCTGTCGTGAATATGGGGGGCAGCCATGAATGGACGCGGGCGAAAAGCGTATTCGCCGTGGTGTCGCAAGGTCGATCCCGCCGCCATCGGCGACTTCCTTTTCAGCACGGCGGCGAAGGGCATTCGGCCGCTCCGGACAATTCCTGCCCTTGCCCGTGAGCTGCCCGTCCTTTTCCGCCCTTGTGCTCGGCGAAGAGCTCGATCATGGCGCGGTTGAAGACGGGCAGATCCTTGGGGCTCCGGCTGCTGACCCAGTTCCCGTCCCTGACCATTTCGGAATCCTCCCATGTAGCGCCGGCATTGCGGAGGTCGTCCTGAATGGTGTAATAGCTCGTCATCTTCCTGCCCTTCACCAGGCCGGCCGACACGAGGAGCCATGGGCCGTGACATATGACCGCGATCGGCTTCTGTACACGGTCCATCTCACTTACGAACTCCTGCGCCTTTGGGTCCGCCCTGAGGAAATCCGCATTGAGCGCGCCCCCTGGGAGCAGCACCGCGTCGAACCGATCGGGCCGGGCCTCGTCAAGGGTCATGTCCACCCTGAAAGAGTCGGCCTTTTCATCGTGTTTGACCCCTTGCACGGTCCCGCCTTTGGGCGATATGAGAGTCGTCTTCGCACCTTCTTCCTCCAGTGCCCTTCTCGGTTCGGTCATCTCCGATTGCTCGAAGTCATCGGCGACCAGGATGGCCACATTCATTCCTTCCAGGTTTTTCCCTGCCATGGTAAGAACTCCTTCCGTGTTTTCATGGGAAATGGATACAAAGGTCCCTCGTTCCTACAAGTTAAGGGGAGTCCGTGTGCGAACCAGTGGGTCATCCGTGGTAATCCGCAGGTCATCCATTCTTATTCCCCGGAGGAGCAAGGGCGGCGGAAGATCGATCGGTCTGCCTTCAGCGTACCTGCTTCGCCGAGTCCAGGTTCCCCAGGACCGCAACGATCTCCATTTTCCTGCCGTTCCGGACGATCTCCATCCTCACCTCCGTTCCTGGCACGCCCGAGACCACTTTCGGAGTGAAATCCTCCGCGCCTCCGACCTCCTCCCGGTCGAGACCCGTGATCACATCCCCGGGAAGGACTCCTGCTGTCTCAGCCGGCCCTCCTGAGGTGACGCCCGCCACGAGCGCTCCCTTTTCCTGTTCGAGACGGAGCATCCTCTTCACTCGCGGATCGATGGACATGAGGGAGAGACCCAGCCAACCTCTGTCGATGTTGCCCTTTCTGAGCCTGGGGAGCACGGCCGTTGCGGCGTTGATGGGGATGGCGAAGCCGATCCCCACGTTCCCACCGGTCTTGGACAGGATGGCCGAGTTGATTCCGATGACTTCTCCCCGCATGTTCAGCAATGGCCCGCCGCTGTTTCCGGGATTGATCGGTGCGTCGGTCTGGATGAACTCGTTGTACTGGTCCACCTGCCGGTACTTGGCGCTCACGATTCCGGCCGTCACCGTGTTGCCAAGCCCGAAGGGGCTTCCGATGGCCATCACCCACTGACCCACCTGCACGTCCTCGGAATTGCCCAGGGGCAGAGGCACGAGTCCTTCGCCCCCCTCCGTGCGGAGCACGGCCAGGTCGGTCATGGGATCCTTGCCCACGACGGTTGCCCTCAGGCTGCTGCCGTCCCACAGCGTGACCTCGATCTCATCCGTCCCCGCCACCACGTGGCTGCTGGTCAGGATGAGGCCTTGGCCGTCGATCACAAATCCGGATCCGAGGCTCGTCTGCCTGAACTGTTGTGGAACCGAATCCCGGAAGAACCTTTCCAAAAAGTCCCCGAAGGGGGTGTCCGACCCGAACGGTCCTTCCCGCTCCAGGACCCTTTCTGCACTGATGTTGACCACCGAGGGGTTCGCCCTCCGGGCCAGTTGGGTGAAGGAGGGCAGGACGGCGGCCGGGGATGGGCCGGAGGGTGCCGGGTCCGCGACTTGGGGTCGGGCGGGATCGGAAAGCCTCTCCCCCCGTTCCTCACTCCCGCAAGAGGAGCCGAAGGCGACGAGAAGAAGCAGGGCGAGTCTCGTAAAGTACGATGGCTTGATCATCTGAGCCTCCATGATGCTCTCTCATCGTATCTCCCCTCTTCCCACATTCATAACCGGCCGACCACGTATTTCGACCTCTGCAAGACGGCATCTTGAGGGGGAATTCCCGGTAACGGGTTGCTCAAGCTTATCCATCCTCTACGATAGGGGACCGGCCTTTTTCAGCCCCATGCCCCATATAAACGAACCGCCTCGGGGCTTATCTCTTTCGCAGGGAAAAGGCACAGGATAGCCGATCTCGATCCTGATCAGGTGGCGGTGTGAGGGTCGAGAGCGGGGAAGAACTACGGCATGGCCCGACGAAGCACGGGCCGGGGCTGACAGCCCAGGGAGAGAGGTGAACCTGTGAAAAGGAGACCAACAACGACGGTGGCGGTCCACAGGCGTACCCACGAAGAGATCGTGGTGCACCCGGAAGACGACAGGGATGTCTATTGGACCCTGGACAAACGGCACTGGGATATCGCGCGGAGAGACGCAAGGGAGGCGATTCCGAAAAAGTATGCGCGTCGGAACCTGCGGCCGGGGACGGGCACACCTGTACGCATCGCCTAGTGCAGGCTGCAGACCCCTGGCCCCCGTATCCAGGCTGAGATCATTGGCTCAGCGGGGGAGGACCTGTTTCCCGGGGGGGGGGCATGACAACGAACCCCATCTCTCGGCGCCGGCGAACGGCGGTCAGGCCCCGGCCTGAAAGGGAGTCCAGCGACATGCGCAGCACAACGAAGGTATTCATCATGGCCCTGGCCGTGACCCTGTGGTTCGGCGGGTGCACGGTCTCCCGCGAACTGCGTCTGCAGAAGATCCGGTCCAGCTATCCTCAGTGGGACCAGGCGACCGTGGAGCGGGTGGCGGAAGGGCGGGTCGAGGTCGGGATGACGGAGGAGATGGTCCTGGCCATCATGGGGCAGCCTGCCTATGTCGCCCGCGAAGGCGGCCGGGACGTCCTGGTCTACATGGGCAGCGAGACGAGCAGTTGGGGAGTCGTCCGGCCCGTGCCCAGCTTTTTCGTCATCATGGAGCGGGGGAGGGTCGTGAAATTAGAGGGCAGTCAACAGCGCGTGGTGACACCCCTCTTGTACTCCAGGTCGTACGAACCCTAGTGTGGGGCCTTCAGCAGCTCCGGACGGATGAGAGCGGTACCCTGCGCGAGAAACTCGGATAAAAAGTGGACCGCTCTCCGGCTAAAGTGGGCTGGGCTATCGGTCATCCAGGCGGAATCTAGGCGACCATGTCCTTGAGTTTCTTCAAAGGACGGATTCTGACGACGTTGCGAGCCGGTTTTGCCTTAAAGGTCGTCTCCTCACCCGTGAATGGATTGACGCCCTTCCTGGCCTTGGTGGCGGGTTTGCGCTTCACTTCAACTTTCATGATACCGGGAAGCGTGAATTGCCCGACGCCGCCCTTCTTGATATGGCGTTCCATCACTGCATTGAGTTGCTCGAAGACCGAGGAGACCTGCTTTCTTGTCAAACCCGTGTTCTGTCCGATTTCATCCATGATAGCCGACTTGCTCATCGGCGCTTTCACTGCATTGGCTTTCTTGGTAGCTGGTTTCTTGGATACGGCCATTGGTTTTTCCTCCTGTTGTGGGTTTGAAGAATGATACGAAAGTCGAAGAGATCAAAAAGACAAGAATGCTATGAGGATATAAGAGAGCCGCAGGGGTTTTGTCAACAAGTTTTTCACCTGTTTTCATTTACAAAACAGGTTTTTGAGGTCGTATTCGCTGGTGGAGGCGCACTCCAACCTCCACTTGGTCGTTTGCTCCCGCATGGGGGAAGTCCGATTTCCGGATAGTCGAATACAGCGCCACCTACCTCCTGAATACCACGCCAGTCGCATTGATGTGATCGGCGTGCCATCCTACTTTGCTCGTGTCTGATTGAGAGAACATCCTCCCCACCCCGTGATCATCCTGAATCCTCTTCTGCGGCATCTACGACCAACTCTTAAAGCTTAAAGGAAGAGAAGAGAATGGAGCACCCCCTCAAATGTTGCCTGAACCGCCCCGGCGCACGGAGCTGGGGCTCTTACAGACCGGGATTCCGACGCAGCGTGGGATCCCCCTGTTCCATGGCGGGGACGTTCCTCCACACGGAGACGGCAATGGTACCGACCATTGAAGTGGTTCAACGGCTCAGCGGGTATTGATTTGATCTGAAGAAAGGAGACCCCTCATGAGGAAAATGGTTTTGTTTCTGGTCATCGCGCTTTCCCTGTGCAGTTTTTCAGGATCGGCCGGAGCGACGATTTATCAGGAGAGATTCCTGTTCGGCAGCGATGGAGAGTCGTTAACAGGATGGTACGCCGGCAAGGACAGGTACATGGAGCTCAGCTTCGATCTGGGTCAACCTGGAAACACCGCAAAACACATCAAGGCCTGGGGACCCGTACTGGACACGACGACCCCGGTCCAGGATGAATCGGGGTTTGTCCCGGGGACGTCACTCGCATGGGCCAAGCTGAATCTGGAGTTGGCCTCCGTGGATCCGAAGAAGGACCCGGTGATGCTCCTCGCCGATCTGCAGGACAAACAGAAGTTCCTTTACGTGGACGTGCTGGAACTCACCAGCGAGCGCGCCGAAATCGATGTCTACCTCCCCAACTGCATCCGGGCCTACCTGCAGAACACGGGGACCCTGAACAGCATCCTCCTTTCTCCCACATGGATGTTCGGAGAACTGTTCCATGACAACGGCTTCATCCTCCATGAAGCCGAGCTGTCTGCGGCCGTGCCGGAACCCTCGACCCTGCTGCTCCTGGGCAGCGGTCTGGCAGGGCTTCTGGGATTCGGGACGCTCCGCAAGTCCTGAACAGGTCTACTCCAGGGCAGGGCATCGCCCCTGCCCTGATCACTCCATTTGGTTTCGTGTGAACTGGAGCCCCGGCCCACTGAACCAAGTCGGAGATCGTCGGCCCAGCCATTGTCCTTTCAGCGTTATAAGACTTGCCCCTCTCAGGGGTGTACCAAAGCCGGCCCCTCCGCGGCCGGGTTCTTCGATCTTCTCGTGCAAGCTATCCACCATTTCCAGTCGACCGGCCCCGGTCGTACAACCGTTCCCCTAAGCCTGCAGGTCGACAGGGAGGTCGGCCCAGCACGTACATGGTCCCATGGGGTGTCAACGCCTGCGTTTCGCTTAGAACCTATTCGCGCGTCGGCCACCGAACGACCCATCTGTAGCGAATTCCGGATGTACGTAGGGGCCGTACGCAGGATCGGGTCCTGCTCCCGTCCATGCTCCGGAGGCGGCTCTCCCAGGCAAACCTGTGCTAACGCCTTGATGTTCCGATACGGAATCGATCCTCCCCGCCCCTCCTTCCGGGCACCTGCGGCAACAGCCCGCGCCTGATCTCCGGCTCGTATCCCGCCATGTCGGTATACCCTCCTACCTCTTATCCTACCGAGCCTGTACAAATCTGAAAAAACCGGAATACGGAACCACCTACTCGCCGAATGCGCCTTGAAACCTATTCTCACCTACTATTCCGAGGACCTACTTATACGCAGAAACAGCATCCATGAAAGCGCCATGCCTACACCGGCCGTCCCCACAAAAGGACGGCTGCGTTTTGGGAAGCACACTGTTCATGCGAATTTCGAGTCCTTTACCGTTCAAAACACCGAGTTGGTCATGCTGCGCCCCTGTAACCGACGGGGCGGAGCTATGTACATCGGGCCCTTCGAGGAGGTTCGAAATGGTTGGGGTGAGGGTTTCGCGGGCGGCTGCGGCAACGGCACTCTTGATCCTTTCTTTCTGTTCGTTTTCCCTTGCGGGGGAATCCCCCAGCGCCATGCCCAGGCTTCTGCAGAACATCGGTTTCGGTCCACAGGGAAAGGTGAACCAGGGAAGTACCGTTTTTCAGCCACACATCGACACCGGTACGACTAAGGTTGGCGCTCCCAAGGACGTGGCGCATGTGCCGGAGATCGAGAAAGAGGACGAGCAGGAAGAGCAGAAGAGGGACGAGGAGCGGAGAGGTGAAGAGGAGCGTTCCACCATCGAGAAGATCCTCTCCGGTCAGTTCCCCACGGAGATCTCGCGGGAGCTTCGGCAATTCGGATATGACTTCTTCGATGCCAGGGTCTCAACCTTTGCACCCGTCAGTTCCGTCCCGGTGGGGCCGGATTATGTGATCGGGCCGGGGGACAGCTTCACGATCCACCTCTGGGGGAAGGCCGAAGACACCTACGAGGTCGAGGTCAACCGCGACGGATGCATCCATCTTCCCAGGGTGGGATCCTGCAGTGTGAGCGGGATGAGATATCAGGAGCTGAAGCCTTTTCTCTCCCGCAAGTTCCGGGAGTACTATCCGGAATTCGACATGAGCATTGCCATGGGGCGTTTGCACACGGTGGAAGTCTATATCGTGGGAGAGGCGCGAAATCCGGGGACCTACCATGTGAGCTCCTTCTCCACCGTCATCTCGGCCCTCTATGCAGCGGGAGGCCCTTCGAAGAACGGGAGTCTCCGAACCATCCAGGTCCTGGGACAGAGCGGAAAGCCGAAGGTGCTCGATCTCTACGACTTCCTGGTCACGGGAATCAAGAAGAGCGATTTTCGCATTCAGCCTCAGGATACCGTCTTCATCCCCGTCCTGGGTCCGGTCGTGGGCGTGGCAGGCAATGTAAAGAGGCCGGCCATCTACGAGATCAAGGGCGGTGAGACGATCAGGGATGTCCTCAAGCTGGCGGGGGGCACCCTACCCACCGGCGAGCTCCAGAACGTGGTGGTGGAGCGGGTCATGGGACATCAGCGCCGGGTGATCAGAAGCTTCAATCTGGATCCCTCCGCCAGGAACGCGGGCGGGGATTTCAAGGCACCCCTTCAGGATGGCGACCTGGTCAAGGTTTACCCGATTCATCGCGGCATCGGCCGGGTGGTCCATCTCGAGGGGCACGTGAAGTACCCGAGGGAGTATGAGTGGAAGACGGGAATGCGGCTGCTGGACATCATTCCTTCCTACAATGCCCTGCTGGAGGAGCCTTTCCTCCCCCAGGCCCGGATCGTCCGCCGCATGCCTCCGGACTCCCGTCCCGAGATCATTCCGTTCAGCCTGTCCGGGCTGCTCGCGGGTGAAGAGAGCGAGAACCTGCAGCTGCAGGAGATGGATCGTGTGGTCGTCTATGGGGCTCATGAAAAGAGGGAGCGGGCCGAGGTCTCCATCAAGGGGGCTGTGAGGAGGGAAGGGAGTTATCCGCTTCTCGCAGGCATGAGGGTAAAGGATCTCATCTTCGAGGCGGGCAACTTCACGCGTGCCGCCTACCTGGATGAGGCGACCCTGAACCGGGTCATACCCGGAAAGACCGGAACCGATATGGCCGTGATCAACTTCTCGCCTGAAAAGGCCGTCCGGGAGGACCAAAGGCACAACCTCGTACTGCAGGAGGATGACCAGGTCTACATCCGCGAGATCCCCCAGTACAGGCAGGCCCTGGAGCGGAAGGTGATCCTGGAAGGGGCCTTCCTCTTTCCCGGGGAATACGCGTTTTCCGAGGGGGAGCGGATCAGCTCCGTGATCGCGAGGGCCGGATTCCTGACGGCCGACGCCTATCCGTACGGCGCGGTATTCCTGCGGGAGTCGGCGAAAAAGATGCAGCAGCAGCGGTTGAGGGAATATGTGGACAAGCTGGAAGAAGAGATCCTGTGGCAGAGCAGCAAGGCCGCGGAGGTCACCCTCGAGCGGGAGCAGGCCGCCACGCTTCAGCACAGCCTCGCGGCCAAGAAGCAGCTCCTCGAAAAGCTGAAGAGGTCCCAGCCTACAGGCCGCATGGTCATCGATCTGGAAGAGATCCTGGCCAAGCCCTTTTCGGAAAAGGACATCCAGTTGAGGGCGGGGGACCATCTGATCGTGGGAAAGAAACCGGACTATGTGAACGTGCTCGGGGAGGTCTACAACCCCACGGCCCTGTTCGCCGAGAAAGGCAGGAGCGTCGAGTACTATCTCGGCAGTGTGGGAGGTCCCACCAAGGATGCGGACAGGGATCAGATCTACCTGGTGAAGGCAAACGGCTCCGTTGCCAGCAAGGGACAGAGCCGGTTCTTTGGTATGGAAGTAGCGGATGCAGGGAAGAAGAGCTGGGGGTCGGGCGGGTTTGATTCCCTCGCGATGGAGCCTGGAGACACGCTGATGGTGCCCAGGGAGACGGTGAAGTATCCCTGGCTGGGACCCACGAAGGGAATCACGGAAATCATGTTCCATATTGCCGTGGCTGCGGGCGTCCTTATTGCGGCTCTCTGAATTCCGTTCCTGATTCCTGTCGTCTAAGGGCGGATCGGCAGCGGGCACGGGGAGTGAAGAGATGCGAACCGTCTGCTTTCACTGCCACAAGGTCATTCGCCCGGGCGTGGAGGATGGACAAGACTCCTCCGGTCTTTGCATGGACTGCCTCATCGAGGCCCTGAAGCCCCTTTACCGGAAACAGCAGAAGAGCCAGGGGTATTTCGAATGCTTCGGGACCGCGAGCGGTTATTGCGATCAGAGGACATGCCGATACCACAGAATCTGTGTCCTCAAGAAGATCTGATTCGCAAAGGGAGTTCCCCATGAAGGATTTCGGTTCGGATGGAGGGACCCGCAACGAGGGCCCCCTGCTGGTGGACTACTTCCTCGTCCTGCTGAAGCGAAAGGCGGTGATCCTGCTGTTTGTCTTTGCGTCCGCTGCGGGCTCCGGTCTCTATGCCTTTCTCCTCCCCGACGTCTACACGGCCAAGGTGCGGATCCTCACCACCCCGGTCGACACCTCCGCAACCGGCCTGCGTCATCAGATGGAGAGGGATCTGGTCTTCGGGCCTATAGGGGGACCTTTGCCGACAGACCTGTACAAGGGGATTCTGGAGAGCCGGACACTGACGGATCGACTGATCGATCGTTTTTCCCTCCAAGGGCACTACGGGGAGCAGTTCAGAGACACCACCCGGAAGAGGCTGCATAAGAGCACCAGGATAGAGACCGAGAACGGTCCCCTCATCACCGTTTCCGTGGAAGATGAAGACCCTCGCACAGCGGCGCATCTGGCAAACGGCTATGCCGAAGAGCTGGACCGGATCAACCGCAGCGTGAACATCACGGAGGGGCACCTCAAACGTATGTTCCTGGAAAAGCGCCTCCAGCGAGTCAAAGACGAGCTCCTGGATGCGGAAGGACGACTGAAGGGTTTCCAGGAGAGACACGGCCTGGTGGCTCTGGAAGAGCAGGCCAGGGAGACCATCGAGGGTGCAGCCAGGATCAAGGGGGAGATCGTTGCGGCACAAACGGAACTCGAGGTGTTCAAAAAGTTCGGAACGGCGCGGAACAAGGAGGCGATTCAGCTGGAGTCCAGGATTGCCGAGCTCACCAGTCAACTCTTGCAGATCGAGACAGGTATGAACGGCGCCACACCGAGCCACATGCGAGATCCGGATGGCAAAACGGGCGGGAACTTCTACATCCCATTCAGCGCGCTTCCTTCTCTCGGGGTTCAACTGGCGCGCCTGACCCGGGAGGCGAAAATTCAGGAGGAGGTGTTCAAACTCATTGTCAGCCAGTACGAGCTGGCCAAGATCGAGGAGGCCAAGGACATCAACACCATTCAGATCCTGGACAGCGCCGTGGCTCCGGAAAGGAAATCAGGACCCGGGAGATTCCTGATCGTTGCCCTCGCTGCGGCGGCAGGTTTGTTTCTCGGCATGGCCGCTGCGTTCTCGTGGGAATTCATGGCCCGTCTTAAAGATGAAGACCCCGAGCGATACAGGCTCTTTCTCCTGTACGCTGTTCACCGGTCAAGATGATGATGTCCGGCAACCCTCTTTTTCTCAGGGAAAAGGCATGGCTAGGCTTCATGCTCCTTTCGATCCTGGCCGCGCCGGTCCTGACCGGCCCCACGCCCGCCGATGCCCGGACCCGCACTTCGATGCTTGGACCGGAGGCCGAGGCAAGGATATCGCCCGAGGGGGACAGGACGTTTGTCTTCCGGCTTCCAGAGTCCGCGGGGAACCTCAAGACGGTCCTCACGTGGGAGGCCAGGGTCGATGCGGACCGGTCCATGACGGGCAGGGAGTTTCTCGGCGTGACCCTGAACGGCACAAGCGTAGGCGCGATGCGCGACCGTTTGAACCGCAGGCTGCTGAACAAACCGGTCCGCTTCACAGGCAATGCCGATAAGCTCCGCTACTGGTATACGGAGGGTGCCGAGGGCTGGTTGACACCATTTGCCCCGGACTTTGCGGTTCCGGTGCCCGGGTGGTCATACGGTCCTCCCAAGGACGCATACACCTTTCAGGTGGACGTCACCGACCTCATACAGCCGGGTGCGGAAAACCGGCTCGTCTTCAGGAACCTGACGAAGGAGCAGTATGTCCGAAAATACGAACCCAGGTATTTCCGGCACACGCGAGGGGAGATCGTCCTCAGGAACATCTTCTTCGATCTCCTGCATGAGCGTATCTCCGTCAGGGCCGGGAGCGCGCCGGAGCGGCGGACCGGGGAGACGATCGAGAGCCTCCTGAAGATCAGTCCGTCCGGGGCCATGGAGATTCAGTGGTGCGGTCGCACTGCAACCATCGAGACCTTGTTTGCGCAGGGCGACGGCCGGTGGACGGGCTTTGCCGAGGGCGCAGGAGGGAGGGAAATCCTCAGGCCGGATCCGTCTACGTGGAGGGTATCTCTTAAGACGCGCCTCTTCAGGGTTGAACGCACCGTTCGACGTGACCGGGATCGCATCGAGATCAACGACCGATTGGTCCTGGAAGAGCATTCCGACGTGGCGGTGATAGCGCCGCGGGTCCGGATCTCCGTGGCAGAAAACACGTACGGGACCATTTGGTTGGGCGGAGACAAAGACCCATCCCTGGAGGATGCAAGCTGCCCCTCCAACCCGACGCTCTTTCTCCCCATGGACGGCGCCGGACTCGGTCTCGTCCTGGAAGACGATGTGTTCCGGCTTCAGGCGCGGTTTTCGTATGATGCCGGAGCCGGAGATGCGTTGATTCGATCGGACGAAATGGTGCTCTCCAAAACGGCGGGCGGCGAGTACACGCTCCGGTACGCGCTCTACCCGGTCTCGAAGGACAGCTACTGGGACTTCATCAATTCCGCCCGGGAGGAGTGGAATTCCCATCAAACCATGCCGGGCACCATCTGGTTCACGACCCCGGGAAACATCGTCTTATCCAACCCGGAAAGCATCCGCCGCTACCTCAGGGAGAACCGTGTGGCCTATGTCGTCTTCTGGGAAGGCCCCCACCCTCAGGGTGATCGGATCCACACTCCGTATATCGTCCAAGGGACCGGCCAGCTGCACCCGAGAGCCGTAGCCGTGCGCGGGGCTTTTGAAGCGGACGAACGCAAGGGTGCTGAAAAGCTCCACCGGATCATGCCTGGTGTCAAGGTCTTGTTCTACATCCACAGTCATGTGTGCAGCATGATGGACCCTGAACAGATGGACTCCCTTCAGGACTCCCTGGTCATCGGGGAGGACGGAAAGCCGGTCCGGCGGCATGCGGGTGACGGCCGCTTCTTCCCGCTCTACTATGTCTACCCGACCTCAAGGAACAGCTATGGGAAGGCATTTGAGAGGCTGATCGACCACGTCCTGGGGCTGGGCGCCGACGGCATCTACTGGGACGAGATGAGTGCGGCCGCGGGGGAGGTCCGCTGCACCTACTCCGAATTCGATGGGTACACCGCCGATGTCGATCTTGAAACGCAGGAGATCCAAAGGCTGAAAGGCCTCGTATCCCTGCTTTCGTCCGATTACAAGGTAGGGCAGGTCCGGAGACTGCTCGATCGAGAGAGAGCGGTCCATGCGAACAGCGCCCCGGAGACCGTCGCTCAGAACCGGCTTCCCATTACGCGTATGGTGGAGGCCCAGACGTCGTCAGCAGCGGTCAAGGATCTGCACCTCACGACGCCATATGCCTATACCTGGGCGCCGTTCAGCATGGATCAGTTCCGGGACCGGTTGTTCAAGGGAGGGCTCTGTTTCCGACCCGGGAAGGAGACTCCGTTCATCGCCCGGTCCTATCCCATCACCCCGGTATCCCTGGGGAGGGGATATGTGGTCGGCAGGGAGAGGATCATCACCGGCGTCGGAGGCGTCTTCGGGTGGGAGGATCTCTGGAAGGCGGCCCTGTGGACCTATGACGGCTCCGGAAGGATGGTCGAACGAAGGCTGCTGGAAGGGGAGGGCGGAAGGGAAATACCGGTTCCCCCGAACGGCCTTACGATCATGGAGCGGCTCCAGTGAACAACAGACCTAAGCGGCAACTTGAGGAGAGAGCCCGATCATGTGCGGCATAGCAGGAGTCATGAACCGTGACGGCAGGCCGGCACTCCGGGGTTGCATCAGGAGGATGACGCAGGTGCTGCGACACAGGGGCCCGGATGACGAAGGCTATCTCCTGGTCGCCCCGGAATCCGGAAAACTGATTCGAGCAGGAGGTTCCGATACCCCGGACGAGGTTTATCGGAGCGCATTCCCCTACTCCCCGAACGTGCAGATCGGACAAGCCGTCTTGGACGGTGCTCCGTTCACCATTGCACTCGGCCACCGCAGGCTCTCCATCATCGACCTTTCCCCGGCAGGCCACCAGCCGATGTGCAACAGGGACGGGACGCTGTGGATCGTTTACAACGGCGAGGTATACAACTACCAGGAACTGAGAAAAGAACTTGAGTCCTGCGGCTGTCGTTTTGCCTCCAACTCGGACACGGAAGTGGTTCTTGCCGCCTATGAACACTGGGGCCCGCCGATGCTCCGGCGCTTCGTCGGCATGTTCGCCTTTGCGGTCTTGGACCTGCCCAAAAGGCGACTGCTTCTGGGGCGCGACTGCTTCGGCATTAAGCCGCTGTATTACACCGCCTGGGACGGGGGGTTCGGATTCGCTTCGGAGATCAAGTCTCTTCTCGAACTCCCCACGGTCGGCCGGCAGGTCGACCCCCAGCGGCTCTACGAGTTCCTCCGGTTCGGACTGACGGACTACGGGGAAGGTACGCTTTTCGCGTCCATTCGGCAGGTCCCGGCGGCCCACTACCTGTCGATTTCTCTTGAGGACCGGACACCCCCTGACCCGGTCCGGTACTGGGACCTGGACCTGACCCGATCTTCGAACCTCTCGTATCGGGAGGCAGCGAACCGGGCCAGGGAGGAGTTTTCCAGGAACGTTCAGCTTCATCTTCGAAGCGACGTCCCGCTGGGCTCGGCCCTGTCCGGGGGAGTGGACTCGTCCTCCATCGTTTCCGTCATGCGATGGATGAAGCAGGGCGATCTGGACCTGCATACCTTCAGCTTCATCTCCTCCGATCCCGCCACCAGCGAAGAAAAGTGGGTGGAGATCGTGGCCCGTTCAACAGGCGCCCGTCTCCACAAGGTCTACGTGAAGGGAGAAGATCTGCCGGAGATCATGGCGGAGCTCGTTTACTGTCAGGACGAGCCCTTTCCCAGTGCCAGCATCCTCGCGCAGCACGAAGTCTTTCGCGCCGCCGGCGCCGCCAAGGTCCATGTACTCCTGGACGGCCAGGGTGCGGATGAGGTGCTGGGGGGCTATCCCCGGTTTCATGAACTTCGAGCTGCCGGTCTCCTGCGCCGGGGGCATGTTCTTTCCGCCCTCGACCTGTTGCACCGCACCTGGAAGAACAACCGCATCTCCTGCTCCCGCCTCGGTGCGGGCACCCTCCGTGCGGCGCTCCCCTCGGCGTTCGTTCGAATGGCGGAAAAAGTGGCGGGCATGGGGCCGGTTCCCGGGTGGATGCATGAAGCATGGTTCCGGGATCGAGGGGTTTCCTTCAAGGCACCGGCAGACGACAAGAGAGGGGGCTTCAAGAGGGCGCTCCATGAAACCCTGGTCACGACGATCCTCCCCGCGCTCCTTCGATTCGAGGACCGCAACTCCATGGCCTTCTCGGTGGAAAGCCGGGTCCCCTACCTCACGCCGTCGTTCGTCGAGTACATGTTTTCTCTCCCGGATGAATACATCCTCTCCGACGACGGTTTGACCAAAGCGGTCTTCCGCACCGCGATGAAAGGCATCACATCCCGCGACATCCTGGAGCGAAGGGACAAGATCCCCTTTCTGGCTCCGGAGGCCCAATGGCTTTTGAGTTCGAGACACTGGTGTGAAAGGGTCCTTTCAAGCGAAAAGGCGGGCGCCGTTCCCGCCGTGGATCGCGAGGCGATCCTGAACACATGGAGGTCCCTGAACGGCGGAAAAAGGCGATTCCCGCGAACGATCTGGAGGTGGATCTCTCTGGTTCTCTGGGCGGAGCGGTTCTCGGTGGAGTTCCCTTGATCCATTCGAAGAGGGGGGTGCATGGGGTCAGGTCCCACGGATGGATGGGGAAGTCCCCCGGACCAAGGACCGAAGAGATCCTTGGGGGCGGTGACCTTCATGCATAAAAACCTGCAGGAGTGGCGGACCGGGCTCTTGAGGGTCCTTCGGCTGAACCACGATTTCGGCCTCAATATCTCCGTTCTCGCGACCGGCACCCTGGTCGCGCAGCTCGTCTACATCCTCTCCTCGCCGGTTCTCTCACGCCTCTACTCACCGGCGGAATTCGGAGCCCTTGCCGCCTTCACGGCACTGGTGACTTCAACGGCTGCTTTTGCCGCGCTCCGCTACGATCTCGCCGTCATGCTGCCGAAGCAGAGCGAAGAGGCGATCAACCTGGTCTCCCTGAGCGTCATCATCAGCCTGTCTACCACGCTCATCCTCGGTCTGACCGGTATCCTGTTCCGCGGGAAAATCGCTTCCCTGACCCAGGTGACCGAATTCTCCGTGTGGATGGTCTTCTTCCCTTTGGGAGTGCTGTCGCTCTGTGTCGCGCAGATCTTCAGGATGTGGTGGTACCGGCAGAATCGGTTCAAGATCAGTGCGGCATCGGCGGTCATTCAGGCCGTTTTCGATACGGTGGTCAAGGTCGGGGCCGCCGCTCTCCTCCATGCCGGTTCCATGGGGCTTCTCATGGGTTACCTGCTGGGCATCATTGCCGCAGATGTCCTCTTGTTGTCCGCCGTGCAATACACCGGAGCGAACGGATTGCTCCGGTCGACAAGCGCAGGAAAAATGGTTTCGATGGGCAAAAGGTTCAAGACCTTTTCACTCTACAACTCCTGGGCCGACCTGATCTGCTCCTTTTCCCTGAACCTGCCGACCCTCCTGTTGACGTTTCTGTTCAGCCCCTTCGTCGCCGGGCTGTACATGATGGCCAATCGGGTTCTCAAGGTGCCGACCAGAATACTCGGACTGTCGATTTCACAGGCGCTCTTCAAGGAGATCACCAGAAGGAGAAACGAGACCCTGCCGATCTTCCCCTTTCTGGCGAAGTTCTTCTGCGTCCTGCTGGTCCTGGTTGCGGTCCCCTTTACCCTCTTCGCGTTGAGCTCAAGGGTTCTGTTCGGGGCGATTTTCGGCCCCGGGTGGGAGCGCTCGGGAGAGTATGCGGGGGCGATGGTCCCCTGGATCGCCATGCAGTTCGTGTCGTTGTCCGTCAGCGCAGCATACCCGGCGCTCGAGAAAAGCGGCAAATACGCGGTGGTGCAGTTCCTCCTGCTTCTGGGCGCGACCTGCCCCCTCTTGATCTCGTACCGATTGGGATTGGACGCCCTTCAGAGCATCCGGATGCTTTCCATGACCAACTTCGTCCTGAACGCCCTTTTTGGAATCGGCGCCCTGTTCATATGCTACCGGCAGGACGCCGGTCTCACGCAAGCTCCTCCCTCGAAGCTTCTTAACCGAACGTCGAGTCTGCCGTGATTGCGCTGTATACCTTCATCCATGCTTCGCTGCTCATCCTGGCCGGCTTCCTCTGGATGCACGAGAGCGGAAGGCGTATCGTGATCACACCGTTCATCCTTTTTGTCCTCGTAGAAATCGTCTTCTCCTGGAACTACTGGCTCCTCTTCCAGAAAGCGGAGTTGCGGGTGACGCCCGGGGCCGTCGTCCTCTCCATGGCGGCCACGGCATCCTTTCTGACGGGGCACCTCTTCCTCACAGCTTGCGAGGAGATACGGACCCGGGGAAAAGGTGCCGCATATCGGCTGAAGAGGTACCTCGAAAGGCCGACCCTCGCGGAACCCCCCGCCGTCCGGACCGTCATGCTCCTTTGTCTGTTGACCATCGGCATCGCAGCGGGTCTGGCGTTTCACCGGAAGACTCCTCCTGCCGTAGAAGGCGCTCTGGCGCTCATTCAAGAGGGGAACCTGGAATCGGCGCATACCATCGTCGGTACGGGGAGAAGAGAGGTGACCAAATCCCATGTGTTCGGCAACGACTATCGGGGCCAGGGATTGTTCAAGAGCTTCACCCTCATTTCATGGGCCTACGGCCTCACGCTCAGCATCCTCCTTGCCGTTACGGAGGCGCGGAGGCGCTGGAGATGCTTCGTGCTCATCTTCTTCGCGGGCTTGTGCTATTTCGTTGCGGGAAGCGGTGAAAGGTCGCATTTCATATGGGCACTGATCGTCGCAACGACCGGGCTGTCCTTCCTCGTCCCCATGGGCCTGAAAAAGATCCTTGTCGCAGGTCTCGTGCTGGTCCTCTTCATGGTGATCCTGACGGTTCTCCTCCCCAGATACCAGCTCCATGACACCCGTCACCGGCTGATCGGGAAGATCGTCTCTTCGGTGGCCGACCGGATCGCTACTGGAAACAAGATCAACAATGTGCGGCTCATGAACCTTATCGAAAAGGGAAGATTCCGACGCACTTACGGCAGCGAGCACCGGGATCTCTTTCTGAACGTTCTGCCCGGAATCCATCGACCGCCCCTGGGCCATCGGCTCGGGGAAGCCCTTGGAAGCAAGAAGACGACCTATTACAGCGGAACCTATCTGGGGACGGTCTATATCGACTTCGGCATGGTCGGGGTGGGCGTCGTCTACGCTGTCCTGGGCGCCTTTGCCTCCATGGCCTTTCACCGGCTCCTTCTTCTGCCGAAGCGGTTGATGAACATCACGTTCATGGCCCTGGTCATATACAAGATCGGGTATATGAGCATCTCGGGCGGAGTCATCTCATTCCTGTCCGGCATGGTTCCCATACTTTTCGTGCATCTGTCGGTCCTTTCCTGCACCCTTCTGCCGCAACCCGCCCGCCGGCCTTCGGGAAGCAGGGGAAGTCGACCGTAACCCGGCATGAGAACGGTCGGACCCGGACAGGGTGGTCCGGGACGCTCAGTCCAGCCGCGCTCCAGACCAAGGGAGGATACGGATTGGCCGAAAAAGCGTCAGCTGAGAAGGCCCCTTCGGGGGTGGCGCTGAAGAAGGGGATCTTCTGTTTTTCATTCGACTTTGAAATGGCGTGGGGCAACTTCGACCGTTATGACCGCGCTGCGCTGGAGAAGAAGGCACGCCTCACGCGCGAGAAGGTCCTGCCGAAGATCCAGGGAATGCTCCGAGGGAACGGCATATCTGCCACCTGGGCCGTCGTAGGCCACCTGTTCCTCGGCTCGTGCGATGGCGAACATGGCCAACCGGCACCCGTCCATGCCTGGCTGCCGGACTGGTACCGATATGACCCGAAGGGCACCGAAGAGGAGCATCCGGAGTGGTACGCCCGTTCATTCGTTCGAGATCTCATGGCGCTGGAACCCAAGCAGGACATCGGCCTCCATGGGTTTTCCCATTGCATCTGGGGCGATGCCGGCTGCGATCGGGATGTCGCTCGAATGGAGATGAAGAACGCGCTCTCGGCTGCGGGAGAAATCGGAATCAGACCGGAATCGTTCGTATTTCCCCGCAACTCGATCGGCCACCTCGACATCCTTTCCTCGGCAGGGATCAGGGTCTTTCGAGACAGGGAAGAGAACGGGTACAGGGGTTATCATCCTCTGATCAGGAGAGCATGCCACTTCCTCAGCCAGTTCGCAGGCCTTGCGCCCCGCACGGTGTACCCGAGGATAAGGGCCGGAATGGTCTGCATTCCCTCATCCAGCCTCTATATGTCCATGGAAGGCTTCCGGAGGTGCATCCCGGTCTCTGCACGTGTGAGGCGGGCCCTCAAGGGGATGAGAAGGGCCGCCGCCGAGAAGAACATCTTCCATCTGATCACTCATCCGATTTATCTCGCGTACGAGGACGGGAGGACCGACGATCTCCTCGAAGGCCTGGATCGAATCTTTGGGTGGGCAAGGGGCCTCCGGGAAAGGGGCGCTCTGGACATCCTCAACATGGCCCAGATCGCCGGATTGCTCCAGGTGGGGCGGGGGCGGTGCATGGGAGCAGGGAGAGGGCATGCGTAACTTGAACCTGTTGTATGTAGCCAGTCAGAACCTGGCCAAAGCCGGAGGGGCAAGGAGCCACGTGTCGGGCTTTTGCCGGGGGATGGAAAAACTGGGCGTGCGGGTGAAACTCCTTTGTCCGTACGATATGAAAGAGCCCCTGCCGCAGTTCGGCCTTCCGCTCCTCGCGTATTTCCACCATGCCTTCAGGCTCGTGAAGTTGCGGCGCGAGGTCGAAGCATGGGTCAAGAGCGGATGGCCTGACCTCATCTACTACAGAAAGGGTCTGCTTGACCCGGGATTCTCCTTTGCATCTTCGATGGGGAGAGACAGACTCTGTGTCGAGATGAACGGCACCAGTGCGGATTCCCACGGATGGAGCCGATTCCTCCTGGGCGGGGTCTGCAAGGTCTCGGAGAGGAGAAAACTCCAGCAAAGCCGCCTCATCATCACGGTGACCCCAGGTCTCCGGGAGCTGTTGCTTCGCAAACACGAGGGACTGGACCCGGGCAAAATCATGGTGGTCAACAACGGCGTCGATACGGACCTCTTTTACCCCAGATCGAGGGAGTCCTGTCGCAAGCTCCTGCACCTGGATCAGAGCGCATTCATCCTGCTGTTCGCCGGAAAGATGGCAAGGTGGCACGGCCTCGATACCGCCCTCGATGCCCTTGCGATCCTGCGGGAGGGGCATGGGGAGAAACCTCGCCTGATCCTGGTGGGGGAAGGCCCGGCCTTGCCGAATCTGAGGAGAAGGGTTCAAGAACTGAACCTCGGGGAGATGGTTTGCTTCAGAGGGATGGTATCCCAGGAAGAGGTTGCGGTCTACATCGGGGCCGCCGATGCCTGCATCGCTCCGTTCACTTCGGAGAGAAACGACAGGATCGGCATATCCCCTCTCAAGATCTTCGAGTATACGGCATGCGACAGGCCGGTAATATGCTCCGACGTCCGAGGTGTCCGGGAGATCGCGGAAGAAGTGGGAGCAGATTCGGAAATCGTCCTCATCCCGCCGGATGACAGCGCGGCGCTGGCAGCGGCCGTCAGAGAGATGCTGCGACGGCAGAACCGAGAGATGAAGCCCCGAAAGGTCCGGATGGACCGGGTCTCCTGGACGGCAAGGGCGGAGATGATCTACCAACGTCTCCTCAGAGAGCTTGGCCCCGTCCTCTCGGGACCAGTCCGCTCCATGGAAGGGTCGCGTGAGCCGTAGACCTTTGATCGTTCATATCGTCACCACCTTCCACCACCGTTCAGGCGGCATCAGCCGTCTGTACAAGCGAATGAGGGCCATCAGGGACGCCGGATACGGCATGGCCTTGATCACGGGCCGCGACTACAGCCCCGGGCCGGAGTGGGACCTCAAGGATATCCGGGTGTACCGCGTTCGATCTCTGGTGAAGTACCTCTCTCCTCGGAGGGATCTCTGGTCGCTGGTCCATCTCTGTCGCCTGATCCGGCACATTCGACCGGACGGGGTACACACGCACCTTGCGAAGGCGGGCATCCTGGGGCGTTGGGCTGCCCACCTGTGTGGAGTCCCGGTGATCATCCATACGGTTCATGGCCCCACGTTTCCAGCAACCCTTCCGATTCTCCGCCGGGCGATCTTCCGTGGCCTGGAAAGGGCGACCGGACGCATCACCGACCACTTCGTGTTCGTGGGAGAGGACGTGAGGAGCGAGTACGTCGAGAGCGGCGTCTGCCGCATGGACAACTCGTCGGTGGTCCGCACCGGCAGGCCCGACGCCGAGATCGATGAACTCCAATGCATGGAGGAGGAAGAACGAAGCGGGCTCCGGAGCGCTATCCTTCAAGAGGGGGGGGACCGGGTGCTCATCGCCAACGTGGGCCGGGTGGTGCCCTCGAAGCAGCAGGACCACGCCATCCGAGTGCTGCAAGAGCTGAGGCATAAAGGTGTAAAGGCGCACCTGGTGGTGATCGGGGAAGGGTTTCTGAAGGAGGAGAAGGGCTTCCTGGAGAGCCTGAGGGCACTGGCCGAAAAGGTGGGGGTGGCGGATCACGTCACTTTCACAGGACATCGCGAAGACGCACTCAGGATCATGGCGGCCTCGGACGCGGTCCTGCATACCTCCAGGCACGAAGGACTCTCGAATATCCTCGTGGAAGCGGCCCTGGCCGGGACCCCGGTGGTGACCTATGCTGTCTCCGGGGCCCGGGAAGTCATCCGTGACGGAGAAACGGGATTCATAGTGAGTCAGGGCGATATCCGGACAGCGGCCGATCGGTTGTATTACCTGGCGACACATGGGCCCGAGGCGCGGGAAATGGGCTTTCGCGCCCGTGAAGCCATATCCGGCGAGTACCGCGAAAGCCGGATGATTCAACGGAAGCTCGACTTCTATGAGCGGGTTTTCAGAGCGCGTAAAGATCCGGGGAAAGCCTCACCCGTTTAGTTCTCAATAGAGCCCCCACCTCCGGTCCGGCCTTTACACAGGCTTGACACAGGCGGTTGGCAGCCTCAGGGCAGGCCACGGGTTGGTCTTCTCTGAAAAGGTCACGATTCCAGTGCGGGGTGAGCACGATGCTGAGCGGAAAGGTCGCTTTTTCAGATGCGAAGTACTCCTGTTCGAGGGAAAAGCTCCAGCCCTTCAAGACGAAAATGGTGGACCTCGTCAAGGAGCAGAGCCCAGGCCGAGTCCTGGATATCGGCTGCGGGAGCGGCGTGGTCTCCAAGATGCTCAGAGAGGCGGGTTGGGAGGTGTACGGAACGGACATCTCCCTGGAGGGAATCAGGAGATACCGCGGCAGGGGCCTTTTCGGTGTCGTCTCCGATGCCGAGAAGCCCCTCCCATTCTGCGACAGGTCCTTTGATGCGGTTTGGCTCACGGAGGTCATCGAGCACCTGATGGACTACCGACGCATGGTCCAGGAGATACGGAGAATCCTGAAGCCCGGCGGGCGCATCTATGTGACCGCCCCCAACTCGGTCTTCTACGGATACCGGTTGCTCTATCTCCTGGGGAAATGCCCGACAGAACTCCAGCATCCCTTCCATATCCGGTTCTTCAGCCCCGGCTTCCTGTGCCGAACCCTCAGGGAAAACGGGTTCCGGATCGAGAAGAGCATGGGCCACAACGTCTATCTGATGCTTCCGCGTTTTCTGTACAGGCCGGGGGGGACCGGGTTGAGAGCGCTGATTTGCCGTACGCTCAGGATGCTCGGCTTTAAAGAAGTGGAGGGACTTATCCATGGAGACAAAATGCTCCTGTCCGGGTTTTCTTCTTTCCTCCCCGGCTTCTTCAGCAATGCCATCATGATCGTCGCACAAAGACCCGCACCCCTTGGAGGGGAAACCTGAAGTCAGAGGAGTAGATTTGCTTCTCAAGAGCGCAGGTAGAAAGAAGAGGAGTCTGCTTCTCTACGGAGAAGACGGGCTGATCTCAAAGGCCGTCGATCATCTTTCGTCGAACGGGGGGAGGGAGGTCTACCAGTTTGCGAGGCTCCCTTTGGAGGATCTCCTCGTTGGATCGGGGAAGAACGGCGATCGCCGCAACATGATCGTCTACCCGTTCAGCGCGGTCCTGTCCCCGGCCCTGCAGCTGACCCTGGTTGCGAGAAAATTCGAAGGATGTTCAGTATGCAACAGCCTTGTCTTCTACAAGAACAGAACCGGCAGGTACCCGGTGGAGCATGTGAAACCCGAGTGGCTGATCAATGGATCGGTTTCGCTCGCCCTGAAGTCCCCCGGCCGGCAGAGGTGCAAGCGTCTCTTCGATATCTTTGCTTCCCTCATCGCGATCGCGCTGACCGCACCCCTCATGCTGATCATCGCCGCAGCCGTGAAACTCACTTCCAAAGGCCCGGTTTTCTACATCCATGAGCGGTTAGGGCTCAATGGAAAGCCTTTTAGACTCTGCAAGTTCAGGACCATGGTCCAAGGCGCAGAGGCTTCCACCGGTCCTGTCTGGGCGCAGAAACAAGACCCGAGGGCGACCCCTGTGGGCCTGATCCTTCGGAGGATGCGTCTGGACGAGCTGCCCCAGTTCTTCAACGTCCTCAAAGGGGAGATGAGCCTGGTCGGCCCAAGACCGATCCGGCAGTTCTTCGCAGAGAGGCTTGCGCAGGAATCCCCATACTATCCTCTCCGCTTTTCCGTAAAACCGGGGATCACCGGGTGGGCTCAGGTGATGGCGGAATATGGGGATACCGTGGAGGGACAGCTGAAAAAACTGGAATACGACCTGTTCTATATCCTGGAATACTCGTTCCTCCTCGATGCAAAGATCATCTGGAAGACGGTAAGAAAGGTGCTGTCGGGGGCAGGACAATAAGGTCGGTTGGCAGTAGGCAGTAAGGAGTAGGCAGAAAGGGCAAATTCCAATCTCCATTCTAGGATGACCTCGTGCTGACCTCCTCGGCTTTCGTGGCCCAGTCTTCATCTGAACCAATTGCTCGCAGCTCAATCATTCCTTCCACGTTCTTCTTTCTGACTTCACTGCCTGCTCCTTACTGCTTACTGCCTAATCTTCACGAAACAGCGTAGATCCCGCACGACTCTTTGCGGGGCGGACCGGTTATTGGAATAAATCCTAAAACAGGAGGAAAAAGAATGCGCGTATTCATTGCGGGAATGGACGGTTATCTCGGCTGGTCACTGGCCCTCTACATGACCCGGCGCGGACACGAAGTGGCGGGAACGGACACCTACCTCCGAAGGGACTGGGTCGCGGAGATGGGGTCCCAGTCGGCGACGCCCATCTGCAGGATGACCGAAAGGCTGCAGGCGTTCCGGGAGACCTTCGGCACCAATCTCAGGTTTGTCCGGGGGGACATGACCGACTACAACTTCGTGCTGAACTTCTTCCGGAGCTTTCAACCCGAAGCGATCGTTCACCTGGCGGAAATGCCTTCGGCCCCGTACAGCATGATCGATGTCCACCATGCGAACTTCACACACACCAACAACCTGCTCGGGACCCTCAACATCCTGCATGCCATGAGGGATGCCTGCCCGGAGGCCCACCTCGTGAAGCTCGGGACCATGGGGGAATACGGCACACCCCAGATCGACATCCCGGAAGGCTTCTTCGAGGTCGAGTACCGGGGCAGGCGGGACCGCCTTCCGTTCCCGAGGCAGGCGGGGAGCTGGTACCATCAGACCAAGGTCCACGACAGCAACAACATCATGATGGCCTGCCGCATCTGGGGCCTTCGATCCACGGACATCATGCAGGGGGTGGTGTTCGGCACACGGATCCAGGAGATGGCGGAAGACGAGAGGCTGCTCAGCAGGTTCGACTTCGATCAGTGCTTCGGGACCGCCATCAACCGGTACTGCGCACAGGCGGCCATCGGGATGCCCATCACCCCCTACGGCAAAGGGAACCAGCTTCGAGGCTTCCTGCCCCTCCGCGATTCCATGCAGTGCCTCGGTCTCATCACCGAGAACCCTCCCCCCATGGGAGAGTACCGGGTGGTGAACCAGTTCGAGGAGGTCTACAACCTGACCGAGCTCGCGTTCAAGGTCCAGAGGGTGGGGGCGCGGCTCGGGTTGAAAGTGGATGTGCGGCATGTGGAAAACCCGCGCTTCGAACTGGAGGAGCACTACTACAACCCCGAACACCGTATCCTTCTTGATTTGGGATATCAACCCACCCACAACATCGAGGCGGAACTGGAGATCGCCTTGAGGGACCTGCTCCGGTACAGGTCCCGCATCGAGGCAAGGGCCCATTCGCTCACACCCGACATCCGGTGGGACGGTACCAGAAAAGAGGTCTCCTACCTGGACGAAGTCCCGTGGGTGGTGCCTGTTGCGGTAGGTGCGGCGAGATGATGCTAACCCGTCAGCCCTCAGCTTTCAGCACTCGGCCGGGATTGCGTCGGACTGGTCGGCGGCCGGTGACTGCTGAGAGCGCCAGGAGAAAGGGGGGGTCAACGTGCTGCAATCAAAGACAGTAGCGGTATCACGCAATCAAACGATCCCGGGTCGCATCAGGATTGTCGTTGCAGACGACCACGCCATGATCCGGGAGGGTCTTCGGAACCTGTTCGGCGTACAGCCCGACATGAAGGTGATCGGAGAGGCCTCCACCGGCGGCGAAGCGATCCAGATGGCCTTGAACCTGGAACCGGACGTGGTCGTGCTGGGGGTCTCCCTTCGGAGCCCGGACAGCATCGAGACCATTCATGAGATCCTCGGACGTTCGGAGCGCATGAAGGTCATCGTCATCTCCATGCAGAGCGATGAAAATCTGGTCGAAGGGATCCTCAAGGCGGGAGCCTCGGGCTACCTGGCAAAGGATTCCTCGTTCGACGAGCTGACCACGGCAGTGCGCGCCGTGCTCCAGGGGCAGAGCTATCTCACGCCCGGCATCACCAAGACGGTGATCCGAGGCTACCTGAACCTCACCAGCGGGGGTCCGGGAAAACACGGGTGCCTTTCCAGGCGCCAGTGTGAGGTGCTCAAGCTCATTGGAGAAGGGATGGGCACCAAGGAGATCGCCGAGCAGTTGAAATTGAGCATCAATACGGTGGAGACCTATCGCCGGCGGATCATGGAGAAGCTGGGGGTCTCCAGCATCGCCGGACTCATCAAGTACGCCATCCGGGAAAAATACACCTCCCTGTGAAGCGCATAGCGCAAGAAAATCGCATAGCGCAAAGAGCATAGCGCCTGGCGCGAAGAGCCTCTCCTGCAAAGCAGAGACAGAAGCCCTAAGGACGCTCTTTGTGTTCCGACTCTGTGCATGATCCTTCTTCTTGTTCTAACCGTCCTGTAGATCCTGTCCAAAGATCTCCTTGGGCATCTCTCGCGGTCTTCGCTTTGCGCTCTGCCCTGTGCGCTATGCTCTTTTCGTGTCGCGCCGTCACGGATTCCATTTCCTTCCAACGCCGTTTCATGACACCGGCTTATCGGCGATGCATCTCAAATTACACTCTGCTCTCGATTGTTCAATCCTCCTTCAACTCCTAATCTCGCAATCAGAGAAGAGGACTCATGCGCCTTCTGCAAAGGTCAAATCGCGGAAGCTTTGAGAGGCCGACCTGGAGGAGCCAGTTCCGGGAATTCTTCAGGCCGATACCATTCCGGAAAGGAGGGGAGGGGGAGAACGGAGAGCTGCAGCTGAAGTATGGAACCGACACTTAAGAGGAAGGAGGAGGAAGTGATGCGCAAGAGAAGAGGTCCCAGGATGTCCAGAGGGCGTTTTCTCATCCCGCTCCTGGTATTTTTATTACTGGGCGCGATGATGGGTTCCAATGCCCAAGCATTCACCCTCAACGTAGTGGACGGCAGCGGCGCACCGGTCAACGGATTCCGCTGGCTGGTGGAGGAGGACAACACCGTCATCACCGTCCCGGGTGCTCAGGTGACCAACAGCATCAGCATGAGCATCCACAACAGCTATGCGCCCGTGGTGGCGAGCGGCGGCGGCGCCTCATCGGGGGTGGACATCGATGTGCCGTCCGACAAGCCGTACTTCGTGTCGGTGCTCCCCGACGGACCCGCATACACCATGAGTGGAACGGTCGTCGCGGTCGGGCAGACGACGGCGACGGTCACCGTCCACCCGATACCGATCCCCACGGCCCAGATCTACCTCCTGGCGTTTGTGGACCACAACCCCATCAACAACGCCAAAGACGAACGCGAGGACGGGCTGGGCGACTGCGGTGTGATCCTTGCCGATTTCTCGGGCGGGCAGATGTTCTACGACGCCTTCGGGAACCCGCTCGGCACCACCTATGAACTGGATGGGAACGGCAATCCGGTCATGGTCGAGGGCAGCCCGGTGGTCGCCCAGCTCGGGAACGGCATCATCAAGACCTTATCCAAGGCAGATTACGACGCGGGCAGAAACCCCCAGAACCTCAAGGTCGGCGAGGCGCTGATCAAGTACCTGCCGCCCGGCAAGATCGGGATCAGGGTAATCCCTCCTGCATTGGACGATTCGGGCGACCCGGTCGAGTTCGTCCAGACGTCGACCATCGAGGGGACCCCGACCGTGGATGCATGGGTGAAGTCGAACGAACCCATGCTCTATGTAGAGGGATTCGGCACCGGCGTGTGGCATTCCTTCTTTGGATTCGTGAAGGTGTCGCCCGTGGCCCCCTCCACGATCAAGACGCAGGTGGTCAAACACCTCCAGATGAATGTTCTGAACGCAAGCAACAAACCTGCCGGCACCGGGACGATCACCGGGACGGTCCGCTACAACCACTTCGACCGGCCCCCAAACAATCAGGGACGGCACCCGGGGCCGATTGTCGATCAATGCTGGGTGGGGCTGAACGACGCGGTGCTCATTGCGGAGGTCGAACTGGTGCCTCTGGATGAGCCGCCGGCCGAGGTCATCGATGCCCTGAAACCGGCTGCAGGACTCTATGCCGCCCCCTGCAACCCGGACGGGACGTTCACCATCACAGGGGTCCCTGCCGGCGATTACCAGATCGTCACCTGGGACGCCCCGCTGGACGCCCTTTTCGGCACCCACAAGGTGACCGTGCCCCCCGGGCCGAGCGGAACAGGCGGGGACGTGGACGTGGGCGATCTCCTGACCATGCGCTGGTTCGGGACCCTGGAGGGAAGCGTCTTCTACGACACGAACGAGAACGGTTACCAGGACCCGGGCGAGCAGGGGATATCCGAGCAGGCGGTCAACCTGCGTTTCCGGGACGGCTCCGTCTATCAGGCGACCACTACCGGGCCGGACGGGAAGTATGCGTTGAAGGAGGTGTTTCCGTTCTTCAAGTGGCTGGTGGGAGAGGTGGACTTTGCCCGTTTCAAGGCCACGGGGATGACGACATCGGTGGACCATGGCGGGGCGATTCCCGACCTGGCTTCCCCGCGGTGGCCCTCCAATGGGAACAAGAATCCGCAGCCTCAGCCCGAAAACGGGAATCTGCCTTATCGGACCGAAACGGGCCCGGTCCTCACCGAGGCCGTGCACCTCTTTCTCAACCAGACCAACCTGATCGACTGGGGCAAGGTGAGCTATCCTCCCGGTGAGAACGGGGGGATCTCGGGCATGGTCTTCTACGATACCACCCGTGCCGAAGACGATCCCCGTTACAACGGAGGGGAGCCCTGGCAGCCCGGTATCCCCAGGGTCCAGGTGAACCTCTACGCGGACGGCGATTTTGACAATGCGCCCTACGGGAACTTCCCAGGCCCCGAGGACATCGATCGAAACCAGGACGGTATTCTGGATCTGCCGGATGGGGTGATTGACGATATCCACCTTCCTGCAGGCATCCAACTGGCCGACGTGGACAATTACCCGTTCGGCTGGTCGGAAGGCGGGCCCAAGGGTCTGGAAGATGTGGACCATAACGGCAACAATAGCTTCGACCTGGGAGACGCGCTGGAATTCACCACCACCGACAGCTGGGACGACAACAAACCGAGCGGATGCATCCAGGACCTGCCGGAGATCTACGGCACCCCGATCCCGGAGTGCGCCGACACCTACGGCACCTGGAACCAGGTTCGCCCGGGCATCTTCGACGGCGGCTACGCCTTCGGTCCCAACCTCGACAACGGCACCTATATCGTGGAGGTGGCGGAGCCCCGAGGGCCCGACGGGCAGAAGACCTTGCATATCGTAAGGTCCCAGGACAAGAACGTGGACTTCGGGGAGACCTTCATCCCGAGCACGCTGAAGCTGCCCCCGGTCTGCGTAGGCGAACCTTACGTGGTTCCGGATTTTCTGACGCTTTTTCCGGGTGTCGAGGCCAACCTTTCAGGCGCGACCCTTCCCCACTGCGACCGCAAACAGATCGCTGTGGTCGACGGAAGCAACGCGGCCGGGGATTTCTTCATGTTCACCGAGGTGCCCAAGGCCGCTCGCGTGGTCGGGTTTGCAAACAACGACCTCGGCGCCGAATTCAACCAGGCAAGCCCCATCTACGGCGAGAAACTGGGCGCCCCCTGGATCCCGATCTCGTTCAGGGACTGGGCGGGCAGGGAGCTGGTGCGGGTATACGCCGACGAGTTCGGCCACTACAACGCCCTGATTCCTTCCACCTACAGCATCAATGTGCCGTCTCCGTCGGGCGTTGCGCCCAACATGATCACGATGGTGTTGAACGATCCGGTCATGCCAGACGGGACCATCGACCCCTGGTACAACCCGGACTACAGCGTGACCCCATGGACCTTCAACTACCAGCCCGGCCAGACAACCTATACGGATACGCCTCTGGTGCCGGTCGCGGCCTTCACCACGGCCGAGACCCGGCTGGATACGTATCAGGTGAACGGCGGCCCGGTGATCGGCGAGGTCTATGCGACCGCATCAGGGGCAGGGACGGGCCCCGTGGTGACCACAGACGGCCTTCCCTCCGAGGTGTCGATCACCTGTCTCGGTGACACGGAGATCCTCAACCCCGAATACGACCCGACCGCTCAGACCCCTGCGCCGCAACTGATCACGAGGGACTTCGGCTGCGGCATCGACGAGGGAAAGGTCTACCTGAACGGGGTGGAGCTTACCGTCACCAGCTGGACGAACACGGAAATCAGGGTGTCCATCCCCGCCGGGACCCTGACCGGCCAGCTGAAGGTCGTGCGGGGGGACAACGGCATCGCGACGGAGCTGGGGATCACCCTGCACATCGTCGATCCGGGAACGGCCATCCTGCGGGTCCCCAGCCCGGAGTACCCCACCATCCAGGCCGCCATCGACGCGGCTCCATACGCGGCCAATGCCCTGGGGCCGATCATCCTGGTGGCGCCTGGGACCTACAACGAAAACCTGATCATGTACAAGCCTGTCCGGTTGCAGGGGGCGGGGGCCGGATCCACCTTCATCAACGGGAACCCGAATCCCATCGAGATGCTCGATGCGTGGCATGCGCGCATCGAACCCCCCGTGGCGCAGGGCGGCTTCAATGGGCAGGCCCTGGAAAACTTCATGCTCAAGAACGTCTTCTCCGAGAACGAGGCGCCCTGCATTATCGTCTTCGGGGAGCAGTACTTTCCGAACGGGACCATTCGGGATATTGGCCTCGATCCGCTGGCCGACCCGATGGCCAATGTGTTCAACCCCGGATTCCGGTTCGGGACCGAAGACAACTACACGAACATCGATAGCCCGGTCGCAGGCCAGGCCATTCCGGGGCAGGCCCTGATCGACGGCTTCACCCTGTCCGGCTCCAAGGCGGGGGGCGGCATCTATGCGGTCACCCGGGCCAGAGGACTCCAGATCAGCAACAACGAGATCACCAACAACCAGGGCAACTATGCCGGCGGTGTCTCCATCGGGGTCCCGGACGTCGGTTTCCAGATGTTCGACGAGCCCGATTTCCGCAACCCCACCTCCGGGATTCAGAACACCGAAGTGGTGGTCGTCAACAACAAGATCCACAAGAACGGCGGCTTCCAGGGCGCCGGCGGAATCTCCATCGGTGAGGATTCGCATGGATACCTCATCGAGAGCAACCTGATCACGGGCAACCACTCCCGCTTCCATGGCGGCGGCATCGCCCATATCGGGCACAGCAACGAGGGGATGATCCGCTGGAACAGGATCATCTTCAATGAGAACTTCATCGGGGCGATCCTGCAGCGGGCCGGCGACGGCGGCGGTATCTATGTCGGCGGCGACATTGCAGGCGGAACCGGATCGGGGAGCGTCACCATCGACGGAAACCTGATCCAGGGCAATATGACCGCTTCGGGTCGCGGCGGCGGCATCCGGGCCAATGCCATGAGCGGCGCGGATGTCAGGGCCATCAACGGCGCCGATGCCATCTGCTCCGTTTCGGCCGACTGCCCGAGCCCTTGGCCTCTGTTCACGCTGACCGTGGTGAATAACATCATCGTCGACAATGTGGCCGGCGTGGGAGGAGGCGGGATATCCCTGCAGGATGTCTCCAGGGCATTCATCCTCAACAACACCATCGCGAACAATGACAGCACCTCCACCGGCAGCCTTGCCTTCCCGGCAGGCTCTCTAAGCTCCGTAGCGTTGCCCTCGGGTGTCGTCAGCTCCCCACATTCCACCATCCTGCAGCACTTGTGGAAGCTGGCGGCAGCCCAGCCCCTGAACGTTACGACGGGGAAGGTTCTGGAGTACTGCATCCAGGGGCATCCCCTGGAGGACCCGCTGAACCCGAACCCGGCCGAGTGTGCGGGGACGCCGGAGCTGATCTACTCGAACCCGGGCCTGACGAACAACATCATCTGGCACAACAACTCCTTCTTCTTCGACGCCACGGCCACCGATCCTGGAACCGGGGCGCTGGTAGGGGCGCTCGCCCCGAACCCGGCCAGCCCGTACTGGGACCTGGGCGTCACGGGGGCGGGGAGCACCGGGCTTTTCCTGAATCCGCAAAACAACATCCTGTCGAGCCTTGCGGACCCGGCCGGAGGGACTACGTACAACGCGACGAACATCGCGGCCAACCCGGGGTTCGTCTCCGAGTACACCAACCTCCTCCAGACCGCCACGGTCATCGATGAGAACGGCAATAACGTAAACGTGCGGTTCACACCTCTGGGCCTTGGCGCAAGCGATTACCACATCACCTCCGGGTCGCCTGCCATAGGACGAGGATCGGATGTCTCCTCCATGGCGATTTCGGAACTTGCTGAAGATTTCGACGGCGAAACCCGAGACCTCGTCACGCCGGACATCGGTGCGGATGAGGTGGTCGGGGGCGTCGCGGTGGATCTGGTGACCATTCAGGATGTGGTCTACGACCCCGCGGCCAAGACGCTGATGGTGGTGGCCACCTCCTCCGATCAGCCGAACGTGGTGTTGACTGCAGAAGG
>JAGVAP010000096.1 GCA_020060215.1 Deltaproteobacteria bacterium | reverse complement strand
GTGGAGCGCAGCGAAACCCATCCATTCGAGCGATTGAACATGCCGCAAACCTCAAAACCGATGGGTTTCGCTGCGCTCCACCCATCCTACAGGAATTCAAGATTCCTATACCATCCATGCAACTGCCGCATTTACGAAGACGACATTGCCCTTTTTTTCTGCAACGATGAGATTAAGTGTCACCGGATCTTCAACAGCTGCCTGGTCTCGGAAGGGGACGAGATCTCACAGCCCAGCTCCCTTCCGATGCGGACGGCCCTCTCCACGAGCTCGGCATTGCTCTTCGCCAACCTTCCCTTCGCATAATAGATGTTGTCCTCGAACCCCACCCGCACATGCCCGCCCAGGAGAACGGCCTGGGTGGTTGCAGGCAGTTCGTCGGTGCCCACCCCCATGGCACAGAACATCGCATCCCGGGGAAGGGCGTCCACCAGCTGCATCAGGAGCGTTGGTGAATACCCCATGTAGGCCCGGTTGATCCTCCGCATACCCAGCACGAAATTCACCCAGTAGGGCTTCTCCAGCAACCCCTTTTCGATGAGGGTGTCCACATCGTCCATGAGGACGGGATTGAAGACCTCCAGCTCGGGCTTGACCCCCGTGTCCAGCATGACCTTTGCCCCGTATTCGATCTCGGGAAGGGTGGTGATGTAGATGTCCTCCCGGCCGCCGAAGGTGATCATTCGCGTCATCGTAATGTCCAGGGAGGCCATTTCCGGCCTCATCTCGATGGACCTGATCCTCCGGTCCTCCCTCAGCCGGGGCACGTAATCCGACGCGGTGCTGTGCTGGATGATGATGTCGCACTTCTTTCCCCTGATCCGCTCGTCGATTTCGCGCAGGATCTCCGGGTCCGAAGTGGGACGGTTCGTCCCGCGCTCCCTTGCGTGGATGTGGGCGATGCTTGCGCCCGCGTTCCACGCCTCATGGACGGCGTCTGCGATCTCCTCCGGCGTGAGCGGGTGATTGGGATTGGCCTCCTTGCCCTGGAAAGCACCGGTGGGCGCAACCGTGACGATCAGTTTTTCGGTGGATCTGAGCTCCTTCATCAGGATGCCTTTCTTCATGGGAGTGGTGAGAGGATGACCTCGAAAAAGCAATACACATGCCACCGGGGACGGCCTTCGTGAGCCGGCCGAACCCGGCGAAACCGGATGCAGCCCAACCGATCGTCCTTTCAAACACTTCCCGGATCTTCCTGCATCTCCGGATCCGTGGGTTTCCGGCAAACCAAGGGCCTTGACAGGGGACGCAGGTTGTCTATAAATGCGGACATATCCAAATTTTGGACACACCGGAGGGGTTGCGTGATGAGAAACGGGATGGACTTTGTGGATATACTGGAGCGTGCCCTCGGTAGATACGGCATGACGCCCCTGATCGCCTGGGCCATACGGTTCTTCCTGCACAACCCTTACGAAAGCCTGGTGATCGTCAACAAGGACGGTTTTTTTGAATACGTGGACCCGGGTTCGGAGAAGTTCTTCGGGATCGAGCAGGGCGCGGCCAAGGGGATCCGGGCGACGGACCTGATCGAGACCAGCATGCTCCCCAAGGTGCTTGAAAGCGGATCCCCGATGATCGGCAGGGTCTTTGATGTGAACGGGCAGCGGAAGATCGGTTCGGCCTACCCCCTCATCCGGGACGGCGAATTGATCGGGGCCATGGGCCGGCTGATCTTCCGCTCCCTGGACGAAGTGGACCGCATGAACCGGCAGGTCTCTTTGCTGGAAAAAGAGGTGCGATCCCTCCGGCGCAGGCAGAAGCAGCAACACCGGGCCCTGTATACCTTTGAGCATATCCTCGGCCAGAGCGAAAACATCAGGGAGTGCATCCAGCTGGCGAGGAAGGCCGCCCTCACCCGGGCGGACGTCCTGATCTGCGGAGAAAGCGGCACAGGCAAAGAGCTCTTCGCCCATGCCATCCACAATTACCAGGACCCCGAGGCCCCTTTCGTGAGCGTGAACTCCCCGGCCATCCCGTTTGAGCTGGCCGAGTCGGAGTTGTTCGGATACAGGAGGGGCGCCTTCTCCGGCGCGTCTTCCGAGGGTAAACCCGGGAAGTTCGAGCTGGCGAACAAGGGCACCCTGTTCCTGGACGAGATCTCGTCTCTTCCCCTCTCCATCCAGGCAAAGCTCCTTCGGGTCCTTGAAGAGCGCGAGATCCAGCCCCTTGGGGACACCCGGACCAGGAAGGTCAATTTTCACCTCATCTGCGCCACGAATGTGGACCTCAGAAAGCTCGTGGAGGAGGGCAAATTCCGACCTGACCTCTACTACCGGATCGCCAAGATCGCCGTCCGGATCCAACCCCTGCGGAGGCGAAAGACGGATATCCCCATCCTCGCCCACCACATCTTGAATGCGGTCAACCGCCGGTTCAACATGCGGTTCCGGACGATCTCCGAGGAGGCGCTTGCGACGTTGATGGATTATCCGTGGGTGGGGAACGTAAGGGAGCTGATCAACTGCCTCGAACAGGCGTGCCTCAAGACCTGGAACGGGAAAGAGGTCGTGCTGGAGTCCCTGCCTCTCGAGATCAGGTCCAGACCCGCGCCGGAGAAAACCGACACCATCCTGACCTTCAAGAGCGGCAAGGCGGATACGGAGAAAAAACTCATCCTCCAGGCCTTGGAGAGGACCGGGGGGAACCGGCGCCGAGCCGCAACCCTCCTGGGCATGCCGAGGTCCTCCTTCTACAAGAAGATGCGGGATTACAGGCTGTGACGGGTCGTCCGGGCCTGAAGAAAGAACCGGGGTCCATAATTTGGACACCTGTTCGCTTTCATGCTGAGTGGAGTCACGACAGGTCCGGTCGTTTTGAGGATGCACCGGAGAGATCGGGCAGCATGGACTTGAATACGTCGCATCTCCGGCACATCCTGATCTTCTTCTCCCAGGTCTCCTGGGTCTCTCCCCGGCAGATGGTGCCGTTCACGAACCAGCACAAGTTGCCGAGCTGAAACTCCCATGCCGGGCAGTACCGCCTCAAATCGATGGGGCATTCCTTTATCTCCCAGCAGGTCAGCCGGCTGGGTTTGAGGCTGGAAAGGAGGAAGAGGAGTTGTCTCTCCACATGAACAGGCACTCTTCTGAACCCCTGCTCGAAACTCTGGATCGCCTTTAGGGAGCAGCCGATCAACTGAGCCGTCTGGCTCTGGGTCTTCCCCAGCAACAATCGAATCTTCGTAAACTCGTCCTTGGTCATATCGCCGCTCCGTATGGCGGATTATACTCCATTCCCATCGTTTTGGAACCGTTATCGGCACAACTTTTCTTGACATATTATCCTACATTGTGGTAGATGACATATCACGGTGTGGCAAGGGCGGCCCGGGAGGGGTTGGCTGCACGGGAGTGATCCAAGAAGGGGTTGGAGGATAAAGATGAAAAAGATCTTGGTGCTGGGCTCAGGGGCGGCCGGGACCATCGTCGCCAACAAGCTGCGGCGGAAAATCGGCGACGACGGCTGGCAGGTGACGATCATCGATCATGACGAGTACCACCATTACCAGCCCGGATGGCTTTTCATCCCCTTCGGCGTCTATACGGCACAGGACTGCATCAGACCCAAGAGGGACTTCATCCCTCAAGGGGTCGATTTTGTCCTCGACGAGGTGGTGGCCGTGGATCCGGAGAAACGGAAGGTGGAAGGCAGGAAGGGGCATTATTCGTACGATTTTCTGGTCATCGCCTCGGGGTGCAGGATCGTCCCGGAAGAGGTGGAAGGAATGATGGGGGGCTGGAGAAAGGACATCCACGATTTCTACACCCTCACGGGAGCCGTCGAGCTCTTCAAGAGGCTGAGAAGATTCGAATCCGGCAGGCTGGTCCTCAATATCGCGGAAATGCCTTTCAAGTGCCCGGTGGCCCCCATCGAATTCGTCTTCATGGCGGACTGGTATTTCAAGACCAAGGGGGTCAGGGACAAGATCGAAATCGAGCTGGTCTCCCCCCTGGCGGACATATTCACCAAGCCCATGGCGGCCAGGACCTTCGGCACCTTTGCCGAGCGCAAGGACATCCTGTTCACCGGCAACTTCGACCTCTCCAGGGTAGACGCAGAGAAGAGGGTCATTGAATCCTACAACGGCAAGGAGGTGGAGTACGATCTGCTCGTCTCCATCCCGCCCAATTTCGGCGCCAAGTTCATCGGGGACTCCGGAATCGGGGACCCCATGTGTTACGTGGACACGAACCAGTATACCCTCAAGGCCAAGAACCACGAACGGGTCTACGTGATCGGCGATGCGACCAATGTCCCGACCTCCAAAGCGGGCGCCGTGGCCCACTACGAATCGGACACGGTGGTCGAAAACCTCGTCCGCGAGACCGAAGGACAGGCCCCGCTACCCAAGTTCGACGGCCATGCCACCTGCTTCATCTGCTCAGGGCACGAAAAGGCGCTTCTGATCGATTTCAACTACAACACTGAGCCCCTCCCCGGCAAGTTCCCCTTTCCGGGCCTGGGCCCCTTCAATCTTCTGGGCGAGAGTTCCTTCAATTACTACGGCAAGATGATGTTCAAGTGGGTCTACTGGAACCTGATGCTTCAAGGGCTGGAGCTGCCCCTGGAGCCCCAGTTCACCATGGCGGGAAAGATGCGCCACAGCTATGCGTAAGTCGGAGGGCGGTATGGAAGACAGTCGGTTGATCCTGGAGCGGCTCGATCGAATTGAAGCGCGGCTTGAGCCCCTGGCCCGAACCTTCGAGTCCGCGGCGGAACTCAAGAGGGACCTCGCGCCCCTGGCCAATCATTCGATCCACCTGATCATCAGGGAGCTGCAGGACGTGGAGTCGAGCTTCCAGCTCGAAGACGTACTGCAGCTGGTCAAGCAATTCATGCGGAGCGTCCGAAACATCACCTATTCGCTGCGCCAGCTGGGGAATCTGGTCGATTTCGTAACCACCCTGGAGCCCCTGCTCAAGTCCAGCGTGCCCCAGATCATCAACTACCTCGACGATATCGAACAGAAGGGCGTATTCCGCATCGTGGAGGCCACCCTGGGGGTCCGCGCCAAGATCGCGGCGAAATATACCCCGGAGGACATCGAGCAGATCGGGGACGGTCTCGTGACCCTCCTGGGACTCCTCAAGAAGGTGACCGGACCCGAGGCCGTCGGCTTCCTGGAAGGCATGGTGGAGATCCCCGGGAGGGTCAATGTCGCGGTGGCCAAGGAGGTCGGCCCGTTCGGACTCCTCCGCGCCTGTTCGGAGCGGGAGGTCAAGGAGGGTCTGGGGGTGCTGATCGAGCTCACGAAGGAGATCGGCAAACTGCGCAACAACCACGGGACCGGGACCCTTTGAGAATCCAGCACGGAGGAGGGCGGCTCTGGTGCACCCCTGACACACCGCCAACGCTCGGAACGATGGAATGGTGGAATGTCGGGGCAAGAGCACCAAAAGTGTGGCGACCGGGACTCCGGAGGAGGATGAATGGAAAAGCGAATGGTTCAGTGTGAGGACGGCCGGGAACGCCAGGCCCGGCTCTACGGGGTTCCCAGGGAGGAGGACAACTTCATCGTCCAGCAGGCCGGCATCCGGTTCAAGGGGAAACATGTGACAGGAGAGGCATGGCAGAGCCTGAGCACGGGCATCTGCTATTTTCTCAGCGGACCGGTAGGGAAGAACATCCACCTTCTGCCCAGGGTCCGGACGGCGCCTGAGGAAAACCCGGCCCCTGTCCATCGGTCCCTGACCGTCCGCATGGAATGAGGTTCAAAACGCCGTCGAAGGAGCAGAGGCCGAAGGCCGGTCGATCCCTGTAACCTATATCGGGTCAGCGGTACCCCTCTTATGCACGCCGGACATGAATCCCTCGGGCCCGAAGAGACCCAGGAGGAGCTTGATCCTCTGGCCTACTCCGTTTCGGCCCTGTCCCACGACATCAAGAACGTGCTGCAGATCCTGCAGGTGGGAGCTAGTGTGATCGACGAGGCGCTGAGGGACGGGAACCTCGATTCCGCCTCCAGGGGGTGGGACATCGTGAAGAGGAAGATCCGGGAACTCGCCCTCTTCACGAACGACATCCTGTACCTCGGCAAAAAGGGCGGGGTTCGCCTCAAGCAGGTCTCTCCCGGTGAGGCCGTTCGCCAGGCCGTGAATTCGCTCCGCTGGAAGGCCGATCTCATGGGGGTCCGGCTTGCGGCGGAGGCCGATCCGCACCTGCCGCCGGCCATGCTCGATCCGGAGACCGTGCCCATGATGCTGGGCAACCTGATCTCGAATGTTCTTCAATCCTGCCGGAGAGCCAGGCAAGCCCCGCCCCGTACCGTGTTTGTCAGGTCAGGTCGGCACGACCGATCCTGTTTCCGATTCGAGATAGAAGACCACGTCGCCGGGATGGATGCCGAGTCGACCGGACCCGGTATGACTCCGGCTCTCCTGGTGGCGGAGAAGATCTGCACCGAGCACGGGGGCCGCATGGAGGTCCTGACCGCACCGGACAGGGGCACCGTCTTCAGGGTAATCATGCCCTACCGCTGAAAACCAAAGGCCCTCGAGGTGCGCTCAAGAGCGGGAAACCTGCACGTCTGAAGGGAGGACCTAATGGAAAAGAAGGCCAAGATCATCATCATCGATGACAATCCGGATTTCCGCTTCATCATGGAAACCCTCCTGAGACGGAACGGGTACGCCACCGTCTCGGCGGAAGACGGCCGGAAAGGGCTGGCGCTGATCGAAAAGGAGGTACCGGACCTGATCCTGCTGGATGTCATCATGGAAGACACCTTTTCGGGCCTGGAGCTCTGCAAGAGGGTGCGGACCCACCAGGTCCTCAGGAAGATCCCGATCATCGGGCTGTCGGGCATCGGCGACGAGTTGGGGGTCCACCTGGACCGATGGGGCGATGAAGAGTACTTCGATGTGGACGAATACTATGAAAAGCCCGTGAGTCCGGAGCTGCTCCTGGAAAGAATCGGCATTCGACTCGAAAACGGTGTCCTGCAGAAGTAGACGCCGCCCCTCCCCTCCGGGAGAGGAGCTGACCTTTTCGTTCCCAAGCTAAAGCGAGAACCGGACGTTCCCGCGTCGGGACGCTGGAGCGTCCCGCCCGTCCGTTCCCGCGCAGGAGCATGGAAGCGATGGGAAGAGCTTTATATCCCGTGCAACGGAAACACGTGCTTCCGGATATAGCCCACGACCCGGCGCGCCTCCTCCAGGGCCTTCTCCTTGACCTCTCCCTTGCTGAGGAAGGGATGGTCGTACAGGCTGCCGACCTCCTTTTCGGGGCCGAACATCATGCCCCCGACGAGGCCCGCAAACTCATCCACCGGCTCGACATGATTGAGGATGGACCAGGCGAGGGTCCAGCACCTGGAGGTACGGTAAAGGTCGTACCCTCCACCCCCCAGCGCGAGGACCTTCGGGCAGACCGCCGTGATTCCCCGAACGGCCTTCTGGTAGCCGTTGTTGGTGAGCTTCAGATGGGTCAGCGGGTCTGAGACGAGCGCATCCGCTCCGAGCTCGGCCACGATGATGTCGGGCTCGAAGCCCTTGAGCAGGGGCAAGACCGCCTCATCCAGCACGTACGAATAGACCTCGTCGTCCGTCCCCGGTTCGAGGGGCACATTGATATTAAATCCCCTTCCCTCGCCTTCGCCCAGCTCCGTCTCGTTTCCTGACCAGGGATAGAGCGTCTTCCCCGTTTCATGCACCGACAGGACCAGCACCCGCGGATTGGAGTAGAAGGCATGCTGAACGCCGTTCCCATGGTGAGCATCGAAGTCCACGTACGCGACCCTGAGACGATCATCGGTGCGGATCGCATCCAGGATGGCTACGGCGATGTCGTTGAGGTAGCAGAAGCCCTCCGCGTGTCCGGGCATGGCATGGTGAAAACCCCCCAGCACATTGAACCCCTTCTGAATCCTTCCGGCCAGGATCTCCTGCATGGCCGAGCGGGTCCCTCCTACGGCCCTCAGGGACCATTCATAGATGCCTTTCAGGATGGGCGTATCCGGGGCCCCCAAGCCCCGTTCGAGCAACTCCAGGGAGACCTCACCCCTGCTTGCACGCTCCAGCATCTGCAGATATCCGGGTTCATGGAAGAGGGTAAGCAGGGCAGGATCCACCTCCTTCGGCTCCTGAACGATCATCCACGGATAGTTCAACACGCCGTAGCGGTTGCAGAGATCATAGGTGATGGTTGCGCGCTCCGGCTTGAAAGGGTGATCGGGTCCGAAATCAAACCTCCCCATCTCATCGGAATAGTAGAAAACCGAAAGGGGGTGCTGCGTAAGCGGTGCGGGCATGATCCTCCAGTGACGACCAAGGGCCGGGGACTTGCGGAGCAGGAGACCGCGGGCAGGAAGGGTGACGTGCGCCGGTCAGAGGGAAATATACAAAGGGGACGGATACGGGTCAACCAAAAAGCAGCCTTGACAACCAAGAATTGCCTTGATTCGCCGCTGTTTCCCGCCTATTTTTTCTATGTCTCGAGGAATCGCCATGTTCATCCCCTCTTTCCGCAACCTGCGCATTCGAACCAAGCTGGTCAGCGTGACCCTTTTCCTGGTGCTGGTCCCGCTGGTAAGCGTCTCGTTCCTTTCCACCGATCGATTCGGGAAGGCCATCAGGAAGGCTGCGGAGGAGGACCTGGAGCACCTCGTCAGGAACGTCTACTCCATGTGCAAAGTTCAGGAGGAGATGGTCCAGACCAAGCTGTTATGGGATCTCAATGTGGCCTGGGACCTCATCCATCCGCTCGGGCGGGAGATCACGATTGTCCCGGAGGAAAAGGTCCGTTTCGACGCAGTGGATCAAACCACCAACGAGGTAGTGCCGGTCTCTGTCCCGCTGTGGAAGGCGGGGGACCTCACACTGACCCGGAACAACCACATCGTCGACACGGTGCAGCGCCTCGTCGGGGGAGCCTGCACCATCTTTCAGAGAATCGAGGGAGACCGTCTCCTCCGAATCGCCACCAGCCTCGTGGGCAAGGACGGCAGGAGGGGAGTAGGCACCTTCATTCCGAGGCAGAGCCCCGTGACCGAGGCCATATTGTCGGGGTATTCCTACCGGGGCAGGGCCTACGTGGTCGACGACTGGTACATCACGGCTTATGAACCCATCCGGTCCAAGGGCGGGGAGATCATAGGGGCCCTCTACGTCGGCATCAGGGAACAGAGCGCACACTCCCTCAAAGGGGAGATCAAGGACATCAAGGTCGGCGAGACCGGGTATGTCTATATCATGGACAGCGACGGCGTCCTGAAGATCCACCCCGCGAAAGAGGGGGACAACATCATCCATACCAAGGACTCCTCGGGGTATGAGTATATCGGGGCGATCGTGAAGGACGTGCTGGCGCGGCCCGAGGGGGAAATCGGCACCATCCGTTATCCCTGGGTCAATCCCGAGCTGGGGGAGATCAAGCCCAGGCCGAAGGTAAACAAGTACATCTACTTCAAGCCCTGGGACTGGATCATCGTGGCCGGGACCTACGAGGAGGAGATCTACCAGTCCCTCTACGAGACACGGCAGTTCATCGCCCTGCTGGTGATCGTGGGCGTCGGTCTCGTCTTCTTCCTGACCATGACCCTCTCCAAGGTGCTGACCAAGCCCATCCAGGAACTCACGGCGGTGACGACCAGGATGGTGGGGGGCGATCTTTCCCAGAGGGTGAACGTGCACGGTGCGGATGAGATCGGGGTGCTGGGTACATCCTTCAACCGCATGATCAGCCAGATCCAGCACTACACCTCCAACCTGGAACAGATGGTCAAAGGCAGGACGCAGGAGCTGGAAGAGTCCAAGGAGCGGTACCGGAACATCTCGCGGTTTCTCAACAGCATCCTGGACAGCGCCACCGAATACGCCATCATCGCCCTGGATTTCTACGGCAGCATCATGGAGTACAACAAGGGGGCCGAGAGGCTCTTCGGGTGGAAAAAGGAAGAGCTGATCAACAAGCTCAACATCGGCGTGACCATACCCCCCGAAGCTCGCGCGCAAGGCATTCAGAAGGAGATGTCCGCCCGGACCAGGAACGAAGGGGTATGCGAGCTGGAGATGCTCCGGTTGAGAAAGGACGGGACCCGTTTCCCCGCACTCACCACGGTCACCGCCATCACCGACCCATCGGGCAAGACCATCGGTTTTGTGGAGATCATCCGGGACATCACCATCCGGAAAAAGCTCGAGAGGGAGCTCCGGGAGACCAAGGAGTTTCTCGAAAACATCATGGAGAGCTCGGTGGACGGGATCCTCACCACCGATCTGAAGGGCGTGATCACCTACCAGAACCGGGCCATGGAGGAGATGCTGCAGTATCCGAGAGAGGAGGTCCTGGGGACCCACGTCTCCTCCCTTTACAAGAGGGGCATCCAGCAGGCCAAGGACGTGATGGACCTGCTCAAGCGGGTGGAGAGGGCGAAGAACTATGAGACGGAGGTCCTCTCCAGGGATGGCAGGATATTGACCATCCTCACCTCGCTCTTTCTCCTCCGAAACGAGGAAGACCACGTCATCGGAACCGCCGGCATCTTCAAGGACATCACCGAGCAGAAGCTGCTGGAGGCCAGGCTGAAGGCCGCCCAGGCAGGGCTGGTCGAGGCGTCCAAGATGAGGGCGCTGGGAGAGCTGGTCGCGGGCGTGGCCCATGAACTGAACAATCCGCTCATGGCCTCCCAGACCATTCTGCACGTGATCCTGCGGAACCTGCCTCCGGACTTCCCGGAAAGGCCGCGGCTGGAGCTGATCCACAAGTGCAACGACCGGATCGCAAAGATCGTAGACCATCTGAGGGAATTCTCGAGGCAGAAGACGCCGGAATATGCAGAAGTGGAGATCAACAAGCCGATCGAGAATGCCCTGCTGATTACGGGCCAGCAGCTTCTGGATCACGGCATCACCATTGTCCGGGATCTTTCCGCCGATCATCCCAGGGTGCTCGGCGACCCCAACCAGCTGGAGCAGGTCTTCCTCAACCTGATCTCGAACGCCAGGGACGCCATGGACGATTCGAACGGACCCAGCAAGGAGCTGACGATCGCATCGAATCTCATCAGCGAAAACGGCTCTTCGGCGGTGGAAGTCCGCTTGAGGGACACCGGCGTGGGGATCCCTCCCGAGAACCTCACCAAGATCTTCGAACCTTTTTTCAGCACCAAACCGGTCGGCAAAGGGACCGGACTGGGCCTGTCTCTCTGCTTCAGCATCGTCGAGGCCCACAAGGGAAGAATCGAAATCAACAGCAAGCCCGGGGAGGGGACCGAAGTAAGAGTGGTCATTCCGGCGGTTGAGTCAGCATGAACCCCCGAGGATTAGGGGCCAGCCTTTGTTGCGAATCAGGAAAGGAGAAGGAGGATGTCCAAGCGTATCCTGGTAGTAGACGATGACGAGATGGTCCTCATGGCGCTCGATGAGCTCCTGAAGCCCGAGGGCTATGCCGTACAGACGGTTTCGAGCGGATCGGAGGCGCTGAAGAAGCTGGACGAGAACGGCTATGATCTCCTGATGCTCGACGTGATCATGCCCGAGATGGACGGGTTTGATCTCTGCCGGAGGATCCGGCAGAAGGAAAAGTACAAGGAGACCCCGATCGTCTTCCTGACGGCCAAGAGCCGAGACGAAGACAAGGCCCGCGGGCTGGAGGCAGGGGCCAACATCTTCCTTTCCAAACCCATCTCTCCCGACCGGCTGATCCAGATCGTAAGCAGCGCTCTCGGTTAGTGGTTCCAGGCCAGGCTCGGACGGGCGGAGAGCCGCCCGGTGTGCTCCATGCACCTTGGAGCCGACTGAGGCGACGGGCGGGATCGTCGAAGGAGATATGTCTTGGAGCCGATGACGACCGGCACGTCCCTGGGTGAGCCTGGCGCCGCCCTCCCGCCTTCGGAGCGGATGCCTTCAGGAGCTCCGGACTGAAAACAAGAGTGGTCATCCGGCGTCATCTCCGGGTTTACACCAGCGGCGGTTTGTGAGCGGCCAACTGCGCATGCCGGCCGGAAAGCGGCGAATATCGGTAGTTAAAACCGGGGTTTCTTGACTTTCCCCGGACTCCTGCATTGGCATGCCTTTTGAAATACTCGGTACCGGGGATCGCTCGATCCCTGGAGAACCGGTATGGTGAGCGGCGCGGAATTGCATGACGAGGCCCAGCGGGAGCTTTATTACTCAAGGCTTTTCCGGAAGTTTGTCCTCATCACCGTCGTATGCTCCGTGGTTCCCCTTCTTCTGGTCGGCTGGGGGATCAGCATCCATTATACCCGCCTTGCAAAGAACCGGATGGTCGATGCGATCGAGACCCAGGTGGACTACCACCGGAAGATCATCGAGCTCTTCCTGAAGGAGCGGAGCTCGAAACTCGGCCTGATCGCCCAGACCCATTCCAGGGAACACTTTCGGGACTACGCCAACCTCCTCCAGGTCTTCGAGATCATGAACCAGGAATCGGGATCCATCACCGACCTCGGGGTCATCGACCATGAGGGCAGACACCTGGCCTATGTGGGGCCTTATGATCTGATGGACAAGAATTACCGCCAGGCGGAGTGGTTCAAGAAAGTGATGGAAAAAGGGATCCACATCAGCGACACGTTCATGGGCTTTCGAAAGGTCCCCCATTTCATCATTGCGATTGCCCGAGAGGAGGCGGGTGAGAAATGGATCCTCCGGACGACGATCGATACGGACGCCTTTCGCTCCCTGGTGGAAAACGTGAGGATCGGAGCAACCGGGGAAGTTTACCTCCTGAACGGGGACGGAATCTACCAGACCACCCCCCGGTTCGGGGGCAAGATCATGGAAAAGGCGGTGTTGCCCTTGGAGGAATTCCATCCGGGCACCCGGATCCGGATCCAGGAGGTCCCCGGGGGAGATGGACCGAAGAAGGGTTCCAAGCAGATCCTTGCCACATCCTGGCTCGCGGAACCTCAATGGATGCTCGCAGTGAGACAGGACTACGATGAGGCGTTCGGGGAGGTCAACTACGCGAATTATGCATCCCTGCTGTTCCTCCATCTCTGCGCCCTCACGATCCTGATCGTCGCCGTCCTCAGCGCAAGACATATCGTCAAGGTCGTTCAAAGGCAGGACAGGGAGTCGGATCAGCTGAACAGGCAGATCATGGAAACCGGCAAGATGGCCTCCATAGGGGAGCTCTCCGCAGGGGTGGCCCATGAGATCAACAATCCCCTCGCCATCATCCTGACGGAGAAACAGATCCTGCTCGACATGGCCCAGTTCTCCCAATCCGTCGACGAGGAGTTCAAAACGGCCCTCAGGGAATCCCTGGACCAGATCGACACCCAGATCAAGCGGTGCAAGCGGATTACCCATAACCTGCTCAGGTTTTCCCGCCGCACCAAGTCGGTCATCGAGAACGTGGATCTCAATGCATTCCTCAAGGAGGTGGTGGACCTCATGGAGCGGGAGGCACGTTCCGGCGGAATCCGATTCATCCTGGAGCCGGACCCCAATCTGAAACCGGTGCCGTCCGATCCCTCGCAGCTCCAGCAGGTCTTTCTGAACCTGATCACGAATGCGATCGATGCCCACGACGGCAAGCCCTACGGCATCATCCGGATCACCACCAGAGCTGACGAGAAGACCAGGACGGCGAGGCTGACCTTCACGGATACGGGATCAGGCATTCCGAAGCAGACCCTGAGCAAGATATTCGACCCGTTTTTCACGACCAAACCGGTCGGACGGGGTACCGGCCTGGGACTCTCGATCTGCTACGGGATTATCCAGCGCCTCGGCGGGACGATCCAGGTGAGGAGTGAGGTGGGGGCCGGCACCGAATTCACGATAGAGATCCCTTTCCTTCCCCCTCAGGAGCTGGAAAAGAGCATAGGGGTGGAGCGGGCGGCCTGATAGGCGTCGTACGTTTGGGCCAACCCCCTGCGCCGGGGCAAAAGGTGTTACCAAACGCTTATGCGGAGAAGGAGGGTTAGGGGAATGAAAGGATCCAAGATCCTGTTGGTGGACGATGAGGTGGTGTTTACGAACAACATGTCCAAGCTGCTCATGAACCGGGGATACCGTGTGACCGCGGTCAACAGCGGGGACAGCGCCGTCCGCTCCCTGGAGGAGCAGGATTTCGACGTGGTCGTACTGGACCTCAAGATGCCCGGGATGGATGGGATCACCACCCTGAAGGAGATCAAGAAACTGGGCCTGTTCACCCAGACGCTGATCCTGACCGGACATGGTTCGATCGATACGGCCCTGGAGGCGATCAAGCTGGGGGCTTACGATTATCTGACCAAGCCCTGCGAAATCGAAGAGCTGGTCCAAAAGATCGAGGGCGCATGGGAAAAGAAGGATCGTGCCGAACAGGAGGAGCTGCAGGACAAGATTCAGAAGGTGGTGGAGTCCCCCTCATCGGTTTTCGATCTCTTCCCCAAGAAGAAGTAGCTTTTGCAGGTTCTCCCTTGCGAAATCGATCCCGGGGTCCAGTTCAAGGGCGAGGCGATAGTGGGAGATGGCCTCCTGGCGTTTCCCCATTTCCCTGTAATTGGAAGCGATATTGGCGTAATCAATCCCTGAAGAAGGGTTCAGCTTCAGTGCTTCCCTGAAACACCCTATCGCCTTTTCATGCTCCTTCAGCTTGAAATAGCAGTAGCCCAGGAGGTTGAAGACGTCCGTCCTCCCGGGATCTGCAGCCCCTGCCCTTTCGAGGAGGGGAATGGCCTCCCGGAACTTCCCCTGCTCTTTCAGACAAAGCCCCATGTAGACATAGACGCTCGGGATGTCCTCGTCCTTCGGACCCAGGGCGAGGGCCTCCCTGAGGTAATCCAACCCCCGCACCGGATCCTGCGCGGACAGGGAACAGGCGCCGAGATAGAACTTGATGTAATACCTCCCGGGCAGGGCCCGGTCCATCTCCTTCAATTTGACCAGGGCTGCGGCAGGATCCTCTCCTTGGGAAACCAGCTTGGCCATGAACATCCCTACATCGATGCCCGCTGCCCGTTCGCGGAAGTGGGCGCCCGGAATAATGGTGTAGAAGGAGGGGATCCGCAGTGTTGGGTGCATGATGTCGATGACATGCACCTCCATCCCGGCGGAACGGAGGGCGGAGACACAGTTTTCCACCTCGACCCGGATGTTGTCGTGGGAGAGGTCCGGCAATCCGGTGATCGGTATCTCTCCATCGGTCTCCATCACGAACCGGGCCTCTTCCAGATCCTTGAACTTGGGAAGGCCGCTTGCGACATAGTTGGCGGAGGTGTTGAATTCGCCGGCGAGCTGCGCCACCTCGGTGAGTGCGCGCAGGAGCGCCTTGGTGGGGCTGGGGGACGTCCCGGCGGTCCAGACGATCTCGCTCCTCTCGGGAAAGGTCGAGGGGTCGTAGGCGAGCACGCCGACACTGGGGATGCCGGTGTCCAGGGTAAAGTCGGTGGTAAAGAGCTCTATGCCGGCCCGCCTGAACTTGGCGATCGTCTCCACCGCAAGGGGTTCGGTGACCGTTTCCAGCCGGATGGAAGGCGTCCTCATCCGATGCCTGCTGACGAGGGAGGAGACATGCCTCTCCACGACCTCGCAGATCCCCTGCACGAGCGCCTCTTCAGGGCAGTTCCCGGCGGAAGGCCCGTTGAACTCATTGATCGCGTAGAACCAGTCGAAAGGGATCAGCACTTCGCTCCGGGTCGTAAGGTTGTACCCTCTGGTCCACCTCAAGGGCAGTCCGGCGAAGATCTCTCTCGCCTTCTCAAGATCGGCCGTGTCGTCGTGTACGGAGCGGGCGATCATCTCGAACGGGAGGGCCCGCCCTTCCAGGTTCCTGTACTCTTCCGTGAAGAAGTTCGCGTCCGACTTGCAGAAGCTGAAGAAGCTGAACCGCTCGGCCAGCTCCATGACGGCACTGGCCTCGGACTGGGCCACCGTTCCCCCTTTCCCCATCTGTTTTTTGGTGCCGATGACCTCCAGTGCATCCCTCCCGCACAGGCTGAAGTAGACGGGGATGTCCAGTCTCCCCTGGTCGACACGCATGGTCCCTTCCAGGAGGTCGAGGTTCACCTCCTTCAGCCTTTCTCGGAACCGCCGGACGGTCTCCTCCGGCGTGAGGGTCTTGTCCTGGTCCAGCGTATAATGTTTGAATGCATCCTTCAGCACGATGTGGTAACTCAATTGCTTCCTCCTCGTAGTTCACCATTATTCCGGCGTGGTCGCTATTCCCCGGTTCAGACTACCCGTCGTATACCCTTCCATGTCCAGGGCCACGTGGAGGAAACCGATTCGTTTGAGATCCTCCACGATTTGGAGGCGGAGATCCGGCAACATCAACCGCTCCAGTTCGTCCGGGCCCACCTCGATCCTTGCAACACTGCCGTGGTATCGCACGCGCACCTGGGTCAACCCGGCCCCGAACAACCGCTCCTCCGCCTCCTCCACCATCTTCAGCTTGTCCGGGGTGATCGCCTCCCCGTAAGGAATCCTCGACGCCAGACAGGCCATGGAAGGCTTGTTCCAGCAGGGAAGACCCATCTCCCTGGAGAGAGCACGGATGGCCGGCTTCCCCAACCCTGCATCGACGAGCGGCGCGAGCGCGCCCGCCTCCCGGGCGGCCCTCCAGCCCGGCCGATAGTCCAGGTGATCGTCCATGTTCGCTGCATGGGCGACATGGGGGATCCTCCGCTCCCGCGCAAGACCGCACACCTGGGCGAGGATGCTTTTTTTGCAGTGGTAGCAGCGGTCGGGTGGGTTGGCGATGAACTCCGGAAGACCCATTTCCCTGCCTTCGAGCAGGATGTGCTCGATCTCCCGCTCCCGGGCGAACCGGACGGCCTCTTCCTTTTCCCTCCAGGGATGGATAACGGATACGGCGGTGACCGCCAGGACCTTTCCCCCCAGGACCTGACGGGCAACAGCCAGCAGGAAGGAGCTGTCCACCCCGCCCGAGAAGGCGACCACGAGAGACCCCAGCTCTTCAAGACGGGACCTGAGCGCATCCAGCTTCTTCTTGTTTCCTGCGTTTTTCATCAACACCTCCCCGGTTTTGGTTTCCGTAGCCGATTCCGCCTTGCCGCTTCCACCAGCCCCCAAGATGACCTGGTTCCGCTTCGCTCCACCCATCCTACGACCCCTGTCCCGCTTTCCATTACCCGATCCTCTTCGGATCGATCCCGTACTTCCTCATCCTGTTCCAGACCGTCACCCGGTTCACGCCCAGGATCCCGGCGGCCCTGGTCTGATTGCCGCGGCTCGCCCGCAGGGCGGCGATGAGGGACTCCCTCTCGGCCCCGTGATCTGCAGGGCCGGACCGGCCCATCGTGATCTGGGGCGGAATGTGCTCGATCTGTACAGGTCCTTTTTCTGCAATCACGAAGGCGTATTCGAGGGCGCTCTTCAACTCTCGAACATTCCCCGGCCAGGGGTAGGAGATGAAATGGTCCAGGACCGACTGCGCCAGCCCCTTGATCGACTTCCCCGTCCTGCTCCGCAAACGTTCCATGAAGGTGTTGACCAGCAGGGGGATGTCCTCCGCCCTCTCCCGGAGCGGAGGGAGGTGGATCGGGATGACATTGATGCGGAAGAAGAGGTCGTCCCTGAACTTCTTCTCCGCAATCAGCTCGAGCAGGTTCTTGTTGGTGGCCGTAATGATCCGCACATCCACCGAGATGGGCCTGTGGTCGCCCACGCGCTCGAACCTCTTGGTCTCCAGGGCGCGGAGCAGCTTCACCTGGATCCCGAGGGGCACGTCCGCGATCTCGTCCAGGAAGAGATCTCCTTCGTGCGCCGCCTCGAATCGTCCGATCCGGTGCTTGTACGCCCCGGTAAAGGCGCCTTTGACATGTCCGAAGAGCTCGCTCTCGAGCAGGGCCTCGTTGAGGGCCGCGCAGTTGAGCTGCACAAAGGGCTTCTCCCTTCTCCTCCCGAGCTCGTGGACCGCCTGGGCGACGAGCTCCTTCCCCGTGCCGCTCTCACCGAAGATGATGACGGGGGCATCGCTCTGCGCCGCCTTCTGGATGACCTCATAGACCTTCTGCATGATCTCGGATTTCCCGACGATCCCGTGAAATCCGCCCGCGAGATCGAGCTGCTGTGACAGTTGATCGATGGTCCGATCCATCCGCTCCAGCTCGGAGAGGTCGGTGAAGGTTTCCACCGCGCCGAGCGGTCTCCCCTTGGCGTCGCGGATCAGTGAGGCGTTCTTCAGCACCGGCAGGTAGGTCCCGTCGTTCTTCATGACCACACACCGCCTCCGAATCACCTCCCCGCGCTCGAAGAGATTGCACCACCAGGGGGCCCCCTCCTTCAGCGTCGTTTCACAGGCATCGCAGTTGAGGGTCGTGCAGGATCTTCCGACCAGCCGGCCCGAGCCGTATCCGGTCATCTTCTCGAACGACCGATTCACCATCCGGATCGTTCCATCGGGGGCGATCAACATGAGCCCGTCGTGCATCGTGTCGATGATCTTGCCCCAGTGTCGGCTGAAGTCCGTCTCTTTCATCGTCCCCCCTTTTGCGGACCGGTTCCCGGAGTGAGCTGTTTAAACAACCGTTTAAGCGATTTTAACAGTTTGCGGCCCGGACCGCAATCCCTCTCCCATCTATGTTCGTGGTTTCAGCCTCTTACAATGTGACCGCCCGCAGGCATACCTTTTGCTTCGTGTTGGGTGTCCGGCTTCTCTTCGAGTTCGCCCGCCTTCATGCGTTAAGGTGATCTCGACTCCTGTGAATGGTGCGCAGGGGTCGAAGCAGGATCTCTTGAAAGTGTTTCAGGGGACGCGACACGAGCCGGCCCACATGGATGAGGAGGAGTTATGGGAAGGAGAAAGTTTTCGACCATGGGTGTCCTGGTGGCGGCCTTTTTGTTTCTCATCGGGACGAACGGTCTGCCCGTAGATGCCGCGCTACCCGACGCCAAGGGCCCGGTCAACGGCGATTACGGGACCAGCCACACGCAGAACGTCACCGCCGACCACTCCAAGTTCGATGCGCTCAAACAGGAGTTCAAGAGCGGCCCCGAGGTGACGAAGGCATGTCTGAGCTGCCACACCGAGGCCGCGAAACAGATCCAGGAGACCCTCCACTGGAAGTGGATCGCCCCTGACGATCCTGAGGGAAAACTCGGAAAGGCCGGACTCGTGGTGAACAACTTTTGCGTGGCCGTGCCATCCAATGAGCCCCGATGCACCTCCTGCCACATCGGGTACGGGTGGAAGGACAAGACCTTCGATCTGACCGCCGAGGAAAGGGTGGACTGCCTCATCTGCCACGAGCAGACCGGAACCTACGAGAAGTTCCCCACCATGGCGGGGAACCCGGTTTCCGAACCCACCCCTTTCCCCATGGAGAAGAAGACCTATCTTCCTCCTGAATGGAACAAGGTCGCCCAGAGCGTGGGCCGGCCCACCCGGCGAAACTGCGGCGTCTGCCACTTCTTCGGAGGGGGAGGAGAAGGGGTCAAGCACGGGGATCTCGACTCCTCCATGTTCAAGCCCAACAAGGCCCTGGATGTCCACATGGCCGTGGAGGACGAGAACTTCAACTGCACCAGGTGCCATACGACGGAAAAACACGCGATCTCCGGCCGCTACTACAAGTTCTCCGCCACCGACGACAAAAGGAACCTCCTGCAGTCGGACGTGATCAAGCGCATCACCTGCGTCTCCTGCCACAGCGAAACCCCCCACAAGGCCGGCGTCAAGGCCAACGATCACACCGACAAGGTGGCCTGCCAGACCTGCCACATCCCCGAATTTGCCCGCGTGAATTCCACCAAGATGCTCTGGGACTGGTCCAAGGCGGGGACCCGTGACGGGGAAGGCAAGCCGATCAAGAAGATGCAGGACGGAAGGGCCGTCTACGACGGCATGAAAGGGGAGTTCCGATGGGAAAAGAACGTCCGGCCGGAATACTTCTGGTACAACGGGGTGCTCCGGAACGTGCTCCTCACGGACAAGATCGACCCGGGCCAGGTGGTCAAGCTGAACTTTGCCGAGGGTACCTACGACGACCCGAACTCCCGCATCTACCCCTTCAAGGTGCACCGCGGAAAACAGCCGTACGACAAGGTCCACAAGACCATGGTCGTGCCCAAGCTTTTCGGGCCGAAGGGATCGGGATCCTACTGGAGTCAATACGACTGGAAGACCGCGATCAGCAAGGGCATGGAGTACACGGGGCTCCCGTTCAGCGGTGAATACGATTTCGTGGAAACCGAGTACATCTTCCAGACCACCCATATGGTCGCGCCCAAGGAAAAGACGCTCGCCTGCACCGAATGCCACAGCAAGACCGGGCGGCTGTCCAATCTTGCTGGATTCTACATGCCGGGACGGGACGGCAACCAACCGCTCAACGTCATCGGTTGGTCGGGTGTGGTCGCCTCTCTGCTGGGAGTGATGGGCCATGGGGCAGGCCGGATAGCGGCCCGCAGAAGGAGGGAAAAGAATGGTCACCGATAGACTGAACGCTGCGGCGGAAAGGCTGCGTCTTTACACCGCCGGAAGCAGGGACAACACCGTGGGTCAAGATGAATGCGCCATGGACCGGCTGTACCTGTATACGAGGTTCGAACGGTTCTGGCATTGGGCCCAGGCCGGATTCGTCGTGCTGCTGGGGCTCACGGGATACGAGATCCACCTGGGATACAACCTCTTCGGTTTCCAGAGGGCGGTGGAGTGGCACAACGGCCTGGGCATCGCCTGGCTGGTCCTCTATGCCTTCATCGTCTTCTGGCACCTGACGACCGGCCAGTGGAAGCACTACATCCCGACCACCCGCATGCTTCTGACGGTCATGCTCTATTACATGATCGGCATCTTCCGCGGGGAGCCTCATCCCGTCCCCAAGAGCGAGCGGGCCAAGCACAATCCGCTTCAGCGGCTCACCTATCTCTCCATTTCCGTCTTCCTCATCCCCTTTCAGATGCTCACGGGTGTTCTCTACTACACCTACAACTCATGGGGCCAGATGGGTTTGGGCAAGCTCGGCCTCGGCGTCATCGCCTTTCTGCATATGGCCGGAGGTTTCGCACTGCTGATCTTCCTGATTGTCCATGTCTATATGACAACCACCGGTCACTCGCTCACAGCCCACTTCAGGGCCATGTGCTCCGGTTGGGAAGAGGTTCCTGTCCGGGAAAAGATCGATTGACTCCGCCCTCCTTTTCCCGAGCCGCCTCCCTCCATCGCGACCCCCGGAAGGCCTGCACGCCCTCCGGGGGGCTCCCGTCCTCCTCAGCGTTCGGTCCAACGTACACACTCGCCTTTGTGTGCCGGCTGCGCCGGATTTTCAGGAGAGAGCGCATGGTTTTCCTCCGTTGACCGGCAGGGTAAAGCAACCGCTCTTTCCGAGACTGGGTTTCATCCCATATGGACCTTTCAACCTCTCTTCTTTTTCAGATCCAATCCCAGGAGAATCTTGTCGGTGTCCGAGAGATCCCCGATGAATTTCCTCAAGGGCGACGGCAGCCTCTTGATGAGTGTGGGAACCGCGACGATCTGGTCTCCGTTCAAAAGCTGAGGCTGCTGGTACACATCGATGATCTCCAGTTCATAGCTATCCGGGAGATACTCCTCGCAGATCTTCCTGATGTTTTCAATCGCCCGGACGCTCCTGCGGGTGGTCCCCGTCACGTACAGTCGCAACAGGTGGTTCTGCTGCTTCTTCTTTGAAATGGCTTTTTCGTACTTCGCGGCGGAGACTCCCGTCTTTCGCTTGGCCATGGATGGTTCTCCTTCAATGGATGTGATCTGCATTCAGCGCGGGAGGAGATCGAGGCCGACGAGGACGCGTTCTTCGTTGGACAGATCGCCGATGATCTTTCTCACAGGCTCCGGAAGCTTTCTCACAAGCGTTGGGATGGCCAGGATCTGGTCGCCTGCGGCAAGTTTGGGGTTTTCTATGAGGTCGATCACCTCGATACGGTACTTGCCCTTGAGGTTCTCCTCGCAGATCCTCTTCAGGTTGGAGAAGGCCGTGATCGACTTGGGTGTCTGTCCCGCCACATAGAGCCTCAGTTCATAGAATTCCAATTCCTGCTCCCGGGGCTTCTTGCCTGTTTCGGGTTTCGGTTTTGCGGCGGGTTTCCTTTTCACGGATTCCGCCTGCGCCTTTGGCTTCATCATGCTCCCTCTCTGTCGGTGTTGTTCGGGATGGCTTCTTCTTCTCCTTCTTTTCTCTTCAGGTCCATCCCCACCAGAATCTTTTCCATGTTCCGCATGTTTCCGATGAAAGTCCGAATCGGCGGGGGGAGACGCTTGATCAGCACCGGGGTGGCCACGATCTTCTCCTCTATCGTCAGAGACGGGTTCTCTCTGAGATCGATGACCTCCAGTTCATAGCCCTCTTCGAGGTGCTCCTCACAAAATCTCCTGATGTTCTCGATGGCAAAGCGCGCACGCGCGTTCATGCTCGCGATATACAGGGTGAGTACAAAGCCCTTTTTCTTGTTCTTCTTTCGATCAGGCATGAGCGACCTCGCCGACCGTTCTGGCCAGGATGTCAAGACCCACCAGCACCTTTTCCTTTCTTGAGAGGTCCCCGATGATTTTTCTCACCGGCGGGGGAAGCTCTCGGATCACCGTGGGAGTAACCACGATCTGTTCCTTGAAGGCGATCTCCGGTCTCTCCCGCAGGTCGATCACCGTAATCCGGTACCGCCCCTTCAGGTGCTCTTCGCATATGTCCTTGAGATTCTGGATAGCGGCGCTGCCCTTCCGTGTTTTTCCGGCGATGTAGAGCTTCAGCTCCCAGAAATTCTCTTCATGAACATCGCCCTTCTTGGCGCCCGGCTGCCTTCTTCTCTTTTTCTCGGTCATTCTTCAGTACCTTCCGGCCGATCCCCCTGATCGGCCTTGCGGAGCCGCCACATCCTGTCGCGAAATTCCAGAACGGTTTTCTCCCGGCTCCGTTCCTGCTGATCGACCTTGCGGATTTCCTCCTCCTCCGCCTCCAGCTGAGCCCGGATGGCCGCAATCTGCGACTCGGCTACGGCTCGTTTGCGGTCCAGCTCACGACGCTTTCGCTCGTATTCCTGACGTCTCTCGCTCTCCGCCGCCTTCTCCGCCGCCTCCTGTGCAGCGCGCGCTGCGCCGGTCAGCACCCCGGAGGGCCCGACATAGACATCTTCGATCTTGATCCCTTCCCCGGTGATGCGGAATTCGCGGATCTGGTTGGAATTGGCGGTGCCCCGTGCTTTGAGAACCATGATCCCGCGGTTCCGCTCCCCGGAGCTCTCGATGTCCCGCACAATGATCCATACGTCCATCAAGGAGGACATGCCGACTTCAGACTGTTCGATCTCATGGCCGCCTCTGGTGAGGCTGTTGAAAAGAGACGTGATCTGCCTTGCCTTGAAGAAGTCGATCATCCGTGTGAGCATGGACCGTACTTCACTTTCGCTCCCCGCCTGGATGAAGTTGGTGATCAGGTCGACCACCACGACGGAGGGTTTGAACTCCTCGACGGCCTTGTGCATCATCGTGAGGTGCATCTCCAGCCCGAACGCGCTCGGGCGCCCAGCTACGAACTTGAGAAGGCCCTTATCTACGAATGGCTGCAGATGGATGCCGATCGATTGCATGTTGCGGATGATCTGCGCCTGGCTCTCCTCGTACGCGAAATAAAGGCACCGCTCCCCCCGCTCCGCCGTTGCCTTTGCGAAAGTGGATGCAAGGCTCGTCTTCCCGGTCCCCGCGGTGCCGGAGAGGAGAACCGAGCTTCCGCGGTAGAACCCTTTTCCTTCAAGCATGGCGTCCAGGCGCGGAATGCCCGAGGAGATGTGTTCCCGCGAAACATCATACCCCAACCCGACGGAAGTAATCGGCAGCACGGAGATGCCTTTTTCTCCGATCAGGAAGGGGTATTCGTTTGCGCCGTGAGATGAGCCCCGGTACTTGACCACGCGAAGGCGCCTGGTCGATATCTGCTCATGGACACGGTGATCGAGGAGGACCACGCAATCGGCCACGTACTCCTCCAGGCCGTGACGCGTAAGACTTTCCCTGCCGCGCTCCCCCGTGACGACGGTCGTGAGCTCCCGTTCCTTGAGCCACCGGAAGAGCCTCCGGAGCTCTGCCCGAAGGATGGCCTCGTTCGGAAGACCGGCAAAGAGGACCTCGATGGTGTCGAGCACGACGCGCTTCGCCTTCACCTGATCGATGGAATAGGCGAGCCGCACGAACAGCCCGTCGAGATCGAATTCCCCCGTCTCCTCGATCTCGCCTTTTTCGATGTACACATGATCGATCGCAATCTTGTTCTTCTCCACGAGTCCGCGAACATCGAACATGGATTGCGTGTTCGTGACCAGGTCCTTCACGGACTCTTCAAATGCGACGAAGACTCCGGGTTCCCCGTAGTCTCTTGCGCCGTGCACGATGAATTCCATCCCCATCAGCGTCTTTCCTGCGCCCGCCGACCCCGCCACCAGCGTCGGTCTTCCTTTGGGGAGCCCCCCGCCGGTGATCTCATCGAAACCGTTAATACCGGTGGGTGATTTCTCGAGAATTTCGTCTTTGAAAAGCGTACGACCCTTGCCCATTTCCGATCGCCCTTTCTATAGAGTGGTTTTCGCCAGTAAAGAAATATAAACCATAAGTTACCGGCTTCAATGCAAAACGGTTTTGTTTGGGGGGACTTCTGATCACCCGGAGGAGACCTCACGGAGGCAGAAAGCCAGGCTATCAGGCAGGACCGCAGCTCTCAATACATGATATCCTGTATTCGTCTGCCTGGCTCTCCTTGGCGAGGAGGGAGGACGAGCTTTCCCGTTTAAACGAGCGGGCCGAGCGGGCAGAGGTGGGGGCCCCTTCGGGCTGCCGCTTCATCGACCGTAGCGGCAGATCCGGGAGCGGATGCGGCCGGGAAGCCGCACCCCTTCTGCTGGGTCATTTCTTGGATGGACTTCCCGGGGGACGCGTCTGAGGTTCAATAACGCGACGATCTCCCGAAGCCTCCTCTTCCACCCCTTCCACCACCACCCTGGCGACGGTCATCGGTACGCGGACGAGCCTCGCTCACGTTCAGACTGCGCCCGCCCATCTCCGTGCCGTTTATGGCGGCAATCGCCGCTTTCGCCTCCTGGTCCGAGGGCATTTCGACGAAACCGAATCCCTTGGACTGTCCGGTGAACTTATCCTTGACGATGGATGCGGACGCCACTTGTCCGTAGGCCTCAAAGGCTTGCCGCAAGTCATCCTCGGTCACATTGTAAGACAGGTTGCCTGCATAAATTTTCATCTGAGCTCTCCTTCTCTTGAAACATGGATGGTTGAAGATGCGGGCGGAAACGCCTTTACGGATTCAGTTTTGCCCCACAAAAAATCCCAGGTGCCTTTTCACAGGCCCTGGGATCCATCAGCCAAAACCATAGTGTATCCAGCATAGCGCGGTTTGTCTCATGAGTCAACCATTGTGAACCTTATTTCAAGCTCACCCCTTCAGGCAGCGGGCTCAGAACCGGTGATGCGGGCTTCCCGGGCCGACCGAAATTATATGCGTTGATCCTGGTCTTCGGCTGGAGATGCCCGGTGGTGTGATTCAAAGAGAACCTGGTGAAGGCGGCGGAAAACGGGATCAGGGCCGCCTTTGCCTTTCCGAGAACCCTTTCCCGGGCAGACAGGACGCTCAGGACCTCCTTCTTGAGATCCCCGGCCCAATCTCTCACCTGCGGGGATGGGGCGTTGCGGATGACCGTTCCGAAGAGGGGGAGTGCACGAGCGATCATGCTCTTGAACATGGCCCGCCTCGCGATGTGTGTGGCCTTTTCGCTCCCTTCGAAATGGCGGTAACCTCTCAGGGCCTTGTCCACGTACCTCATGACCGAGGGACCCAGTTCATGGAATTCTTTTCGAAAGGCCTCCTCCTGAATCCGCTCGATCTCCTCGGCGCTGAAGTTTTCGTGCCTGAACAACAGGTGGAACCCGTCCCGGTCCTCCAGCGGGTAGTCCTCGATCAAACGGCCTTCTCCTTCCAGCCTCTTCCAAAGGGGCGTGGTCGGGCAGGGGCTGTAGATCAGGAACTGGCTCAGTGTCGGTTTGAGGGAGATGAAGGAATCCACATCCTCCCAGATGTTTGAGGAAAAGTGCTGGTCGAGTCCGAGGATCATGGATGCGAGGGTGTTGATGCCCACCTCGTGGAGGGAGTCGAAAAGCTCGTGCTTGTTGCAGTCCCTCACCTTCTGGTGCCGGTAGAGATTGGATTCCACACCGATCCAGACCGAATCGAGCCCAAGCTCGACGAGCCACTCCGGGTCATACTGTCTTATGCTCTCGGCGCTGGCGAAGCAGGAAAAAGAGCGGGGCCGTTCGAGGTCCCTCGAGGTGTATTCATAGAGCTCTTCGATCCTCTTCCTGTCCTTCAGAAAGTCCTCGTCGATGATGGAGTAGGAGGAACCCGGCAGCACGTTGTCATAGGCCCTCATGGCCTGGTAGATCTCCTTCCCCGTACGAAGGAGGGGGATATGTTTCATTTTGTAGAAGTGGCTGGTGCAGCAGAAATCGCATCCGTTCGGGCATCCCAGGCCCGCAAAGAGAACGCCCGTCCTCCCGATCGGAAGGGACATGCACTTCATTTGGTTGACCACCAGGGGCATTTTGTATCTCTCGGCGGGTCTCTCCCCGAGGAGCCTCTGCATGAACTCCAACCCCTCACCCCTGCACACGTAATCGGCGTAACCGTCCACCTCCGAGAGAACCGTCCCATAGCCGCCCAGAATGACCCTGGTTTGAGGGGACTCGCGCCTGACCAGTTCAATGAGTCTTCTGGCCTTGTGCCAAGTGGGCATGACGAAGTTGATGCCCACGTAGTCGTAGCCTTGTCTCAGCTCCCGGAGAAATTCCTTTTCCGTCGGATAATGCAGGACCTTGGTGGGGGATTTGAGGTTGTTCGCAATGAACTCGAGCCCCCACCCTGAATACACCGAGCGGAAGGAGAAGATTCCCTGCGCCCGTGTGACCTGGGCATGAAAGAGTTCGGCAAGCACATGCTCGTTTTCTACACCGAATGGTTTTTGAACTGTGGTGAGCAAGACCTTTTTCATGAGGTTCCTTTCGAAGATCGTCTTGATGGATGATTCCGTGAAAGCCCGTTTGCCGGGAGAGGAGCTAGCGCACGACGCTTCCGGTGTTTCGCTGATTCTGCGGCGTGATAACCTGGGCGGTCTGTTCGGCGGGTTATTTGCCGTTGAATTGACGGCGACATGCTAATAGAATGATTCGAGGAATGAAAGGCGGTCCCACGTGTTTTACAAAAGTTTTACAAACCGGGGCGATGTCCCGGGGGTCCGACCATGACCCCTTCAAGGTGGTTCATTCACCCGACCCCGATCTTCATCTTCTCCGTCGCAGCCGTCGCCACATCGCTCATCCTGTATATCTACTGGTATGTGGAGGTCAGCGCAGGGCTCAGGGCCGTTGTTGAGAAGGCCGACCTCGATCCGGGACAGACCCTGGCCGCGCAGACCTGGATGGTGATTCTCGTCCTGTCTATTCTCGTCGGGCTCATTCTGACCGGGATCTTCACCATCTTTGCCTACAACCAGAAGACATCTCAGCTCTACCGGCTCCAGCGAAACTTCATTGACAACTTCACCCATGAACTGAAGACCCCGGTCACCTCGCTGAGGCTCTACCTGGAAACGTTTCGAAAGCACGCCCTCTCCCGCGAGGATCAGGTCAAGTATGTCGACTACATGATCCAGGACGCGGAGAGACTCTCGGACAACATCAACCGCATCCTCAATCTCGCCAAGATCGAAAGCAAGGCCTACAAGGGTGAATTCGTCACCAGGAGTCTTGTCTCCACCCTGCAGGAGTTCTCGAAGGACAACAGCCACCGTTTCAAGGGCGGTGAAATCCGGATTCACAACCCCTCCAGCAGGGCCTTTGACTATCGAGTGGACCTCTCGTTGTTCGAAATGCTGTTGATGAATCTGCTGAGCAACGCGTTCAAGTACAACCGCTCGACTGCCCCCAGAGTGGATATCACCTTTGAGCCCAGGGGTCGGGAATTGCACATTCGTTTTAAGGACAACGGCATCGGCCTGCCGCGATCTGAAACCAAAAGGATCTTTCGAAAGTTCTATCGGGTCGCCCCATTGAAAGACACATCGGACAGGGGAAGCGGCGTGGGGTTGTTCCTGGTGGATTCCATTGCCCGGTTGCACAACGGCAGGATCATGGCCGAGAGCAAGGGGCGCGGAGAGGGATCGGTTTTCTCCGTAATCCTCCCATGGAATCCTTCGGCATCACGCCCCCGGGGAGCGGAGGCATGAGCCGGTCCAGGGAGAGACGGATTCTGGTCATTGAGGATGAAAGCCATATCGCGGAAGGATTGAAGCTGAACCTGGGACTCAAGGGACATGCCGTACGAATCGCGCCCGACGGGTTTGCAGGGCTCAGGGAGTGGAAGAACTGGCAGCCGGATCTGATCGTGCTGGACATCATGCTCCCGTCCATCGACGGGTTCACCGTTCTTCGCAATATCCGCCTGGAAGACGAGAAAGTCCCTGTCTTGATTCTCTCGGCCAAGGGGGATGCCGAGGACAAGGTGAAGGGCTTCTCGTGCGGTGTGGACGACTATCTCTCCAAGCCCTTTCACCTGGAGGAGTTCCTGATGCGGGTGGAGCGGCTCCTGCTCAGGGCCGAGCGCCACAGCGGCGCCGATGAACCCTTCGGGGCTTCTTCGCAGCCCAGGACATACGCCTTTGGCGGGAACCGGATCGACTTCGAGACCCTCAGTGCCTACGGTCCATGCGGGGAGATACGGCTGACCGGCCAGGAGGCCAAGCTCTTGAAGCACCTCGTGGCCAACCGCGGCAGGCCTGTCTCGCGGAGCAGGCTCCTGGAGATCTGCTGGGGGTACGGCCGTTTCACGCAGACCCGAACCATCGACAATTTCATCGTGCGCTTTCGAAGATATTTTGAAAAGGATCCGAAAAAACCCGTCTACTTCAAGAGCCTCCGCTCGGTGGGATATGTGTTCGAGCACCCGGAGCAGGATCCAAGGTGAGAAGACCTCATGGTCTCGATGAGCATTTGCTTTCTCATGGGGTGCCCGGGTCTGTTCTTCAGGGCGATTTCCACATCCTCGGAGACGACGGTACAGCGATATGACTCCCTGGTTTTCTCCTCTCCTTCATCTACCTTGATCCTTCGCTTTCCAGAACGCAACCTCTTTGGCATCGGCTGCCGCGGACCCTTTCGCACCCCCTACAAGGGTCGGCTCTTCCATACAGCAGCCCTTGCAGGTAAAAGAGACCCAGAACCGGCTCGCAGCGTACTCGAGGCAATCTTCGTATCTGGGGCAGAAAGTTCTCCGAGGAGTAGGAATCTCGAAGGCCTCTTCTTCGGTCAGAGTCACCTGAAGCTCCTGCGGGCCGATCTTGTGCATGATCATCAGCGTACACCAGGGTTTGAAGCCGGGGCGGCAACGCTCTCGCCCGCTCAGTCTTGGGGAAATATATACCCCGTTAAAACGGCTTAGCGCCGGATAGTCGGGCAGCGCCCCTGATCTGTAGCGCTACTACAGAACACATCCGACCTACTCTTCTTCCAACCGACATCTTACTAGGATGTCCGGGCTCATTCAACGACAATCCCAACACGCCACGCTCACCGGCATCTTCGGAAGGGGACGCTGCGCTTCGGAAGGGAGTGATTTCCTTTCCCTGGCGGCCCACCCCTCACTTCTCGGCGCGGTACCGGCCGTAAACCAGGGCGCCGGCCACGAGGGCGGAAACGACCAATATGGATGCCACGACGATCAGCGAATGCATGCCGCTGATCGCGGCGCCGAAATGGGCAAGCACAAAGCATCGGGAATAGGAGGTGAAGCAGGTGAGAAGAAAAAATCTCTTCTTCTTCAACCCCATGATGCCTGCGGCATACGAAATGAGGTCGGAAGGATTATACGGGAGCGCCCTGACCAGCAGCAGGGGCACTTCTATCCTACGGAGCCGCTCCATAATGGTCTGCAATCGTTCGCGGTCAAAGAGGCGGCCGAACCGTTGCTCGATCCACTCTCCCAGCCAATAGACCAGGATGCTGCCCAAGAGCAGCCCAGTTCCGGCAATCAGGGTTGTGACTGCTACGCCGTATCGTTTGCCCGCACCGATCACGATCAGTTCCGCGGGGATCGGCGGCACCAGGACCTGAACAATCATAATCGCTAAAAGAACCAGGAGCTCCAGAAACATACGTTAAAGCCCCCCGCAACAAGCTAGGGGGCTGGGACCATGGGCGGTGCAGGGTGGCAACCTTGAAACCTAACAGCGTTATATGTCCCCATTCCCACAAACCTGCGCTGAAAGTGGAACCTGGCCTCAGGAGTTTGCTGCTGCCGTTGCTATGAGACCCTTTTCGAACGCTATTGACGTCAGGGCGGAAGCGGTGTGAACGTCGAGCTTTCGCATGAGGTTGCTCCGGTGCTTCTCCACCGTTTTCGCGCTGATGTAGAGGTATTCCGCAATCTCCTTGTTCCTGTACCCCTCGCCCACTAGCTTCAAGACCTCCCGCTCTCTCTCCGTGACCATGTCCCAGGTCGAACGCGGCCTGAGGGTTTTCCGGCCTTCGAGGAATCCTGTCAGCACCCTATCCGAAATGCCCGGACTCAGATACTGCTTCCCGTCGAGAACGCTTTTGATCGCGACGAGCAATTCGGAGTACGACGCATCTTTCAAGCAGTACCCATTCACCCCGGAGCGGAGGGATTCCAGAACGTACTCCTCCGATTCATGAATCGTGAGGACCAGGATCTTAATCTCGGGTAAGCGGCTCTTGAGGTCCCGGATCACGGCCAGGCCGCTCATCCCTGGCATGGAGAGGTCAAGCAGCAGCAGCTCCGGCTGATATCTCTCGACACAACGGATCGCTTCCAGCCCGTCGGGGGCCTCGCCCACGATTTCCAGGTCCTCGACAGGCTTGAGCAGGGACTTCAATCCTTCCCTCAGGATCTTGTGGTCTTCCGCTATGACGAGCTTTCGTTTCTGGGCCATGAACAACCTCCTGGTGAGCCGCTCATAAGGAGCGGACGGTGTGAATGAATCATGAATTCGCGAAGTGTTCCGATTCAACGGCTGAAGAGTGCTGCCCCATGACGTCGTCATGCTGAACCGGCCATATGCGGCTTTCGAAGGAGTCTCTGATGACCTGACGAATCAGCTTCTGAAGCAAAAGATAGTTCTCCTCGTCAATCATGTTAATGGTCCATAAATAGTGGGGCGGAAATGGCCTTCCGTAGACGATCGCCAACCTCTTAAACAGGTGGCGAAGCATCGGCGTGTTGATGACCCCATTCAACCTCGGAATAAGGGATTCGGCCTTTGCCCGATTAGGCATTTTGCAGTAGAAGACGTAGACCTTGAGAGCAAGATCGAGCACTTTTGCAGCTTGCCCGTAAGAGGGGCGCTCACCTGACCTTCTCAGTTTGACAGCTCTGACAAACCATCGGCAGAAGCCCCCGTGCATTTGGGTGAATTCCTGATCCGTGCTTATTTGATCAAGGCAGCTGATCAGGTAAGTCAGCTTCTCCAGGATGAGATCGACTGAATGCTCCTCAAAGAGCGGCATCATCGCGGTATGGCCGATCGCCATACGGATGATATTTTCTTCATTGGTCTTTTCTGCGCTTTCCCGGGCATCCACCCTGTCATCTGCATCCTTGTGCAACATGAAACCACCTACTAACATGTTCGCCCCTCCTCTCGCCTTCGATCAACTTCCTTGTTTATCCTTTGTGCAGCCTGGAGGATCTCTTCCGCTTCCCCATGGAGCGCCTGCCCTTCTCTATAGAGCCTTTTCCTCTCGATTCTCCCTCCGATTCCATGCTCCATGAACTCCCGGTGGCTTCTTTGATGTTCATCGTAAAGGTGGTCATGTTTCCTCTTAAGCGCATTGAGCTCGCTCTTGAGGTCGACCATACAGCGCATCCCGCCTGTGATTGCGGCCATACGGGCCTCCCTTCTGTATTGCGGGCGCCTTGAAATCCTCCAGTCGAGAGAACCCCGGCTCGGATCCTTCATGGACAACTCTCGTGTCCTGTGGGCGCCGAACGCATTGAAGATTTCTCATACGGTCCTTGTTCGAGGCGCAGTTGCAGGCCGGATTCGAGTTGAGCGCTGAGAAGTGGAAAGAGTTCTGAAGCGGTCGATGAACAGGGCGTGAACTGATTGAAGCGAGCTGCATACCTCGATTTATTATTTTCACCTATATTATACAATAGAATATAATAAATCGGCATGTTTATTTATATTTATTTTGTTTTATTTTCTTTTTGCAGAGTCAAGCGGCTAGGAGGATTGATGAAAAAGCCCTTGCCCCTTGTCCACGCCTCCCTCGGAAAAGAGACGGGACCGGCGGGGCTTCAGAGTGAACGCCCCTGCTCGGGGCCGGCGATCTGGCATCCTAGGCTTTTGAGCTCGTAATGGTCTTCTCGCTTTTTCGGTTCACGAAGACTCCCCCGGTATGACCTACAGAGCCGCCTCGAGACATCCGAATCCGAAACGTGGGGTTTCGCTGCGCTCCACCCATCCTATTGACCTTTGAATAGATGGGTTTCGCTTCGCTCCACCCATCCTACGCCTTACGGTCAAGAGGGGGTCGGGGTGGAGGCAGTTGGCGGTTTGTCCTTGGTCGGCGCGAGATCACTGGAGCGGCGTATCCACCTTGAGCATTCTCGTCGCCCGACTCGGGCCTCTTGTTGAAATCCGAGCAGCACGCGTGGAGGATCTTGTAGCAGATGTTTCGGGCCTTCCAGAGATTCACCTCGAAGGGGAACGTCTTGAGCAGTGCTGCGTCCGTATTCAACTTCTCCATCAGCGGAGAGGTCGTCCGGTTGTCCGAGAAGATTCTCGGCCATGCGCCCGTGGGGAAAGCGAGCTTGGAATCGTTCTTGAAGAACGCGGGATTAGATGTATGAGAGAGAGAGGGGTGAAAGAGCGAAAAAGGTCGTGCACTTGGCCTTATTGACAGTTGCCTCGCGGAACCTATTGTTACTGTCGAACCACCCTCGTTTTCAATTTCGTTTGTCTGTTTGCGCACGCTTTCAGCGGCCGTGACAGAAGGTCCCGGGAATGGGTCCCTCATGACGAACAGGTTCAGAACCGGTATTCTTCTCATTCTTGTGGCGTTCCTCAGTTATCTCGCTTATCTCATCCTTGAGCCTTTTTTCATACCCCTCATATGGGCTTCGGTATTCGCGATCGTCTTCTATCCGGTGTACCTTTTCCTTCTCCGCTACATACGGCGCCCGTCTCCCGCTTCCCTGGTGACGGTCGCCGTTGTACTGATCGTGATTCTAGGGCCTCTTTCCTATCTTTCCTATCGCCTGGTAGGCGAACTCCAGGATCTTTCGAACGCCGGTCTGACCGTGGAAGATCTGCAGGCCGCGTACAAGGATTCCTTTATTCGTGATCTTGCGAACAGGATACTGCCTATCTTCCGCCTGGATGAGAAAGAGGCACTCGCCTATATCGTAAACGGTCTTTCGACCCTCTCCAAACGGCTGCTCAAACTGGTTCCTGGGGGCCTCGGCAGTATAGCCGGTGCTTTCACCACGTTCTTCATCATGGCCTTCATTCTTTTCTTCCTGTTCAAGGATGGCAGGGTTTACGTTTCAAAAACCTTGGAGTACCTGCCTTTCTCACAGCGGAACAAGGAACGGCTGGTGAAACAGACAAATGACGTGGTCGTTTCAACCATCTACGGCGGCGTGGCTGTAGCATTGGCGCAAGGAATAGTCGGCACTCTTGGATTTGTCTCGGTAGGATTGTCTTCGCCTTTCCTCTGGGGTTTGACCACTGCGATAACGTCTTTTATCCCTTTTATCGGCGCCCACATCGTCTGGGTGCCCATCTGTCTTTATCTTCTCGTTACAGGGGAGATACTGAAGGCGGCTATTCTGGCTGCCTTCGGCATCCTCGGAATAGGCCTAGTAGACAATGTAGTCCGACCCCTTTTCATCAAGGGTCGGGCCAGATTGTCTTTTCTACTCACCTTCTTTGCGGTACTCGGCGGGATTCAGGCGTTCGGTCTGATCGGCATTATCGTCGGACCACTCATCATGGCCCTCTTCATCTCTCTCATCAACATCGTCAAAGACTTCGAAGACGAGCGTGAGTGTGCTGCGCCCCGACAACAGGACCCGCAAGGTCTGATCTGAATGAAACCAGGTATGCGATAGAATTTTCACTGCGGATTATTCCTCGCGTTGCTTCCGTCCACAGGCAACGTGACGATGAAGGTCGACCCTTTCCCGGGCTTGCTCCTGGCGGTGATGGTCCCGCGATGGCGCTCCATGATCTTTTTGCAGATCGCCAGGCCGATGCCTACTCCAGGATATTCATGCCTTCCGTGAAGGCGCTGGAACGGCTGGAAGATCTTGTCCAAATACTTCTCGTCAAACCCGATCCCGTTGTCTTCCACAAAGAGTTGAGCAGCGGTGCTGGTCTCCTCCCCGTAAATCCTGATGACCGTCTTGACCTCCGAGCGGTGATACTTGACTGCATTGGCGATGAGATTCTGGAAGAGTTGCCGCCACTGGTGAGGGTCGCCCTGGATCTTCGGCAGGAGCCCGATTTCGACATCTGCTCCTATCTTTCTTACGGAAATTTCCAGATCCGTCATAACCGCTTCGAGGATATGCTCCAGTCTCACCGGTACAAGATCATGCCTTTGCGTCTCTATGCGTGAATAGTTCAGCAGCGCATCGAGGAGCTCCTGCATACGAGTTGCGGCTCCTGACATTCGTGAGATGTAGTCTCTCTCCAGCTCATCTAAGTGATCCGCGCTTCTTGCCTCCAGGATCTTCCCAAAGGTTTGGACTTTTCTAAGGGGTTCGCGCAAATCGTGAGAGGCCATAAAGGCAAACTCCTGAAGCTCCTGGTTTTTTCGCTCCAGCTCGATCGTCCGCTCCTGAACCCGCAGCTCCAGTTCGTCGCGGGATCTGCGGAGGTCCTCCTCCGCCTGCTTGCGCTCGGTGATATCGTTCAAGAGCAAGGCAAACTTTCCCGGAGCGGAACGGTAAGCGGATGCTTCAAACCAGCGACCCAGCGCAGCAGTGTAGTTTTCTATGTGCAAAGGTTCGCCCGTGAGGGCCACACTCCCGCATTTTTCTATCCACTGGGATTCTATGCCGGGCAGAACCTCCAGGACGGGCTTGCCAATAAGATCCTCTCCTTTCAAGCCAGTGAGGCGCTCGAAGGCCGGGTTTACGTCGAGGAATCGTGAATCGCACGGCCGTCCGTCAGGATCAGTGATGATCTCCATCAGGGCAAAGCCTTCGGTCATGGTGTCGAAAAGCGTACGATAACGCTCCTCGCTCTCTTCCATGGCCTGCTGATGCTCACGAAAGATCTGAATTGACTTGGCCGTCACTTCGACCTCGGTCAGGTCCGCTGCAAGAATGCAGATGCTCCTGCTCGGGTCCTCGATCAGGTTCGCCGAAAGCTGGACGGGGACGATCGCACCATCCGAGGCCCGGAGCGTCATACGACGCTGGACCGGCCCCGCCCGAGCGTCCGACAAAAGCTTCACCAGGGGCAGTTCCTGCGGCCGGGACACAAAGCTCGTGATTTGCCGTCCCACGGCTTCATTCATGGGTATCCTCATCAAATCGCAGAACCGGCGGTTGCAGAAGAGAACGGTCCCTTCCTGGTTCACGGTGAGAGCGGCTTCATGCATCGTCTCTGCGATTACACGATAGATGTGCTCCGCGCCGTTAAGGGAAAAGATGCGTGCACCATTGGATCCCTCCACTACCAATGCATCCACATCCCCTGAACGAATCGCCTCCAGATTTCGCTCAGCCTCCTCCAGCCTGGAGCGCAGTTCTGCGTTTTCATCGATAAGCGGTCCACTCTTGCGAAGACTACCCTTTTTCATGATCCGTTCCCCGCTCGATGGGGCTGGTTGAGCAGCAATGATGCTTCTGTCACGGCGGTCCAGAGAAACTACGTATAGGTTGTCAGTATCAGGCCGCCCATACAATACATGCTATCCCGTATTTAACGGGCTTTCCGTAATCTTCTAGACGCCGGACCGGACCAGCCAATGGTGATCAGCGGGGCGATATAGATTCTGCCAAGCAGAATTTCTCCGACTGCAGGGGTTTCTTTCAAAAATAACTCTCATTCGGAACATCTCGACGACCTTTGGAAAGAAAAGTCATGAATAGCCCCGCCAGCCCGACCTGCAGGGGATGATTGTGCCCTCGCATCTCGTTTCAAGCCGACTTTGATCTGATCGCTTACACTCTTGTTCAAATCCTTCATTGAAATATTTGATGGCTCCATTGGGCGGCGGTATGTTAAAATTTACAATAATACCTAGTGCTTCCTTGATGAAGTCCGGCCGAAAAGCCGGGCTCGCCCAAAGAACGGCAAATGGATCGGCGTACAGGATAATTGACCGGCATTGAAAGGCCGGCGGTTCCAAGAGAACTGCCCGCCCCGCGGGCAGCAGTGTGCAGCAGAAGGAGAAGTTCCTTTGGGATCTTTCCAGATCGCACTCATCGCCCTAGCCTCTTTAAGCATTGTTGCAGCTCTGTTGATCATCGGCGTCTTCAAACAGCGAAAGGGGCGAGATCGGGTCGAAGAAGCATTAGGCACCAGTGAGCAGCGATATCTGCTGGCTCTTGCAGGGGCTACCGACGGCCTCTGGGACTGGGACATCCGTTCTAACACCGTCTACTACTCGGATCGGTTCAGGGAGATCCTCGGATACTCACCCGAGGAGTTTCCGGGCGCCATCGATTCCTTTCGCAGCCGGTTGCACCCGGAGGATGCCGATCCGGTCTGGGCTGCCGTTCAATGCCATCTCCAGGAGCGTGTACCATTCAAGATGGAGTACCGGTTGAAAACAAAGGCAGGCGAATACCTGTGGTTCTTGGCACGAGCACAGGCCATCTGGGACGCCGAAGGGGAGAGTGTCCGAATGTCCGGTTGGATTCAGGACATCACCGAGAACAAGCGGAACGAACTTAATCTTAAAGCGGCGCTTTCCGAAATTGATGGCTTAAAAACCAAGCTCGAGGCCGAGAGGGCCTATCTGCAGGATGAGATCAAATTCGAATACAACCATGAGAACATCATCGGTCAGAGCGACGGCCTCAAATACGTGCTTTACAAAGTCGAGCAAATCGCGCACACCGACACGACCGTGCTCATCCTGGGTGAGACCGGCACCGGCAAAGAGCTGGTTGCCCGGGCTATCCATGGCTTGAGCACGCGCAAGAACAGGGCGCTCGTGAAGATCAACTGCGCCACGTTGCCGTCGAACCTCATTGAAAGCGAGCTGTTCGGTCATGAGAAAGGCGCCTTTACCGGCGCTCATGCCAAACAGATGGGACGATTCGAAATTGCAGACGGCGCCACCCTCTTTCTGGATGAGCTCGGGGAACTGCCGCTGGAGTTGCAGCCTAAGCTCCTCAGGGTGATCCAGGACGGCGAATTCGAGCGGTTGGGCGGCTCCCGGACCGTCAAAGCCGATGTTCGGATTATCGCCGCCACGAATCGGAACCTGGAAGAGGAAGTCCGCAAGGGCCGGTTCCGGGAGGACCTCTGGTATCGGCTGAATGTATTCCCGATTACCGTGCCCCCGCTGCGTGAGCGTAAGGAGGACATACCCCTCTTGGTCGAGTTCTTTGTCCGTAAGATCTCCAAGAGACTCGGCAAGTCCATCGAAAGCATTCCGACGGCCGTGATGAATGCCTTGCAGAACTATCACTGGCCCGGCAACATCAGGGAACTGGAGAACGTCCTCGAGCGGGCAGTGATCAACTCCTCGGGGCCCAAGCTGCGCCTGGTGGATGAACTGGAAAAGCCGCGAAGAGAGTTGACGACGGCCGGAAAGACTCTGGATGAGGTGGATCGCGAACATATCGTCCGGGTGCTCGAGATGACCCATTGGAAAGTGAGCGGCAAAAACGGCGCTGCAGAGATCCTCGGGCTCGACCGCAGCACCTTACGCGCCCGCATGCGGAAACTCGGCATCAGCCAGCCATAGGCGCAGCGATCGGCCGGCGTCCCTCCGGAAAGGACCGGATTTCTCCCGCAGTGTCTCCCGGGGTGGGGATGGCCGACCTTGTAGTCCAATCGAAACGCTCACTGGAGGCTGTTCGTTATATCGCCGGAGTCCCTGCCTTCAGGCAGAGACCATAGGGGAGGAGTGAAGCATTTTTTAGGGAAGGTGGATGAGACGGCCACGGCACTGCATTGGGATGGGCTGTCACTGCAAAGAGAGGGAGGGATGAAGGATGGAGAAAATGAAAGTGCGCGAGTTGATGCGACCGGTGGAAGAGTTTCCCCGCGTATCCAACCAATCGACCTTTATGGAGGCCGTGAAGGCACTGGAAAAGGCCCAGCAGGAATTCAGCTCCGGGAAGGAGTCTCAGAGGATCCTCCTGGTTTATGATGAGGAGGGTCGGATCGTGGGCAAACTGTCGCCCATGGATGTGGTGCAGGGGCTGGAGCCGAACTATGAGAATATCGACAGCCTTTCCCATTATCATCTTGCCCAGAGCACCCTGGAATCCATGAAGGAGCACCTACGGTTCTGGCAAGAACCCCTAGCCGATCTGTGCAAGAAGGCTTACAGCATGAAGATTGGAAAATTCATCCGGCTGCCGAGTGCCGATCATATGGTGAACGCCGATGACAGAATGGACGGTGCCTTTCACCTTTTTGTCGTAGGTAGACACGATTCGTTGTTTGTCAAAGACGAGGGAAGGATTGTGGGACTGATTCGCTTCTCCGACGTGTACAAGAAAATCGCGCAGACCATGAGGGAGTGCCCGCTGCCGGCATAGAGATTTTTCCAGGAATGCAGAAATGGGGCAAGGCTCACCACTTGGGGGATTCGGGCACCGGCGGCGGCGGGGAATTTCGTGAAGCCCGATCCAGAAAAACCATCAGGGGAAGAGGAAGAGTCATCCGTGGCAAGCAAAGGAGGGATTGGTCATGCTTCACCGGGAGCCCAGAATCGCCCCTGAATACGTTTATCCGGTAGATGAGTGGCGCGTGATCGAGAAACGCTTCGCCCCGCAATATCTGGAGCAGAGCGAAACCATCTTCACCCTCGCCAACGGGTATATGGGGATTCGGGGCGCTTTCGAAGAGGGACGGCCCGCCTTTCAGAACGGCACCTTTATCAACGGATTCCACGAAACAACGCCCATCGTCTATGGCGAGACGGCTTACGGGTTTGCAGAAACCGCCCAGACCCTGCTCAACGTGGCAGACGCCAAACGCCTGCGGTTGTTTGTAGACGACGAGCCGTTCATTCCGGAGCGTGCGAACCTCATCCGATTCGAGCGCGTTCTGAACATGCAGGCCGGACGGCTGGAGCGAAGAGCACTCTGGGAGACCCCGGCCGGAAAGCGGGTCGAGATCCGCTCTATCAGATTGGTATCCTTTGAACACCGGCACTTGGCCGCGGTGGACTATGAAGTCGTCGTTCACAACTCGGAGGCGCCGGTGGTCCTCATTTCCGAGATGGTTCTGCCTCCGGATGCGTTGGGCGACGAGGCAAATCGGGCCGCTTCGCAGGAGCCGGATCCCGGGAAGATCGATCCCAGGCGATCCAGGAACTTCAACGAGCGGATCCTCCTTCCGGTGCTCCAGCGATGTGAAGGCCAGAGGATCATTCTTGGACACCGAACCCGCAACAGCGCAATGACCATCGCCTGCGGCATGGATCATGTCGTCCGAACGGAATGCGGTTATTCCAGCGAATCGCATTGTCAGGAAGATCGCGCAGGCATCGTCTATACGGTCGCCGCCCGTCCGGGGCAGAGCTTCCACATCACCAAGTACATCACCTACCATACTTCCCACAACGCAACGGTCTCGGAGCTTATCGACCGTTCCGTGCGCACTCTCGTGAGGTCCCGCAGCGAGGGGTGGCAGAGACTGTGTGAATCCCAGCGGCGGCATGTGGATGATTTCTGGCGCCGAAGCGACGTCAAGATCACGGGCGACCTGCGCGTTCAGCAGTCCCTGCGGTGGAACCTCTTCCAGTTGCTCCAGGCATCGGCCCGGGTGGAGGGCGCCGGCATCGGCGCGCGCGGCCTTACCGGACAGACGTACGAAGGGCACTACTTCTGGGATACGGAAATTTACCTGCTTCCTTTCCTGATCTATACGGCGCCCCGAATCGCCGGCAATCTGCTGCGCTTCCGCCACAGCATGCTGCCGGCTGCGCGCCGACGCGCCCGTCAGGTTGGTGAAAAGGGAGCGCTCTTTCCCTGGCGCACCATCAACGGAGAGGAGGCATCGGCCTATTATGCAGCCGGCACCGCCCAGTATCACATCGATGCGGATATCGTACACGCAATCCGCAAATATGTGGAAATGAGCGGCGACCCGGAC
>JAGVAP010000061.1 GCA_020060215.1 Deltaproteobacteria bacterium | reverse complement strand
GGGTGGGGCGGCATAGGCCGGTTCCTGGGGGGTGGTCTCGGAGACGGTGTCCGGCGCCGCCTCGGCGGGGACCGCTCCACCCGCCTCCGCGTACCTGGCGGGCAGCTCTTCCCCCGGGGCCGTGATCACCGCCGCCAGGCTGAGGATGGGGACCTCGACGCCGGCAGGCAGAATGATCTTGGCCAGTATGCCCGACGCGGGGGACTCCACCTCGGTCGTCGCCTTCTCCACTTCGACGATGAAGATGATCTCGCCCTTCTCGACACGATCACCTTCCTTCTTCAGCCACTCTACGATCTTCCCTCTCTCGACCGTGACGCCGAGCATGGGCACTACGACTTCAACTGCCACAGCTCTTCCTCCTTAACAAAATCGCTCCGCGATTCTATGCGGCGCCCGCTCTGTGAGCGGGATGAAGAGCCTTGCCGCAGGCAAGGCGTTGCAGGAAAGTTGCGCAGCCAATTTCCTTATGCGTATTCCATCAGGCGTCTGATGGCGGGCAGCAGGTTCTTTTCATCAGGGATGTAGGCCTTCTCGAGAGGCGGAGAGAACGGCACCGGCGTGTCCGGAGAGCAGACCCTGGCGACCGGAGCCTTCAGGTAGAACAGCCCCTCCTCGGCCACCATGGCTGCGATCTCGCCGGCCGCCCCGCACATCTTGGTCCCTTCGTCGGCCACGAGGAGCCTCCCGGTCTTCTTCACGGACTCCAGGATGGTCTCCTTGTCCAGGGGCACGACGGTCCTGGGATCCACCACCTCGATGTCGATCCCCTCTTTGGCCAGCTCGCCGGCGACATTCAGGGAGCGCAGGACCATGGCATGGGTCGCCACGATGGTGACGTCCCTGCCCCGCCTTTTGACCTCGGCCTTGCCGAAGGGGATGCGGTACATCTCCTCCGGGACCGGGCCCTTCTCGATGTAGAGCTTCTTGTGCTCGATGAAGGCTACCGGGTTGTCGTTCTTGATGGCCTCGATCAGGAGCCCCTTCGCGTCGTGGGGGGTCGACGGCGTGGCCACGATGAGACCCGGGGTATGGGCGAAGAAGGCGTGAAAGCTCTGGGAGTGCTGCGCGCCCGTTCCCCGCCCGGCCCCGATATTCGTACGGAGGACCATGGGCACACGGCCCCGGCCGCCGAACATGTAATGCATCTTGGCCATCTGGTTGATGATCATGTCCATGGCGCAGGTGGTGAAATCGATGAACATGATCTCGGCCACCGGACGCATCCCCGTGAGGGCGGCGCCCACGCAGGCGCCCACGAACCCCGCCTCCGAGATGGGCGTGTCGATGATACGGCCGGGGCCGAATTCGCCGAGGAGCCCGGCCGATACCTGGAAGATGCCTCCATAGAGGCCGATGTCCTCCCCGAGCAGAATGACCCGCTCATCCTCCTGCATACATTGTTTCAGCGCTTCGTTGAGCGCCTGGGCATAAGTCAGCTCTCTCATCATTTCACCCCTTTATGAAAACGTCTTCGTACATCTCCTCGACGGATGGAAATTCGCTCCGGTTCGCAAAGGCCACCGCCTCTTCGATCTCCTCGCCGACCTTCGCCTCGATGGCGGCGATCTTCTTCTTGGTCAGCAGCTTCTGCTCCAGCAGCTTCTCGGCCATCCTCGGGATCGGATCCTTCTTCTTCCACTCCTCGATCTCCTCGGTGGTACGATATCGTCTGCCCTGGTTGGGATCGCCTTCGTGATGTCCTCTCCAGCGGTAGGTCTTGCACTCGATCAGCGTGGGCCCCTCGCCGGCCCGCGCCCTGCGGACCGCCTTGGAGGCCGCCCCGTAGACGTCGAAGATGTCGTTCCCGTCCACGACGACGCCCGGCATGTCGTAGCTCGTCGCCCGGATGGCGATGTCTTTGATGGCCTGATGCTGGGCCTGGGATACGGAAATGCCGTACTTGTTGTTCTCACAGACGAAGATGACCGGCAGCCTGTGCACGGAGGCGAAGTTCAGGCTCTCGTGAAAGGTCCCGTTGTTGGAGGATGCGTCCCCGAAGAAGCCGACCGAGACCTGGTCGGTCTTCCTCAGCTTGATGGAAAGGCCGGCCCCTCCCGCGATGGGGATGCCGCCCCCGGCTATCCCGTTGGCACCGAGGATGCCGATCTTCATGTCCGCGATATGCATGGAGCCGCCCTTCCCCTTGCAGTACCCTGTCTTCTTTCCAAACAGCTCGGCCATCATGAGCTTGAGGTCCGCCCCTTTGGCGATGACATGCCCATGCCCGCGGTGCGTGCTCGTGATGTAGTCGTCCTCCCGCAAGACCCCGCAGACGCCGGCCGCCACAGCCTCCTCGCCGAGGTAGAGGTGGGCGAGTCCGGGCACGAGACCTCTGGCGTAGAGATCGACGATCCGGTCTTCGAAGAGCCGGATCCTGACCATGGTGGTGTAAAGGTCCAGAAGTTTTTCCTTGTTGATGTCCATTGAACTCCTCCCCCAAAAAACCGTTATGTGTTTTCCCCGCCCCGTGGCTCCTGCCTGAGAGAAGGGGTGGGCCGGTGCTGCAGTGATACACCCCCTCCGGGTGTTAGCAATCGATGTGCCAGAGGGGAATGCGTAGGGGAATACCTGTAAGCCGCAAGGATCTTTCGGGTATATCCTCTCCACACGATCGGGGCCTGAATCCGGAGTCTGTTCTCGGTGTCCCAAAACGAGACAGTTGTATTGATTCGCGGCGGAGGGAGACGGTATCGTCTGCACCGGTCATCGGTCATTTGTCCTCTGTTCATCGTGATCGGTCCTGTGGGTTTGGGATGAGCGGTTGGTTGCGGGTTGCGGGTTGAGCGGGACGCGGCCCGCGAACACGGCACCCTCGAGCGCATATCCACAGGGACAAGTGAGCCACCACCCGCAGAGCGGGTGGCCTCAGGTGGCCCCCCCGAGGGGGGCTCCCCGGTCCTCCACCAGAGGTGGAGATTTCAAAGGGTGACCAGGGACCAATGTCCCTCTTGATTCCCTTCCTCTCCTGTACTATTCTGGGACAGTCTTTTGACCGTTCTTAAGTACATCCGGGACTTCTCAGTGATCGGCCATCCTGCAGATGCTGCCTGCCAGGCGAAACCCCGGGCAGGCCGTCCCGTCTGATCGGAGAAATCGCTTGCATTCAATGGAACCAAAACCGAAATGGCTCAGGAGGCGGCTGCCTCCCCCCGGCCTCAACGCCACGGTTCGCGCTGCGGTTGAAGGGAGGGGACTGCATACGGTCTGTGTCGAGGCGCAGTGCCCGAACCAGATGGAATGCTTCGGCCGGGGGACCGCTACGTTCCTCCTGCTCGGGCCGAGCTGCACCCGTCGCTGCACCTTCTGCGCCGTGGACAAGAGTTCCGTGCACCCGGTCGACCCGGCCGAGCCGGGCCGGATCGCCGATGCGGTCGCCCAGCTGCAGTTGAACTTCTGCGTCCTCACGATGGTCACCCGCGACGACCTTTCGGACGGGGGGGCGCGACAGGTCGCCGATACCGTCGCCGCGATCAGAAAGGCCCGGCCCGGTATGGGTATCGAGCTCCTCATCTCGGATCTCCACGGGAACCGGGAGGCCCTGGAGAGGGTCCTGGAGGCGAGACCCGAGGTGCTCAACCACAACATCGAGACGGTTCCGAGGCTGTATCCGGAGGTCAGGCCCCAGGCCGATTTCCGCTGTTCCCTGGAGCTGCTCGAACGGGCGTCCGCTCACCGGCCTCTCCTGGTGACGAAATCAGGGATCATGCTGGGGCTGGGCGAGACCAGGCAGGAGGTGATCGACACCATGCAGGCCGTCCGCAGCACAGGATGCCGTCTCCTCACCCTGGGGCAGTACCTGGCGCCCTCGAAAGAACATCACCCGGTCGTGCGGTATGTCCCCCCCGAAGAGTTCGCGGAATACGAGGGCGCCGGTCTGCGGATGGGTTTCACCGGGGTGGCGAGCTCGCCCCTGGTCAGGAGCTCATACGAGGCCGAGCGGCTTTACAGGGAGGCCTCTGCCGGGATATCGGCCCCGTAGGGAGGCGGCCGTTCGGCCCGCTCACCCTGAGGGATCGAAGGGACCCGTCCACCCCGGAGTGTCGAAGCGTGAACGGACTTGCTCCGAGAGCATCGAGGAGTTGGAGCCACATGAAACAGATCAGCTTGGTGACCAGATCGGGAATGCACCCCCATACCGTCGAGGACCCGGCCAGGCAAGGGTGGGAGAAGGTCGTCATCCAGGGCGAGCCCGCATCCGCGGAGATCCGGCCGGAGGTCCTCCGCTCCTGGAAGAGATGTCTTGAGATCGGCATCGATCCGCTCGCCGACGCCGCTCCGCAACTGGTGCCCGCAGGGGAGCTGGCAAGGCTCCTCAGGGAGAGCCGGGACCTTGTCGAGATCGCCCGGCCCGTGATGGACATGATCGAGATCTCCGTGAGGGACACGGGGTTCATCGTCAGCGTCTCCGAGCGGTCGGGCTGCGTCCTTCTCGTGGGCGGGGACAAGGAGATCATGGAGATGGCGGGGCAGAACTATTACCAGCCGGGGTGCATCAGGGACATCGAGCACGCGGGGACCAATGCCATCGGCATGTGCCTGATGGAGGGGAGACCCATCCAGCTCACGGGCGCCGAGCATTTCAACGTCTCCTTTCACCCATGGACCTGCTCCTCGGCCCCCATCCGCGGCAGCAGGGGGGAGATCCTGGGGGTGATCACCCTCTCCGGTCGGTCCATGGGGCGGCACAAACACACTTTGGCCCTTGTGTCCGCCGCAGCAGAGACGATCGGGAGCCAGCTCCGCGAGAGGGAGCTGTCGGACGAAAAGCTTCGCCTCAACTCCATGCTCAGCCTCGTGTTCGACTCCATTGCGGGCGGGGTGATCGCTGTGGACATGAATCTGAGGACGACGCACATCAACAAGACGGCCGCCAACATGCTCGGGGTGGAACCGGATCAGGTGGTGGGGAAGAGCCTCGCGCAGGAGATCCGGCCGGAGGCCGCGCTCATGCGCGCATTCAAGAGCCGGAACTACTTTTCGGACACGGAGATCGGATTCTCGTGCCCTGTCGGCCACAGGAACTACATGTGCTCGATCGACCCGATTCGGGACTCCTCGGGGCATGGTATCGGCGCCATCATCACCCTTGCCGAAAAGCACCAGGTGATCCGCATCGCCAAGAAGATCGGCGGGAACTACGCCAAGTACCGGCTCTCCGACATCAAGGGAAAGGATCCGGAGTTCCTGAGGCAGGTCGAGCTGGCGCGGATTGCGGCCAAGACCAATTCCCGGGTTCTCATTATCGGGGAGAGCGGCACGGGCAAGGAGCTCTTCGCTCAGGCCATCCACAACGAGAGCGGCAGGAGGAACGAGCCCTTTGTGGCGATCTCCTGCGCCGCCATTCCGCGGGACCTCATTGAATCGGAGCTCTTCGGGTACAGGGGCGGGGCCTTCACGGGGGCCCGCAGGGAAGGCATGGTGGGCAAGTTCGAGCTGGCCAACAGGGGGACCCTCTTCCTCGACGAGGTGAACGGGCTTCCACTCGATCTTCAGGCCAAACTGCTCCGGGTGCTGCAGCAGAATGAGATCCTCCGACTCGGGGATACCCGGACCATTCCGATCGACGTCAGGGTCCTGGCCGCCAGCAACTGTGACCTCATCGCCGAAGTGGAGAACGACAACTTCCGCAAGGACCTCTACTACCGGCTGAATGTGGTGGAGATCTACATCCCCCCTTTGCGCCGGAGAAAGGAAGACCTCGAGCTCCTGATCGATCACATCATGAAGCGGTTGTGCAGAGAGATGGGGATGCCCAGGCCCAGGATTTCCGAGGAGGTCCTCGAGATCCTGGAGGGATACCACTGGCCCGGGAATGTGCGGGAGCTGGAGAACTGCATCGAGCGCGCCCTCCTCCTGTCTCAGGGCAATACGATCCAGAAGATCCATATCCCCGAAAGGACCCTGCATCCAAACTACCGGGACCACGGTGTTTCGTCGCTGCAGAACACCTTCAGGAAGGCCGTGGAGACGACCCTGTCCGAGTGCGACGGGAATGTCTCCAGGGCGGCCAGACAGCTCAATATCGCCAGAAGCACGCTCTACCGCAAGATGAGGGAATTCGGCCTGGGCTAGTACCGGGCTGAAGCGGCCGATCAAGCTGCAGCGATCGCGATTTCATGGATGAACATCAAGTTGCGCCTCTCTCTGATAGACTTGCGGTCTTCCAGTGTGGTAAGACAACCGCTGAAGGCAAGCCCCGGGATGCCCTCGCACACCGACCTGGTGAAAGCCTGTCGAAACGAAAACCATGAAATCCATCGCACTTGAACCCACTCGATGCAACGGTTGTCTGGATTGTGAAAAGGCATGCTCCTTGAGACGGACGGGCCGGAACAACCCGTCCTGGAGCTGCATCCGGGTGATCGGCAACGACAGCCCCGGCGGATTCCGGTTCCCGGTCCTCTGTATGCACTGCTCGGATCCCCCCTGCCTCAAGGTATGTCCGGTGGAGGCCATCTTCAGGGGTGAGGACGAAAGGGTCATGATCCGCCACGACCGGTGCATCGGATGCCGGATGTGCCTCTTTGCATGCCCCTTCGGCGCCATGCGTTTCGACGAGGATCTCGGCAGGTCCTTCAAGTGCGACCTCTGCGGACACGCCCCGGAGTGCGTGCGGGTCTGCGAGCCCAGGGCGCTCCTGTACATGGAGCGGCATGAGACGGGGATGTTGCACCTCCCGGACTTTTCACGCAGGCTGGTGGAAGCGGAGCGGGGCAAGAATTGAACCGCGAAGACCCAAAGGACGGGTCTCGCGCAGAGACGCAGGGGCGCAGAGAAAGAAAGAATCCCACCCCTCTTTTCAGAGCGCAGGTGGGGGTGGGTGGAGCGAAGCGAACCGCAAGTCGGTCCAATCCCCTGCCGGAGAACTACCCGGCAGGGGATAAGACCAGTCTTGCTTTGCGTCCTTCGCGTATTGGCGGTTTGAAGCTTTATTCTTCATGGGAGAGGAGATGTCCAATTTTCAGGTCAATGAGAAGTGCACGGGGTGCCTGGCCTGCGTGCAGAGCTGCCCTGCCAGGGCGTTGAGTCATGAAGACCGGGCCGGGAGGAGGTCCCTCCTGCACAACCCCCTTCTCTGCGCGCGGTGCGGTCACTGCTGGCGCATCTGCCCGGAGGGGGCCGTCGAGTTCGAACGGTTTCTGCAGGGGACGTGGGAGAGTGTCGTCTCCATGGACACCGTCCCCTGCTCGGTCTGCGGGGAGCCCGTGTGCTCGGCAAGGCTGCGAGGGATGATCTCGGAGCGGCTCAAGGAGGAAATGGAAGTCCTCTGCCCCCGGCATCGCAGCGAGACCGCCATGACGGGTTGGCTTCACGCCCTCGGCTCCGGGGACTCGGCGAAGGGAGCGGGACGTTGATCGTAGGAAGGCCCAAGCCCGTGGAGGAGGTAGCGGCCCTGGTGACGGGATACGGGAAGGTCCTTGTCCTGGGCTGCGGCACGTGCGTGACGGTTTGTCTGACCGGGGGCGAAAAGGAGGCGGCGCGGCTTTCCAGGGAGCTCTCCGATCCCCGACTGTACGCGGGGCAAGTCCCGTCCTTCGAGGTGAGGACGATCGAGAGGCAGTGCGAGCGTGACATGGCCAAGGGGTTCCTGAAACCACCGCCGGACTGCGGGGCGATCCTGTCCCTGGCCTGCGGCGCCGGGGTCCAGACCCTCTCCTCCGTCTTCACCGACACGCCCGTCCTTCCGGCCCTGAACACGACTTTCCTCGGTGCGATGGACGAACCCGGGGTGTGGACGGAGAAGTGCTACGGCTGCGGCGATTGCGTCCTGGCCTACACCGGAGGCGTCTGCCCTGTGGCACGCTGCGCCAAACGGTTGTTCAACGGGCCCTGCGGCGGGTCCAGGGAAGGGAAATGCGAGATCGGCCATGGCGTGGACTGTGGATGGGCCCTGATCATCGCCCGGCTGACCAGCCTGAACCGGCTGGACCTCTACGAGAGGATCCAGCCCCCGAAGGACTGGTCACTGGACAGGTCCGGCGGCCCCAGGACCCAGCGTTACGCGGAGATCACGGCAATTCGACCGGCGGCAGGCGGCAAGGGAAATGACGAGCTTTGACCGGTGGCAAAGGAGTGAATCAATGGGTGAGCGGACATCGTTGAAGGTCAGGACAAACGGCAAGATTCCCGGCGGGGATGCAGGGATCGAGGTGAGGAAAACCATTTGCGCCATCTGCAATCCCTTCTCCCACTGCGGCATCGACGCCTATGTGAAGGACGGGGTGATCATCAAGGTGGAGGGGAGCAAGGGTCATCCCCACAGCCAGGGAACCCTTTGTTCGAAAGGGGCCGCCAGCAGGCAGTACATCTACCACCAGGATCGCATCCACACCCCCCTCGTGAGGAGGGGGGAAAAGGGCTCCGGCGACTTCGAGGCCGTCACCTGGGAAGAGGCCATGGAGACGATCGCAGAGAGGCTCCTCCGGATCAAGGAGGAGTCAGGCCCCGAGTCGGTCGCCTTCTTTGCAGGCTACAGCAAGTGGATGCGACCGTTCCTGAAGCGGCTGGCCCACAGCTTCGGCTCCCCCAACTACTGCACCGAGTCAAGCACCTGCTACCAGGCCACCGCCATGGCCGCCAAGCTGAACTACGGCTACTACGGCCCCCCGGACGTCCCGAACGCCAAGTGTCTGCTGGTGTGGAGCACCAACCCGTTCCACAGCAACACCTCCGCCGTCCGGCGGCTGCTGGACGCAAGGGAGCGGGGGTTGAAGATCATCGAGGTGGGACCGTTGAACACCCCGCTGACGGCCCATGCGGACTTTCATCTCCGGATCCGCCCCGGGACGTCGGGCGCCCTTGCACTGGGGATGGCCCGTGTCATGATCGAAGAAGGGCTCTACGACCGGGAGTTCGTCGACAACTACAGCCATGGGTTCGAAGAGTACAGGGAGTATGTGGGCCGCTTCACTCCCCGGGCGACCGAGGAGATCACCGGGGTCCCTGCCGACGTCATGATCGGCGCGGCAAGGCTCTACGCTACCAGCAAGCCCGCGGCCATGATGAACAGCGCCAGCCCCACGGTACATCATACGAACGGCCTCCAGAACCATCGGGCCTTGATTGCCCTGGTCGGGCTCACGGGCAACTTCGATGTGAAGGGAGGCAATTACGTTGCGCCGCCCACCTGGCTCTACGTACCCGCCGGTCTCCCCGCGCGGGAGTTGCAGTTCGAGCAGTCCAGGCCATGGGATCAGATGGCCCCCCGCATCGGGCAGGACAGATATCCGGTCTGGTCCAAGCTGGTGGAAGAGGCCCAGGCCATGCACCTCCCCTTCCAGATCCGGAGCGGCAAGCCTTACCCCGTCCGCGCCCTCCTGGGCTTCGGGATGCGCTACCGCATGTGGCCCGGTTCGGACTTCATGCTCGAGAGCCTCAGGAAGCTCGATTTCCTGGTGAACGTCGACCTGTTCATGACCGAAACCGCCAGGCTCTCGGATGTGGTGCTCCCGGCGTGCACCTCCTTCGAGAGGAGCGAGCTCAAGGTGTGGGTGGAAAGCCATGTCATGTGGACCCAGCCGGTGATCGAGCCCCTCTGGCAGTCCCGGTCCGATGCGGAGATCATCTACGACCTGGCCCGCCGCATTGCCCCGGACGACGAGTTGATGCAGAAGGGCTATGAGGCTTCGGTCGACTGGATTCTCGAACCATCCGGGCTCACCGTGGCTGAGCTGAAAAAACACCCTGCGGGGTTGAGGCCGAGACAGGCCAAGTTGCCCCCTTACGCCAAGTACCGCAAAACCGGCTTTCCCACGCCCACGGGGAAGATGGAATTCAGCTCCACCCTCCTGAAGAGCGCGGGGCTGGACGGACTCCCCACCTTCCGGGAGCCGCAACTCGGCCCACGGTCCACCCCGGAGGTGGCCGAGAAATTCCCCCTCATCCTGACCACGGGCGCCCGCCTCCCGATGTACCAGCACTCCCGGACCTTCCGGCTGGGCTGGACGCGCTCCCTGCGCCCGGACCCGAGCGTGGACATCCACCCGAAGGACGCCTCTTCCAGGGGAATATCCAATGGAGACCGGGTCTCCCTCTCCACCCCGAGGGGTTCGCTCAAGGTACGCGCCAACCTGACCGAGGTCGTACCGCCGGGGGTTGCCAACATCTATCATGCATGGCCGGAGGCGGACGTAAACCTGCTGATCGAGCCGGACTACCTGGACCCCATTTCCGGCTTTCCCGGATTCAAGTCGCTGCTCTGCGAAGTGCGCAAGGAGGAGGGATGATCGAAGACATGAAAGAGGCCAGACAGGATCAACAGGATGGACAGGATGGAGAAGCCTGAAAAGTTCCGTATGAACGTGTCCGCGTTACTCTGGCTGGCTACTGAAAAGTAGATGCATTTACGGTTGCCGACGCGGGCTTGTTCCATATGTTTCATGACCGACGCTTACGGGAGGATACTATGCAACTGGGTTTTTCCTTTGATCTGGCTCGCTGCACAGGATGCATGGCGTGCGTGGTGGCCTGCATGGACCAGAACGACCTGCCGCCCGAGGGGCCTTCCTTCCGGCAGGTTGTCCGGGTGGAGACCGGAGAGTACCCCTCCGCGCAGATCCACTTTGTGTCCCTGGCGTGCTTTCACTGCACGGACGCCCCATGCCTGAACGTGTGCCCGAAAAAGGCCATCTTCCGGGATGCGGATTCGGGCGTGGTCCACGTGGACCAGAACCTGTGCATCGGATGCAGGGCATGCGCCATGGTCTGCCCCTTCGGGGCTCCCCGCTTCCTTCCCGGTGAAAAGATGAGCAAGTGCAATCTTTGTGTTGACCGGGTCGCCGCGGGCATGGACCCGGCCTGCGTGCACACCTGCACGACCAGGGCCCTCGGATTCGGAGCGGTCGAAGATCTCCACCGGTCCAAGGCGAAAAAGGCCTCCGTGAAGATCCTGGAGGGATTCATGTCGGGGGGCCTCAAAACGGCCTAAAAGGCCCGGGGCTTGGGCTTCGGGTGTGAGACGCCTCGGACTGCCGCTTGCAGCCCGGACCCCGGCCTAGTGTCAAAGCCAAAAGGAGCAATGTCAAAGGCCAGATCCAGAACCTGAGTCCCTCTGATTCAGGGGCCTTGTTTCGATTTTGTCCTTTGGGCTTGATTGCTCATTTGGGGTTTTGGCATTTGGATTTCAACGATTCCTTCTTCATCCCGAGCCCATCCGGTTCTTCCACCCACCCACGACCCTTGATTGGACCCCGTGACCTCGAAACCCAAGTTCCCTTGACGGGATTGTAGGATGGGTGGAGCGGAGCGAAACCCATCCATTCAAGGCGCGCCAGGTCAAAGCCGATGGGTTTCGCTCCGCTCCACCCATCCTACGCATTTGCGAACCGCGTCTCGGGCTCAGGTGATATTTGGCCGTGGATCCGGACCTCGACTTCCGGACCCTGGACCCCGCGACCCATTTCCCTTGACACCAAGGAGTTTCGCATCATAATCTGGGTTTCAATATTGAAACCAGGTGCGCTTCATGAATCCAGCAGGCGAGAGGTACGCGATCAACTCGGTTCTTCGGGCTTCGCAGATCCTCGAATCCTTCAGCCTGGAAAAACCCACCTCCACCCATGCGGAGATCTCCAGGAACCTGGGACTGAACAAGGCCGCGGTCACAAGGCTCCTCTTTTCCCTGGAAAAGGCGGGGCTCCTCGAAAGAGACCCTGAGAGCGGCCGATACGGCCTCACCATCAAGCTGTACCAGATCGGCAGCGTCTACATCAACCTGACCGGAATCCCTCAGGCCGCGAGACCCCATCTTTCGGAGCTGGCGGCCCGGTGCAATGAAAGCACCCATCTGAGCATCCTTCGAGAAAATGAGGTCGTGTATATCGACAAGGTCGAATGCTCCCGGCCCATCCGGATGATGTCCTACGTCGGCCGGAAGCTGCCCGCCTACTGCACGGGGACGGGGAAGGTGCTGCTCGCCCATCTGAGCGAGGAAGAGCTCAAGGCGTATCTCCGCACCGTCCAACTGAAGCGGCGCACGGGGAACACCATCACCCGGGTTGCGGATCTCAGGGCCGAACTGGAGAAGGTCCGGCGATCGGGATATGCGATGGATTACGCCGAGAACGAGGGGGAGGTCCTGTCGCTGGCGGCCCCGATCAGAGACCGGAGCGGGAAGGTGGTCGCAGCGGTCAGCACGGCCGGCCCCGTGTACCGAATGGCCGAGAATGGCGCACTGGAAAGGTTCGTGCCCCTGGTCATGCGCGCGGCTGATCTGATTTCAAGGCGGTTGGGGTACAGCGGGTAGGGAATGTCCAATGTCCAAGGGAATGGATGAATGCCCGACGTACAAGGCAGAACGCAAGATGTCCTTCTTCTTGTCTCTTGCTTCTGCGGTTGGACATTCTGCGGTTCTGCAGTTGGACATTGTGTCTTCGTGAGCATGTAGACATCTTTGAAAGGGGGATGAACCTATGGAAGACCCGAAACAGCGATTGAGCACGTCCATTTCCGATGCCGAGTTGGAGCGTCGCTGGAAGGCTGTTCGCGAGATGATGAAGTCACGCAAGATCGATTATCTCATCGCGCGCAACGATGAGGAGTTCCTCGGGGGTTATGTCAAATGGTTTACGGACATCCCGGCGAGGCACAGCTATCCCTACACGGTCATCTTTGCGGCAGACGAGGAGATGACCCTGGTCTCCCCCGGGGCAAGGCCTCCTGCGGACCCGGGACCCCCTCCGTGGGCGGTTCGAGGCGTCAAACAGAGGCTGGGTGCGCCCTACTTCCCGTCCGCTCACTACACCGGCACCTATGACGCCGAGCTCGTGGTCGGCGTCCTGAAAGCAAAGAAGGGAGCCACCATCGGCCTCGTGGGAAAGTCCTACATCCCGATGAATTTCTTTGAATACGTCAGCAGAAATCTCCCCGGCGCCGTCTTTGTGGATGCAACCGACGACGTGGACCGCATCAAGGTGGTCAAGAGCCCGGAAGAGCTGGAGCTGATCCAGGGAACCGCGGCGCTGCAGGACGCGGCCATGGAGCACCTGAGCAGGACCATCAAGCCGGGCATGAAGGACTTCGAGATCTATGCCGAGGCCCTCTATCACACGACCCTGAGCGGCAGCGAGCGGCAGCTGATCCTGGTCGCCTCGGGGCCTCAGGGAACGGCGGTGCCCTTTGCACCTCGCCGCTATCAGAACAGGACGGTCAAGGAGGGGGACCAGATCTCGGTGCTGATCGAGGTCAACGGGCCGGGCGGGTTCTATACCGAGGTCGGCAGGGTCTTCTCGATCGGGAAGCCCTCGCAGGAATTGCAGGACGCCTTCGGGACGGCCCTGGAGGCCCAGCAGGTCTCCCTTCGCATGCTGAAGCCGGGCGCCGACTGCAAGGAGGTCTGGGATGCGAACAACGCCTTCCTCACAGGGAAGGGTTACCTCCCCGAGAGCCGACTCTATGCCCACGGACAGGGGTATGACCTGGTGGAACGGCCGCTCATCCGTGACGACGAACCCTTGAAGATCATGGCCGGCATGAACCTCACGGTTCACCCCAATGCCGTCACCAAAACGGTCTGGGCGGGCGTCACGGACAATTACATCGTCACGAAGGACGGGCTTTCACCCTGCATCCACAAGACGCCCAAGGAAATCATCGTCCTCTAGCATCGATCCCCCTCCCCATTCCCCTCCCGCCCAGGGGGGGGGGGAATGGAACGGGTAGAGCTACGCCGTTCCGGGAAAAGCCGGAATCCGGCAAGACCCCAAGGAGCTGTGACATGAACGTCTTGATCTACACCCGCGAACATGATCCCGAGGAATTCAAAAGCTATCTGACCGAGGAATTTCCCCAGGTGAACTTCATGACCGCAAGAGACGAGGACCTGGCGGCCCGGATGATCGAGCAGGCCGAGGTCCTGGTGACGCTTCGTTTCTCCGATTCCCTGCTGGGACGGGCCGCCGACCTGAAATGGATCCATACCATCATCACCGGAACCAACTATATCGAGGAGCTGCCGTCGTTCAAGGCCCGCAAGGACCTGATCCTGACCTCCACCCGAGGCATCCACGGTCCTCAGATGTCGGAGCTGGCGATCATGCTGATGATCGCGCTCAACCGCAAGTTCCCCCAAATGGTCCGGAACCAGGATCAGCGCGTCTGGCAGCGCTGGCCGACCTCGCTGCTGTGGCAGAAGAAGGTGGCCATCCTGGGAATCGGCGTCATCGGGGAATCCCTTGCCCGGAAGTGCAAGGGCTTCGAGATGACGGTGATCGGAGTGGATCCGGTTCAGCGCAAGGTCGATGCCGTGGACCGGTTTTTCGGTATGGACCGCCTCCACGAGGCCATGGCCGAGGCGGATTATGTGGTCGATATCGCCCCCTCCACCCCGGAGAATCGGAAGATGATCGATGCGGCGGCATTCGCCCGGATGAAGCCCACGGCCTTCTTCCTGAACATCGGCCGGGGAGAGACGGTGGATGAGGATGCCCTTCTCCATGTCCTGAAAGAGAGGAAGATCGCCGGCGCGGCCCTGGACGTATTCTGGAAGGAGCCCCTTCCCTCCGATCATCCCTTCTGGGGACTGGAGAACCTGATCATCTCACCCCATGTGGGAGGGATGGCCGACATCTATACGAAACAGGCGGTGGTGGTCTTCCAGGAGAACCTGCGGCGGTATCTGCGGGGAGAGAGACGCAACCTGGTCAACCTCATCGAGCGAAGCTAGCGCATTTACATCAACGCCAACATCAGAAAGGAGGCATTACCATGTCGAAGTTGAAGAACCTGAAGAAAACCGTCCTTCTGACCGTCGGGGCCTTTCTTGTTTTCGGAGCGGCCTCGGCCCTTGCGGCGCCCACCACCATCAACTGCATCAGCGCGTGGCCGAAGACCGCTTTTGAAACCTCCAATCTCCTGCTGTTCATCGAGAAGGTGCAGAAAGAGGCGGATCAGAAACACCCGGGCGAGCTCAAGATCGTGTTCAAGGGGGGGCCCGACGTGATCCACACCAATGAGCAGGTAGAGGCCCTCCGGACGGGCCTGGTCGACCTGGTCCTCTCCGCCCCCAGCTACTACGTGTCGGTCATGCCTGAAGGGGATCTCATGAGCCTGACCGAGATGAAGCCCTGGGAGGAAAAGGCCGCGGGCGTGTTCGATTATCTGAACGAGCTCCACAACAAGAAGGTGAACGCGCAGTACCTGGGGCGACCGGGAACGGGCGTGGTGTTCCAGCTCTTCCTGAACAAGCCCATCAAGACCGTCGCCGACCTCAACGGGATGAAGGTCAGGGTCTCTCCCACCAATGTGCCGTTCATGAAGGCGGTCGGCGCCTCTCCGGTGCAGATGCCCCCTTCGGATGTCTACACGGCCATGGAGCGGGGCGTGGTCGACGGCTATATCCTCCCGGCCCATACCATCCGCGACTTCGGACTGGTGAAGCCCTCGAAGTATCTGGTCTTCCCCGGGGTCTATCAGCCCTGCCATTCGCTCCTGGTGAACCTGGATGTCTGGAAGAAGCTGCCCAAGCACCTGCAGGACCTTCTCTCCAGGCAGGCGGATGAGATGACGCGCGTTGCATTCGGCAACATCGAAAAGAAGATCAAGGAGGAGTATGACTCTTTCAAGAAGGAAGGGATGACCTTCATCGAGCTCCCGCCGGCGGAGGCGGAGAAGTACAAGAAGATCGCCCGGGAAGCCATGTACGAGGTGGTCAGCAAGAAGGCCCCGGTGGAGAGCGAGAAGATCCTCAAGATGATCACGAAGAAGCAGTAGGGCCGAAGACTACACGGATCGCACGGGTGACGCGGGTGAAGGAGCAACGCTGTGTCCTCCGTGCGATTCAATGAATGAGTGGTTCAGGGGAGCGCGCCGTGATCAAGCTACTGGACAGGTTATGCTCCGGACTGGCCGTGGTGGCCGCCGGACTCTTTCTGTTCTGCACCTTTTCGATCTGCTATTCCATCCTGACCCGGAGCCTCAGGATCATGGGTCCCATCTGGGTGGTCCAGTTCAACGAGTATGCCATGCTCTGGATCACGTTCCTCGGCACGGCCTACCTCCTGATGAGAAACCGGCATGTTTCCATCCAGATCGTCACGGGCCGCCTCGGTGAACGGGGAAAACTGCTCTTCGGACTGGCCCACAATCTCCTTGGGCTGATCCTGTGCGCGGGTCTCTGTTACTTCTGCTCTTCATCCACATGGGAGCATATCGAAAGAAACGTCATCGATGTCCAGGCGGTCGATGTCCCGAAGGGATACGTCCTCATGGTGATCCCTTTCGGGTTCCTGCTCCTTTCCCTGCAATTCCTGAGAAGGTTCATCGAAGGGCTGAGAAAAGGATACGGAGGCTAGCGCGATGGAGTGGTGGGCCGTACTGCTGTTCTTTATCGGGGGGCTGGTCTTCCTGCTGCTCATGGGGTTTCCCATTGCCTTCTCCTTCCTGCTGATGGATGTGATCAGCATCGCCCTTCTCATGGGCTCGGCCGGGCTCAGGCACCTGAACCTCCACATCTTCACTTCCCTTTCGACCTTTGTGGTGACCCCGGTCCCTCTCTTCATCCTCATGGGCGAGTTGATGTACCATTCCAGGCTCGCCTTTGAGACCCTGGACATCCTGGATCGGTGGCTGGGCCGTCTCCCCGGCAGGCTCGGGCTGCTGGCGGCCCTGAGCGGAACCATCTTTGCCGCCACCAGCGGCTCCACCATGGCCAATACGGCGATGCTCGGAACCGTTCTCTTGCCCGAGATGAGAAAGCGGGGGTACAGCAAATACATGTCCGTCGGCCCCATCATCGGGGTGGGAGGGCTGGCCATGCTGATCCCCCCTTCGGCCCTTGCCGTGGTCCTGGCGAGCATCGGTCAGATCTCGGTCAGCGGAATCCTCCTGGCAGGGACCATTCCGGGGGCGATCCTGGGCCTGATGTTCGGGCTGTACATCGTGAGCCACTCTTGGATGGACCCTCGCCATGCTCCTCGGTTCGTAACCGATCCGACCCCCTTGCGCAGAAAACTGTTCCTGACCGTGAAATACATGGTCCCCATGGCCTTCATCATCTTCATGGTCCTGGGACTGATCATCCTGGGCGTGGCCACCCCGACGGAAGCGGCCGCAACCGGCGTCCTTGCCACCCTGGTCGTCAATATCGCCTACGGCCGGTTCAACTGGCCCATGCTCAGGGACTCCCTGAAGGGATCGCTGGAGGTCACGGTCATGGTGTTCATGATCATCGCGGCCTCAAAGACATTCAGCAGCATCCTTTCGTTTTCGGGTGCAACGTCCGGCCTCGTGGAGCTGGTCAAGGGTCTCGATGTGCATCCCATCGTCATCCTGATCGTGATGCAGGTGATCATTGCGCTGATGGGATGTTTCATGGAGACGGTCTCGATCATGATGGTATGCCTGCCGGTCTTCATGCCCATCTGCAATGCCCTCGGGTTCGACCCGATCTGGTTCGGCGTTCTCATGCTGATCAACCTGGAGATGGGGCAGATCACTCCGCCTTTCGGCATGCTGCTCTTCGTCATGCAGGGGGTGGCCCCCAAGGACGTCACCTACGGGGATATCGTGAAGGCCTCGGTCCCCTACATGTTCTTCGACGTCGTCATCATGGCCATGATCATCAGCTGGCCGCCCCTCGCCTTGTGGCTGCCGAGCATGGTGCAGTGAAGCGTTCGCGGTTGGTCGTCTGTCGTCACGTTGCGGACCGCTTCAATCCTTTTCATGTCTTCTGCAGGAGCGACCTCCCGGTTTCGATCCCTTCGCTCCGTCCTGGTTCGAGGGCGGGAGCTCGCCCCTGCAGCCGGGTGTTTCCTTCACCAGCAACCCGCACTACGTTCTATCTTCCCGGCAGCAGGTCCCCCTCATCGTTGAATTCCAGGGGACAAAACTCCCCCACCCTCTCACACCGGTCCGCCCCTGCCAGGGCCGATTCGGTCAACCAGAGCTCCTCCAGGTGGAGGGTGTTTCGGATGCGGGCCGCGACCACCGGCTTCTCCGCCGGCTGCTTCAGGCTTTCCAGGGCCCATTGGACCGCGTCGCGGTCGCTTCCCGGAAAGGGGGGGCAGAAGGCGCGCTCCCAAAACCCGGTTGTGCGCACATTGGTCAGGGTGGCCTTCCAGTCGATCGATTCCACCAGCTTGCGGGTGGTGAAGTCGACCAGCCCGATGCCGTTCGCATTCCCCTCCGAAGCCGGAGAGAGCCCGAGCACCACGACCCTCCTGATCTCCGGCCTGATGGGCATGCTGACCTCCACACCCTTCCATCGGCCGATGACGTTGGTGTCCATCCCCGTGCCGCTGAAGTTCTTCCCCATCTCCTCGATGACGACCAGGTCCAGCGCCTCCAGCGGCAGGCGCGGAAGCAGGCCCGTGGCGTACTTCAGGAGCACGCATTCGCGCTCCTCCATCTCCTGCGGGAGCACGGCCTCCAGACGCGCCGTCTCATCCAGGCTGTTTTCGACGATGGCGAGGCCGCCCAGGATGGGCAGCCTGGTCAAGGCCATGCGGCCGAGCTCGACCATGGCCGAATAGATCTCCATGGACCCGAAGTTGTGCACCTGGGTCGCGCCCGGGACCTTTCCCAGGCCGACGGTGATCATCTTGAAGAGACCGCTTGCCAGGGCGTCCTGGAAGGCCGTATGCGGTTTGATCCGGTTGACCACGAAGATCCCGTCCGCCTTCACGGCCTCTGCGTCGGCGTAGAGCACCCTCCCCTTTTCGGTGGTCCCCACTTCGACGGTGTCCGAGGTGATGCGAAGAGGGGCCCCCACCGATTCTTCGGTGATCCCGAGGTGCCTTAGCAGGTTTTCCTGTCCCGCAGGCGTCCCGCCCCCATGGCTTCCCATGGTGGAGATGATGAACGGCTCCGCCCCCATCCTGCGAAGGTTGAGGACGACGGTCCGGAGGATCGAGGGGATCCCGTTGATGCCCCGGCTCCCTGCCGTGACGGCGATCGACATCCCGGGACGGATCGCTCCGGCAAAGCGCTGCATCTGGCTGCCGATCTCCCCAGCCACATCTTCAATCCGAGGCCTGGCAAAATGCTGCCGGACCCTGGCCATCTTCAAACGTTCCATAGACCTCCCGCTCCAAATCCCCCCTGCCCCCCTTCTGGAAAGAGGGGAAAAGGATGACTGCCACAAAGTCACAAAGACACGAAGAATCTATCTGTGTCTTCGTGTCTTCGTGGCGGATCTTCTCCTTGGTGCCTGCTACTTGGTCTGCATCAGTCCTTCTTCCTGGATCAGCTTCTTGAGGTCGGCCGCGAGCCCCAGGATGTATTTCTCGGCATCAGCCCCTTTCATGGGGTTGGGCACGAAGCCGCCTTCGATCAGCTTGGCCTGAACCTCCTTGCTGCTGACGATCTCGAAGAGCTTCTTTTCCAGCTTGTCCGCGATATCCGTGGGGAGGCCCTTGGGCGCGAAGATCCCCCTGTCGATGCGCGGCGTGTACCGGACTCCCCCTTCCATGAAGGTGGGGACGTCGGGGAGTTGAGGCATCCGCTTTTCCGTTCCGACGGCGAGGCAACGGATCCCGAGGGGCATCATCTCCACCGCTGCGGGCGAGTTGGTGAATGCCGCGTCCACGTGCCCGCCCATGATGGCCGGCTTCAGCTGCCCTGTCCCTTGAAAGGGCACGTAGGTGAACTTCACCCCTGCCAGTTTCTGAAACTGCAGGACCGCAAGATGAGGACCGGAGTTCTTCCCGACCCCGCTCGCAGTCACCTTGCCCGGATTGGCCTTCGCATACGCGATGAACTCCTTGAGGCTCTTCGCCGGAAAGTCTTTCTTCACGCAGAGTGCAACCGGGGTGTTTTCGATCATGGCCAGATAGCGAAACCCGTCCGTGGTGTAATTGACATCCTTCATGGTCAGGGGCTGCGTGATGATGTGAGGTGCGTTGAACCCGCCGATGGTGTATCCGTCAGGGGTGGCGGCGCTGAGGAAATTCCACGCAAGCGCCCCCCCTGCGGCCGGTTTGTATTCGGGGACGAACCTCACACCGAACGCCTTTTCCAGGAAAGGCTGCATGATCCGGAATTCGATGTCCGATTCCCCGCCGGGATTGAACGCAATGATATAGTTGATCTCCTTTTCGGGGTACTCGGCCCCCTGCGCAAGGGGGATCCCCATGGAACCGATCAGCAGGACAGCGGCCAAGAAGGCCAAGATTTTCTTCGTTCTCATCTTCCGTTCTCCTTTCATGGTTGTTTGCAGTCAAATTCTGCCACTAAGTCACAAAGACACCAAGGAATGTCCAACCGCAGAAGCAAGAGACAAGAAGAAGGACATCTTGCGTTCTACCTTGTACGTCGGGCATTCATCCATTCCCTTGGACATTGGACATTGGACATTCTTCAGACTTCTTCCTCTTCCCTTGGACATTTTATCCCTCTTCTTCTCCGAGCTTTTCCTGAAAACTGGATCTTCGCTTCCGTATCCCGGGGATCATGGTCGAGAGGATCAGGAGCACGGAAACGGCCATGAACACCGCGGAAACGGGTCTCCTCAGGAATACGGTCGGGTCCCCTTGGGAGATGAGCAGAGTCAGCCGTAGATTGCTCTCCATCATGGGCCCAAGCACGAGGGCAAGGACCAGGGGCGGCATTTCGAACTTGAACTTCCTCATGAGGTAACCCAGGATCCCGAATCCGATCATGAGGCTGATCTCCACCTGGCTGAAGTTGAGGCTGTAGACGCCGATCAGGCAGAACATCAGGATGAGCGGAAAGAGGATCGTGTAGGGGACCCTCAACACCTTGACCCAGAGCGGGATCAGGGGCAGGTTCAGGACCAGGAGCATGACATTGCCTAGGTACATGCTGACGATGGCCGCCCAGAAGACATCCGGGTAACGGGTGATGAACATGGGGCCGGGCTGGAGTCCGTGGATCATGAATGCGCCGAGGAGGACCGCGATGACCGAGTTCGCCGGGATGCCGAGCGTGAAGAGGGGGATCATGGCGCCGCTGGATGCCGCATTGTTTGCAGCCTCCGGCCCTGCAACGCCCACGATGTGTCCTGTGCCGAACTTCCGGGGCGTCTTGGAGAGCTTCTTCTCCATGGCGTAGGAGCTGTAGGTGGAGATCACCGGCGCCGGTCCCGGGAGCACTCCGATGAAGAACCCGAGCACCGTCCCCCGGATCATGGGCCAGAAGGACTCTTTCCAATCCTTGAGACTGGGAAACAGCCCCTTGACCTTGTCGGTGACCAGCGTGGTCACGATCATCTTCTCCACATTCAGCAGGATCTCGGAGATGCCGAAGAGCCCCATGACCGCAGGAATGAAGCCGATGCCGTCGGTCAGCTCCAGCACCCCGAACGTCAACCTCTGGGTCCCGGAGATGTTGTCCATCCCGATCGTGCCCAGGAGCAGACCGAACATGGCCGCGATGAGATCCTTCAGGATGGAGCCCGTGGACATGTAGATGATGATCACGATGCCCAGGAGCAGGAGCGAGAAGTATTCGGCAGGGCCGAAGGCAAGCGCGAACTTCGCCATGGGAGGGGCCACCATGGTGATCCCGATGACCCCCACGGTTCCCGCGATAAAGGAACCGAACGCCGCGATTCCGAGCGCCGGACCCGCCCGCCCGTTCTTGGCCATCTGGTGCCCGTCGATGCAGGTGATCACGGATGCGGCCTCGCCCGGGATGTTCACCAGGATGGAGGTGGTGGAGCCGCCGTACATGGCGCCGTAATAGATCCCTGCGAGCATGATGATGGTGGACACCGGCGGGATGTGGAAGCTCACCGGCAGAAGAAGGGCGATGGCTGCGGTCGGTCCCAGTCCCGGGAGGACCCCCACCAGCGTACCCATGAGCACCCCGATGAAACAGAAGGCCAGGTTCGTCGGCTGTAAGGCTACCTGCGCGCCCTGAAGAAGAAACCCCAGGATATCCGTTGTGCCCTCCATCTCAGAACCCCAGCACTCCCTTGGGGAAATTGATCTCGAGAAGATTCACGAAGATGAACCTTGCACAGGCGGTGGCCAGGGTCGCGGTGACCATGGACTTGATCCACCCCTGGGGAAAGACGAATTTCACGAGGAAGCCTACAAACAAAAAGGTGACCAGGACGAAACCCAGGGGCCGCAGAAGGAAGTTGAAGGCGATCAGGGCGACGGCCGTTGCGGCCACCCTCTTCCAGGAATCCCTCTCTGCGAAAAAGGGCTCCGTCGACCGGACGGTCTTGTACAGATCCTTGGCCACAAGCAGTCCGGTCATGACGATCATCAGGATGCCGCCGTAGAAGGGAAGAAAGCCCGGTCCCGGCTCCTCCCAGGTGCCGATATCCACGGTTCGGGAGTAGATGGTGAAGAGGAACCCGGCGGCCATGAAGAAGAGGCCTCCGATCAGATCCTTTCTTTGCATGGCCGTCCCCCTTCTTTCGCAGATAACTCGAAATCCGAAGCACGAAACCCGAAACCAACTTCAATGACCAAAATCCAAATGGTCAAACCGAAGATCGCGGCCTTGCTTTCCCGCCTTTTCTTCTCTGAACATTTGGCTTTGAATTCATTTGTCCGATTTCGATATTCGACATTCGGATTTCAAGTGGCCTGGTTACAACCCAGGACCGGTAGAGCCTTTCCGTGTCTCCGCCAGAGGCGGATGGTCACAGCTAAGCGCTCCGGTAGAGCTTCGTCAGGACGAATTCCCGATGGCCGAGGGCCTCCGCAGCCGTGAATCGCCCGTTCGCGGTCCGGACCACCATCTCAAGCAGCAGATCCCCGGCCTGATCCAGGGTCAACTCCCCCCGGAGGATGGCCGAGACATCGAGGTCGATGTGCTCGCTCATGGTGCTGCAGGTGAGGGGATTGGCCGAAAGCTTGATCACCGGCTCGATCGGGTTTCCGATGATGTTCCCCTGTCCGGTGGGAAAGAGGTGGACGACCGCACCGGAGGCCGCCCAAAGGGTCACCGCCTCCGCTGCCGCGGAAGAGGTATCCATAAACCAGAGGCCCTTTCCCTTGGGCTCTTCAGCCGGTTTCAGCACGCCCACGTACCTGGCCTTCTTGCCGATCTTCTGCAGGTTTCCCAGGGCCTTTTCCTCAATCGTGGTGAGCCCGCCCCGGATGTTGCCCTTGGTCGGCTGGGAGCCGGAGAGATCGTCTGTCTTCTCTTTCATGATGAAGTCGTTGTACTCGTTGAACACCCTCATGAAATGCTCCCCCACCTCCGGGGCGGCGGCGCGGGACCTGCAAATGAGCTCCGCTCCCGTGATCTCGGACGTCTCTCCGAAAGAGCAGACGGCTCCCATCTCGACCAGCTTATCGATGGCGTTTCCGACCGTGGGATTCGATGCGAGGCCTGATGTGGTATCGGACTCCCCGCATTTCACGGATACGTAGAGCTCGTTCAGGGAACATTCGGACTTCTGAAGCTCCGTGGCCCAATGGACATACTCCTTGGCCTGGCGAGAGGCCATGGCAATGGTCTGGATGTCGCCGCTTCGCTCGATGGAGAACCCCTTCACCGGTTTGCCGGTGGCGGCGATGCCCTCCACGATCCTGTTGGTCCAATCCGGTTCGATCCCGATGACCACCACGGCCGCCACGTTCGGATTCCTGCCGGTGCCGATCATGGTCCTGAAAAAGAGCTCGAGGTCTTCGCCGAACTGGAGTCTCCCGTAGGCATGGGGAAGCGCAAGGGTTCCCTTGATGTTGTTTGCCACCGCCTCACATGCGGCATTGGAAAGGTCGTCGAGTGGGAGGATCACCACATGGTTTCTGATTCCCACGCGGCCGTTTTCGCGTCTATATGCCATGAACTTTGGACTCTTCATCGCTACCACCTTCTTGTCTTGAGATTGTGAATATGCACATGTTCGCCTTTTTTCACGTCGGCCACGATCTTGCCGATGTCGTTCCCGTACTTGATCGCGCCGTCGCCGGTCTTCAGATCCTTCAAGGCGATCTTGTGTCCAAGGGGGATGTCCATGAGCGCCTTCAGTTCCGTTGCCTTTTGGCTGTCCATGAACAACCCCTTGACGCTCTCACCCGACTTGATGTCCTTCGTGGCGACCCCCACGTTGTCCGATGCTTCATGGACCAGAAAATCAACCATATCAACCTCCTTCTTCTTTAAAGATAGGTGAACTCCGACAGGGTGTCCCGTGAGCCGGGTCCTCCACTCGAGGTGGGTATAGTGACCGCCAAGACACCCGATGTGTCCGCCGGCGTCCACCCTCTGTTTACGGAAGCGAAGCAAAGCAATGCATGTGCCAACAGGATGGTAAATTCAAGTGTTTGATTGATAATGTCTTTTTGCTTTAAGGGCGAAATGGATACGATCATTCCAGCCCGGTATTGGGCTCAGACGCAAAATAATGGGCAGGCCGGTTCTGGCAGGGCTACTCGTCATCTTCCACACCGGCTCCCCTGGTTTCGGACCCTGACGGGGGGGCTCCGATCTGGGTTTCAAGCCAGAAGAAATCCAGGTTGAAAGGCCTCTCCTTTCCGTCGGTACGGGGAAGGATGATGGTCCTTGCCGAGAGAGAGGCCAGGGTCTCGTAAAGCTGCATGGCCTCTTCGCTCTTCTGGACGGCGGTAAGATCCCCTATCACTGCGGCGAATTCCTGGTCTTTCAGGTTGTTGTCGCCGAGAGATGAGAAAAGAACGGGGTCGAAGCCCTCCCGCACCGAGGCCATCTGAAGGAGTGGACCATAGATCGCACCGCGCGGGACAAAGATGCCCACCTTGCCTCTTTGTTCCTGAGGAAGATCGGTCTGGAACTGCTCCGGCGGGATCTCAAGGACCTCGGAGTAGGCCTTCAGCTCTGCAAAGATCTTCTCGATGATTGTCTTCCAGGGTATTCCCCCTGGAAGCTGCCTCCAGAGGGGCGCTGCCTCGCGCTCCGCAAGATGATCACCGCCGCTGCCTGCCCTCAGGGCCTTGGCCATCTGGTTGGCCAGACACACGATTGCCCCCATGGAAAGCTGGCCGCTCTCCACCGCAATCGTTTCATAAAGATGATGACGTCCTATCCCCTCGGCGATCACCGGTGGAAACCCCCAGGCTTCCGATATTTTGGAACCAATATAGGAGTGGTTCGCCTCGAAGACGGCCTTTTCCGCCATGCACATGGGAATGGATTCGGCATTGGCCGTGCGAAGGGCCTTGTGAAACTCCTCGTTCATGAAGTCATCCAGCACCATCTTGCCGATGTCATGGAGAAGGCCGGCAAGGAAGGCGTCTTCGGGCTGCCGGTATTTGAGCATTGTGGCCAGGTTCTGAGCACAGATTCCCGTGGTGAGAGAATGGAGCCAGAACCAGATCCGGTTGAACCCGAAGCTCCTCTCCTCGCTGGAGAACAGCTTGAAGACCGAAAAGGATGCGGCGATGTTTCTCGTCGCCCTCATGCCGATCCTCATCACCGCCCGTTGGATGTTGGTGGCCTTGCCTACTCCGGCATAGGCCGCGGAGTTTGCCCGTTGCATGATCATCGCTGCGATGGCAGGGTCCGACAGGACCGGCTTCTCGAGATCCGAGGCGCTTGCCGAACGGTCGTTGCAGAGGCGGATGATCTTGACGACCGCAAATGGAAGGGCCAGCACCTCCTTCACGTTCTTGACAAGGACCTTCACCTTGTCGAAAGGAGACTTGGCGACACCGAAATTGACTTTTTTTTCCAGCCCTTCCGGAGGTGTTTTCTTTCCGATCTTCACGAGGGCGCGGTCGGTCTTCGGTCCGACCGTCCCGGGCTGGAAGGGACTGACCAGCACATCCATGGCCCCGTGCCTTGCCGCCTTGATGAGGAGCTCACGAGTCGGCGCCTCGGAGATCATGAGGACGGCGGCAGCGCCTTTGGAAAGCCTCGCACACAGCAGAAAAGGATCGAATTCCTTGATCTCCGCAGACATGAAGATCAGGTCCGGTATCCCCTGCTTGAGAGCCCCCACCAGCTCCTCCAGACCCCGGGTGGTTTGAATCTGGAATGAGCCCGGAGGCAGTTCCCGGTGGAGGAGTTCGGATGACCCATCCGGAAGGCCGACGCATATCAGCTTGTATGGAGAATTCATGTGCTCAGCCGGTTTCTCTGACGATTAGACGTCTTCTCTTAGCATGTCGGCCTCATGCCGTCAAATGGATCGGAGCGGCCGCGATTCACCATGACCACCCTCTGCTGCGTTGCCCTCGTCCCTCGCTTACGCCGGGGCAGGGTTGCCGGGACGTACGGGTCTTTGCGACTCGCTCCTCGGGATATCGATGCGCCTTGCATCGGACGCCTGCTCGTCGAAAGGAGAACCCCCGAACCGGCGGACGTCGACGAATCAGACGAAAAGTGGATGGTGGATTGGAGGGCTGCGGTTCCAGGGGGTCAGCACCCGCAGTCCAGGGTGAAGGCGTCCAGGAACCCGGGGACCTGCCATCCTTCAGCGAATCGGCCGTCGACGAAGACGGCCGGGACCTGCCGGACCTGCAGCCGTTCCAGTTCGGATGGAGCCATGCGGCTCACTTCCCTGACGACCAGGTAGACCGCCCTGTCGTACCGTTGAACGATCTCTGTGAGTTTTTCCTTCGCCGCCCGGCAGTGGCCGCAGCCGTCCTTGTGGAGGAGCACGATCTGGTGCAGGGCAATGGCCGGTTCGCCGATGACCGCATCGTCCTGCGCGACCGTAAAGGAGTGGTGGGTTGAGGAGTGGTGGAGGTATCGATAGTAGTCCAGGTTGTCGCGAATCTTCTTCTGCTCGCCCTGGATGAGGATCTTGGACTCCAGAAAACCTGCAGCCAGCGTGACGTTCGCCGCCAGGAGAAGGGGGATCGCGAGGGCGGAAGCCAACTCGAGCCTGAACGGCAAGAAGCCGGGGAAAAAGCCGGAACGGGTCTCTCTTTCCCCAAGGTGCCTGACGAGGCAAAGGGCAAGGACCGCCGCATTGACTGCATGGACCCCGTAGCACGCGACACAACCCTGATCCAGGACAAACTGCAGGACATAGACGAAGAAAAGACTCACCCCCATGGCCGCCGTGGCGCCCAGCGTTTGGACTTTTGCGAGAAAGGCCGCGCCGGGGGTATGTTGCATGACCCGGACAGCCGCCAGAAGCACCATCTGAAACGTAAAGTAGCCGAGGCCCAGGGAGGCCACTGAAAGCCCCATAACACGACCATAGGCCGAATGGATGGCGCCGAGACAATCGCTTCCCATGAGATCGCAAAGCAGTCCCGCCTCGGTGAAGGTGGAAAGGGCGGAGAGATAGAGCGTAAAGGCCAGCCCCAGTCCGAAGAGCCCGGTCATCATGGAAGAGAAGATCTTTTGGGAACGAGTGGCCATGGGGTCCTCCTGCTGCGTTCAGCCGGATATCCGCGCTCAGGACGGTTCCTTGGCTCCGCCCCGGATGACCGCCTCCAGCATCTCCACCAGGTCCTGAATCCGGCCTACCCCATGGTTCATCACTGCAGAGAGGTCGGCGGAGCCGTTGGCGCTGACCGCGTTCTGCTGGATCACCTGGTCGATCTGTGAAACGGCGCGGTTCACCTGCGAGATCCCGTCCGCCTGTTCGGCGCAGGCCGAGGCGATCTCCCCGACCAGGCCGCCCACTTTTCCCGTCCTGTCGATGATCTCGCTCAAGGACTGGTCGGCCGCCTTGAGCCGTTCCTGGCCCTCTTCGATCTTGGTGACCGTGGCCTCGATCAGGCCGGATGTGTCTTGGGCCGCATCGGCGGCGCGCAGGGCCAGGTTCCGGACCTCGTTGGCCACCACCGCGAATCCCGCGCCGGCCTCCCCGGCCCGGGCCGCCTCCACCGAGGCGTTGAGTGCGAGCAGATTGGTCTGGAACGCGATTCCGTCGATGGTCTTGATGATCCCGGAGGTCTTGCTGCTGGCCTCGGCGATCCCCTGGATCGACGACCTGAGATAGCCGAAAGAAGCGGTGGCCCGCTGAACGACCTCCGCGGCACCCTGCATCAATTGGTTGGCCTGTCCCGCGTTTTCGGCGTTCTGCCGCGTCGTGGTTGCGATCTCTTCCAGCGTCGAGGAGGTCTCCTCCAGGGAGGCCGCCTGCGTATTCGCCCCCTCTGCGAGGCTGCGGCTGGATTCGTGCATCTCACCGGCCCCCTTGCTCAGTTCGAGCACACTCTCCGTCAGGCCATCGATAGCCGTCTGCACCGGACGGATGATGCTTCGCCGGAGCAGAAACCAGGCCACACCGATGCTGCCTGCGCTCAGGGCCAGGAAGAGCAGGGTTCCCTGGATCATGCTCCTCTGCCGGTCCTTCATCGGCCCGGTATTGTCCTGGGTAAGCCAGAGCCAGGAAACCGGGACCTTGTCCGGGCCAAGGAGCGGGATGCAGTCGGAAAGGTAATGGATTCCTTCCATCCGATATCGCTCCGACCCATCCCGGTTCTGGGCTCCCTTCCGCTGCTTTCCGATCTCCTCGTAGAGTTGGGGATCGGACGCAAAGACAAAGCGGTTCGTCTGGGGGTCGAGGAGCGCCGCCGGAATCCGGGTGAGCTCCGAGATCTCTGTGACCCATGCCTCCGGAGGGAGGGCCACCTCCACATAGCCGATGGGCTTGTCTTTTTTGTCGGTGAGAACCGTGGCCCCGCAGTATTCCACCGGGAACGGCGGGTTCGCGCCTTCGGCTCCCCGGTAGTAGGTCACGTTGTTGAGTTTGGCCGCGCTCTCCCGGAACAGCGGCTCGAGATTTCCGGCAAGCCGGTTGGAGCGATCCGGTAAAGATTTCTCGTGGTGCTGGGCAATGACCTGGAACTCCTTGTCGTAAACGATGAAGCGCGTCATGTTTTTCTCTTGTTCAAGAGAAGTGTACATACCGCTCACGATCAGCCTGGCGTTGTCGTCCCTCGGGTTTTCGGCAAGCTTCGTGACCTCGGCGTAATTCAGGATGTAGATCAGGGCCTCGTCAAGGATGCGATTCTGCTGGGTGAGGACGCTTTGCTGGACCAGCAGGTTGCTCTTGCGAAAAGCCCTGGCGCTCTCGGAATCGGAAAGCTCCATGTGGCGGTACTGCATCCAGGCGGTCACCAGCAGCAGCAGGAGACATGATGCGCTGAAAAGGCTGATGATCTTGAAGTTGATGGACCGATTCCGATACATGACACCCTCCTCCCGTTTCCATGTCGCCCGACTCCAGGTCACTGCCCATGGAACCAGGCTCGGATTTAAAGCTGGCTTACGGCGCTGTCGCTCAAGTAGGTCTTTGCCTTTCGCTTGAGACCGGCGCTTGCCTTGACCTGCTTGAAAAGCTCAGGGTAACCGTCTCTGAACCAGATGATGTTCTGCGGCGAATAACCCCAGCTGGTGACCGCCATGAATGCGGCGTTGTAGCTACGGTGGCATTCCGGCCCCTGGCAGAAGAAAGCGATCTTGGCCGTTTCCTTGGTGAGCCCGGCCTTCTTGACGGCCTCTTCGAGCTTCTTGGCGTCCAGATCGTTTTCCCCCTGACCGGTCTTGTCGTACAGCATGCAGACGGCGTCTCGAACCGTCCCTTTGTCAAAGAAGCTGGCCGGCCGAGTATCGATCCACAGGACCTTCTCGCCATTGTTCATGGCGGAGATCGCCTCATCCAGGTCCCATACGGCCACACCCCAGGGCATCTTCTTGCACGATTTGGTGAGGTGCTCGGCGGGGATCTCCCCCTTGTTGACCTCTTTTGCAAACCCTGTTCCAACCAGCAGGAACGCCAACCCCAAGACCATACAAAACTGCACTGCGAACTCTCTGAATCTCCTGTCCATGACTCTACTCCTCCTTTCAAGGTAGGTGCGCAATAGACAGGCGCACCATTCGTTCGGTGCCTTCCTTTTGAGCAAGAACTGCGCCTAACAGGCAAGTTTCGGAATTTTTCTGAAAGCCGGTGTATTCCCAGATACTTGAGTGGAATCACAGCCAACGAGGAGGTCGGGGGGAATGTCACATGTTACAGGAGCGTAAAGTGACAGATGTGTTCGCTGGACATGGACCTTTTTCATGTGGAATTTCCGGCAGAAGACCCGAAGGCCAAAGGGGTGGGACCGGGACGGATTCCCAAGGGAACCGTGGCGGGCGGAAGGGAGTCTTTCAGGGACGAACCGTGCGACGGGTGGACTATTCCGTCATTTCAATGACTGTTCACCCGAGACCAGTACCGCCAGATCGCGGATGAACCCCTTCATCTGCTCCGCCTGTCCGTTCATTACCTCGGCGGCGCTGGCAGACTCCTCGGCACTCCCTGCGGTCTGCTGAACGACCTTGTCCATGGCAGCCACCGCCTTGTTGATCTGCTCGATGCCTTGGGCCTGCTCTTTGGAGGCAGCGGCGATTTCGCCCACGAGGCCCGCCACCTTCGCATCGCTTGCGGCCACCGATGCGAAGGCATCGTTGGCCCTGGTCACCAGGGTGGCTCCCCCTTTCACGCGCTTGATGGTGTCTTCGATGAGGCCGGAGGTGTTCCGGGCCGCCTCGGCGGCTCTCATCGCCAGGTTTCTCACCTCGTCCGCCACCACGGCGAAACCCGCCCCCGCTTCGCCGGCCCTGGCCGCCTCGACGGCGGCGTTCAGCGCCAGCAGATTGGTCTGGAATGCGATCTCATCGATGGCCTTGACGATCTTGGAGGTCTCCTCGCTCGATCGCGATATCCCCTCCATGGACCGAGTCAGCTCGGACATGGTCGTGTTCGTGTCGGACACCACCCCCTTGGCCTCCTGTATGAGCGAGTTGGCCTCGCCCGCGCGATCCGCATTGTTCGCGGTCATGGAAGACATCTCTTCCAAAGACGAAGAGGTCTCTTCGATCGAGGCCGCCTGCTCCGACGCCCCCCGCGCCAGGGACTGACTGGCCGCCGAGACCTGGGCCGCACCCGAGGAGACCTGCTGGGCGCCTTCGGCGATCCCGTCGATGACGTTCCGGAGTCTCCCCACGATCCTTCGGGCGGAAAAGGTGGCATAACCGACCCCGACGACCAGGGCCGTCAGGATAAAGCCGAAGATGAATGCGACGGAGCTGCGGGTCTGCCCGCGCAGGTTTACAAGGCTGGCTTGTCCGAGATCATCACAGATCTTTTCCAGTTCGCTCCGCAACCCCTCCATCTTGGCCCTTTGGTCCCGTTGCTGGAGGACGACTGCATGATGCTCTTCCAATCCCTTCTTGATGCCTTCGTATGCGCGATTGAGGGCGGCGCCTGAGTCACGCATATGCTCCATCGCGTTCACCCTGTTTTGCCAGGCTTCGATCGCCTTGTCTGCGGCTTCCAGGTCTTTGGCCGCGCTGCTCCAGTTCTCTTCCGAGCTCTTTTTCAGGTAGGCCGAGGAAATCCCCCTGAATACCTTCAACGTGCTCAACTCTTCGTCGAACCAGAGTATTCCTTTGCTCACCGCGTCAAACATAGGATCGAAGAGCGCCTCCACTTTCCCCTGGATCTCCTTCTTGGATCCGTCGGAGATGAAATAGTTATTCATGAGGCGGGAATAATCCTGAAGCCTCTCTTCTATGGAACCGACCCGCTCTCTCCATTCCGTATGGATGTTCTTGCTTCCGTTGACCGCCTCCGCTTTTTTCGAGGCATCCTGGAGGCACGCTCGTATCTCCTTGATCATACCTTCTTGCACGCCTTGCTCGTCCATGGCATTTGCAAGCAGGTAACGCTCCATGGCCCCCTGGACGGCGGAGACACCCTTGCTCAGTTCCTGGACTTCCCTGTAAAACTCCGTGACCCCAAGGACCTGTCTCAGCCCGATGTATCCGGCTGCGCCGACCGCCGAGATCAGGACCAGCATGAGCAGCACGATCGATGCGATCCTCTTTCCTAATGTCATCCTGAGAGCCATGACCGGACCTCCCCGTTGCTTGTTATCGTTGAAATCGACAGGCGAGGGTCGAACCTTGAACACTTTTGTAACACGGTGTGACATTCACCGCCTTGGAGCACCCTCCTCCTCCGAAGTCACCTGACTTCCAAGTCCGTAGCGACCAGCCCTCAAGGACGGGTCTCGCTTCGGCAAAATCTCTCCCGTAGCCTATCCCGGCGATGCGCCGGGGTTGAAAAGACAGGTGCGTTGCGCACCTCTTGAGCTCGACTCGCCGCTTCATCTGCAACGACCCTGAACACTGCTCCACCAGAGGATGGGGGTTTAGGGGAAAAAGGGGTCGCAGCGTGCCGGAATCGTCGAAAAAAGGGACGAGGATGGAGAGAGAAGTGATGGGGGGGAGGGAACCCCTGGCGAGCCGGAAGCGGATCATTTCTTCGGCTGGTCTTCGGATTGACTCCTTTTCATCAGGAAGTACCCGAGGGTCAGGGCAATCAGGATGGCGGCGATTCCGACCAGGGTCCAGCTGCCGACATCCTTTACATCCACGATGATGACCTTCCGGGCGATGGCGATGATGGCCACGGACAGGACGACCTCATAGTGGGGCTGGCCCTGGGTGATGTATGTCTTCATGATGGTCTCCAGCAGCTCGATGCCGATGACCACCAGCATGAAGAGCCCGAATATCTCGATCAAATCATCGACGCTGAGAAGGAAGTAGGGAGACTTCAGGATGTCCTTGATGATGAGCCACCCGAGATCGAGGGTGGCAAGCCCCAGCACGACCGCCATCATCACCATCAGGGACTGGATAATGAATCTCTCATATCTCTTCAGGAAAACGTACATTCGCATGACCTCATCTCAATGGGCGTCAAAAGGGGACAGCCGGACCATGGGGGCGAAATATATCATGTCTTCACCTCGATTTCATTATCCATACGGCATAGTCGTTTCGCTGGGTGACTCAAGACTCAAAACTTGACTTGAGCCCTGTTTTCCCTTACCCTTGCCCGGCTTTTAACCAGATCCAGCGGAGTCGCGCATGCAAAGCCTGATCTATTCCCTCAGAAGAACGTTGTCTTTCCAGAACTTCCCGATGCTGACGGTTCTCGCCAACATCTTTCTGGGGTTTGCCTTGGGGAAAACCCTGGTGACCCCCTCCGATGAGCTCGGGGGGAGCATGCTCATAAAGGTCTTTCTGATCGTGGGCACCTGTCTTTTTGCCAACTACCTCATGTGCCTCCGCAGGGCCTTCAAGGGCATAAGCCGCGCCACCAACGGGAAGCTGCGGCCGCTGCTCCGGGACGGCCTCCGCTGCTCCGCGCTGAACGCCGTCATCCTCGCGGCCTGTCTGGCGCTCTTCTTCCTGAAGCCGCATATACTCTAGAGAGGGAGGAGTGGCTGCGGGCCCACCCGGGAGAAGAGGGGGATTTCCTGCATGAAATCACCGGGGCGCGGTGTTGACATATAGATGATTCATAAATATGTCCTGATGCATGAGAACTACTATCAGGATAGAGGATGAGCTCCTCCGGCGCGCGAAAAAACGAGCGGCTGAGGAAGGGCGTACCTTGACCTCGCTGATCGAAGACGCCCTGAAGCTCGTTGTGGCCAAGCCGAAACCGGGTCGACGGGGGCGCGTTGATCTGCCTGTGTCCAAGGCCACGGGTGGCGTCCTTCCAGGGGTCGACCTGAACCGGTCCAGTGATTTGGAGGAGGCCATGAAAGGGTCGTGATCCTCCCCGACGGCAACATCCTCGTGCATGCCTTTAGGTCGGATTCATCCGAGCATGAAAGATGCCGTTCCTGGCTCGATGGTGTGGTTAATGGAGATAGCCGCTACGGCATGGCTCCGCAGGTATTGAGCGGCGTCATCCGCGTCACTACTCATCCGAAGGTCTTCGTGAAGCCGAGCGGCATTGGGAGATCTTTCGCCCGACTTTGCGCCGAGGCGGACGCCCGTGGCAACATGGTGCCTGACGCATGGTTCGCTGCCCTGGCCATGGAGTCGGGCTGTGAATGGATCACACTCGACCGCGACTACGCAAGGTTCCAGGGCCTCCGTTGGCGCGTGCCGGAATAAGTGAAGACCTCGGTTCCGGCGAGGCCCTCCTGATCACGCTCTTCCACCTTTGCCGTGAGACAATAGACACCTTTTGATTCCCTGCTCGGTTTGATCGGGGACGGAAACGGGGCGATTCTGCCGTCCTCGGCCGCCATGCCTTGCACAGATGGCCGAACGGACGAACTGCTTCGAAAGCACCGTGCTGATGTGATCCCCTGTTCGAACACTCTGCGAATGAACAAGAATCCTCCTCCCAAAAGCGTGGGTATTTCAAACATACTCGAGATTTCCCGGACGGGCGGATATTCTGTGGTAGAAGAAGGATATCCAAGATACCCAGGGCCATTTCGACTCCCTCTGCTTTTTTACGTACAGAGAGCAGATCTATGCACTCCAAGGATGTTCGGCCAGTAGGATCTCCAGATGAAGAATAAGAGGGATAACCTCAGTGATCAGGGAGTGAAGGATACAGCTTGCCCAAGTCTCTCAAGATCCGGTCACAGAAAGTCCATCATCCCCAGAATCCCTTTTTCGACATTAAACCTTGACATAACCCTATGACAGGTCTAGGTTATTCCAGCTTTTGACAAAACAAAGTTTCAGAGAAACCTCAAAACAGAGGTTCTGACATGAAGGGGATTGAGAGGATAGCAAAGGCTCAGTTTCTCGGATGAGAACTGGGCCTTTGCGCACGTGGCTTTCTGGATTTCTTGCGGCAGTAAAAGATATCCTGAATCATGAATTCAAACGTTGTGCGCGTGGATTGATCAGTGCCAGAGTAAGATGGAGGATCTAGGGCACGACGCCAGAGTGCGGAGCAGGGCAGCCTTAGCAGCCGGAACTTGAAACCTTCCTGGTGGAAAGGAGTGACTGCTATGGTCAAAGACGTGTTCGACAAGGCGAGAACGTTTGCACCTGTCGCCCTAGTTTTGGCCGGATGGAGCTGCTTTGTTGGCAGCTTCTTCACCGAAGAAACCGCTATTGCGAATTTTATTCTCTTAGCGGCTGCTAGGGTCCTGCCCTAGGTCCTTTACTGAACCACGAGACTGCAAATCATGAAAGGAACCATTTACAGAATTAACTGGTTCGCTGCATGGTGGCAATCCTCAGAGAGGAGGGGGACTTCTCTATTTAGGATCTGCTCCGGGACGACTCATTCGAAGAAGGACGTGGTCCGGTGGGTGACAGAACCTTCGAGGAGGAGATCGCACTCTTACAAAATCAGTTTAATGTACACGGCTCTCTCGCCATCGCCAAGATGAAGGACATGGATAATACCTTTGAGAATTTCCTCATACAGAAGCAAAATGAAATGAGGAAGTCGTATCGGTCGTCTATCAAGCCGATTTACGCGCTTTTTCGTGAATATAGCGCCAATGATGTTGCAGTCTCACTTTTCGTTTCAAGCATCTGGCTTCCAAACATTGCCAGCCCCGTTAAGCACCTACTCCTCACTGCAATTTTTGCAACCATTAGAGCCGATGAGTTTTCCGAACAGGACTCTATAACTACCTATAGTGATTTTAAGTCCTTCTTCAATAAGGCTTATCGACTAGTTCCATCCTTTCCCTCAATGGAAGACTTTGTTCCAGAGCCCGACTGGGGTGAAGTGAAGTTCCACCACGAGGAAAAGAACTATAAGATGTTCTATGGCAGCGAACTATCCAATACAAATGAATACCTGGCGCTCTTCCAAATGATCTATGGGCCATATGATAATGAATATATGCGACATTCAAACAGAAGTCCGATGACTGAACTCCAATACTGTTTGAGATTGCAGGAGGAGATAATCACTCGGATAAACTGCCAACCCAACAGCGAAAGTTTACAAATTTCGCCAGGGAACATCGAACTACCTCCAGCTGGCTTTTGGCGAAATGTGCGACTATTCTACACAGGCTTCAATCCTCACGCAATGATTCCTGAACCATTCTTGATAGAGTTCAGCGTAGAGCTTGGAAAATATCCCAAAGATTCGCTGAATTATGAGAAATTCAGCGAAATGATATTCACTGGCGCGCTACTTCGAGCATTTTTTGTCAAGGACGGCTGCAGGTATTATCCCATCCTTCCAAGGAGGTATTCTGCCGTTTTATTTGATAAATGGAGCAGTATGTACCAGAGGTATAACTCTATCGTTGAGCCTGATCGAGTTAGATATTCCATTAGATTAGGCGCCGAGCTATTTCAGTATATTCAAAAGCGCCAGAGGAGAGGCAATGCCCTGCGTTTGGTAAGCGCACTAGATAAAAAAGGAGTTCCACACCACACGTTGTTCCCTGTGGCATTTGTGTCGAGAGACAGGCTGGTAATGCTGTTTATGACGCAACCTTCGGCGTCTTCTAAGGCAACTGAGCAAGAAATCAAAAGGAATTCACAGGACCTGAAGAAGGCCATCTTATTGGCTTCATCCCAACCTATTACACTCGCTATGCATATTGATAGGCAAAATGTGCAGTTTCGCTCTGAGTCTGGGAAAGCCATGCTTAAGCCTGAACTGATTATTGTGGTTCCTCAAGTTTCAACCGAATTAGGACCTATTCGAATGCCCAAATCCACGCCTGGTCGACTCATGTTCCTCGATGCATTCTTGGGCATCATAGATGAGATGGATCAATATGATGACTTTGCAGATTTTCTCGAATACTTTGATGGATTGTCAGGCCATACTCATTCGTTTTTAAGCATGTTGGACATGTTCGCTTCATTCAAGGATTCTGAGGGAGTCCTCATTAGCGGAGCTATTCAGCCTACGTTTATCTCGCTTGATCCACACTGGGGAACGAGTAGGAGGTTCAAAACTCTATCTAGTTTTTGGAAGTTGTTCCCCGAGGCTGGATCGTTTGATCACCCACGAGCTTGGAGGATTGAAAAAGAGACGGAGACACGAACAAGATTAATCGCGAGGGGTTATCTCGGAGCCGTCCTCTTCTGCAAGATTGGCTCCACTTGTGTGACCATAACCGCACCATTTCATGAAATGGATTATCCCCGAGGAAATATATCAAACCTCCTGATGGAATGCTTAGAAGACTCAATGTCTCAGAGAATTTCAATCATCGAGAAGCACCTTTTCTTCAAACGCTATGATAGACTTCATGTGAATGTGTTTCCTCTTTCTATCGTGGCGAATAATGACAGGTTTGAACATCTCTCTCACTTGTGCAAAATCACAACTCTTTGGCGCAGCGACATTGGCTTTCCAGGTCTTGGTGAACATGCCGTACGTATTGTTTATGACGATGAAAGAGTCTCAAAAGCACTCTTAGAGGCTGATGATCGCTCCTTCGACGTTGATATACTGTTGGAAGTCATAGAACAGTTGAACGAAGTAGCTCCTGATTCACAACTTGGTTCAATCAGAGAGAAGTTGGAAAAGACAAGGGCTGGTAAGCCTAGGTTTAAGCTTTTCATCACGGATAAATTTGCCGCATTTCCGGAACTGATAAGTCCTTTTGTGCCTGAGCCAAAACATTTCAAACAGGCTAAGAAACGGGTTGCTGAAATTGCAAGAGAACTCGGCCTAAAAGAGGAGACTGCCTATGAACTTGAAGACGCAAAGGGAATTCTGGATGTCCTAAGAGATGGGATAGTTTCTGAAATAGATCATGAGGTTGGCCGTCACGACTTTGGAAATGATGTTCCATTTTTGCTGGCCCGGATTGACGCTCTTAATGACGAGTATGAACGAAGTTGTTATACCCTTCAGAACGCGATAACTCATGAAGTAGATTATGAGCCCGAGATTAGGTATGCAGGAGAACACAATGAATTCCTTAGAAAACACAAAAACTATAGATACTTAATCGAGAAATTTGTTCAGCTTCAACCAAGAGGGAAAGAGGTACTCGGGAAAGACCAATTCCAGTACCTGATTGCCTTGATTGACTGGTTGCATGTTTTTTATAGCGCAAGTGATAACTTGCATTACGAGTTATTCTCTGTTGGCATGAAGTTGAATCGAGATTACCTGGTTGAAGTTGTGTATGACCGAGGAATAGAAGAGGATGAAAAAGCGTTCTCTCATGAGATGGCAAGTATTGAACTAGGGACAAGTGGTCGGCGGGAGGACAGAGTAAAGTCGCCTAGACCAGCGGATGATTTTCTGTTGGAATTAGACTATGCCGCTAAGAAGGATCTGGGGTTCAGCTTTACAGAGATGATAAGTGTTCTTCAGATTCTTACTTTTTGGCCGTCATCGCTAAACGGAATCACAGAAAGCCCGAGCTATTCTGCAACAAGTAACCAAATAGGGAAAAGTTGTATAGACAAGGTCCCGGGCATTACCCATAAAGTGGTCGAATCGGTAATTAATTTTCTGACTCTGAAGAGGGATGAGGTTTTGCGCGTTTTAGGCCAAGATACACCTTGTTTCGACTTGCCGGTATGGGAATACAGGAAGAGATTCTCTAGGTACAACATAAGACCTCTGATACGAATAGGGAGGAGATATCATTGGGGTCCTTATTCCACAAGGAGAGCAGGGATTATATGGTCCGGGGCTGTTACTAGAGGAATGCTGCCTACGGACCTTGAATCTAAATCCATAGAAGGAGTGTTGAGAAGTGAAAAGAAGCTCATAGAGGATTCCTTGGCTGACAAGGCTTTGGAGATAGTCTTGAGATACACTCCTCATGCAAGGAAGAACCTTAGACTTCACAAACTCAAACCGAAAAACGCGCATCCAAAAGAGCTTGGAGATTATGACGTCTTAGCATTCTGCCCCGATAGGAAGGTAGTTCTTAACATTGAGTGCAAGGATCTGCTTCCTGTACATTGTCTAAAAGATGCGAAGAGACTCAGGGAGACGATTTTTGGAAAGCCCGGGATGGACAACGGTCACTTTGAGCAGATTAACAAAAGGCGAGACTATTTGCAGATGCACCTCTTTGAGATCGCAAATGCTCTGGGATGGCCAATGGAATCAAAGGCGCACCCTAGAGTAGAAACAATTTACGTGAGCCGTTTGACTTACTGGTGGACTAGATTCCCCCCCAAAGATTTTGGGGCTGTATTCCTTCGGATAGATTTCTTATCAGATTACATTCAAAACTTGCGCGTGAACTAGTTCCTTAACACTCCTTAATCTGAGATACCTTGCCATAAGGTTGCCACCCTACCCCGGGAGATTAGGAGCTAATTCCGTCGCAGATATCGTCTGCATATGACAGTAAAGGCGGAGTCTGGATATGAAGAGTGAAAGCAAACCGCACGCGAAAAGCTGATAACCCGCGGTTCTTGCTTCCTGGGGGCTCCTTCCTTGGTGGACCCAGCCATCCCTCCTGCTCGCCCAGGAGGGCATCCCAAAGAAGGGGCGCAGCTTCCGCCTACAAGAGTGCCAATCGTCACCGATGCCTTTCATCTGCTCGGCTTGTGCATTCATCTCCAGAGCTTGCTCCACAAGGTTGAAAGCGCAAGAGACAGGCCCGCCCGGCTCAGAGACGGGACAAGGCCGATTCGATCTCCTCCTTGACCAGGCCTGACTCCCGCTCCCTTCCGGCCTCAAGCCCTTTCCGCGCCGGCGCGCCGCCCAGCCGACCCAGCGCCCAGGCAGCCATGGCCCGCACTTCTTCGTAAGGGCTGTGGGCCAGGGACTCGAGGAGGACCGGGACATGGTTGCGGTCGCCGAGGTTTCCCAGGGCCCGCGCCGCGTTCATCTGCCATCTCCAGATCTCCTTTCGGGAGATATAGAACGCCAGGGGCCAGACCTTGCCTAGGTAATGATCTTCGTCCATCGTAAGGAGCCTGGCCAGGGCAAAGTCGGGCGCCCGTGCCATGAGGGAAGGGTTCTCCGGGAGGGACTGCTGCATCCACGGCTGGTTGCGCGGGCAGACCTGCTGGCAGCGGTCGCATCCGTACACCCAGGTCCCCATGGGCTCCCGCAGCTTCACCGGGGTCATGCCTTCTGCATGGTAGGTGTTGAAGGCGATGCAGAGGAGGGGGTTCATCTTGAGCGGCCCATACAGGGCATGGGTAGGGCAGGCGGCGATGCAGGCGTTTTGGCACCACTCGGGGCAGCCCAGCTCGATGGACGGCCGATCCGGCTCGATCTCCGCGTCCAGGATCAGCGGGATGCTCTCAAGCCACGAGGAGCCCAGCATGCTGTTCCGCGCATAGACGAAGCAGTTCTTACCGTAGGTCACAAGACCGGCGCGGGCCGCAGACATGCGGGCGGGCAGTTCCCCTTCGAACCAGAAACGGATGCCCTCGCTCTTTAGAAAAGCGAAAAAATCGGTCAAGCGCCTGTGCTCGGTCCCCTGTTCCTTGCGCTCATCCACCTGGTAGCAGCGGCCGATGGTCCCGATCAACTGCGGCGGGAAGGCCCGCCGGTGGTAGTTTCGGATCAGGACCAGCAGTGATCCGGCCCAGGGATGTTTTCGGCCGAACTCGGCACCTCGACGGACGTTGAAGCGTTCGGTCTGCACCCACGCGTACATCTTCTCCGGCCTGGACTCGATCTCCCGGACGTACAGGTCCAGCGGCTCCACGCCGGTGAAACCCGCGTCTTCGAACCCCAGTTCCAATGCCTTTTCCCTGATCCGCTCTTTCAGTGCCACGGTTCCACTCCTTTTTTGCCGGTTTGAACGATCATACGGGATCGTCCCTGTCGGAGACAACGCAAAAACATCAATGCCCGGATCCTCGAGCGATCCTGTTCAGCCCAGCCGCCCGCCGCGGCGCTGGCCGGTTGGATGGGTTTCGCTCCGCTTCACCCATCCTACACAACTGCGATCAGCGTCGAAGCGATTCGGAGAGCAGATGCACCCGACCTTCGGTTCTCCGGATCCTGCATCCTCCACCCTGGAACCATTTGGAATTGACAAAGCCTTGGCCGGACTGCAGAATCCTAATACCGGCCTGAGGGCCGCAATAAGCTCCGCCACTAAGACACGAAGACACCAAAGTACGTGACACGTTTCCGTGACACGATGCTGTGTCTAGTGCCTTCCTGGGCAGGATCTGATCACAGTAGGAGGGACGACACTGCATGAATCTGGAGTTCATCGAGGCGCGGGATCTGCCGGATGCCTGGTTTCAGTGCGTGTACCGGCTCCTGGAGAAGGGCCGGGAGTACACCATCGAGCGGGGCAGCTACAAGGGACAGAAGCGGCTGGAATTCGACTATGTCACCGTCCATATCAAGTTTCCCTGCGTCCGTCCCCTCCTGCCGGATATCCCTCCCTCTTTCGGCATTCCCAACCCTGTGGCCGAAGGGTATCTCGAGCAGTACCTCCCCTACCTCATGACCTCGGCCAGGCAGGAAGGGGAGGAGTACACCTATGGTCAGTACCTGGAGCGACAGATCGAAGAGGTCATCCGCATGTACAGGGAGGACGGCCATGCCACGAACCAGGCCTACATGACCGTGGGGGAGCCCGAGTGCATCCTGCAGACCGACCCCCCATGCCTGAGGGGCATCGACACCAGGATCATGGACGGCAGGCTCCACTTCGTCGTCTACTTCCGCTCGTGGGACCTGTGGAACGGGTTCCCCGCGAACCTTGGCGCCATCCAGCTCCTGAAGGAATACATGGGCTCCTGCATCGGCGTGGAGGACGGGGAGATCATCGCAGCCAGCAAGGGGCTCCACCTCTACGACTACGTGTGGGAGCTGGCGAAGATGCGGACCCTTTACGCCAACCCTTCGGCCGCCGCAACGAGGTCCTGCCGCGATGATTGACATCAAGGGGCTGAGCCTGGAGGAGACCAGGCAGTGGGTCGAGACCATCGGCCTCAAGCCGTACCGGGCGGCCCAGATCAGACAGTGGATCTTCAAGGGGCTTGCGGCGTCGTTTCAGGAGATGACCAACCTCTCCCGGGACGCCCGGCGGAACCTGGAGCGCGGGGCCCTGCTGCAGGTCCTGCAGGAAACGGAGGTCCAGGAATCCAGGGACGGCACCCGGAAGCATCTCTTCAGGCTCCATGACGGAAACCTCATCGAGTCGGTGCTCATCCCGGAGCGGGGCCATTTCACCCTCTGCATCTCGAGCCAGGCCGGGTGCGCCATGGGATGCCGCTTCTGCCTCACCGGCAAGCAGGGGCTCAAGCGCAACCTCACACCTTCCGAAATCGTGGACCAGGTCATCCAGGTCAGGCGCTCCATGGCCGACCCGGACCGGTTGACCAACCTGGTGCTCATGGGCATGGGCGAGCCCCTTGCCAACTACGATGCCGTGACCAGGGCGATCCGGAACATCGTGGATCTGGAAGGCATGAATTTCTCCCACCGCAAAGTCACCCTCTCCACCTCCGGGCTGGTCCCCCAGATCCGAAGGCTCGGCGAAGAGGTGACCGTGAACCTGGCCGTTTCCCTGAACGCGGCGGACGACAGGACCCGGGATCTCCTGATGCCGATCAACCGAACCTATCCCCTCGAGAGCCTCATGGCCGCATGCAGGGAGTTTCCCCTCCCGCACGGGAGGAGGATCACCTTCGAGTACATCCTGATCCGGGACGTGAACGATCGCGATCGGGATGCGGTGAGGCTGGCGAAGCTGCTCTCGGGCATCAAGGCCAAGATCAACCTGATCCCGCTCAACCCCCACGAGGGGCTCGACCTGTCGCCCCCGACCGACGAGAGGGTGCAGGGCTTCCAGGAGATCCTCATCGATCGCCGATTCACCGCCATCATCCGCAAGAGCAAAGGCCGGGACATCAGCGCCGCCTGCGGGCAGCTGGCCGGGAAGAAGAGCGCGCTCGAACGACCGCTTCGCTGACGCTCCGCTTGGACGACCGTTCACCTGCGGTTCCCTGGGACGAGGGACGAGAGAACATCTTGGTCCGGATTTCCGCTTGCGCTAACCTTCCCATATGTTATCTTATGGGCTCACTTGAAAGGGTCGTACGATGCTTCCTGATTTCGAAAAAGGAAACGGGCTCCTGCCCGCGGTCGTCCAGGATCACCGCAACGGGAAGGTCCTGATGCTGGCCTACGTCAACCGGCTCGCTTGGGACAAAACGCTGGAGACCGGCGAGGCCCATTACTGGAGCCGCTCGCGGAACGAGCTCTGGCACAAGGGCGGGACCTCGGGCCACGTGCAGAAGGTCATGGAGATCCGGTTGGACTGCGACAGGGATACCATCCTTTACAAGGTGGAGCAGGTGGGCGGCGCGGCCTGCCACACGGGGTACGAGAGCTGCTTCCATAACCAGATCGGCCCGGACGGCAGTGTCACGGTGGTCGGCGAAAAGATATTCGATCCGGAGAAGGTGTATCGGAAATGAACAAGCTGAAGTTCGGCATACCCAAGGGGAGCCTCGAAAAGGCGACCGTCACGCTCTTCGAGAAGTCGGGCTGGAAGATCAGCATCGACGGCAGGAGCTACTTCCCCGATGTCGACGATGAGACCCTCGAGTTCACGCTGTGCAGGGCCCAGGAGATGTCCCGGTATGTGGAGAACGGGACCATCGATGCGGGGCTCACGGGAAAGGATTGGATCGAGGAGAACGAATCCGACGTGGTCACGGTCGACGACCTGGTCTATTCCAAGGTGAGCACCAACCCGGCGCGCTGGGTCCTGGCCGTGGCCGCAGACTCGGACATCAGGAAGATCGAAGACCTCCAGGGGAAGAAGGTCGCCACGGAGCTGGTGAATTTCACCACGAAGTACTTCAGGGAAAAGGGGATCGATGTCCAGGTGGAGTTCTCCTGGGGAGCGACCGAGGGCAAGATCATCTCCGGCCTTGCGGATGCGATCGTGGAGGTGACCGAAACCGGCAGCACCATCCGGGCCCACGGGCTCAAGATCATCCATGAGCTGATGACCTCCAACACCCGGCTCATCGCGAACAAGGACTCGTACCGCGACCCGTGGAAGCGCGACAAGATCGGCCAGATCATCATGCTCCTGAAGGGGGCCCTCAGGGCGGAAAAGCTGGTGGGGCTGAAGATGAACGTCCCGGAGCCGCAGCTGGAAACCGTGGTCCGTATTCTCCCCAGCCTGAACGCCCCGACGGTCGCCGGCCTCTACAACACGAAATGGTTCTCCGTGGAGACGATCGTGGAGTCCAAGGTGGTGAGAGACCTCATCCCCAGGCTGATGAAGGCCGGTGCCGAGGGGATCATCGAGTACCCCCTGAACAAGGTGATCTGATGAAGAGAACGCTCCCTGCCCTCCTGCTCTGTCTCCTGGTCTTTGCGCCCATGCCGGGTTGTGTGCAGGACCAGGCCGTCACCAAGGCCCAGACCGAGGCAAAGCTGAAGCTCGGAATGACGCTCCTTGCCGATGGAAACCGGCAGGCGGCGCTGAAGACGCTCCTCGAAGCGGAGGCCGCCGACCCGGAGAACGAGGAGCTGCAGAATGCCATCGGTCTCGCCTATGCCCGGTTCGAGCAGCAGGACAGGGCGGCGGCCCATTTCAGGAAGGCCCTGCAGATCAAACCCGGTTTCTCGGATGCGATGAACAACCTCGGAATCGTGTATGCATCGGAAGGCAAGCACGCCATGGCCGTCGATCTCTTTGCCAGGGCTGCCGCCGACCTCATCTATCCCTCCCGTTTCCTGGCCTACAACAACCTCGGCGCCTCCTACCTGTTCCTGGGGCAGCATGAGAAGGCCCTGCAGGCTTGCGCAAAGGCCGTCGAGGTCTTTCCCGAGTACGGCGACGCCTATCTGAACATGGGAATCGCCCATGAGGGATTGCGGCAGTGGCAGGAGGCGATCGATGCCTACAAGTCGTCCATCCAGTTCGACCCTCAGCGTCCGCTGCCGTACCTGCAGCTGGCCAATGTGTTCCTCCGGTTTAACCGCCGCGAAGAGGCGCGGCAACTGATCCTCCAGGCCATTAACGTGGATAAGGCCGGACAGTTCAAGATGGAGGCGAAGAGGCTCCTTGAAGCGAGTGAAAGACGCGGATAGCCACGGACCTGCCGACAGGATGCCGTACCTTGAAGAGAGCCGATGCAAGGCGGGACCCACCCTGAGGTCCCGAGACATCCCCCCCTTCATCGTGATGGATGTCCTGGAAAGGGCCCACGAACTGGAGAAGGCCGGGCGGGACATCGTCCACCTCCAGATCGGGGAGCCTGATTTTCCCACGCCCGATTGCATCTGCGAGGCCGCGGTGGAGGCCATCCGGAAGGGCCACACCCACTACACCCACAGCCTCGGCATCCCCGAACTGAGGGAGGCGATCTGCAGCCATTACCTCACGAAGTACGGCGTCACCATCACCCCCGACCAGGTGATCGTCACATCCGGGACGTCGCCCGCGCTCTTCATGCTCTTTTCCGCCCTCCTCGAACCGGGGGACGAGATCATCCTTTCCGACCCGCATTATCCCTGTTATCCGAACTTCGCCCGATTCCTCGGGGCAGTGCCGGTCCCCGTCAAAGGGCACGAAGAGGACGGGTTTCAGCTCAGGCCCGAGGACATCCGGAAGAAGATCGGGGCCAGGACCCGCGCCATTCTCGTCAACTCCCCCGCCAACCCGACCGGGAATCTCCTCCCTCCGGAGAGGATGAAGGAGATCGGAGAGATGGGGACCTACATCGTCTCGGACGAGGTCTATCACGGCCTGGTCTATGGGGAACGAGAACACACCCTGCTGGAGTTCACGGATAAGGTCTTTGTCCTGAACGGTTTTTCCAAGGCCTATGCCATGACCGGATGGCGGCTCGGCTACATCGTTGCGCCGAAGGAATTCGTGCGCCCCATCCAGAAGATCCAGCAGAACTTCTACATCTCCGCCGGAAGCGTGAGCCAGTGGGCGGGGGTGGCCGCGCTGACCAAGGCGGGGCCCGACGTGGAAAGGATGCGTGCGACCTACAACGAACGCAGGAAGATCATGATCCGCAGGTTGAAAGAGCTCGGCTTCGGCCTGCCCGTCGAACCTGCAGGGGCCTTCTACGTCCTGGTCAATGCCAAGCACCTCTCCATGGATTCGTACAAGCTCGCATTTGAGATGCTCGAGAATGCCGGTGTAGGCGTCACCCCCGGGATCGATTTCGGCGGGAACGCGGAAGGGTTCCTCCGGTTTTCCTATGCCAACTCGATCGACCGCATCCACGAAGGGCTGAACAGGATAGAGGCCTACCTGAAAAACCGTTAGAACCCCATTCCGCCACGAAGACACGAAGACACCAGGGGAATGTCCAGATCAGAATGTCCAATGTCCAGGGCCGAAGTGAAGGCTGGGGTCACCAGGGACTTTACCCTTGTATTCTTGGCATTCCCGGGTTGGCCGATTTTCAGGAGCAGGGGTAAATTTATCTTTGGAGCGAGTAGGCACCATGAAGACTTCATGGCGAGGATGTTGAACGATGGAAGTGACCTTTATCAAGAGCGCTTTTCGGGAGAGCCACTATCCCCCTGCGGACAAGCCCGAGATCGCCTTCGCGGGCCGCTCCAATGTGGGGAAATCCACGCTCATCAACGTCCTCCTCAACCGGAGAAAGGTCGCGAGGACCGGGAGCACGCCCGGCAGGACACGCGCACTCAACTTCTTCGACGTGGGAGGGCGGCTCTATTTCGTGGATCTCCCCGGCTATGGATATGCAAAGGTCTCTCTCGAGGAGAGGAAGTCCTGGGGGGAGATGGTCGAGGCGTATCTTCGGAACAGGCCGAACCTGGCCTCCGTGGTGGTCATCCTCGACATCCGAAGGGAACCCGCTCGCGGCGACCTGGACCTCCTGCGGTGGCTGCGGACCTATCGAAAGGAGCCGATCCTCGTCCTCACGAAGTCGGACAAGCTCTCCCGCCAGCAGGGGTTGCAGCGGGTCAAGCGGATCCGAGCCCAGCTGGAGGAGGTCGCCCCCATGGCGCCGGTGGTCTTTTCGGCGAAATCGAGGGTAGGCCGGGAGGAGATATGGGGGAGGATCCGGCAGGCTACTGGGATCGAGGCGGTTCCAGCCCGTATGCCTTGATCTTTTTGTGGAGATTGCTCCTTTCGATCCCGATGGCATCGGCCGTTTGCGTGATGTTGCCGTGGAACTCCCGCAGCTTCCTGGCAAGGAACGCCCTTTCGAAGTTCCCCTTCGCCTCCTTGTAGGAGGAAGGCATGAAGATCGACGCGTACTCTTCATCCATCCTGGCCTGCTGACTGAAGGGCGGCGGAACGTCCTTGGCCTCGATGACCGGTCCGGGCGTCATGATGAGCAGCCTCTCCACCAGGTTTCTCAGCTCCCTTACATTCCCCGGCCAGTGATAACGCTTCAGGAGCGCGAGCGACTCGCTGCTGAATTCCTTCGAATCCAGGTTCATCTGGAGCGAGAACTCCGTCAGGAACTCTTTGACGAGGCTTGGAATATCCTCCACCCGGTCGCGCAGCGGGGGAACCCGGATGGGGATCACGTTCAGCCGGAAATAGAGGTCGTCCCTGAATCTCCCTTTCTCGATCTCGCTTTCCAGGTCCTTGTTCGTGGCCGCAATCACCCGCACATCCACCTGGATGGTCCTGGATCCGCCGACCCTCTCGAACTTCTGCTCCTGGAGGATCCGGAGGGTCTTGGACTGGGCCTTCAGGCTCATGTCCCCGATCTCGTCCAGGAAGAGGCTCCCCTCGTGCGCCTGGTCGAACTTTCCCTTCTTGGTGGCGCTGGCGCCCGTGAACGCGCCCTTTTCGTGACCGAAGAGTTCGCTCTCGATCAACTCTTCGGGGATGGCGGCGCAATTCACCTCCACAAAGGGTTTCTGGCTGCGCCTGGACAGGCGGTGTATGGTATGGGCCACCAGCTCCTTTCCCGTGCCGTTTTCCCCCGAGATCAGCACCCAGGCGTTGGTGGGGGCCACAATCCTGATCTGCTCCTTGAGTTGCCGGATGGCGTCGCTGTCTCCCGTGATCCGGTACTTCTTCTTTTCCTTTTCCTTGAGGAGATGGATCTCTTCTTCCAGCCTGCGGTGATCGAGGGCATTCTGCACGGAAAGGAGCACTTTTTCGAGGGAAAGGGGCTTTTCGATGAAGTCGTAGGCCCCCAGCTTCGTCGCCTTCACCGCCGTCTCTATGGTCGCATGGCCGGACATCATGATAACCTGTGCCCTGGGGTGGATCTCCTTGATCTTCACCAGGGTCTCGTTGCCGTCCATGTCGGGCATCCAAATATCGAGCAGGATCAGGTCCGGGAGCCCGTCCATCTTCTGCAGGGCCGCAACGCCGCTCCCCGCGAGGATGACCTCGAACCCCTCGTCGGTCAGGATCCCCTCGAGGGACTGAAGGATGCTCTCTTCGTCATCGACGACCAGAATGGTCTTGGCCATGGAACCTCTGCGTTCTCTAGCGACCGCCGTCGCGCCGAAGCGGCGCTGCGGTCACGAAGGCGGAAGCGGGCGACAGACGCCCTTTGTCTCTATCATCTCCACCGCAATTCTCGCGGTCTTCTCGGACGCGGATCTTCCCCCGAGAGCCTCCCTCACTTTCTTCAGCCTCTGTAGCATAATTTCTCTTCTCTCGCCAGAGCCCAGGATGGACTCCGCCTCCTGCGCAATTCTTGCGGGCGAGGCCCCTTCCTGGATCAACTCGGGCACGATCCCCCGGCCCGCGATCAGGTTGACCAGGCTGATGTAGGGGACCTTGACCACCCACTTCCCGAGCCGGAAGGAGAGCGGGGATACCCGGTACACGACGATCATGGGCGTCTGCATGATGGCGGCCTCGAGGGTCGCCGTCCCTGAGGCTACCAGGACCAGATCGCTCCCTGCCAGCACCCGGTAGATGTCGTCATCGATCCGGATGGGAAGCGGGGAGCCCCTGATCAGGGCGTGGACCAGTTCGGCGGAGATGGTGGGCGCCAGGGGCAAGAGGCATGCCAGGCGAGGATGATCCCTCGAGAGGACCTCGGCCGCTTCGACCATCAGAGGCAGGAGTCTGGTCACCTCCTCCTTCCTGCTCCCCGGAAGGAGGCCGATGACAGGACCCCTTTCGGAGATCCCGAACCCCCTGAGGATCTCTTCCCGGCTCACCCGCTCCGGCACGATGTCCATCAGGGGATGCCCGACGTAATCGACGGCCATGCCCCTTTCCCCGTAGAACTGCCGCTCAAAGGGCAGGATCACCGCCATCCGATCGACCCGCTTCGCGAGCTTCTTCACCCTCCCCGGCCGCCACGCCCAGACCTGCGGGCCGATATAGTAGAGGACCGGGACACGGAATCTCTTCGCCGCCCGTGCGAGAAGGAGGTTGAAATCCGGGTAGTCGATGAGGATCAGCAGGTCGGGTCTTTGCGCGCGAAGGATGTTCTTCAACTGCAGGTAGACCCGCCGGATCAAGAAGAGTCGGGAAAAGACCTCGGTCAGCCCTACGACGGCCATCTCGGAGGACGGGAAGAGGATGCTCACTCCCGCATCCTCCATCCTCTTTCCACCGATCCCGCAGAACCGGGCCGTCGGCGCCAGCTTCCGGATCGCCCGGACCAGGTTCGCGCCGTGCAGATCCCCGGATGCCTCCCCGGCCACGATGACGATCAGAAAGGTGTCTGCCGGATCATGCAGGGGATTGGAACCGCCTGCAGCCGTTCTCGATCTGGTCGATGATCGCCAGGGCGAATTTGAGTGCCCGTCTTCCATCCTGCCCGGATACCACAGGTTTCGACTTGTTGAGGACCGCTCGGACAAACGAGGCGATCTGATCCGCGAGGGGATCGCTCCCCGGGAACTCGATCTTGTCCGAGATGACCTGAGGCAGCCGACTCGGACCCCTCTTGCCGTCCAGCCTCGTCACGGTCAGTTCCCGCTTGAGACAGTTTACGTGAAGGTAACAGTCCGGTTGGAAGATTCTGATCTTTCGCAAGTTCTTGTCGGCGACCCGGCTGGCCGTCAGGTTGCCCACGGTCCCGTTCTCGAAGATGAGCCTTGCATTGGCGATGTCCGTCTTGGGGGTGATCACGGACATGCCCACCCCGTGGATCTTCTTCACCTCCGAATCCACGACATGGAGGATGATATCGAGATCGTGGATCATGAGGTCGAGCACGACGTCCACATCCGTACCCCGGGGGGTGAAGACATTCATCCGGTGGGACTCCAGGAAGAGCGGCTGATTCAGCATGCCCTCCATCCTTACCACGGCAGGATTGAACCTCTCGACCAGCCCCACCTGGAGAACGAGATCCCTCTTCTCCGCCATCCGGATGAGGGTGTCCGCCGGTTTGAGCTGGTAGGTGATCGGTTTTTCCACCAGCAGGTGAACCCCCGAGGAGAGGACATCCTTGGCCACCTCGAAGTGCATCTCGGTCGGGACCGCGAGACTCACCGCTTCCACGTGCGGCAGCAGGTCCATGTGGCCGGCGAAGGCCTGGGTCTGATACCTTTCCGCAATCTCCTTGGCCCGCGAGCGATTGGTGTCCGCGATCCCCACCAGGCTCACCGACGGCAAGGCCCTGTACTTCTGGACATGGTACTCCCCCAGGTGACCGACCCCGATCACCCCGACCTTCAATTGAGCGCGATTGTTACGAATCTTCATCCTGTTGCCATGCCCTTGTTCAGAGAGACGTGATGCATATCCCCTGTCCATCTGCATAGGATACCATCTCGGCCCTGTCAAACATCAGTGTCTTTCCCGCTTCCACGGCCAGCACCGCGGCCCGGACCTCGGCCATGACCCTGACGGTATCGAGCCCCACGGACGGGACATCGAAGCGCAGGTCCTGGTTCGGCTTGCTGACCTTCACCACTACCGCCTTTTCACCGGCCAGCCTGCCTCCTCTGAGGATGGTCTGATCCGTGCCTTCCAGGGCCTCCAGGGCCAGGACCGTTTTTTTCCGCACCACCACACACTGTCCGATGTCGAGCCGGCCCAATTCCTTTGCAATGGACCACCCGAACCGGATTTCATCCTCCTCGGTCTTCGAGGGTCTTCTCCGGGTGAGGCATCCTGCGGGGGCCAGCAACTCGGGGACGTATCCGGCCGAGCCGACGATCTCGATCCCCTCCTTGGCCATTTCCGCGGCAACGGCCCTCAGGATGTCGTCATCGTGGAAGACAGCCAGCTTGGACATGACCATCAATCCCTTGATGTCCGGGAGGATGTTCTCGAACATCCTTTTCTTCGTGATGGTGCCCGCCATGACCGCGCGCCTGACTTTCCTCTTTTTGAGGGCGCGGATCAGATGCCCGAGCTGGCCGAGTTTGATCCATACCGTCTCGTCCACGCTCTCCTCGAGCGCCGGGTCCGTTTCGCCCTGGTGCGCCACGACGACCACACGGTGCCCCTTCTTCCTGGCGGCCTCCGCGATTCTCAGGGGAAACTGACCTCCCCCTGCAATGAGGCCGACCGTCTCCCGGCTGTCATCGGGGGACCGGTTCATCGCGCCCCCACAATGCCGGAAATGGAATCGTGGAGTGATGGAATGACGGAATCATGGAATAACGGAATGGTGGACGGTATTCCATAAGTCCATCTCCGGTATCTCACCCACCCTTCCGAGATTTCCACCATTCCATTCCCCCGGTCCTGCCTACCTCAGGATCCCACGCTTCGAGCTCTCCAGGAAGGAGAGGAGCGTCTCCAGCTCGGGGGTGGAGGGGATCTCCTCCCGTGCCTTGCGGATCCCATCGGGCAGCCGCTGGCTGTCCCTCCAGATGATCTGAAACGCCCTTTTCAATCCGTCTATGGTGGACGGCTGGAATCCGTGGCGGCTGAGGCCCTTTCGATTGATTCCGTACAGCTTGGCCCTTTCGCCTGCCGTAATCATGAACGGGGGGACATCCCTGTCCACACCGGACTTTCCGCCCACGAAGGCATAGGGGCCGATCCGGACGAACTGATGGACGGCCGCGAGCCCGCCGAGGTTTGCGCAATCCCCGATATGGATATGGCCTCCGAGTGTAACCACGTTGGCGAGGATGACACGGTTCCCCAGGACGCAGTCGTGCGCGATGTGTGAATAGGCCATCAGATAATTCCCGTCGCCGACCGTGGTGACCCACTCCTGCTTGGTCGTCGCCCGATGGATGGTCGCATACTCGCGGATGATGTTGTCGTTCCCGATGAACAGCCTCGTATCTTCACCCCGATAGCCCGTGTCCTGAGGAGGGGTGCCGAGGGTGACGAAAGGGTAGATCCTGTTCCGCTCTCCAATGCGGGTGTGCCCTTCAATGACCACGTGCGATCCGATGACGGTGCCGCTGCCGATGCTCACGTGTCCTCCGATCACCGAGTAGGGACCGACCTCCGCATCTGCTGCTATCTCGGCGCCGGGGGCCACCACGGCCGTGGGATGGATGCTCATCTCTGTTTCAACGACCTCTTGTATAAAACTTCGTCAAGTTGGGGGTAATCCCATCGATTCCCTGACACCTGAACAGTGAAGACCTGAGACTCCAGGCTGACACCCGGTAAAGTTTTCCTGCTCGATCAATCTTGCCGCCCGTGCGGCAAGCTCCCCCCCTGATTTGGGATATCCGGGTTTCGGGAGTTCCGTGAGACGCGGTCTACCCGATGGAGGCCATCAGTTCCGCTTCCGCAACCAGATTCTCTCTGACAAAGGCCTTTCCGGCCATCTTCCAGATCCGGCTGCCTGTTCGGAGGGCCTCCAGGTTCAGGATGAGTTGATCCCCGGGTATGACGGGCCTCCTGAATTTTACACGTTCCATGGCCATGAAAAAGACCTTGCTTTCCTCCTTTTCAAGGACTTCCGGGAAGGATAACCGTGCAAGCACGCCGCCCGTCTGGGCCATGGCCTCGATGATGAGGACCCCGGGCATGATCGGGTTCCCCGGGAAGTGGCCCTGGAAAAAGGGTTCATTCGCCGTCACGTTCTTGATCCCCACCACCCTCTTGTGTGGCTCCAGCTCCGTGATGCTGTCCACGAGCAGGAACGGATAGCGGTGGGGGAGGATTCTCGTGATCTGGTCGTAGAGGAGGGGCAGATTCATTACTCAGCTCCATCGTAAGGTCTACGAATCACCGGACAACCGCTTCTCCAGCTCGGCAATCTTTCTCTCCAGGCCCCGTATTCTCTCATTCAGCTCCGGCAGCTTGGCGAGCAGTCCCCTGGTCCTCAGCCACAAGCGATGCGGCAGGGTGGGTGAGCCGGAGACGACCTCTCCCGCGGGTATGGATTTGGCCACTCCGGACTGGGAGCCGATCATCACGCGATCGCCGACCTCGACGTGATCGGCAATCCCGACCTGCCCGCCGATGATCACCTGGCTTCCTATGGTCGCGCTCCCGGAGATGCCGGTCTGGGCCACGATGATCGAGTTTTCGCCGATCGTGACATTGTGGGCGATCTGGACAAGGTTGTCTGTCTTGACGCCGCTCTTGATCCACGTCTTTCCAAGCGCGGCGCGGTCAATGGCGCTGTTCGCCCCTATTTCGACGTGGTCGTCGATCTGCACCGTCCCGAGCTGGGGGATCTTCACGCTCCTGGACCCGTGTCTCACGAATCCAAAGCCGTCGCTGCCCACCACGGTCCCCGCGTGGATGATCACCTCTTCGCCGATCGTGACCCCCGGCAGAAGCGCAACGTTCGGGTAGATGACGGTATTCCTCCCGATGGAGACGCCGTCTCCGACATAGACCCCGGGAAACAGGGTGGCCCCGTCTCCGATGACCGCATCCTTTCCGACGTACACCAGGGGATAGATGGATACATCCTTGCCGATGGTGCTGGTCTCATGGATGACCGCTTCACGGCTCACCCCGGGGAACCTGACCAGGGGCGGGCAGAACAGATGGGCGGCCTCCGCATAAGCGAGGCCCGGGTTGGGCACGACCACCTGGGGGCCGGGGAAATGCTCCGTAACCCGCTGAACGATGACGGCCGATGCCTTCGTGCTCTTCAGGGCATCGTCGTACCGGCGGTCCATGTACAGCGACACCTCTCCCTGGACCGCATCGCGCAGGGAATTGATCCCGCTGATCAGGACGGTCTTATCCCCGCAGACCTCGCCGCCCAGACGCTCGGAGAGCGCTTCGAGTGTAAGGGTGGGGTTTTTCCCGCGTTCCATACTACTGGTTCGGTTTTGAGGCATCGTAGGCCTCTACCACGCGATCGGTGAGGTCGATGGCTTCGCTGTAGTAGATCAGCCCGAGGGTGCGCTTTTCAAGGATGAGCGTGTAGCCCTCCTTATCGGCGATCTTCTTGACGATCTTTTCGAGCTCTTTGCCGATGTCCGAGGTGGCCTCCGCCTCCACATCCTTCATCTCCTGAGAGAGGTCCTCGTAGATGTACTTGTAGTACCTCCGTTTCTTCTCCAGCTCCCTCTTTTTGTCCTCCTGGGCATCCAGGCTCAGCATCATGCTCTGCTTCTTCAGGTCGTCCTCCAGCTTGATCAGTCCGTTCCTCTCCTCATCCAGTTTCTGCTGCATGGCGTCGAATTTCTTCTTCACCCTCGCGCCGACCGCCTGGAAGTGTTTCGACTTCTTCTGGAACTTCTGGATGTCCACGACGCCGATCTTGGCGTTCACCGGCGGCGCTGCAACGCTGTCCAGAGCCGAAAGTAAAACAAAGCAGGCACCGACCATCAGATAAACGATGAGACGTATCATATCCTCCCCCTTTTCTCTCGTGGTGCAAACAAGAGACTTCAGTTCGCTCATAAAGTGAGACTCCACCCGCAGAGCGGGTGGCCTCAGGCGGCCCCCCTAAGCTCGGTTCAAACGATCGCCTCTTCCAAGTGTTCAGAGCTCAGTGTTCAGCGTTCAGGATCTGAAACGGTCTTTTACTGAACACTGCCCCGCTTCTCGCCGGATCGGGCGAACCCTGTCCGGGACCTCCACCGGAGGTGGAGGCTTCATCCGCGATCAAAAGAGCCCCCCCACCGAGAAATGAAAGTTTCCGGAGGGCTCATCCCCTTCGGGCCCGATCACCCATCCATACTCGAGACGAAGGGGTCCGATGGGAGAATACCATCGGATTCCCGTGCCGATCGACTTCTTGACGTCGCCGAAGTCATACCCCTGCTCATCGGTCCAGGAGTTGCCTGCATCGAAGAACAGGACGCCCATGATACCCTGCTCTCGGATGAGCGGGAATCGGTATTCCAGGTTGAGGATGGCCATCTTTTCACCGCCGATCCTGTCCCCTGTCCGCGGATCCCTGGGTGAGACGGAGTAGTCGTCAAACCCGCGGATCGTATTGATCCCCCCCAACCGGAACTTCTGGTAGACGGGCAGCTTTTCGTCGTCCCTTTGTACGACCAGTCCCCATCTTCCCTGGGCCATGAAAGCGGTGTTCCAGGGCAGAGGGAAGAACCAGGCGGAGGTGGCCTGATAGCGGTCGAACCCCACATCGCCCCCCAGAGGACCTCCGGCATACTCATAGGTGAACTGATTGTACGACCCCTCGCGCGTGTTCCAGGGCCTGTCCTTGGAGTTGCGGCGGATCCCGACCGTGGCGCTGCTGGTGACGTTCGTTCCCACCATGTCCCTGATCGCAATGGATGCATTGTCGGCCACATCGCTGATGTCCGCGGTCTCGTAGCCATACCCGGCCAGGCCCTTGGTATAATCATCCAGGCCTAAAGGGAACCCGAATCGCAGTGCGCCCCCCAGGCTGTCCTTCGTGTACTCGAAATACTCCCGCTCGAAATTGTAGAGGTCGACCTCGGCCGAGATCGGCCTGTCGAAGAGCCACGGTTCGGTGAAACTGAGATCCACCTCGGTGGTCCTGCTGCCGATGGATCCTGTGGCCGCAAGCTTCTGCCCCCGCCCGAACAGGTTATTCTGCGAGATGTTGAACATCCCGATCATTTTGTCGAACGAGCTGTAGCCCGCGCCGATGGAAAAGGAGCCCGTGGGCCGCTCCTTCACGGCCACGTCCAGCACCATGAGATCGTCCTCACTGCCCTTCTTGTTCTGGATCTCCACGTCCTCGAAAAACCCGAGGCGATGCAGGTTCTGGGTGCTTTTCTTCAAGTCTTTGCCGCTGAAGTACTCCCCTTCGGCGACCTTCAGTTCGCGCCGGATCACCTTGTCCCGTGTGACGTTGTTCCCGGTGACGTTGATACGCTCGAATCGCACCTTGCTCTTCTGGGACATCCGGTAGGTGATATCCACCATCTTTCGCTGGTCGTCCTCCTCGATCTGCGGCACGGCCTCGGCGTAGGCGTACCCCTCATCCGCGTAGGTGTCCCTGAGGGCGATGGTATCCTTTCTCACGACCTCCCTGCTGTAGTGCTTCTCCTTTCCGATCTTCACCTTCTTGAGGAGTTCCTCTTCGGGTTTCAGCAGATCGCCCGTGATCCGGACCTTGTCCACCCCATACTGCTCCCCTTCCACGACCTCGATCGTAACGGTGATTCCGTCTTCGCTCGTGGCGACCTTGGCCTCCCCTGTCTTGGCCCGGATGTAGCCGTGGTTGTGGTAGTAGGCGGCAACCTTCTGGAGGTCGAACTCCAGCTTGTTCCTGTCGAGCAGCCCGGACTTGGTGATAAAGGAGAAGATCCCCTTCTCGCTGATCTCCATCAGCTTCTTCAACTCGCGATCGCTGAAATGGGTGTTGCCGGTGAATGCGATTTTCGTGATATAGAGCTTCTTCCCCTCGTCGACCTTGTAGGTCAAGGCCACTTCGTTGTTGGGGATCTCCCGGATGTCGCTATTGATTTCGACGTTGTAGAATCCTTTTTGCCGGTAATACTCCTTCAGTCGGTTGATGCTCTGCTTCACCTCGCTCTGGTTCAGGATGGAATAGAGCTTGATTCCAATCTCTTTTTTCAGGTTATCTTCGTTCTCCTTCTTGTTCCCCTCGAAGGCGATCTTGGAGATGGAGGGCTTCTCGGTCACGTTGACGATCACGACCTTTCCCTTGGGGCCGTCCTCGATCTCAAGATCGACCTCCTTGAAAAAACCCATGGCATAGATCGCCCGCAGGTCTTTGTCGAGTTTCTCCTGGTCGAGTCGGTCCCCTTTCCGACTCTCCACCACCGCCAGGATGGCCTCGGCCTCGATGCGCCGGTTCCCTTTGACCATCACCGAGTCGATCTGGATGAAACCGGCAATCTGGTTGGAGAGGCTGTGGGTCGCCCGCTCCACGGCGTCGGACAGCTTTTCGATGTCGTCCTCCACCACGAACAGCGAAAAGGGAGGCCTCGCGGAATGCACATCCACCGCCTTCACATCCAGGCTGATCTTTCGGCCGATATGGGTCAGGCTCCCATGGATGACGAAATCGGCATTCAGATCTTTACCGAGCGCAACCGCATCCTTGGCCTCCAGCACGGGGAGGCGGGCCATGGGGTGATCGTTGACCTCCTCGATCTTCACCACCTGGAGCCCTTCCTTTCCCATCTGGGAGGAGAACATCTCCTGGAGCTGCACCCTCACCTGCTCCAGGGGTTGCAGGGAATGAACCCTGAAGGGCAGTATGGCCACCGTCTTCTTCTCCTGCGCCTGCGCGACCCGGGCCAACGGCACGGACCAGAGTACCAGCCCCAGGAGAATACCCGCTGTAAGCGCGCTACCTTTCCTCCTCATGAATCCGACCATCCACGATCTCCATCCGCCTGGACATCTTCTCGGCCAGTCGCCGGTTGTGGGTGGCGATCACCATGGCGAGGACTTCTCTCTGGTTAAATTCAAGGAGCAGGTCACCCACACCCTCTCCTGTTTTCGAATCCAAATTACCGGTAGGCTCATCGGCGAGCAGGACCTTCGGACGCATGACCAAGGCCCTTGCGATGGCGACCCTCTGCTGCTCTCCCCCGGAGAGTTCGCCGGTGCGATGGGTCAGACGTCTCTCGAGACCTACGCTCTTGAGGATCTGAATCGCCATCTCCACGGCACTGGACCGGGGTAGACGGGCGATCAGGGCGGGCATCATCGTGTTCTCGAGGGCGGTGAACTCAGGCAGCAGGTGATGAAACTGAAAAACAAACCCCATTTCCCGGTTTCTCAACCTGCATAAAGACGCTTCCTCCATTCCGGTCACGTTCCGTTCCTGGAACCGGACCACTCCGGACGTAGGGGGCTCAAGCGTTCCCATGATGTTCAAAAGGGTCGATTTCCCCACCCCGGAGGCGCCGACGACGGCCATGCTGTCGCCCTGCCGCAGGGTAAGATCGACTCCCTTCAAGACCTCGATGACGGTATGATCATGCTTGAACGATTTCTGAACGCTCTCCAGGACTAGCACCAGTCTCTCCAACCACCCCGTTGCTGGGTCATTCGTACCTCAAAGCCTCCGCCGGGTTGAGCCTCGATGCATGCCAGGAGGGATAGAGCGTGGCGATGAAGGAAATGAGCACCGCGGCTGAGGTTACATAGACGACATCCAGGACCTCCACCCTGACCGGGAGTGTGGAGATGTAGTAGATGTCGGCCGGCAGTTTGATGAACTTGTACTTCCCCAGGAGGCGGCAGATCCCAAGGCCGGCCAGCAGCCCCGCCAAGGTCCCGACCAGGCCGACCAGGAGCCCCTGAGCCATGAAGACCGACATGATGCTCCTGGCGCTGGCGCCCATGGCCCTCAGGATGGCCACGTCCCGGGTCTTTTCCATGACCACCATGACCAGGGTGCTGATGATGTTCAGGGCACCCACCAGGACGATCATGGTGAGGATGACGAACATGGTGATCTTCTCGAGCTTCAGGGCGGAGACGAGGCTGCGGTTCATGACCTTCCAGTCCTTGGTCCAGAAGGGATACCGAAGGACCCTGGTGATGGCCTCTCCAATGGTATCGGACCTGTTGACGTCCTGCACCTTCACCTCGATCCCGCTCACCCGGTCATCCATCCCGAGCAGATCCTGGGCTTCCCGGATGGAGACGTACACCATGGACGAATCGTACTCATACATCCCGGAATCGAACAGGGCCACCACCCTGTACTTTCGGCTCTCGGGGACCCTCCCCATGGGCGTCAGCTTGCCCTGGGGGGAGACCACGGTCAATTCGTCCCCGGGCTGGACCCCCAGCTGCCTGGCCAGCTCGGTTCCCGGAATGATGCCCGGCAGCCCGCCCTGGGTCTCGTCCAGCGCGCGGAGATCCCCCCTCTTGACCATCCTGTCGACCGCTATCACCTTCCCTGCCGTGGCCGTGTCCAAACCCCTGAGAACCGCTCCCGATACGCCGGCGGGACTGTTTAACATAACCTGGCTGTAGATGAAAGGGGTTGTTGCGACGACCCCCTCGACGCCCTCCGCCCGGCCGGCGATCTCCTTGTAACGATTGAAGGCCCCCTCGTGGCTGAGGATCAGGAGATGGGAATTCACACCGAGGATCTTGGACATGAGATCTTCCCTGAAGCCGTTCATGACCGAGAGCACGACGATGAGGGCCATGACGCCCATCATGACGCCCACGACGGAGATGATGGTGATGACGGAGATGAACGCCTGCTTTCGCTTGGCCCTGAGATACCTGGACGCAATGAACAACTCAAAGAGCATCTTCAGTCCTGTCGCGACCTCATGTGGGGAAACAGGATCACATCCCTGATGGACGGAGAATCGGTCAGGAGCATGATCACCCTGTCAATCCCTATGCCCTCCCCGGCGGTAGGGGGGAGGCCGTACTCCATGGCCGCAAGGTAGTCCTCGTCCATGAACTGCGCTTCCTCGTCCCCCGACTCCCGAAGGGAGACCTGCTGGACAAACCGCTCCCGCTGATCGACCGGGTCGTTCAACTCCGTAAAGGCGTTCGCGATCTCCTTGCCGCCGATGAAGAGCTCGAAACGGTCTGCGATCTCGGGGACCTCGTCGTTCCGGCGGGAGAGCGGCGAGATCTCGATGGGGTAGCCGTAAACGAAGGTGGGATTCCAGAGCGTGGGCTCCACCAGCTGGTCGAAGATCTTGGTCAGGACCTTGCCCAGGCTGTCTTCCTTGGACAGGACGATGTTTCTTTCCCTGGCAAAGGAGATCGCGGCGCCGAGCTCCCCCAGTGCGCTTCCGCTCATCCCCGCCCCCTTGAGTGCATCCATGAAGGAGAGTCTGGGCCATGGGGGCGAGAAATCGATCGGCTGTCCCTGGTACTCGATGGTCGTCGTGCCGCGGATCCGCAGCAGCAGTTCTCGAAAGAGCTCTTCCGTGAGGAGCATCAGGTCGTGGTATGTGGCATAGGCCATGTAGAATTCGAGCATCGTGAACTCGGGGTTGTGCTTTACGGAGATCCCCTCGTTCCGGAAATTGCGGTTGATCTCGAAGACGCGCTCCATCCCGCCCACGACGAGCCTCTTGAGGTAGAGCTCGGGGGCCACCCGAAGGTAGAGGTTCATCCCGAGGGCATTGTGATAGGTCTTGAACGGCTTGGCCGTCGCCCCGCCCGGGATCGGCTGCATCATGGGGGTCTCGACCTCCAGGAAGTCCCTGGCGATCAGGAACTCCCGGATGAACTGGATGACCCTGCTGCGGAGTGCGAAGAGGTCCCGCACGGATTCATTGACGATGAGGTCCAGATACCTCTGTCTGTAGCGGGTCTCCACGTCGGTGAGGCCGTGCCACTTCTCCGGAAGGGGCCTGAGGGACTTTGAAAGGAGCTTTACCTCGTCGGCCAGGATGGTCAACTCCCCGGTCTTCGTCCTGAAAAACCTCCCCTTGATCCCGATGAAGTCACCGATGTCGATGAGCTTGAAGACCTTGAAGGAGTGCTCCCCGACCTTGTCCTTGCGGATGTAGGCCTGGATCCGGCCGCTCCGGTCCTTGATGTGGACAAAGGATGCCTTGCCGAAGTCGCGAAGGGACATGATCCTGCCGGCCATGGCAAAGGTCTCCCCGTGCTGCTCCAGGGTTTGTGCATCCACTTCTCCAAACCGCCGAACGGCCTCCGCGGCGGTGATGGTGACCGGGAAACCCGCCGGGTAGAGGGGGACCTCCATCCCCCTCAGGTCTTCGGCCTTCTTCTTTCTTTCCTCGAACAGATTGCTGATCTTTTCCATGATGAGCTGAAGGTACTGTTTAGCCGACCTTTTGTCGACATTATTTAATTATTTATATAAGTTGAACGTAAGCTTGTAAACCAAATACCCGCGATAGTCAAGGTAAAAGGACGGTCGGACGGGCCGGGGGTCGGTGAACTCGGGTGAGCGGCCCTTTTTGTTGCGGAAGGGACGCGCCCCCACGGGAGTGGGATTGAGATGTCAAAGGGCGGAATGCCAGATATCGAACAATGCCAGGATCCCAATTCAAAAACTCAAGACCGAACGAAAGGGCCTAGGCTTCCGGCGCCTGATTCCTATCTCTTTCCTGCATCTTGGTCATTTGGGTCTGATTTGTCATTGGGGCTTGGATATTTGGATTTCAAGCGGTTTCCTCCTGCCCCGGGTCGGACTCATCCTCGACCTGAAAACCGCCGGCTTCACAAAATAGCGTTGCTGCAATCCTGCTCCACCGTGCATCCGCTGGTGACCACACAGTCCGTCACCTTCACCCCGGCCCTCACACTTACCCCCTCCCACAGGATGGAGCGCGAGATCTCCACCTCTTCCCCCAGGCGGCAGTTTTCTCCAATCACGGCCCAATCCTTCCACCCCGCCGAAGGATGCATCTCGCTGCCTGCGCCCAGGGTGAAAGGTCCGCGGGCGAGCTCTCGGTTCGCCTCGAAGTAGTCGGGGAGGTTCCCGATGTCGCGCCAGTAATGGCGCCGGGACACAAAGGAGCCGATCTCTGTCCCGGAGCCGATCAGGGCCCGGTAGCAGTCCACGATGTCCGAGAATCCTTCCGGGATATGGACCAGGATCTCGGGCTCCATGATATGGATCCCCGTGAAGGCGAGCCCCTCTTTGCCGTACGCCTTCGGTATCTCGGTGATTCGGCCGCCCTCCACCCTGATCTTGTTGTAGGCCGGCTGATCGTGCAGGATCAGCGTGGCCGGGGGCCTGGTCCTGAGGTGTTCACGATAGGCCTCGGTGATATCGATATCCGTAAGGATATCCCCGTTGATCACCACGAACGGGTCCTTCCCCCAGAAATCGGCCGTGTTCCTGATCCCGCCCCCGGTTCCCAGGATCTCGGGCTCCACACGTACCTCCACCCGCATACCCGGAGGACGATGGAGCGACAGGAACTCCGTCAGCTGTGGGGCATGGTGGTGGGTGTTGACCACGATCTCCCCGACCCCGTGAGCCCGGAGATATTCCATATTCCTCAGGATCACGGGCCTGTTGGCCACGGGCACGAGGGGCTTCGGCCTCTTTTCCGAAAGGGGGCGGAGCCTGGTCCCGAATCCTGCTGCGAGGATCATGGCCTTCATGGCTTGTAGTACATGAGCTGTCTGGAATAGGGCTCGACGAATTCCATCATTCCCGTCATCTCTTCCTGGGTCATAGGGGTGAACGACTCCGCAAAATACACGTTCTTTTCGAGCTGTTCAATACTGTCGCAGCCGATCACGGCCGTGGACACCGGGTGGGACAAGGCAAACCTGAAGAACGGCTCCATCCCGGCATACTCCGGCACCTTGGCAATGAGCCCTCTGAAATAGACCTTCATGGCCACCACACCCATTTCCTTCCGGCCGGCCAGGGGGAGGACATGCTCGATGAAGCTGCGGTAAAAGGGTTCCGCAGGGTTGACCGGAAGGAGCACGGTGTCGAAATCGTACATCTCAATGCATTTTCTGATGACGAGCGGATGATGGTGTCCGGTCACGCCGATGTAGCGAACGAGCCCCTTTTGCCTGGCCTCTGCAAAGGCCTCGATGGCCCCTCCCCTGCCGAAGATCTCGCGGATGTCTTCTTCGGTCCTCACGTCATGCACCTGCCACAGGTCGAGGTAGTCGGTCTTCATGTTCCTGAGGGTCTGCCGAAGGTGTTCCATTGCGGTTCCGCTGTCCCTTCCATGGGACTTGCTGGTGAGGAAGATCTCCCTCCTCCTTTCTCTGAGGGCCAGCCCGTAATAGGCTTCGCTCCCCGCATAGGCCCTGGCGGATTCAAAGTAGTTGATGCCGAGATCGATGGCCCTGTTGATCAGACGGTAGGCCTGATCTTCGTAGTCATAGGTGCGGAGGATCCCCTCGCCTCCGAGCCCGAAGATCGTGACCTCCATATCGGTCTTCCCCAGTTTTCTCCTTGGTATCATCGCCCTGTTTCCTCCTGGATCTATATATCCAAGTATATCCAGGGAGGGAAGTTTTCAACAGGTTTGGATTATGCCGCCTTTCTTCCTTCCCCCCGATCCTCACTTCCCCTTTCTCTCCCTTGGTCGAGAACAACCCAACAACCGGCCACGAATTGCGAGACGACCTGTTCCATTGAAGAACGCCCCTCCTTCTGTTAGATTATGAGCATCGACTTAGGTCTTTGGGGTTCCTCCCTGGACCATCCGCCTGGATCGAGAAGATGCCAGCCAACCTGCCGCCCATGTACTTTGAGGCCGAGAAGCGCTTCCGGGATGCCAGAACGGCCGACGAGAAGGTACAAGCCCTGGAAGAAATGCTGGCCATCATGCCCAAGCACAAGGGCACGGATAAGCTCAAGGCCGATCTTCGCCGCAAGGTGGCCAAGCTCAAAGCGGAGGCCCAGCAGAAGAAAGGCGGCGCCAGGAGGGAGACGGCCTATTCCATAGACAGGGAGGGGGCGGCGCAGGTGGCGGTGACCGGACCTCCCAACTCCGGCAAATCGTCCCTCCTGGCAGCCCTGACCAACGCCGCACCCGAGATTGCGGACTTCCCGCACTCCACATGGAAACCGACACCGGGAATGGCCACCTACGAGAACATCCAGTTCCAGTTCATCGACACGCCCCCGTTGAGCAGGGAATACGTGGACCCCTATCTCCCGGATCTGCTGAGGAGGGCCGACATCCTTTTGATCCTGCTCGACCTCCACGGCGATCCCATCGGGAATCTGGAGCTTTCCCTCTCGACCTTTGCCGAGTGGCGCATCTTTCCCGAAGGGACGCTTGCCCCGGAGGACCTGAAAAAACCCCCCTTCATGAAGAAGATGCTCCTGGCGGTGAACAAGGTGGACAGGCCGGAGGATGAGGAGGACTACAGGGTCTTTCTGGAGCTCGCGGAAACCGTTCTCCCGGCGCTCGCCATCTCGGTCGCCGGCAAGAGGAACCTCCATGCCCTGATGGAGCGGGTCTATGAAATGGCTCGGATCATCAGGGTGTATACCAAGGCGCCCGGGAAAGACCCCGACCTGAAATCGCCCTTCGTGCTGCCGAGGGAGAGCACGCTGGAGGACCTCGCAGTCAAGATCCACAAGGATTTTCAGGAAAAACTGAAGTACGCAAGGATCTGGGGAAAGGCGGTCTACGACGGCCAGATGGTTCAGAGGGATTATGTGCTGCAGGACGGGGACGTAGCGGAATTCCATATCTAGGGTCAGAAGATCTGCCGCGAAGGCGGTGAGACACCGTATCGTGTCCTGGTGATGCGCCACAGCGCCACTCCGGCGCGGCGGCGGTCGTGTCTTCGTGGCGGGATTTGGTACGAATCAGGATGGACTACGAACTTGGTAACGATCGCAAGCCCTATTGGAGACGGCTCAGGAAGGCCTCCCTCATGCAATGGGTCTACTTCTTCGTATTCATCGCACTCTTCGCCGTCGGCTCTCTCCTCTTCTTCTCGAGGATCGAGAACTTCTTCGTATTTCATCCCCAGCGGACCTTCGACTACACGCCCGAGGATTACGGGCTCCCGTACAAGGACGTGGTCTTCGAGAGCAGCGGCGGCAAGGGGCTCCACGGGTGGTATTTCCCTGCTCCCCAAAACGGACCGGTGATCCTCTTCTGCCATGGGAACGCAGGGAACATCTCTCACCGGCTCGAAAATATCGCAGGACTCCTGAGAAGCGGGTTGGGGGTCTTCATCTTCGATTACAGCGGATACGGCAGGAGCGAGGGGAGCCCGTCGGAGAAGGGTATCTATGAAGACGGGATTTCCGCCCACGAATACCTGGTCCGGAGGGAAGGGGTCCCCCCGGAGCGGATTGTCCCCTTCGGACGCTCTCTGGGGGGAGCGGTGGCTATCGAGGTGGCGCTGGAGAAGAAGGTCAGGTCCCTGATCCTCGAATGCGCCTTCACCTCTCTCCCCGACATGGCCGGATCCATGCTCCTGTTCAGGCCCTTCTCCCGGCTGATGCCGGTCCACTACGACAACCTTGCGAAGATTCCGCGGGTCGGAGTGCCCGTCCTGATCATTCACGGAACAGAGGATGAGCTCGTTCCTTTCTCCATGGGCGGGGCCCTCTTCGAGGCCGCAAGGGAGCCGAAGCACTTCTACCCGATCCAAGGGGCGGGCCACAACGACACCTTCGTCGTGGGAGGGCACGCCTATTATCAGCGGCTGGCCCGATTCGCCGCGGATGGCCGTTGAGCTGCAACTGCTCGACAGCAACACCAGAATCCATACTCCGCCCCAGAATTTCCCCTGTACATTTGCATTGCGCTTTGTCATTTATGAACGCGGGCATGATATCTTCGATCACGTCGGCTCAGGCACGAAGGAAGGCATATGGAAGAGAAGAGGATCACGAAACACCCCATCCTGGAGATCCCGGTCCGGAAGAGGATCGCCTTTACCTGGAACGGGAAGGAGATCAAAGGCCTTGCAGGAGAGATGATCTCCTCCGCCCTCATCGCCAACGGCATCCATGTATTCGGCCACCATCACAAGGACGGGAGCCCGCAGGGACTCTTCTGTGCGAACGGGCAGTGCTCGCAGTGTCTGGTCATCCTGGACGGGATGCCGGTCAAGTCCTGCATGACCCCCCTGAAAGGGGGCATGGCCGTGGAGGGCGTCGAAGGCCTGCCCGGTCTCCCCAAGGATGAGGCGGTCCCGGTTCTTCGCGAACCGCCGATCAGGGATGTCGAAGTCCTCATCATCGGAGGCGGGCCTGCGGGAATGGCCGCTGCCGTGGAGCTCGGGAAGACGGGGGCGGACACGCTGCTGATCGACGACAAGACCGGGCTTGGAGGCAAGCTCCTGCTCCAGACGCACAAGTTCTTCGGGTCTGTCGAGGATTCCAGGGCGGGAACGAGGGGAATGGAGATTGCCCGCCTCATGCAGGAGGAACTGGAGGGGCTGGATCCGGTCGAGGTCTGGCTCAATGCAACGGCCGTCGGCGTATTCTCCGACGGTGTCGTGGGGGTGGTCAAGGGGGGGATCTATCGAAAGGTCCGGCCCCAGAGACTCCTCGTCGCCACCGGCGCGAGAGAGAAGATGCTCTCCTTCCCAGGCAATACCCTGCCCGGGGTCTTTGGCGCGGGCGCCTTCCAGACCCTGGTGAACCGGGACCTGGTGAGACCCTCCGAGCGGCTGCTGATCGTGGGCGGCGGGAATGTCGGGCTGATTGCAGGGTACCATGCCATCCAGGCCGGCATGGAGGTGACGGCCCTGGTCGAAGCCCTGCCCCGTGTGGGCGGCTACAAGGTCCATGCCGACAAGCTCAAACGCCTCGGCGTCCCCATCCTCACCGGCCACACCGTGGTCTCCGCTTCCGGCAAAGACCGCGTGGAGAGCGTCACCATCGGCGCACTGGACAAGGAGTGGAAGGTCATCCCGGGCTCTCACAAGACCTACCACGTGGACACCCTGCTGATTGCCGTGGGGCTGGGCGAGGTGGACGAGTTCTTTCACAAGGCGAGGGAGTGGGGCATGGAGGTCTACCGCGCCGGAGATGCCCGTGAGATCGCCGAGGCCTCCGCCGCCATGTTCACCGGGAGGATCGAGGGTCTGAAGATCGCCCGGTCCCTGGGCCTCTACGAAGGAGCGATCCCCAGGCAGTGGGAGGAGAAAGAGAAGATCCTACGGTCAAGGCCGGGCCCCGTTCTCAAGAGGGACAAACCCGCGGAGGAAAAGGGGGTCTTTCCCGTCTTCCACTGCTTCCAGGAAGTACCCTGCAACCCGTGCACATCCGTATGTCCGGAAAGCGCCATCCGCACGGAGAGGGACGAGATCACGGGACTTCCCTATCTTGTGGAGCCGTCCGCCTGCAAAGGATGCATGAGCTGCGTCTACGTCTGCCCCGGGCTCGCGGTGACGCTGGTGGATTACCGCAAGGATCCGGAGAGGCCGACCGTGACCTTCCCCTATGAGATCTGGCGCGAGAAGGTGGAGCAGGGCAGGGAAGTCCCGGTGACGGACGAAGACGGGGCGGTCATCGGCCTGTACCCGGTCGAGAAGGTGCTTACGAGCCCCAGGAAGTTCCCGGGCACCGTTCTGGTCCAGGTCCGGATGGAGAAGGAGGTTGCCAAGGCCGCCGCAGGGATTTGGATGCAGGAGGACCGGATGGAGCCGTCGCTGATCTATGAAAGGGAACTGCCGCCGGACGGCGCCGTAATCTGCCGATGTGAAAGGATCACTGCGGGCGAGATCAGGGCGGCCATCCGGGAGGGGGTCAGGGACATGAATCAGCTGAAGGCCGTCTCCCGGGCGGGGATGGGCGCCTGCGGCTCGAAGACGTGCCGGCCGATGATCTGGCGGCTGTTCAGGGAGGAAGGGATCGAGCCTGAACAGGTGACGGACAGGACCGATCGGCCGCTCTTCGTGGAGGTGCCCCTGGGGATTCTGGCGGGGATGAGGGGGAAGAAGTAAGAGAAGACGAACATCGAACATCAGATTGATCGATTGGGAAATGGGGTTTTCTCTTCTGTGGGAGCAAGCTCTGCCTGCGATCTTTTCGGTGTTGAATGAACCGCAAGGCTCCTGCATGGGATGAAGTCTCGTGCGGAGCAACTGGAACACCAAGAATCCAGGAGAATGTAGGATGGGTGCAGCGAAGCGCAACCCATCGGTCCTAAGAACCCAGTCCAGGAGTCGATGTGAGCAATTCTAACCAATATGACGTGATCATTGTCGGCGCCGGGTCGGTCGGCGTCCCCACTGCGCTGGCCCTTGCGGAGATGGGCGTGAAACCCCTGGTGCTGGACCGCAATGCTTCCCCCGGACAGGGGGAGAACAAGCGGGCCATCGGCGGAATAAGGGCCACCCATTCGGATCCGGCAAAGATCATCACCTGCAAGCGATCGCTGGAGGTCTTTTCGACCTGGTCGCAGAGGTACGGGGACGATATCGAATGGCTGAGGGGCGGATACCTGTTTCCGGTCTATCGTGAGGCCGAGGAAAAGGCGCTCAAGGCGATCCTTCCCGTCCAGAAGCGCTTCGGGCTCAGGATAAACTTCGTCTCCCCATCCGAGATTCGGGAGATCGTGCCGGGCATCAACCCGGAGCGGCTCCTGGGCGGGACATGGTCTCCGGACGACGGCTCCGCCTCCCCGCTCCGCGCCTCCAACGCATTCTACAGGCGCGCAAAGGCGGTTGGCGTGGAGTTTCGGTTTCAGGAAAAGGTCCGGAAGATACTCCTCAAGGGAGGGAAAGTCGATGGGGTGGAAACAGAAAAGAACGAGTTTCATGCGCCTGTCCTGGTGGATGCTGCAGGCCCGTTTTCGAGGGACCTCTGCAGGACCGCCGGAGTGGACATCCCCGTGACCCCCGACTCCCATGAGGCGGCGATCACCGAGCCGGTGCAGTCCTTTTTCACCTGCATGGTCGTCGATCTCAGGCCGGGCCCTTTGTCCAAGAACTACTACTTCTATCAGAACCGTCTTGGACAGGTGGTCTTCTGCATCACCCCCGATCCCCTGATCCCCGGTACGGACAAGCGGGAGACCTCCCTCTTTCTCCCGCAGGTGGGGGCAAGGATGGTGCGCCTCCTCCCCAGGCTCAAGAACCTGAGGGTGCGCCGGGTCTGGCGCGGGCTCTATCCCATGTCCCCGGACGGATCGCCTCTGGTCGGCTGGAGCAGGGAGATCGGAGGGCTGCTGCATGCCACCGGCATGTGCGGCCAGGGCTTCATGCTCGGACCCGGGGTGGGAGGCATGGTGGCCAGGATGATCGCGGGAAGGCTGATCGAAGGAGACGACATCGTCCTGGAGGGCTTTTCTCCCTATCGCGCATTCGGGGGGGAAGAGGCTTTGAAATAGCAGGAGGTCTGAAGCCAGCAGGGCCGCTTGCCGGTGCCCGGAGCGCCAGCGCTTGCGCGGCGTGAGGCGGTCAGATTGATCGCTGAGGAAACTCTGCAGGGTGTCAGGTTTCGGGTGTCAGCCCGGTAGTCCTCAATTTCCTGACACCCGAACACTGAAACCTGAAACCTCTAACTTGACCTCTGCCCTCTGTCTTTTCATTTGACGCCCCCTCTTTTTTTTGGTAGGGGAAAATCAACCTTCCTGAGACCCTGCGAGGGTTTTTCACCCTTAAAGCAACGGACACAGAGGTATCAGGCTTTACCATTTGCATCCTTCCTGGTTGGCCATGCAAACGCCCAGGTTGTGCATAATGTCTGTGCGCAGGCTCAACAGGAATGATCATATTGGGTTTTCAGGCAGCGGAACAGGAACACGAACCGGCACATAACTCACAACAGATGAGGAGGATGTTCTATGCCCTATGATGCGGTAAAGATGAAGGACTGGCAGATATCCGAGGCTGCGGAAAAGAACATGCCCAGCCCGGATGAGTGGCGCGAAAAGATGGGCCTCAAGAAGGATGAGCTGATGGCCTACGGCCGTCTGGCCAAGCTCGATTTCCTGAAGATCATGAAGCGACTCGAGAGCAAACCCGACGGCAAGTACATCGAGGTGACGGCCATTACCCCCACGCCCCTCGGCGAGGGGAAGAGCACCACCTCGGTCGGCCTCATGGAAGGACTCGGAAAGCTCGGGGTGAACGTGGGCGGCGCCCTCAGGCAGCCCTCGGGCGGCCCCACCATGAACATCAAGGGAACGGCGGCCGGCGGCGGCAACGCCCTCCTGATCCCCATGACCGAATTCTCGATGGGCCTCACGGGCGACATCAACGACATCATGAACGCCCACAACCTGGCCATGGTTGCGCTCACGGCCCGGATGCAGCACGAGAGGAACTACAACGACGAGCAGCTCAAGAGGCTCACCAAGATGAAGCGGCTCGACATCGACCCCACCCGAGTAGAGATGGGTTGGATCATCGATTTCTGCGCTCAGAGCCTGCGGAACATCGTGATCGGACTGGGCGGAAGGATGGACGGCTACACCATGCAGTCCAGGTTCGCCATCGCCGTCTCCTCCGAGCTGATGGCCATCCTCTCCATCGTCAAGGACCTAGCCGATCTGAGAAAACGGATGGGTGAGATCACGGTAGCGTTCAGCAAGGCCGGCAAACCCGTGACCACAGGCGACCTGGAAGTGGACGGCGCCATGACGGCCTTTATGCGAAACACCATCAACCCGACCCTCATGAGCACTGCGGAATACCAGCCCTGCATGGTTCACGCAGGACCCTTTGCCAACATCGCGGTCGGTCAGTCCTCCATCATCGCCGACCGGGTTGGTTTGAAGCTCTTCGACTATCATGTGACGGAGAGCGGCTTCGCAGCGGACATCGGCTTCGAGAAGTTCTGGAACGTTAAGTGCCGCTACAGCGGTCTGAAACCCCATGTGTCGGTGCTCACCACGACGATCCGCGCCCTGAAGATGCACGGCGGCGGGCCCAAGGTCGTGGCGGGACTCCCGCTGGATCCTGCCTACACCAAAGAGGACCTCAAGCTCCTGGAGGCAGGCCTCCCCAACATGGTGCACCACATCAACACCATCCGCAAATCGGGGATGAACCCGGTGGTCTGCGTCAACAGCTTCCATACCGATACAAAGGCAGAGATTGCACTGGTCCGGAAGGCTGCCGAGGCTGCAGGGGCGCGCTGCGCCATGTCCGAGCATTGGGCCAGGGGCGGCGAAGGGGCGATCGAGCTTGCAGAGGCGGTCAAGGAAGCCTGCGAGGAGAAGAGCAAGTTCAAGTTCCTCTATCCCCTCGAGATGAAGCTCCGCGACAGGGTCGAGCTGATCGCAAAGACCGTGTACGGAGCCAACGGCGTGAACTGGCTCCCCGACGCGGAGAACAAGGCCAAGATGCTCGAGTCCGATCCGAAATACGCGGACTATGCGACCATGATGGTGAAGACGCACCTGAGCCTCAGCCACAACCCGGCCCTCAAAGGCGTGCCCAAGAACTGGACGCTCCCGATCCGGGATGTGCTCATCTACTCCGGTTCGAAGTTCCTTTGCCCGTGCGCGGGCGAAATCAGCCTGATGCCCGGCACCTCGTCCGACCCGGCCTTCCGCCGCATTGACGTGGATGTGAAGACAGGCAAGGTGAAGGGGCTGTTCTAGCCTGATTGTTTTTGCAGGACGAAAAGGGGGGCGTGAGCCCCCCTTCTTTTTCGTTGCGGGTTGTCTGTGGAGGGGCGGCGGGTTGCAGGGGAGAAGGGCTTCCACCGCTCTGAGACCTGCCCGCGGTCAGATGCTCCCCTTCGCGGTAAGCAGTGAAACGGGGAAGGGGTCGAACAGATCGCCCGCCGCGGCCGAGCACCCTGCCTGGTCACGCTCGAACCGGCGGACCGCGCCGGAGATGGCATCCTCCCAGGTGTCGGGGCACGCGGGAAGCGCCAGCCTGGTGTCGTGCCAGCATGAGCGGCCCAGCGGCAGCACCCCCTCCGGCGTCACGGAGGTCAGCAATCGGGGGACCGCCACCAGGGCCCACGAGTCTTCCAGGCGGCGCAGGAACGCGACCACATGATCCGCGAACGTGCCGCGGGTCTCGACGGGGATATATTCTCCGCGTGCAAACAGATCCGCGTTTGCGCGACGGGTCTGCAGCCCCAGGTACGTGAGCAGCATCTTCACCTCTCCCGTCTTCATGTTCTGCAGCACCCGCGAGATGAGCGCCCGGCGGTCTTGGCCGACCTCCCGCCGGATTCCGCTGAGCATGGCTGACCGGCGGGCGTAGTCCACGGGACGACGGTTGTCGGGGTCGACCAGGGACAGGTCCCACAGTTCCGTGCCCTGGTAGAAATCAGGCACACCGGGGCAGGTGATCTTGAGCAGCGTCTGCGACAGGGAGTTGAGCATCCCGAAGAACGCCACCCGGTGCACGAGCGGACGCAACCGGTCGAGGAAGGCGCGGCCCTTCTGCTCGTCCAGGATCTCTTCCATGAATCCGGTGCATGCCTCCTCGTACTCCGCATCCGGCTTGATCCACGCCGTGTGCACCTTGGCCTCGCGCACCGCCTTCACCACATACTCGCGCATCCGGCGGCGAAGCGACGGCAGATCCGTTTCGTCCCAGGGGAACACGCCTGTCAGGGCCTGGTAGAAGAGGTATTCGTCGTTCCGGTCGGGGATGGGAGTCCCCTGCTGCCGCCGCCTGCGGCGGCGGTGGTTGATGGAAGAGAACGCCCGGACCGCCCGGTCCCACTCCCCCGGGATCTCGGAGAGCACGTCGATGCGGGCCCGGGCATCCTCGCCCCGCTTGGTGTCGTGGGTGGTTGTGGCGTTCATCGTGTGCGGCCAAAGCTTCAGGCGATGGAGATTGAGTCGGTGAAAATCAGCCGGTGTGGTGCCGAAGCGATCGGGGTCGCACCCGACCTCATTGAGCGAGATGAGGAGGTTGTACACGTAAAAGGCCGTATCCTCGCATCCCTTGGCCATGAGCGGCCCGGTCAGCTGCTGCAGCTCCATGACGAAACGCAGGGGACGGCTGCGATCACGGTGACCGCCCTTCGCGCCCCCCTGCGCTGTTTCCCTGGTCTTGGCCGGGCCGCCTGCCGGGTTCAGCAGATAGCGCTCGATGAAATCCAGCTCGTAGTCCAGATCCGGGTACCCGGCGCGGGCATCGTTCACGGCCTGACGGAGCAGTTCCCGGTCGCGGCCCGGGAACTCCGTCTCGCTGACATAGGTCCTGTACACGGGAAAGTAGACCATGACCTCCACCAGGGCCCGCTTGAGTCCGTACAAGGTGATGTCGCGCCCCAGCCGGTCACGGTCGGCGATCCGTTTGAGCAGTTGTGCGAGGTTGTCCACGCTTCCGGCCAGGTGCTTGCCGACAATCAGCCGTTTTTTCGCGGCGCGGATCTCGTCATAGGATGCGAGGCCGCCGGTGAAGCGCCGGTAGAGACGCTTGAACGCCTTTTCCTGATTCTTGTCTATGAAAAGCCCGTTGACGGAGGCGATGAAGTCGTAACCCGTGGTGCCCTGGACAGGCCAAGGCGGCAGCTCTTCGTCGCATTCCAGGATCTTCTCCACGACGATGTAGGCCCTGGGCGCGGCCTCCCGCAGCCGCTTTAAGTAGGCCGACGGATCATAGAGGCCGTCGATGTGGTCCACCCGCAGACCGGCGACCGTGCCCTCCCGGACCAGCGGGAGCACGGCCCCATGGACATACTCGAACACCTCGGGCTGTTCGGTGCGCAGGCAGATGAGTTCATTGATATTGAAGAACCGCCGATAGTTGATCTCTTCGGAGGCCACCTTCCAGAACGAGAGCCGGAAGGACTGTTCGACCAGGAGGGCGTCGAGTGCATCGCGCCCCCGGGGATCGGCCCGGTTGTAGAACGCGACGGCCTCATCCATGAACTCCCGGATGGCTTCGTTGCCCCGATAGACTGCCCGGAGCATCTTCTTGGCATGGCGCACCCCCTTCCCCCCTGCGGGGCAGACCGCCTTTCCGAGGTCTTCGATGAAGTGGATGGCGCCCAGGAACCGCACGATCTGGGAGCTGTTCCTGCCCAGCCGTTTCTCAAGCCGCTCCAGGTCTCGCAGGAACACCCTGCCGTATGAACGCAAATCCAGGGGGTATCGCTGGTCATAGTAGTGCACGGCCAACCCTTCATCGTCGTACTGAAGGCTGAGCTCCCCGTCGCGCAGCGCCCGTCCGTAGAACTTCCCCAGGAACGGCGCCAGGATCCTTTCACGCAGGTGTTCGTAGGGGTGGTCCCAGGCCACGTCGAAAAACCGGTAGTAGGGAGAGCGTGGGCCGTTTTCGAGCACATCCATGAGCAGCCGGTTGCCGCTGTGGAAGGCCATGTGGTTGGGAACGATATCCTGAAGCAGCGACATGCCGTACTCCCTCAGCCGCCGGGAAAGCGCCCGATACGCCTCGACTCCGCCGAGGCACGTGCTGATGACGGCGTGGTCGACGATGTCGTACCCGTGTGTGCTGCCCGGCCGTGCCTCAAAAACCGGGGAGGCGTAGAGGTCGGTGATGCCAAGGTCCGCGAGATAAGGCACGATGGATCGGGCGGCCGGCAGGTCGAAGGCGGGTGTCAGCTGCACCCGATAGGTGGCGTTCGGGATGTGCGTCATGCGATGCTCACGTTGAGATATGCTCCCAGACGGGTGAAGGCCCTGGCCCAGCGTCGGCCCACGGGATCGCCCTGGCCGGCCCGCTCCTGCATGTCCGGCAGCATCCGTTTGCCCAGGGAAAAGTAGACGTTCTGTGCCTTCCAGAGGTCCAGGTGCAGGTCGAGCGGCGCAATGGCCTCAAAAAAGGCGACGAGCCGCTCCAGCAGCTCCACCGATTCGGAGAACCGCGCGGGGTCGGCGCGTGTGCAGAGCCTCTCGACGGCCTCCATGTGTCCGTTGGCGTGTCCACCCGAGACGTATTCCGCCCTCACCCGATCGAGCTCCAACCCCCAGTCCCGGGCCTCCTGTGCGATGGCGCGTATCCGCTGGATGTCGGGCTTCGGGCTCTCCAGGGCGCGGAGAAGATCGATGTCCTGAATGGCACCGGCAACGCGCCAGAACAGCCGCGGCATGGGGACCCCCATTCGCCGCATCACCTCGATCACGGGGTAATGGTGGTCCCGCACCTGCCGGAGCGCGGTCTCGACTCCCCCCAGGGTCGAATCGAGGATCTGTGCCGTCACCTTTCGCTGCTCATCCTTGAACAGGTGCCACATCGTGTAGCTGCCGTTCTGGAAGTGGCGTTCGATCAGGTGGATGACCCCGGTGACATCGGCCCGCTCAAACGCCTTCAGGATCTCCCGCGCCAGGGCGGCGAAGGCGCCCTCGCCCTGGAATGTCCGGACCCCGGCGGCGATGTTGAAGTCCCCGAAATAAAAGGCCGCGTAACTGACGGTCCGCCGCTCGGAGGTGATCACCGAGGAGATCTCCGCGATGCCGACGGTGAGTCGGTTTTTGCCGGAGTTGCGCTTGTGGGCCCTCATGGAACGCGTTTCGAACGCGTAGACGCGGCTGCGCTCCCCGTATTCCTCAAAGAGGGAGGACACGGCGAAATGGGCCCCCACGCGCGTGAGGTCGAGGATCATGGGCTTGACAAAGTGGTCGTAGACATGTTCGCCGCTTCCCAAGGAGGGGATGTTGCTCGGGGCGCGCGACAGCAGCAAGCGGAAGGTCTTCTCGAGCTCGATGCCGCTCACCTGTTGTGCGAGCTGCAGGGCTCGCGCCGCATAAGCGATGATCTGTACGGTCTCGATGCCCGAGATCTCGTCGAAAAACCACCCGCAGCTGGTATACATCAGCATGGCAAAGCGCTGCATCTCGAGGAGCCTCAGCAGCTGCGTCCGCTGCTCCTGGTCGAGATTCGGCCGAAGCAGGGGCGCCATGGAGGTATCGCGCGGGTCGAGGCTGCGGTCGAGGACGATCTCGATATATGAATCTCGCGCGGCCCAGGGGTCGCTCACCAGGGGCGAGGCGTGCTCCTCGTAGACATAGTCGACACTGTCGCGCAGCCAGTCGAGGGCGCCGCGCAGTGGAGCGCGCCACTCCTGCTTCCACTCGGGCCGCCCGCCGGAGTTGCACCCGCATGCGGAACGCCAGCGTTCGATTCCGTGGATGCAGCTCCAGGAACTGTTTTCGACGATATTCACCTCGTGCTCGGGCGGATGACGATCGAGGTACTCCCCGTAGACCGTGATCTCCGCCAGACGGTTGTTGGTGAGGTGATAGAGGCAGTAGGCCAGACCCATGTCGCCGTGGCGGTGGTGATGACCATAGGTCTCCCCGTCCGTGGCGATATGCGCCAGCTGCGGTCCGGGATGAGCGGTGAACACCCCCAGGAGCCGATGGGCAAACCCCTCGCCGTTATGGAGCAGCCCCCCGAAGGCGACCTCCCGGGCGATCTCGCCGGCGTAGAAAAAGAGCGCGATCGTGCGGCCGGAGGGCAGCCTGCAGAGGTAGGGATGCCGGGTGTCGACGCTGCCGTTCGGGGTCTTGTGCCAGCGGTGATCTCCGATGCGGCGCACCCGCGCGGCCTGGTGGGGTGCCAGGATCGTGAATCGGATGGACTGCTCGGCCATGATCTCCAGCGTCTCCGCGTCGACCGCCGTCTCGGCGAGCCACAGGCCTTCGGGCCTCCGCCCGAAGCGATGCTCGAAGTCCCGGATGCCCCATATCACCTGCGTGCGCTTGTCGCGAGTGTCGGCCAGGGGAAGGATCATATGGTTGTAGCTCTGTGCGATGGCCGGTCCATGGCCTCCGAAACGCACCCGCCCCCGGCGATCGGCCTCGATGACGGCCCGATAGGTCTCCGGTTCGTGGCGCTGCATCCAGGAGAGCAAGGTGGGACCGAAATCGAAACTCATGGAGGCGTAGTTGCATACCAGATCGATGATCCGGCGATCCGGCCCCAGGATCCGGGAGGAGACGTTGGGCGCATAGCACTCGGCCGTGATGCGCTGATTCCAGTCGTGATACGGGTACGCGGAATCCTGGAGCTCCACCTCCTCCAGCCACGGGTTTTCCCGCGGCGGCTGATAGAAATGGCCGTGGATGCATATGGCGCGATTCATGAAATCGGTCCTCGGGAGACGGCATTCCCCCGGCATGGATGCCGGCCTCCCCGCGAGATGCGCGCGAGGAAAGATACCCCGGAAAAAGGACACCCGGGAACACCCGGTAGATTCAGCGGAAACGCAAAGAAAACAAGGTGGTAGGGTCCTGAGCGGACACCAGGGCACTCATCAGGTCCGGTATGGTCGAATGGCCTTATCATAAACGCACGCAGACTCCGACAGCCATGGGGTGAATCCTGTATTGTTCTGCGGGTCCAACACGGGGTGGAGCGAAGGGTGTGAAAAACGGGGGGGGAGGTCCCGGTCCACCCGCACCCCCCCCGGGACGATGGCCGCGGCAAGCTCCCATTCCGGGGTCCCAGTGCCGGAACAAGCTATCAATTGTTAACATAAACGGCCGGGAAGGGCAAGAACGCAGAAAGGGCCGTTCGAGCATCTCATCTGTTTGACAAAAGCGGGCCGACCTGATAGGTTAACATTTGTTAACTTCACTGGGAGCGGCCAAGAAAGGTGAGAACCGTCCCTACCGCTCGTCCGTGCGGAAGAGCTGGGAAGGCTCCCGTCATCCGGGTAGTCCATGCGATGGCAAGAGTCTGGCCGTCCGGTTCGGGAAGAGGATCGCGAGCTGCTTGTCGAGCAGTCCATAAGGGGATCCTTGTCTCGCGTGCGGAGGCAACTTGACGTGGCATGCCGTTTCGAACGAAGTGGAAAGCCTGCACTTCCGGAAAACCGTCCTGAGACGAAAACCAGGCCAAGATCGAAAGGAGCACAACCCATGTTTCCCATCAGGAAGATCCTCTGCCCCACGGATTTCAGCGAACCTTCGATGCTGGCGATCCATGCGGCGGCCGAGCTGGCCGGGATGACCGGCGCCGAAATGATCCTGGTCCATGCGGTGTCACCCCTTCCGGCGTATCCTCACCCCGATGCGGGGTCTGGATTTGACCCGACCGCGTACCTCCAGGAGATGGTCACCTACGGAAAAGAGTCGATGCAGCGCCTCATCGGGAAAGAGGTCCCGGATAAGATCAACGCGCGGTCCATGGTTCTTGTGGGAAATCCATCCGAAGAGATCACCCGCGCCGCAGAAAACGAAGGGGTGGATCTCATTGCGATCGCCACTCACGGGGCCACCGGATGGAAACGCTTTCTCTTCGGTTCCGTCGCCGAGAGGGTGGTGCGACTCTCTCCGTGCCCGGTCCTGACCGTTCCTGCCCCAAAGGAGCGGCCAAATCCCTGAACCCGTCCGGGTGGTTCTGGACGATCAGACGGCGGCCCGGGGCGTCATCGGAACCTTGAGGGAGCTTCCGTGAGGTTTTTTGTTCCGACTGGCAGTCAGGAAGGAGATGGACCCCATGGAGAATGCACTCCAAGACGGGAGAGTATATGAGTTGTTGGAGAAAGTCGATGGGGACTTGGGAAAACCCAAGCTGAGGGTTGTCAGCATTGCGGGGGAGCGTCCAAGCCCCCAAAAATACGAAAGATCCAGGAGGAACCCCCCGCCGGCCTGTTCGATTGCCTGTGAGGCAGGAAGGTGCAGCGGACCTCTGGACAAAACGCAACAGACAGATCTCATGCTGTCTGTTTCTTCTCAGTGCTCTTTCCGGTCCGTCGGCGCTCCTCGTCCCTGATTTCGCGCCGGAGCAACTTGCCGACTTTGGACTTGGGGAGCATGTCCCTGAATTCAATGTATCTGGGAACCTTGTAGGGAGAGAGCCTGTCCCGGCACCACGCCATCAATTCGGGAGAGCTAACCCCTCTGGCATCTTCTTTCAGAACGACCATGGCTTTGACTCGCTCTCCGACCTTGAGATCGGGCACCCCCACCACACAGGCGTCTATGACGGCCGGGTGATCCTGCAGGACCGCCTCGATTTCGGAGCATGAGATTCTGTACCCTTTGTACTTGATCGTGTCCGCTGCCCTGTCTACGTAGTAGAGGAGCCCGTCTTCCCGCATCTGCACATAGTCTCTTGTTCTGTACCACCTCTCGTTGTTCAGTTCTACCCATGACAAGGCCGTCTCCTCCGGTTTGTTCCAGTAGTTCCTGGTCCCGCCTTCAAACGCGGTCAACAGTTCTCCGGTGGTATTCAACGGCACGGGTTGAAGCGTGTCCGGATCCACGATCATGTATTTCATGAACGAGAACGGACGTCCGATACTGCTCGGCGTCGGCTCCGCTCCCAAGGGGCTGGCGCAGACGAAAACAGCTTCAGTAGTCCCATAGGTCTGGTAGATGGGCAGCCCGAATCTCTCCTTCCAGCGCCTGTAGATGTCCATCGGAAGCACGTCACCCCCCACCCAGCAGTATTTCAGCGACGAAAGGTCATACAGATTCAGCCTGTCATTGTCCAGTATCATGCGGTAGAGCGCGGGGACCCCGAGAAACAAAGTTCCCTTGTGCTTCTGTACGGCATCGAGTATCGGATCGATTTCCGGGTACGGCATCAGAACGGTCGTATTCCCGCGGTTGAACCCGAGGCCGATAATTGTCCCTTGCCCCATAATATGAAAGAGGGGGTTTACCAGGATGAGCGTCTCCTCGCCGTCCTGAAGAAAACCCTTCGTGATCTCGCCGTAGCCTTCCCCATATTCCAGGAGGGTCCGATGCGTGCCGGGCACTCCTTTGGGCAGGCTGGTCGTCCCTCCAGTATACAGGATATAAGCCAGCTGGTCCGCCGGATGGAGCCTCATCGATGGGGGATCAGGTGGAGACTTCTCTATCATCTGCCTGAAGGAATATATCCCGCTTCTTTTCTCCACGGCACCGGCAGGCACTTTATCGAAAAGCCAGCCAAGGAACTTCTTCCACACGGGCAAGAGGTCCACCAGATTCGTAATGATAACCCTTTTCAGACCCGTGCCCTCGAAGACCTGTCGAATATATCCAAAGTTGACGTCCTGGCAGATGACCGTCTCCGCCTGGGCATCATTGATCATGTATTTGATTTCCCGGGGTGTATAGACAGGAGAAACAGGGACCGGAACAGCCCCGATCTTCTGCAGCCCCAAATACGCGATGATCCACTGTGGGCAGTTTGCCGTGTAGATTACGCACTTTTCATCGCACCTGACTCCCAGATCATAAAGTGAGGCGGCGAACCGGTTCACCAACCGGTTCAGCTTTCCGAAGGATATCCTCTCGCCCAAGAAGATAAGGGCGGTACGATCAGGATTTTCCAGGGAGACCCTTTCAAGCCCGCTGTATATGAACTGTTCTTTTGGTGACATTCGAACCATGGGGATTCCGCTGTTAAAAACATCCTCCGTTTAGAAGAGGTGGCCGAGGAGATACGGGGCTCGTCTATATTCCGAAGTAAGCGGCCCGCATATCCGGGTTTTCCATCAGTTCCGGACCGCTCCCTGCCAACACCGCACTTCCGTTCTCCAGTACGTAGCCATAATCGATCATGGGGAGAACGGGTCGGGCGTACTGCTCCGTGATCAGAACCGTTATCCCTGTCCGCCTGTTTATGCTTTGGACAGCCTCAACCAGCGTCTCTTCGACCAGGGGGCTGAGTCCCATGAGGGGCTCATCCAGCAACAGAACTTTGGGCTGGGCCATCAAGGCTCGGCCTATGGCCAGCATCTGCTGCTCCCCCCCGCTCAAGAATCCCGCCTCCCGTCTCTTCCACCTTCTCAGGTTCGGGAAGAGGTGAAAAACGAATTCGAGGGTTTCCCTGGCCTGCTTCCGGCTGGCGAGGTAGCCCCCCATTCTCAGGTTCGTCAGAGTGCTGCTTTCAGCGAAAACCCGCCGCCTTTCCGGGCACAGGATAACTCCCTTCCTCGCCCTCTGACTGGCCTTGAGGTCTCGGAGGTCTTCTCCATTGAACTTGATCTCTCCGAACACGGAGATTCTCTCCCCTCCGCGCATCTCTTCCTTTTTCTTGACATCCAGGAGGATGCCCGATACGGCGTACATCAGGGTAGACTTCCCCGCACTATTTGACCCAAATATCCCGGTGATCTTCCCTTGGGCCGCTACCAGGCTGACGTTGTTAATGGCCAGCGAGTTTTCATAAAAAACCAGAAGGTTCTTGACTTCCAGCATGGCCTCAGACCTTATCTTCCCTTTTTCTCCCGAAGTATGCTGTCTTCACCTGCTCATCCTCTACAATCTCCCCGGGTGTCCCCTCGGTGATTTTCATTCCAAAATTCATGACCATTACACGTTGGGCCACCATGAAGAGCTCTCTGAGCCGGTGTTCAATCATGATGATGGTGATGCCGTCCATTTGGAGTCTCTCCACGATGGGAACCATGGTGGCGATTTCACTCATACTCAATCCCGAAAACAATTCATCAGCGATAATGATCTCCGGTCTCAGGGCTATGCAGCGTGCAAGCTCCAACCGTTTTAGGTATCCCTGTGGAAGCGAAGAGGCGAGTTTATAGGGGACATGGGCATCGCGTTCGAAGCCAATCTCCTCTAGGATGTCGATGGCGACCGCATATCGGTCTCCGAGGCTTCCGCCAGCGGCCCTCCTTACTCGGGGAGAACATAGGGGTGCAATAAGGTTCTTGAAAGCGGGAAGCGTATAGAAGGGTCTCATGTTCTGAAAGGTGCGCGTGATACCCAGATCGGCGATCCTGCACGGCTTCAGCCTGGTGATCTCCTGGCCCCGGAAGAGGATCTTCCCCGAATCGGGTCTTACGAAACCAGTGATGATGTTGACCAGCGTGGTCTTCCCCGATCCGTTGGGTCCGATAATTCCGAGTATTTCCCCGCTACGCAACGCGAAGCTCACCTTGTGGACCGCCTGGACACCCCCGAACGATTTGGAAACCCGATCCAATTGAAGGAGAACCTCTGAACCCAATTCACACCTCTTTCCATCGCTCAAACTGATGATACTTTCGATCCAGGTAATTCATGAAACCCTCGGGCCGGAAAAGGATGAAAACCAGCAAGACCAGGCTGTAGAAGACGATCCTCAAGGTGCCGAAGTCGCGGAGCGACTCCGATATAGGTGTAAGGATCAGGCTTCCCAGCAAAGGGCCCACAAGGGTTCCCACTCCGCCCACGACAGTAGCTGCAACGGGGAGAATAGAGAAATCGAGGGCAAACATCGAGATACCGACCCAGCCGTACAGGTGGACAAGGTACGCACCGGCGAAGTTCCCGATGATTGCCGCAACGAATACGGCCTGGGCCCTGTACGGGGTTACGTCGATGCCGGAGGCCTGGACGGCCTGATCGTTATCCTTGATGCTGTGAAGGACAAGACCGTAATCTTCTGTGACCAGCCTCCGAAGCGAGAAAAGCCCAACGATCGCGACCCCGATGACCAGGTAAGATGCAACCCATACATTTGGAAACGTAGCAATACCGGTTATACCGTCCGTGCCGCCCAGGATGTTGAGCGCGGGAATGATCCTTGCCAGAAGAAGCGGGTACATGAGGGTGACTACGGCGAAGTAAATGCCCCTCAACGGCAGGCATGGAAGCAAGAGAACAGTGCTGATGAGCGCGCCCGCAAGGGTGGCCATAGGAATCGAAAAGGCGGGAGTTATCCCCAGGTAGGCATTCAGGGAACCGGAAATATACCCTCCCAGGCCTACGAAAAGCGCACCGCCCAGGGATACGAATCCGGTAAAATGTGCAAGGAAGTCGAAGGAAAGCGCCAGAAGTGCGAAGATGCAGGACATGCAGATGACCCGCTGCCAATACAGATCCGGCATCGCCAGTGGCGCGGAGAGGAGACCAATGATCAGCAAGAGTCTGGGAGCCGCAAGATAGGCCAGTTCCCTGACTGAAGCCAGCGCATAGACCCCCTGTGACCGCACCTTGACCCCCCGGTCGATCCTCTCTTTTCGTTTGTCCTTAGCGAGCAAGTCTAAACTCTCTCTTCAAGATTTTTCTGCCTGCCGAATAGTCCCGAAGGCCTTATGACAAAAGTCAGGATAATCGCAAGGAAAACTACGACCATCTGGTACTGGGGGGCGATGTATACCATGGTAATGACCTGAGCGAAACCGATGATGAATGCGGCCACGACCGCGCCGAACCAGCTTCCCAGGCCCCCGATCGCGGCTACGGCCACGGCATAGATGAGCACTTCGTACCCGGTTTCCACCGTAATGTTCCCCAAGGGCAGAACGACGACTGCGGCCACACCCGCCAGCGCTGAACCGAAGGCCATCGCGATACCCGCCGCCAGATCGGAGTCCATCCCCAGCATCATTGCTGCGTGTTCGTCCTGGGCGATGGCGCTCAAGGACAGGCCGACTTTGGTGTAAAGGGTAAAGAGCCACAAGAGGATGACCACGATCGCGCTCACCCCTAGGACAACCAGTCGCTGCAGATCCACCGGCACATCGCCTATCAGGACAACGCCTTTGACGAACGATGGCAGGATATAGGCCTGTCCTATGAAACCCCACCAGCGCAGTGCTTCCATGATGGCGAGACCGACGGCGAAAGTCGCCATGATTTCCGACATCGGCATACCCCGGACCCTGATCAGCAGGAACCGATACATCAGGGCTCCGATCGCAGTGACCGCAAGCAGCGCCAGAAGAATGGAAAGAACATAGTTCAATCCAAGCATGTTCATCGACGTCCAGGTGGCATAACCCGTAAGAATGTACAATGCCCCATGTGCGAAGTTAGGGAGCCGGCTGACCCCATATACCAAAGCGAAACCCATTGACATGAGGGCGAAGATAGCGCTGTTGATGAAGCCGTAAACGATCACATCAAGCATCTGGGCACTCTGCAAAGGTTAGGGTTGTCGAGCTTACCCTGACTGCTTGAGAAACGGCAGGAGCTCAGAGGCATTTTTCTCTCTCTCCCGCCGGTTCTCCTGTGCGTGATGATCAGGCTCACTTGCCCCAGGGGGTAGGAATCACCCTGCTCGCGATCTTGGGAGGAAAGACGGGGATCCTCTTTCCGTTCTGCCATTGTGACCACATGGAAATGACGCCTTCATTCGGATCGAGCTTCTCTATGACCTGGTGGCTCCTGGGGTCAAAGCGGATGCGCCCCATAATGCTCGGCCTATCCGTGTTCTCGATCTCCTTGAGGACGGCATTCGTCTCGAGGGTGCCTGCGCGCTCGATGGCCTCGGCCAGGACAAAGACACTCATATAACTGATTCCCGCCCACTCGTCGATGGGACCCTTGCCGAACATCTTGACGGTTTCGTCGAAGTATTCCTTGCTCCCGGGTAATGCGGGGTGAGGCAGGGAACTGGCCTTCATTTCCGTACTGATGGCCCCATGACATTTACCCTCGGTCGCTTTCTAGAAGTCGGGATCCTGCAGGCCCCCTTGTTTTCCCGCGAGCAAGGCCGGCAGTTTGAAGTCATGTGCCTGTTTGATCAGTATCGAAACCTCCGGATGGTCCATCCAGACAAAGACGATCTGGGCCTTCTGTCGCTTGACCTGGAGCAGACCCGTTGCGTAGTCCATGGATCCGGTAGGGTATATCAGGGGCTCTTGAACTTCCCAGCCGCCCATCTTGGTGAGGCCCCCCTTGACGAAGTTCGCCATCTCCCTGGCATGCAAAACATCCTGGATCATGATGGAGACCCTGTTGTATCCGAGTTCGCTTTTCAGGGAGCTGAAGAACTGCAGTGTTTCGCCCACAAAGGATAAGGCATTCGCTGAGAGCCTAAAGAGGTATTTATACTTGTTGTAATCCTCGGCGATTTTCCTGGTATAGGCCGGCGTTATGGAACCGGCCGTCAGAATATGGATCTTCTTGTGGTTTGCGATCAGATCCATGACTGCCAGAGCGGCCTCGGAGCGAACGGGCCCGCCTAAGAGGAAGTCCGCTTTCTTTCCCAGGATGAGCCGCTCGACCGTCAAGAGCGACTCACTGACCGGAACACCGGCTGCCAGGTCCCGCGTGTCCATGACCACAAGCTCAAACGGCCTCCGTTCATTTCCGACCTTCACGCCACCACCCTCATTGATCTTCTTGACCGCAAGCTCAAACCCGTGTTTGGCCCCCACCCCTTGCGGGAACCCCACGGCAAGGGGAGATCCAATGATAATCGGTTCTGCGGCCATAGGCGTCTCTCCCGCAAAAGGCAGCAAGGCCAGTGAGACGACAGTGAGTGTGAGCAAACCCTTGAACAGACTTTTCCCGGCTCGAAACACCATCATATCAGACCTCCGGTTGTTGGTGATCGGTTAGAGGGGGGGAATTAATTCATCCCATCCCGAATCCTTAAACGCCTCTTGCAGAAACCCGACTAATGATCTCAGAGAGCTTTCTGGGTTTGATCCTCCCCTTTGGATCATAAAAGCGACCGGTCTAACTTACTTGAGGTCCCAGTACTCCTCGGCTTTCAATTGCTTTCCATAGCCCAGCAGATCATCGCCCCACAGGAAGAGCTTGTCCAGTCGGCGGAGGTGATTCACTCCCCACCGTACGCCGTTGTGGAACCAGTTGTGCGGCTTGTTGAACGGACAGACCCGGATACAGTTGCCGCAGGATCCTCCTTGAGCGGCCCAAAAGGCCAGGCATTTTTCCCCATTGACAGGCCAGCGGATCAACCCCTCGCGATTGGAGATGTTGTGTACCTCGGTGGTGGGCTCCCCGTGCATGATGGCATGTCCTGGACAGTTTTCTGCACACTTGCCGCAAATTCTGCAGAAATCCCAAACGCCGAACTCAATGGGCTTGTCCGGCACCAGGGGGAGATCGGTAAAAACCTTGCTGATTCGAACCCTGGGCCCAAATTTCGGAGTAATCAAGAACCCTGCCCGAGAGAGTTCTCCCAATCCGGCATCTATCGCAATGGGCACGCTGCAGGAGGTATCGTTGGCATTAGGTAAAGCTCTAAATCCCAGGCCACGGACAAACTGCGCCACCAGTCCGGCGATCATGGCTTCCTGGGAATATCCCCAACCCGTTGCAGCGCCCTGGATGTAACTGGGCGAACATCGGTAGGCCTCGTAATTCATCTCCACGGCCAGTACAATGGCGTGGTTGATTTCATCGGGTATCTCAATAGGCTCATGAACCGATGTCCTGAGGTGGTAGGCGTGGGAGTAGACCCATCGCTTGTCAAGCTCACATATCCCCACCAGAGACGCGCCGAAAAAGGCGGCAACCTTCTTGATGATCTTTGTCATCTTGAATGGATCATCCACGTGCCACTTCAGATCTTCGGGAGGCCGGCTATCGCCCCATTGCTTTGCTTCCCATGCCAAGAGCCCCATCTTACCCCCCAGCACACTCTGAGCAAAGGCCAGTTCGATCCACCATGCGGTATTCTTGAAAGCCATTTCCAAGTGGGTATACCCGGGTTTGTCGTTTTTCGGCATAACCAAACCGTAATACTTTTTACCGAATTCGACCGTAGGGTCCCACCTGGGTCTTTTGAACATATCGTTCTTTTGATCGAAGCGCTTCACTTCTCCGACAGTATATCGATGCGCTCCCTCCTTGAACCGCTTAGGAACGGCTTTCACCTGTTCATCGGATGCCGGTTTAGGTCTCCCATCACGCTCTCTGCTCTTCATGCTGACTCCTCGGCAACAACATTGGTCAAATCTCATCAGCACCTGGCGGGGACCAGGAGCAGTCCAGCTCGTCGGCACCTTTTGCGTTGGGCACGATCTGAAAACTGCGAATTCCATTTGAACGGCACGCGCGCCTTGGCATCGCCTTTCAAACCCGGCATCGCCCGAGAGCGTGGACTCAATCGTTCAAAAAACCTCAGATCGAGCTTTCGGCTACCCTGCGGACATTCTAGCCATTCTCCCACCATTCTTCGGCCAGTATGGGTTTACCGTAACCTGAGACCTCGTCCATCCATCTATAGAATCTGTCGAAATGTGGCAGGTGCTTTACATGCCACCTTACCGTTCGATGGAACAGCGTATCGGGCTTGTTGAATGGGCAAACCCTGATGCAGTTACCGCAACAGGTATGAATCTTCGACCAGAACTGGTAGCATTTTTCCCCGTCCACCGGCCACTTCAGAACCCCCGGACTGGTCGACTCGTTCAACGCTTCGGTCGTGCGCTCCCCGTGTTGAATGGCCTGCGCAGGGCAGTGTTTGGCGCAGAGTCCACATGTCTCGCAGAACCTAGCGGAACCAACCTCAAGCGGTTTATCAGGAACAAGTGGCAAGTTCGTAATCACCTTGCAGAGTCTTACCCTCGGTCCATATTTGGCAGTAATAAGCATGCCGTTCCTTCCGAGTTCTCCCAGTCCGGCATCAACTGCAATCGGGATACTTAGACCGGTATCGTTTCCGCTTGGGATAGCGCTATAGCCCAGATTGCGAATGAAATGAGCCAGGGATCCTGCTACAAAAGCCATCCTTGAATATCCCAATCCCGTTGCGGCGCCCTCAATCTCCTTTGGAGAGGTCTTGAACATCTCATAGTCCATTTCGACGGCAATGGCGATGGCGTATTTATTACAGTCTTCAGGCAGTTCCAGGACGCCTTCCTCCCGAGTATGCAAGTTGTACCAATGTGAATAAACCCAACGGCTGTCGAGTTCACAGACACCTACCAAATCGGCCCCCAGAAACCTTGCAACCTTTTTCACACGCCTGGTTACGTCAGCAGGGTCTTGGATAACCAGTTTCTCCCCTTTGGGAAGTCTGAGGCAGTCAGAATAAGCCTTCTTTTCCCAGGAGTACAGATCTGTCCCATGAACAATGTGCCCGTGGGCAAAGGCCATTTCAAGAAACCATCCTGTATTTTGCAGGGCTCTGTCGAAGAGGGTAAACCCATCGCTTTTCTGTGTGGGTAGAACGCCATAAATACCATCAGCGTATGGAATAATTCTGGGATCCCACCTTGGGCGGTTGTACATCACATACTTCTGGTCGAATCGCTTTACGTTTCCAACGATGTGACGGTTCGCAGAGCATAAGTGCTCCCATCGTGATCTCATCGGAGAGGGATCAGTCATGTGCAGTACCTCCGGAATCCAACAACGAGACTGTCGAAAAATTTATTTTGAAAAGAGCCTTCTCTGGACCCGGGTGTAAATCAACTGTTTGAGTTAGTTCCTCGTTTTGATGGCCGGCAT
>JAGVAP010000069.1 GCA_020060215.1 Deltaproteobacteria bacterium | reverse complement strand
GTGGAGCGCAGCGAAACCCATCCATTCGAGCGATTGAACATGCCGCAAACCTCAAAACCGATGGGTTTCGCTGCGCTCCACCCATCCTACAGGAATTCACCGGCAGTGAGATGACGTTATTTCTCCACAATTCATGTAGCCTCCCCATTTGCGAAGACGACATTGCCCTTGTTTTATGAGCAGCGTATACCTCTGCAGAAGGAGCCTACGATGAGCATGCAGTCACTCCTCGTAATGGCAGTGATCGCAATCCTTTTTGCGGGTTGTTCGAAGGAACATCATTATCTGTCCAAGAAGATGTTGAGGGAGCAGATGTCTTCTCAGGAACTGCTCCAGACCAAACCATTGTCCCTCGTCGTTCCGACTTCAGGTCGGATCCTGGGCATGAACTACGCATATGACGCAGACAACAGACCACAAATTCTCTGCTATGACCAGAACGATCAGAAGATGTACTTAAACGTCAGTCAGGACACGGTATTGATCATCAAGGACAAGAAAGGGCATACCCGCAGGGTGGGCCTGCAAGGCATCCACCTGAAAAACGATGTGCTCTACTGGCTTGATTCCATCCCCATGGACGCAATAGACAGGATCGAAGTCTACAGTGAAACCCCAAGAGAGGACAAGCCTCGTTAGGAAGATCGCTTTCCGCAGGCGCCAGGTCTCAACACAGGGAAAACTGCCCTTCCGGGGTGAGTGCGATGTCCTACAAGGAACCACATCTTATTATGATTGCAGAGGACGACGACGATGATCGCCTCCTCTTCGAGGAAGGTATCCGGCAGTGCGATTACAATGTCCAATGCCGATTCCTGCAGGATGGCGCTGAAGTGATCGCCTACCTCCGGGAAGAGTCGAATCCAAGGCCCGTTCTGATCTTCGTGAATCTTCGGATGCCTCAAATGGGTGCCCTCGATCTGATCCCTGAGTTGAAGGCCGACCCCAGGACGGACGTGATCCCTGTCCTTGTCTTCACAGGCTCCCATGCAGAGGATGAGGTCAGAAGGGTCTATGCTGAAAGCGGCAAGGCCTACGTCGTCAAACCGACCACCCTTAAGGAGTGGGTCGAGACCCTGAATCAGATCTTCAGGTACTGGTTTCAAACCGTGAGGTTGCCCCACCTGCCCTAGAAGCATCGAGTCAGGTCTTCTGCAAGTCAGCCCCGGTATCTCCAAGTTGTCCCCATTCTTGACACAGGAGTCCGGATTCCTTATCATTCCCACATCATTGAGACAGATGAGGCGGGTCTCGAAACACCGAACTCATGAACACCACTCAAGGAGACATGCAGGATCATCATGGAATCTGTGGAGCTTAAACTCAGGCTGATCGACAACCCCGAATTCGTCGTCGCTTACACCAGGAAGATCGTGGAGATCCTCCGTGAGCCCGAAATGAGCATCGAGGTCAAGTCCGGGCAGATCAGCGAAGATGTGACCCGGCTGGTGGAATCGCTGGGCTACCAGATCGCATCCAGGAAACCTACGGAAGACTGGGTGCAGCTGAAGGCGGTGAGACGGGACAACTAGAATCTGGTCCTGCGGGCCAGGTCCGAGACCGTTGGCTCAGCCGGAAAAGGGGCCTCCTGAAATAACGGAATGTCGGAATGGTGGTTCTAGTCGCTCTTCCCCCATATTCCACTATCCCACCGTTCCAGCATTCCGTTTTGGCTGCGCCATAGGCTTCACCCCTCAGGGGTGCAAACGAAGCTGCCCCCTCGGGAGCCGGATCCTTACCATTGCGCAGAGCCTACGGCTTCACGGTGGTGCGGAGGGTCCCCTCCTTGCGGACGATCAGCCCCTTTCTGGTCAGGTATTCCAGGATTTCCCGGTACTTGTTCTCGTATTCCGAGTGGAAGTAGAGATCCACGGTCTCCCTGAACCAGGGGCTGGCCATCAGCTGCTCGTAGAAGCGATCCTCATCCGGACCAGGGCGCATCAGCAGGGTATTGATCATGATCCTCTTCATCAGGTCCTGGCCGATCCGCTCCCTCTCCCGAAAATAGACCTTCAGCCTTTTCCGCGCCTCCAACAGGGCCGCCTGAAAGCCTGAGAACGGGCTGCCGTGGCCGGGAAAGACCCTGCTGACCTTGAGGCCGGAGATCTTCTCGAGGGACTCCTCGTGCGCGAAGAGGGCCGTGCTCCCCTCGATCCGCAAGGTCATCACCGCCATATCGTTTTCCCAGAGGGTGTCGGAAGAGAGCAGGACCCCCGATGGGGGGTGATAGAGCACGATCCCGTCCGCGGCGTGTCCGGGCGTATGGAAGGCCTTGAATTCATAGGGGCCGATCGGCACCGTATCGCCGTCCCGGATGGAGTGGGTGCATTGGAAGAAGCTCGCCTCCTGGTGGTAGTAGCGCCACCAGGTGGACCAGTCGTCGCCGGTCTCGATGAAGTGTTTCCCGACCGGGTGGAGCGCCACGTCGCACCCGGACATCTCCTGGATGATCGCGTTCCCCCCGATGTGGTCGCAGTGCGTATGGGTGCTGACGATCAGCCGCACCCTGGAGAGATCGCACCCCAGTCCCTCCAGCAGCGCCTGGGTCCGGCTGAAGTCCCCGATGTACCCGGTGTCCACCAGGACCGGCCGCACCCCTCTGAAGAGGAAGTGGTTCCCGTTCAAATAACCCCTCTCGATGAAAAAGAAGTCCTTCAGGATCTCTTCCTGCTCCATGGGCTCCTCCATATCCTCCGGTAGGGTATCGATCAATCCCCATCTCTCCTGGTATTGCCACGTCAGGAATACGGGCTGGACGTCGGCACGGAACCCTCTTTCCCCGCTTTGCGCCTCTTTCGGATCTCCGGGATGGCGCCGGTGACCACGAGGAAGAGGGAAACGATCAGACAGGCGGCCGATATGGGGTGCGTGATGAACACCATCGCGCTTCCATCCGAGAGGATGAGGGCCTGCCGCAGGTTCTGCTCCAGCATCGGCCCCAGCACGAAGGCGAGGACGAGGGGGGCGGGCTCGTATCCGGTCTTGCGAAGCACATACCCCACGATGCCGAAGAGGATCATCACGAAGATATCGAAGATGTTTCCGTTTATGGTGTAGACGCCGATGAGGCAGAAGAGGAGGATGAGCGGAAAGAGGATCTTGTAGGGGATTTTCAGGACGCGCACCCAAAGCCCGATCAGGGGGAGGTTGAGCACGAGGAGCAGGACGTTGCCGACATACATGCTGGCGACGGTGCCCCAGAAGATCTCGGGACTTTCCGTAATCATCAACGGCCCCGGCCGCAGGCCGTGGATCATCAGGGCGCCGAGGAGGAGCGCCATGACCACATTGGCCGGTATCCCCAAGGAGAAAAGCGGGATGAACGCCCCGCTGCTTGCGGCATTGTTGGAGGCCTCCGGTCCGGCGACCCCTTCGATGGCGCCTCTGCCGAACTGCTCCGGGTGTCTCGAGAGCCGCTTCTCCAGGGCATAGGAGACAAACGAGGAGATCACGGCCCCGCCCCCCGGCAGGATCCCCAGGAAGAATCCCAGAAGCGAACCCCGCCCGATGGGCTTGGCGGCCGCGGCCCAGTCTTTCCTGCTCGGGAGCAGGTTTGTGATCCTGGTCGAGAGTACCGTCCTCTCCGACGGTTGTTCCAGGTTCATCAGGACCTCCGAGATGCCGAAGAGCCCCATGACCATCGGCACCAGGCCCACGCCGTCCTGCAGACCGAAGAAGCCGAAGGTAAACCGAACCTTTCCCGTCACGATGTCCTGTCCGATGAGGCTCAGGAAGAGCCCGGCGCCCGCCATGGCCAGTCCCTTCAGGACCGATCCGTGCGTCAGATAGAGGAGCACCGACAGGCCGAGGCACATCAGGGAAAAATATTCAGCAGGGCCGAACCTGACCGCAAAGCCCGCCAGAGGGTTGGCCATGAGCATGAGGCCCACGAGGCCAATCGTCCCGGCAATAAAGGACCCGAAGGCGGCAATGCCCAGCGCCTGTCCTGCGCGGCCTTTCCGGGCCATCTGGTAGCCGTCGAGGCAGGTGACCACGGAGGCCGCCTCCCCGGGGATATTCACCAGGATGGATGTGGTCGATCCCCCGTACATGGAACCGTAGTAGATGCCTGCCAGCATGATGATGGCGGCTACCGGCGACAGACCGAAGGTGATGGGCAGCAGGATCGACATGGCGCCGACCGGTCCGATGCCCGGCAGCACCCCGATCAGCGTGCCGACGAGGACGCCGATAAAGCAGGCGAGGAGGTTCGGGAGCTGGAGCGCGACCCCGAACCCGTACAGAAGATCGTGGAGCATGCCTAATCTACCACCATGGGAAGACGCCCCGGGGGAACCGGACCTTGAGCCAGATCTCGAACAGGGCGTACGTGAGCGCCACGCTTGCGAGGGATGCGAAGAAGGGAGCCGCAAAACGGCGTCTCCCCAGATCCCGGAACAGGCCCAGCATGAACAGGAAAGTCGTGAGCACGTATCCCAGCGGCTCGAGGAAGAGGCCGTACAGGATCAGGAGTGCGGTCGTGAGAAAGAGCTTCTGGAGCCGTTCCGGGGCCCGCGGCTTTCCTTGCCCGTCCCCCGTTTCCTTTCGGACCACACTCATGATCGAACCGACGGCGATCAGGAAGAGCCCGGAGACCATGGCCACAAAGCCGGCCCCGGGCTCGGTGAAGGTCCCTATGCCCGTCCGTCGAGACAGGACGCAGATCACGACCCCGACGGCGATCCAGAGAACCCCTTCAAGCCGCTTCGGCATGGTCATGCCACCCTATTTCACCAGGCCTTCCTCCTTGAAAAAGACCTGCAGATTCTTGATGTAATCATTGATCGACCCACGGAAGGACTTGGTGTCGTCGAAGTTCACCTGTATCCCCATGTTGTGGACCTTGGTGCGGAAGGCCTGATCTTCCGCGATCTTCGCGATCACCTGACTGAGTTTTCCGGCAATCTCGTCAGGCATCTCTGCCGGCCCGAAGACCCCCAGATAGACGCCGGCCGGCAGCTTGTAACCGGCTTCGGTGATGGATGGGATGTTCGGGGCAAAATCCGCCCTCTTTTCGGTCAGGAGCGCCAGCACCTTGATCTGCCTGGCGTCCTCCAGCGCCCGGACGGCCGGGTAGGCCGGGGTGCCGCAGGGCACGTGGCCGCCGAGGATGGCCGGCACGATCTTGGTGTCCCCGTCAAACGGCACATCCACAAGATTGACATTCTCGGTCTTGGCGATGGTCCGCATGGCCAGATACCCCACCGTGCTCCTGCCGTGGAGGGCGACCTTGGTGCCGGGGTTCTTCCGGGCGTACTCCACGAGGTCCTTCACACTGTTCATGGGAGAATCGGACTTGACGGAGATCGTGAGGACGGGCACGGCCACCTTGCACACCGGCTTGAGGTCCTTGCTGGAGTAGGGCGCCTGATAGAAGTAGGTATAGACCTCCGGTATGCTCGCCGATGAAGGGAAGAACCCGAGGGTGTAGCCGTCGGGCTTTGCCGTGACCACGGCATTGCCGCCGATGGTCGTCGCTCCCCCGGCCTTGTTCACGACCACCACGGGCTGACGCAGCCGCTTTTCCATCTCCTCCGCGAGCGCCCTGGCGCCGAGGTCGGTGACGCCTCCCGGAGGGTAGGGTACGACCAGTGTAATCGTCCGGTCCGGATACTCCGCCGCAGCCGTCCGGACTCCGGAACACATCGTGGCCACGAACATCATAGAAATAAGGACACTGGCAATGACGGTGAAAGATCTCGTTGTCTTCATGTGCGCCTCCCTCCATGTCACTGAGATGGTTTCAAACTGGGATCCGGTCCGAGGCGGGAGCCTACTTGACCAGTCCCTCCTCCTTGAAGAAGACCTGCAGTTCCTTTATTTCCTGCGCGATGGTCGCCTCGAACGCGACGGTTTCCCGGTACGCGGGGAGAATGCCGAGCCCCATCAGCTTTGAACGAAACTCCGGTTCCTGCGAAACTTTGGAGGCCGTCTGATTCAGGATCTTCACGATCTCCTCCGGGGTCCCTTTCGGTGCGAACACGGAGTTGGACATGCCCGGCGGGACCTTGTAGCCGAGTTCGACGATGGTAGGCACCTTGGGCATGAAGTCGGCGTATTCTTCTACGAGCAGGGCCACCAGCTTGATCTGCTTTGCGTCCACCAGGGCCCTCACGGAAGGATAGGTGGGGGATCCTACGGGGATGTGTCCTCCGAGGATGGCCGGCACGATCTTGGTGTCGCCGTCAAAGGCCACGTCGGTGATCTGGATGTTCTCTTTCTTGGCAATCGCCCGCATGATGATGTAGCTGGGGGAGGTCTTGGTGTTGATGCCCCATTTTGTGCCAGGGTTTTTGCGGATGTACTCGACCAGATCCTTGAAACTCTCGAAGGGGGCGTCCCCTTTGACACAGATCGCGCCGACGGCCGTTCCGACCCGGCAGACCGGCTTCAGGTCCTTGCTCGAGTAAGGGGCCTGGAAGAAATAGCTGTAGACTTCGGGCATGCTCGCCATGGGGGGGAAATACCCGATGGTGTAACCATCCGGTTTGGCAGCGGCGACAGCGTTGCCTCCGATGGTCGTCGCGCCGCCGGCCTTGTTCACCACCACGAAGGGCTTGTTCAGGTGTTTCTCCATGGCGGCCGCAAAGGCCCTGGCCCCGAGATCGGTCACGCCCCCCGGAGGAAAGGGCACGACCACGGTGACCGTTCGGTCCGGGTATTCCGCTGAAACAGCCGGGACCCCGAGGAAGCAGGTGAGGAAGAGAGTCAACAAAGAAACACCCAGACACGCCATGTCCGACCTTCGACTTCTCATCTTTCATCCTCCTTTCTGAGTTCAGCGCTCACTTGACCCTGCGGTCTCCAGCGAAGCGCCGAGAGAACTCCTTCCCCGGCCGGGGAAATCGATCTCGGTATCGAAACCCTTTCCCTCCATTTTTCTGAGGAGGAGCTCGATCGCCCTTTGAGATCCGCGTTTGTCGCTCAACACGTTCTTACGGCCCCCCCTGGACGGATACCCCTTCTGCAGCGTTCTTCCGCCGGGATCGCTGCGACAGATCTTCGAGAGGAGACGGACCATCCGGAGCGTGGCCTCACCCGCGCCCTCGCTACCGCCGGCGGTCTCGAGGATATCCTTGGCCCTCCTGCAGAGCTCGATCCGGGCACTCTCCGGCGACCGCGGATCCTTCACCTTTACGGTCAGACGGCTTGCGCCGATCTGGCTGATCGCCCCCGGGATGGAGATGACGGGGAGGCTCACCCTCCCGGACAGATCTCCTCCGAGGTCGGCCACGACCCTGCCGCCGACCACCTGTTCCACAGGGGGGACCTCGACGATCTCGTCGACGTTGCCCAGGCTGACGACGGCATCGGCCTCTTCACACATGTCCAGCAGGGAGAGTCTTCCCCTCCCGTCCTTGCCGAGCCACTCGTTCCCCATGAGGACGGTCTTCATCCCCAGATCTTCACAGGCCTCGCAGTTCCGCATCAGATCGACATCGGCGTGGCCACCCCCCTCCTTGGTAATGATGACCCCCTCCGCGCCCAGTTGGTCCTTCATGAGCCCTGCGGCCATCATGGCCGTACGGTGGATCTCCTCCATGGTCGTCGGCTCCGGAGCGACCACCACCCCCCTGAAGTCCAGTTCCTTTCCATGCCGCTCGTAAAGATCCAGGACGACCGGATGATTCAGGATCGAGTGGGTAAGGTTCTTGAGGCAAACGGCCAGGTTATAGTGTCCGCAGACGATGGCGCCGTCGAGGATCTCGTTGGGGTGGAGGATGGTGGGGTAGTAATGCCGGCTGTTGGCGCCGTAGATGAAAGGCTCCCTGGAGTCTCCGTGGCTGTGGAGCTGGAACAGGTATCCCACTCTGGGCAGGTCCTTGAGCCGCCGTCCCCCTGCCCTCAGTTGATAGGACCTCACCTCATCCGGATTCGTATCCGATACAATCCCCGCCAGATAGACGGAAGCCCTTGCCCCGGCCAGTTTCAATGCGCGCCCGTACTGGGCCAGATCGACATCCGGCGCCGGCTCTGTCAGGATACACACATTATGGGTCCTGGAGTAGGGGGTGAGGGAAGCCCCCTCTCCCCGCATGTCCACCACCCCGCCGTAGAATCCCTGCCTGTAGCCGATCTCCATCACGGCGCATCCCTCAAGGACACGGGTCTTGCCCTGACCCGCCCTGAACAGCCGGCTCAGGATCCCCGGGTAATAGCCGGTCGCATCGCCGGCCTTGATCCGCGGCTCCAGGATGTCGTTTACATTGGTGATCCTGACCTTTTCCCCGGGGCGCACGATTTCGACTGCCACCCCACGCAGTCGATCGTCTTCCGATATCAGCCGTATCAACTCCTGTCGATGAATGGAGAGGATGCCGTCTCGAAAAGCCGAAGAGCGGCCGAACTCGGCCCCGCGGACCGTGAAGGCCTCCACATCCAGTCTCATGATGCACTCCCGTCAACTGGGGTCAAATCAGCTCCAGGTGAAAACGCGGCTTCCGGAGACCGCGGTCTCCATGGAAGCGAGGGCGGCGGTCACGATCTTTCGCCTCATCTCCTTTTCCCGGCGGGGCGGGAGAGAAGGGTTTCCGAGGGGGTGCACGATGGCGTAGCCCGGGACAATGCGGTAGGCGCCGCAGAACAAGGCGGTTGGGACCAGGGTCGACACCAGGGCGACGGGGATTCCGGCGGACTCGATCTCTTTGCTGATCGCTGTTCCACAGCGAGTCCCGATCCCTCAGGTGGAGGTCAGGAGGACACCGGACACCCCCTGGTCCCTGAGCTCCGCGGCCAAATCCCTCCCGATCCTCCTGGCGACATCCGCAGGGGTGCCGGCGCCGGTGGTGGTGTAGAAATAGGGGTGGAGTCTCGAGAAAACATGTTCCTTTTCCAGCTCTCTCATCACATCGAGGGGCAGGAGCCGGTCCGGATCTTCGTTGACGTGCTTCCTGTCCCACCCGCGGTCGATGGACTCGAATTCACCGGGCTTGAGATCTTCGATGTCCGCGATGCTGTAGCGAAGAAAGCGGGAGGCCCTGGCGGATTCCAGGTGGTCCGGATTCCCCCGCGGGACGAGTCCTCCTTCCGTCACCAGGGCGACCACCGCCTCGGCCCGGTTTTTCAGGGGGTGCGCCGGGCCGGCATGTTCCCCATCCGGCTCTTCGAAACAGGCGTCCAGGCTCATCGGGTCCTGAGCGCTTCCATGGCCTCCCGCCGTTTGGGACAGGACCTGCATGATCCTGGTGACGATCTGCTTCACATCCACGTCCGCCCCCAGGACATCGAAATCCTCGTCCACTCCCAGATCGAGCTTTTCATGGATGTGAAACCGTCTGCGCCTTCCATGGTCGAGACCGGTAAGGAAAGGAGAGACGCGGTCCCGGGCCAGTCCGGGGGCGGCCAGGGGCAAGGGGCGTTCACCCGTGAGGAGGGATAGAAGATCATCGGGTTTGAACACCGCCATGATGTCCACGACCTTCCTGAGGGGGATGTAGTTGGATTGGAGGAATTTCACGGCCAGGAGCTGCAGAACGTGCTTGTTTGAAAAGGTGACCTTTCTGCCTTCGCGGCCGACGGGCCTGTCGATGAGTCCTCTGCCGATGTAGAACCGGACGGTCCTTTCACTCACTTCATCGGATACCTTGTACCGCTCCTGCTTGGCGGCGAAATAGGGGAGCCGGCGATTCGCCTCCACGAGCATCTGCTCCAGGGTATAACTCCTGTCGGTCAAGAGCTCCACCAGGAGCTCCCTCGGCAGGCTTTTTCCTAAGCGCCTTGGACGGGGATTCATACGCTTGTCCGGTCTTTTCGGCATTCGCGTGTCTCGTTCGAGTAGAATCGATCGTTTGCGCCGATACGGGCATGATTCACGGCTATCCGGCTCAGCGGCCGGGGATGGTTGTTTTTATTAACATCAAATAGTGGCAAGGTAAACGAAATAGTGCCGGTGGCCGCGCTTCTAATGGATCCCGGCTTTCACCGGATGACGACTTCTCTGTGAAGCCTTTGGTCCGAAAGGCAAGGGTTTCCGCCTTGGCGGGCGGCGTCCGCCGGCTCCGGCTACCAGTTTTTTATTGACAGTATTTAATGTCAATCTATAATCCACCCATTCCCGGCGTTCCTGATTGCATCCACCCGAGCAACCCGTCTCCCGGCGGAAGCAGGAAAGCGACAGCCCCATCTCGGAACGGTTTCGATACCGAAAAGAAGGAGTGCCCATCATGAGACTGGACCTTCATATCATCAGGATCAAGGACATCCGTTTCGGCGGCAGGACACAGATCCAGGATGGTGTCATGACCATCGACCGCGGTGAGCTCCAGGCTTTTCTTCAGAAGGACAAGAGATTCGAACGGGTGGACGTCGAGATCGCCCGTCCCGGGGAGCGATGCCGGATCGTCCAGGTGGCCGATGTGATCGAACCCCGGGTGAAGATGGAAGGCGACGGCCCTTTCGGCTACTCGGGGAAACATGAACACACCGGTCAGGGCAAGACATGCGTGCTCCGCGGGACGGCCGTCGTGCTGCTGGACGCCCGGAAGGGCGGGGACACGACCAGCATGGATCCCCGCGATCATCTCATCGACATGTCCGGCCCGGCGAGCGATGTGAGCACCTACGGCAAGACCTTCAACATCGTGCTGATCCCCAGGCCGAAGGAAAACGTGACCGTTCCGCAGTTCCAGGCGGGTCTCAAACTCGCAGGGCTCAAGGCCGCCGCTTACCTGGCCTGGGCCGGAAGGGAGCTGGAGCCGGACGAGGTGGAGACGTATGCACTTCCACCCCTCACGGAGATGGCGAAGGGCATGGAAGGATTGCCGAAGATCGTCTACATCCCCCAGGTCCTGAGCCTTCAGTACGAGCCGGTCCCCGGAGAGCCGACGCTGTTCGGGATCCAGGCCGGGGGGATTCTGCCCACCATCATGCATCCCAACCAGATCCTGGACGGGGCCGTCACCTCCGCATTGCCGGGCCTGAATGTGCAGACCTACCGCTTCCAGAACCATCCCCTCATCCAGGAGCTGTATCGAAGGAACGGGAAAGAGCTGTGCTTCGCAGGGGTGATCGCGACCCTCGCCCCCAACAACGTCTTCGACTTCGACAGGATGGCGAACATCGCCGCAAGTCTCGCCAGGTGGGTCCTCGGCGCCGATGGTGCGATCCTGACCAAGACGGGAGGGGGCGCCCCGGAGCTCGCCATGGCGCGCACTGCGCAGCGGTGCGAGCAGCTGGGGATCAGGACCGCCATTGCCATGCTGCACATGGGCGCGGATTTCAAGGACGCCAAATTCGGGGCTTCGACCATCTTCAGCATGCCGGAAGTGGATGCGATCGTCAGTATGGGTTTCCCATTCGCCACGCTGGTCCTGCCTCCCATGGAACGGGTCATTGGAAGCGACGGCGCTGTGTTGGGCGGATTGCCCGTGGAAGGTGAAATCACCCAGCCCCTGGGCTCCATCTATGGCTCACTGTGCCAGTTCGGGAGCACCAGATGGACGGCGGTGCGGTATTGAGAAAATGTCCAAGGACAAATCCGGATCTTGGCGTTCACCCTCATTTGAGATGGATCTTCGTGAATGTTGAATCGTAGGATGGGTGGAGCGCAGCGAAACCCATCGATTCCCCAGCGGCGTGAACCTCAAACCGATGGGTTCCCCCGGCTCAAGACCCGCCGGGGTCCACCCATCCTGCAAGAGCCCGCGATCCGAGAGCTCGTGTTCGGGACAGTTACGGAGTGGCACCCACGGTGCAGGAAAATGGAGGTTGGAGATGCTGAGAGTGGCCCATTATCTCAATCAGTTTTTCGGCGGAATCGGAGGCGAGGAAAAGGCGGAGGCGGGCCCAATGGTCCACCAGGGGGCCGTCGGCCCGGGCCGTGCCATCGATGCCGCCCTTGGGGATCGAGGGAAGGTCGTGGTCACCGTCACCTGCGGCGACAACTACTTTGCTGAAAACATCGAAAAGGCCTCTGCGGAGATCGTCGGCCTACTGCGGGAATACAAACCGGACCTCCTGATCGCAGGGCCCGCGTTCAATGCCGGCCGCTACGGGATCGCCTGCGGGGCCATGTGCAAGGCCGCGATCGCTCAGCTCACCATCCCGGCGGTCACCGGGATGCACGAGGAGAACCCGGGGCTGGATCTCTACAGAAACAGCGTCCACATCGTCTCGACCGGGGACTCGGTCAGGGCCATGTCCGATGCCGTGAACAAGATCGTGCGTCTTTCGCTGAAGCTCGCCGCCAAAGAGAGGATCGGCAGACCTTCGGAGGAGGGGTACTTCCCCCGGGGGTGGCTTGCGAACGAGGTATCGGAGAAGACGGGGGCGGAGAGGGTGGTCTCCATGCTGCTCAGGAAGATCGGGGGGCAGCCTTTCGAGACCGAGGTGCCTCGCCCCATGTACGACCGGGTGGCGCCCGCTTCGGCCGTCAGGGATATGGCCAAGGCCAAGATTGCGCTGGTCACCGACGGGGGGCTCGTCCCCAGGGGGAATCCGGACAAGATCGAATCGAGGACGGCCACCCGGTTCGGCAAATATTCTTTCGAGGGGGAGGCATCGCTCACTCCCGGCGACTATGAAGTGAGCCATGTGGGATATGACTCGGTCTTCGTCAGGCAGGACCCGAACCGGCTCGTGCCCGTCGATGTCATGAGGGAGTTCGAGAAAGAGGGGGCCATCGGAAGTCTCCACCAGGAATTCTACACGACCACCGGCGTTGCCAACATCGTGGAGACCATGAGCGGCATCGGGAGAAAGATCGCCGAGGAACTCATTGCCAAGGGCATATCGGGTGTAATCCTGACATCCACCTGAGGCACCAGCACGCGTTGCGGCGCAACGCTCGTCAAGGAGCTGGAGCGGGTGGGCATCCCGACGGCCCACGTCTGTTCCATCATCCCCGTGGCCATGATGGTCGGATCCAACCGGATCGTCACGGGCAGCAAGATCGTAAACCCCCTGGGCAATGCGGATCTGGAACCGAAGGATGAGAAAGAGCTGCGAAGGGCCATTCTGAGAAAGGCCCTCGAAGCCTTGCAGAAGGACGTGAAAGAGCAGACCATTTTTGATCAGTGAAGGAGTCTTTTCCATGACCGGCCGTTCACCATCCACCCCGACGCGCCCTGTGGTCAGGGCGGTCACCTACTTTCTGGCCCATGTACCCAATATGATCCGGCACGGCTCCAAGCCGTCCAGGGAAATCGCTGCGGATCCGTCGGTGCTCGAAAAGGTCCTGAATCATCTGAACCCCTTCGAAAAGGCCGTGGCGTATCCGCCGAACCAGGTCTTTATCGGGAATATGGACCCTGACGAGCTCTCGAGCTCCCCGTCGCCATGGTTTCAAAACGACCGCCCCGAGGCGTCCAGAGAAGGAGCCTTCGGCGAGATCATGCCTGAAGATGAATTCCTCGGGATGGTGAAGATCTGCGATGACTTCGATGTGCTCGCGATAGAGGCAGGTTTTCTCAAGAACGTGATCGGGAAACTCGCCGCCCATCCGCTGATCGCCGAGTCGGACCTGAAGAGGATCGAGAACAAGGGCGTGGCCCTGGAGGTGATCGAAAGCAAGATCCGAGAGGAAAAGGCCATGCCCCTTTTCTGGAACGGAGGGGAATTGATCGGCTGCTGCCAGAGGGGGCACGAGGAGGATTTCAATCTCATCCCCGAGATCCTGATGGAGAACCTCACCAACCGCGCAAGCGGGGTCATGGCCTTGCGTCATATGGCGTCCAGGTTCGCCGATGCCAGGGCCTTCGACTACCTCATCGGGTGCGGCGAGGAGGCCGTGGGGGACCGCTACAACCGGGGCGGTGGGAACATGGCCAAGGCCATCGGGGAGCTGTGTGGATGCGTGAATGCGACCGGCTCGGACACCAAGGCCTTCTGCTGCGCGCCGGTTCACGCCATGGTGCTCGGGGCCGGTCTCGTCAGCTCCGGCGTCTTCAAGAATGTGGCCGTGGTGGCAGGCGGCTCCTTTGCGAAACTGGGGATGAAGTTCCACGGGCATGTCCGGAACGGGATGCCGATCCTGGAGGACGTCCTTGCGGGCATTGCCATCTGGATCGCGCAGGACGACGGGGAGAGTCCGGTCATCCGGCTCGACGCGATAGGCAAACACGACATCCAGTCCGGTTCTTCCCAGCAGGACATCTTCAGGAAGCTGGTCACGGAGCCCCTGGACCGGGCGGGACTGAAGTTGACGGACATCGACAAGTTCGCGACCGAGATGCACAACCCCGAGATCACGGAGCCGCAGGGGAGCGGGAACGTGCCGAAGACGAATTATCGGATCATCGGGAGTTTTGCGGTGCTCCGAAAGGAGATAGAGAGGGACAAGCTGGACGATTTTGTAAAGACCCGCGGCATGCTCGGGTTCTCTCCGACCCAGGGGCACATCGCTTCCGCCGTGCCGGTCCTGGGGCACGCCGTCAGGAAGATGAAGGCCGGTGAAATGGAAAGGGCTCTGTTCCTGGCCAAGGGGAGCCTTTTCCTGGGCCGCATGACCCAGCTCGCCGACGGGATATCGCTCCTGCTTGAAAGGAACCATGGAGGAAAATAGATATGGCGGTTGAACTGACGAGAGACAGCTATGAAGTCGAGGTGAATGGATCGGACAGACCGGTCCTGGTGGATTTCTGGGGCCCCCGCTGCGTGCCGTGCCTTTCCCTGATGAAGCCGGTGGAGGAGCTGGAGCGGGAGTACGGCGGGAAGCTCAAGGTGGCCAAACTCAATGCGGCGGAGAACCGGATGCTCTGCGCGAAGCTTCGGGTCATGAGCCTGCCGACCTTTCTCCTGTACAAGGGCGGCGTTGAAGTAAAGCGATTGACGGGCGAGCGCCTGACCATTCAGGAGATCAAAGCTGCGGTCGATGCAGTGCTGACGGAATGACTTTCGAAGCCGAGGCAAATCGAATGATCCCAATGAACCGGGAACGCTGCACCTCCCCGATTCACCATCAAGCATCATCTGCGGCGTTGCCCTCGTCCCTCGTCGCTGCGACGTACCGGCCTGTACGACTCGCTCCTCGGGCTGTCGGGCGCCTTGCATCTGACGCCTGCTGGTGAATCGGGAAAACCCCCAACCGGCAGGTTT
>JAGVAP010000057.1 GCA_020060215.1 Deltaproteobacteria bacterium | reverse complement strand
CTCGGTGACCATCTGCCTGAGCGGCGAACACGCCATCAGAACCGTCGGCGAAGAAGGCTTTGATCTGATCCTGCTGGACTACAAGATGCCGGGGATGAACGGGCTGGAGACGCTGACGAAGATCCGGGAAGGCCAGGTCAAGACGCCGATCATCATCATGACCGCATACGGCAACACCGACACGGCCATCGAAGCCATGAAGAGGGGGGCGTATGATTATCTGAGCAAACCGTTCGAAAGGCAGGAGCTCAGCCGTGTGGTCAGCGAGGCCCTGGATCTGAATCGCCGGATGAAGGAGATCGTCTGCCTGCCCGATTCCGTCTCGACCGTGAAGGCGGCCCCGCCCAAGGGGACCTTGAAGATGGTCGGCCGGAGCAGGAAGATGGAGGCCGTCTACAAGACCATCGGCCAGATCGCCGAGAAGGATGTGGCGGTCCTGCTCACCGGCGAAAGCGGCACAGGCAAGGAGCTGGCGGCCAGGGCCATCTATCATCACAGCCGGAGAAAGGACAGGCCCTTTCTCGCCATCAATTGCGCCGCCATCCCGGAACAGCTCTTCGAGAGCGAGCTGTTCGGCTATGAGCGGGGCGCCTTCACCGGGGCGCACCAGACCCGGATCGGCAAGATCGAACGATGCGACGGCGGTACCTGCTTCCTGGATGAGATCGGCGATATGTCCATGGCGCTGCAGGCCAAATTGCTCCGGGTCCTGCAGGAGGGCGAGTTCGAGAGGCTCGGCGGCAGGGGACCGATCAGGATCGATGTCCGCATCATCGCCGCCACCAACAAGGATCTGGCTTCGGCCGTCCGGAACGGCCTGTTCAGGGAAGATCTGTACTGGCGGTTGAAGGTGATCACCATCGAGCTTCCGCCGTTGAGGAAACGGGCCGAGGATATCCCGGAACTGACGGAGTACTTCATCGCGCGATTCGGGGCAGAATATGACAAACCCATCCGGCATGTCTCCGAGGCCGTGCTGGAGCAGTTCTGCGCCTATCCCTGGCCGGGCAACATTCGCGAGCTGGAAAACTGTATCCGCAGGGCCATTCTCCTGTGCACCGGCGATATTCTCACGGAAGAGCACATCCAGCTGCCGGACGGCCGGAAAGAGCACCTCCCCCAACCATTGAATCATGAGCAATTGATGGACAGCCTGAGAGAGAAACTGCAAGCGGTCCTGCCCGACATCCTGCGTCTTTCAAAGCAGGGCATCCATGCCAACATCATTGAAATGGTGGAAGAGACGATCATCCTCAAGGCGCTCGAAGAATGCGGGAACAACCAGGTCAAGGCAGCGGGAATGCTCGGCATCAGCCGAAATACACTGCGGCATCGCCTGAAGAAGCATCTTGGAAAGCAGCTTCCCGTCGATGAGCCGGCCGAGCAAAACTGACGGCGAACGATCACCGGCACGTCCGTCTCCGGGGCAGACCCTTGACGTTCGGGAGACAGAAGGAAAACTCGATCTTTTTTCGACACTCCTCACATCGAACCTTCACGACGACCGACCTGCACTTGACGGAATCCAGGATGTCGGATTCGAGTTCGAGCCGGCCGCCGCAGGGGCACGCACAGGGGACCACGAGGATGCAGTGGATGCCCGCGATCTCCTCCTCGAGGATGTTGAAGGCGCCGACTCCCAGCTCCTCCCATTCCTCCAGGAGCTCGTCGTAGAACCTGCGGGTCCTGAGGCTCCGCCCCCTTGCGAGGGATCTGCCGGTGGCCGTCTTCAGGGTATCCGGGGCGTGATGGGCATAGGTCAGCTCGACACTGATCCGGATCATGACATCGTCGTCCAGATACTGCCGCCGCAGCGCCTTCTTGGTGAAGAACTGGGCCACCCCCATGTTTCCCAGCTTGTCGAGACAATCGGCATCGTACACCACTCGACCGATATCACTGGTCGCCTCACCCTCCAGGTACGTGGAAAGGATGGCCTCGCCGATGACCGGGATCCACCTCTCATAGGCTGTTCCTGAAAGGATCCGTTCCGCGATCCGGACGGCATTTCTCTCCTCCGGGATGTCATCTTCATGATAGATTCCCTGAGCGAACTTTCCGAGGTCGTGCAACAGGCCCGCGAGCAGGGCCGGTCCTTCCTCCAGCCCCTCTTTCCTTGCGATCCGGAGGGCGATTCGACCGACCCGGGAGCTGTGGGCCCAAAGGCTTGAGAACGTCTCTTCCGCCGACTCTCGATGATAGGCGGTCTCCTGCTCGACCAAGGTCCGGCGAATCTCCTCCAGGACTTCGGGCGAAACGGCGTTCAGCGCGTCCGCGCCGGTAGCGGGACTCTTCAGCCTCAAGGCCCCGATCTCCTCCGGCCCTTTCCCCTCCTCCCCCGGACCGAGCCAGCGGCGATAGTCCCCTATCGTGTTGATGTTCGCAAAGGCGAGATCCATCTGTCCCGTCAATCCACGGCGGGCGAACCAGTCATGGTTCAACTGAAGTGTCTTGCAGCACCTTGTCAGCGGTTCGATCTTGAAGAGATCGGCATCCAGGCTTTCCCGCATGGCGGGCAGGCACCTTTTGCTGTAGAAGGCGTGCAGGAACTCGGGCTTTCCCCTCGGGCAGGGGACCACGATCTCGAACGAGCCGAGTTCGAGGAACTGGGACCGGATCACCCCTTCGTTCAGAAAAGGCATATCCGCTGCGCAAACAAAAGCCACTTCGTGCCTGATCCTGCGAAGCCCGCTGTAGATTCCCATCAGGGGACCGCAGCCGTTGCGCTCGTCGGTTACCAGGGGCAGGATGAGGAAGCCGTATTTCTGCGGTGTATTGGTGACCAGAAGCACTTCTTCGAACAGGGAAACCGCCACGCCCGCCGTCCTTTCGATGATCGACCTCCGGTTGATTTCCAGCAGGGGCTTGTCGGGCGTCAGCCGCCTGCCTTGTCCTCCTGCCAGGATCAGGCAAGAAGCCCGGATCTTTCTTGAATGAAACCCGCTCATAGGGAATGTCTCTCCGATTCCGTACCGATTCATCTCCCCCGAATCGATCCTTACGATGACAACAATTGACGAGGGAGGCAATCCAAAAGCAAGGGAAGGACAAAAAAAAGACGCCTGGGGGAAAATCGTGGTTTTGTGGGTGGTTACAGGATGATACCTGGATCCGCCCGATGGAATCGTTTGACAAGAGGAGGACTTCTGTGGTAGGTTAACGGCTGTTAACTTGAGCTTGCCAGAGGAAGGGGGGATCTCATGCAAACGGGTCGATCTCCTGTCCTGGTCTTCACCGATCTGGACGGAAGCCTTCTCGACCAGGATTACTCCTGCGTGCACGCCGCGCCGGCTTTGCGCAGGATCCAAAAAGAGCGCATACCGCTCATCTTCACGACGAGCAAGACCAGAAGCGAGGTGGAAAGGCTCCAGCAGGAGCTCGGGATCCAGGGCCCCTTCATTGTCGAGAACGGGGGCGCCATATTCTTCCCCCTGGGAGACGGCGAAACCGCCGGCCCAGCTGAAAGGCCGTCCTACCTGGTGATTACCCTGGGGAAACCCTACCGGACGATCCGGGCTTTTGTGCAAAAGATCAGGTCCCAGGTGCCGCTCACGGGGTTCGGGGACCTCTCGGCGGAGGGGGTCTCCACGATCACCGGCCTGCCTGTGGAAAAGGCCTTACTGGCCAAGCAGAGGGAGTTTACGGAGCCTGTCCTTCTCGACGACCCGGGGCAGCTGCCGCTGCTCCGGGAGTTGGCCTGGAATGAGGGGCTGAACGTGGTGAAGGGGGGGCGATTCCACCACCTGATGATGTTTGGGCAGGACAAAGGAAAGGCCGTGGAGCGTGTCCTGATGTTGTACTCCGAAGAGGGGTGCCGCCCTCCCTTGACGGTGGGCCTCGGAGACAGTGCCAACGACCTTCCCATGCTCCACAGGGTCGACATCCCGGTCCTGATTCCTCCCCAGGACGGATCCATGGAGGATCCGGAGATCCCGGGCCTGCTCAGACCCCGTTTCCCGGGGAGCCGCGGCTGGAAGGAGGGGTTGGAGGCCGCTCTTCAGTGTGCCGGAGTGACGTAGGCGATCAGCGAGTGCAGGCTTTTCGGCTCTCGTGGTCTGCTGTAGGAGCAAGCTCCGCTTGCGATCTTCCCCGGCACCGAATGAACCGCAAGCAGGGGCTTGCTCCGGGGGAATGGATGACCGGTCGGCCTTTCGATCGCACCGCCGACGAATACCTGCAGGATGGGCGGAGCGAAACCCATCTACTCGGACTGGGGTCAAGACAGCGAAAACCATTGCTACTCCGCGATTCGTATCCAATCGGAGATCATGGGGAAGGAAAGCCGATGCATTCTGAACCGAGATTTTCAACGGCCATCAGGGAACACGTCAGGAAAACGATCGAGCGGCTTCGCTTTGCTGATATCGTCATCGGGATACCCTCCTATTTCAGCGGCTCGAGTATCGTCCACGTCATCCAGTCGGTGGCCGAAGGACTGAGCAGGTATTACGGCGATTCCAAGGCCGTCATCATGGTCTCCGACGGCGGATCGACGGATGATTCCAGAGAGATCGCCAACCTGGTTCAGATCCATTCGTACAACATCGAAAAGATCGTCACCATCTATCGGGGCATCCCCGGCAAGGGCTCCGGCCTGAGGGCCGTTTTCGAGGTGGCGGAATTTCTCCATGCGAAAGCCGTCGCCGTCTTTGATTCAGACCTCGTTTCCATCAAGCCCGAGTGGGTCAGGAACGTGATCGAGCCTGTCATGGACGGTTACGACCTGGTAGCCCCCTATTATCGGCGCTTCAAGCTGGACGGCACCATCACGAACACCGTCGCGTACAACCTCACCAGGGCGCTTTACGGGCTCCGCATCCGCCAGCCGATCGGGGGGGACTTCGGGATCTCCAAGCGACTGATCAAGCTGTTCATGGATCAGGACGTCTGGGAAACGGACGCAGCCAGGTTCGGGATCGACATCTGGATGACCACCACCGCCATCGTCCACGGCTTCAGGATCTGCCAGGCCAGGCTCGGGATCAAGGTCCACGGCGAAAAAGATCCTGCCGCCGATCTGGGACCCATGTTCAGGCAGGTGGTCGGAACCATCTTCCAGCTCATGGAGCGGCACGAGGATTACTGGCAGAAGGTGCGGGGTTCGGAGGACGTGCCGATCCTGGGCGAAGAGATCGTCCAGGATCCGGCGGCCTTCGAGATCGACACGGAAGGTCTCATCGAATACTTCCATGTGGGTTACCGGAATTTCCATACCCTCTGGCAGCGGCTCCTTGAAAAAAGAGACATGGATGTCATCCGGTCCCTGCATGGCGTGAACAAGAAGGACAGATTCCTCCTTCCGCTGGATACGTGGGTTCGCATCGTCTACGGCTATGCAGGGGCCTTCCGCTCCACGCCCCGGCAGCGGTTCAAGGTGCTCGATACCATGGTTCCCCTCTACAATGCCCGGGTCGCCTCCCTGGTGAACGAGTTGAAGGACCTGAGCCCGGAGGAGGCGGAGAGACGGTTTGAAATGAATGCGACGGCCTTTGAGGAGGCAAAGGAGTACCTCCTCTCCCTATGGAAAAAGGAGGGGTAGATGAACGATTTCTGGCAGCACGGGATGATCACGACCCTTCAGAAGCTGTGTGACAGGCCGACGGAGGAGATCGAAGAGGAGTTGCGCCACCTGAGCAAGAGCAGAAAGATCGTACTCCTCCTCCCCGCCCTGTTTTCCGAGTTCGAGACGCCGTCCATGCCCAGGATCATCGGCGAGCTGAAGAAGGTCCCCTACCTGCACCGAATCGTCCTGTCTCTGGACAGGGCCGGGAGAACGGATTTTCAAAGGGCCAAGAGGCTGATGTCCGAACTGCCTACGGAGGTGCGGGTGATCTGGCACGACGGGCCGGCGGTGAAGGGGCTGTACCGTGATCTGATGAAGTCCGACTTCCAGCTGGATTTCCCGGGGAAAGGCCGCTCCGTATGGATGGCCATGGGATACATCCTGGCGGAGCAGGATCTGCATGCCCTGGCCCTGCACGATTGCGACATCCTGAACTACAACCGGGAAATGCTGGCCCGGCTCCTCTATCCCGTGGTCCACCGGGCCACGGAGTTCGAGTTCAGCAAGGGCTATTACTGCAGGGTCGAAGGGAAGATGTACGGCAGGGTCACGAGGCTCTTCTACACCCCGCTGATCCGGACACTGAGGCGCATCATCGGATTCAACCCGTTCCTCTCCTATCTGGACGGATTCCGGTATGCCCTCTCGGGCGAATTTGCCATGATCGCGAGCCTGGCAAGAGGGATCCGCATTTCCCCCACCTGGGGTCTCGAAGTCTCCCTGCTGAGCGAGGTCTACCAGCGGGCCAGTGTGAACCGCGTCTGTCAGGTGGAGCTGGCCGAGCGCTACGAGCACAAACATCAGGTCATGGAGAAGAGCCGGCCCGGGGAGGGGCTCATCCGCATGGCCGGGGATATCGCCAAGGCGCTGTTCCGGGTGCTGACCCAGGACGGGATGGTCATGAGCAGTGGATTCTTCAGAACGGTACAAACCGCTTACATCCAGGAGGCGAGGGTCGCCATCGAGAAATACCATGCCCTGGCCTTGCTGAACGGTCTTTCTTATGACCGACACGAGGAGATCGAAGCAGTGGAGGCCTTCGTCGGCGCGCTGCGGGCGGCCGTGGTCGAATTCATCAAGGACCCGGTAGGGATCCCCATGCTGCCGGCATGGGTCCGGATTGCGGCGGCGCTCCCCGATTTTCAGGAAAGGCTGACGGAGTGCGTTGAAAAGGAGAATTGACCCGCGACGAGGGTTCACTTGGGCGGCAGAGCACTGGCGAATTCCCTGGCCTGGTTCAGCCATCCGACCGGTTCATGCTCCGCCCGGAACCCGTCCTGCTCCACCATGACCCATCCTTTCATCGGCCGATCTTCTTGATCCTCGTTTCAGTCTTCATCCTCCTCTATCAGGTTGCTGAAAAACTGCCCCAGGCGCTTTCGTCGTGATTGCGGCGGAAGCCGGAACCCAGGGATTTCATGTGCTTCTGAATCCACGGTTTTCACCGGGCTGGCGAAAAAGGCCCTTTCAGCAGCCTGCCAGGTCCTTCCAGCACTCTACTACTCCATCACCAACACCACTAGCACAGCATCGTAGGATGGGTGGAGCGGAGCGAAACCCATCGATTCGAACGACCGGGCATGCCCAAAAACCACAAGACCGATAAGTTTCCCTCCGCGCCACCCATCCTACAGGAAACCCCATTGGGAATCGTTCTACGAATCATTTCTGCTCAACAGCCCGCGCTTGGCCGTAGATGCGCTTCATGTCCGGAAGCTCGGTCGAGTAGTAGTGGACCCAGACATAGAGGTGGTTGAACAGGGCGGCGCACAATGCTCCCAGTGACGCCCACCAGAGGGCGGGAACCCACAGGATGAGGAAGCCATAAGTATACATGCCGTTGCGGGTAAAGCGAAAGATGCCCTTCCGGACAAAAGGCAGGGTCCGATAAACTTCGTCGAAGTGGTCGATCCCGAAGGCGCGCCTGAAGCCGAAATAGCGCTTCACCGAATAGAAGAGATAGACCGCCGGAATCGCCGCAAGGATGGCAAGGATCCTGAGAACGGCGAGGTCCATCGGCAGCGTGTTCCGGTTCGAAACCGCCAGGAGAAAGACCAAGACTACCCTGGAGATGCCCAGGGCCGAGAAGCCGAAGGCGTACAGGGGAAACCCCAGATCCCCAAGGATCCGGGTGAGCAGGGAGCCGTGCAGCTGGGTGCGCCAGCAGAACCAGACGAAGACCTGGTGGATGACGGCGATCGCGACCGATAGCCACAGCCACGCCGGAGTCGCGATCCCCCAGAGCTCTCCGCTCCTGACCCGGTCCGATTCGCCGACCAGCGCCATGCCTGCGAGAAGCCCGGCCAGGAGCCCCGCATGGAGCCACTGCCTTTCAAGTATCCGTCGAGCGCTTGCCATGAAAAAAGGCGGCACTTCCATGCCGCCCCAAAAGGTTCCTGCCGCTCAGGCGATCGCGGAAGGGTTGCAGAGATGCTCTTTCTCCATGGCGACCCTTCCGCACCCCTGGCACACGTATTTCATCGCCGCGAGTTTGTCTTTGCACATGTGCTTCGGATCGGCGGCCGAGGCCCCGCAGAAGGAGCACTTGCTCTCATCGCCGCAGGGGTTGCACAAGTGACCCGGATCGTTCGCTACCGCACCACAGTTCTTGCAGGTGTAAGCCATCGTTCAGTCTCCTTTCGCTTGATCAGTGTCGGTCGGCCCCTATGAAAATGATTGGCCTAATATGAATACGGAAACGGGAAAGTCAAGGCGACCCCGCCCGTGGCCGGCTCCCCGGTGCCTTGACCGGGGTTTGTGCTTGCGGCAGCCCGGGATGACGCGGGCTGGTCCGAGTGGGCGGTGAAGGCCGGGTTGCCTGTGGGGAAGTGAGCTCGTTAGGCCGGACTTGGAGTGGCGTCTCAGAAAGAAACTGGATTTTGGATAATTCCAAATTATATTCTCAAAGATCGACAGGGATAAGCCCCAGGGTAGCGGCCCTCGTAAAGACGCTGAACGATCGGTATGGATCCAATCTCGCTGTCCCGGAGAGAGAACGATGAAAAGAACATTGCTCGATATCCTCGCTTGCCCGGTGTGCCTCCCGGAAGAAAAAGGCCTGATCGCACAGATCGAGGAACTGCAGGGAGACGATATTGTCACCGGCAGACTGCGCTGTTCATCCTGTGCCGGGGATTTTCCCATCCGCCAAGGGATCGCGGTGCTCGACCCGGCGCACCCATCGAGACGGAGCTTCGAGGGCAACAAGTACGAGACGCCCCCCGTGGTTTCATCCTACTTGTGGAGCCACTACTGCGATCTCCTGAAAGAGGAGAATGCTTCCGAGGCCTATCAGGTATGGGCTGGACTCATGACGCCCCACGACGGCATCTGTATCGATGCCGGTTGTGCCGTAGGCCGCCACGCGTTCGAGATGACGAAGAAATCCGATTTCGTGATCGGGCTTGATACCTCCCGGGCATTTGTTCAGGCGGCAAGGGAACTCATGCTGCATCGCCGTATGGACATCACTCTCAAGGAGGAGGGGCATCTGACCCGTACGGTCGAGTTCGTGCTTCCCGCTGAATGGCCAAGCCACAAGGCCGAGTTCATCGTTGCCGACGCGCTGGCGCTCCCCTTGAAGGCGAATACCGCATCCTCCATCTCCTCCCTGAACCTGATCGACAAGGTCCCCATGCCCATGAAGCATCTGATGGAAGCGGATCGGGTGACGCGTCGCAAAAGCGCGCAGTTCCTGATCTCCGACCCGTTCTCCTGGTCCGAAGAGGCGGCCCCTGAGGGCAACTGGCTTGGCGGACAAAAGGAGGGGTCGTATACCTCCCGTGGCCACGAGCACCTGCTGCGAATCCTGGCCGGGGAGGGCGGTCTCCTTCAACCGGGTTGGACCATTGAGACGGAGGGTCGGGTTTGGTGGAAGATCCGCACCCATGCCAACCACTTCGAGCAGATCAGGAGTTGCTACCTCAAAGCCGTCCGGTGATACTCCGGTCCCTGCATAGAAAGAGAGGTTTCTCATGAAGACCCATTCTGTCTGCCGTCTCTGCTCCGCCTGCTGTCCCATCGAGGTGGAAACAGAGGAGGGAAGGTTCGTACATGCCGCAAGAAAATCCCCCCTTCCGGTCCAAGAGCGGCTGGTCTGCCCCAAGTTGGAAGCGGCAGCAGATCTGATCTATTCCCCACTTCGGATCCTTCACCCCCTCGTCCGATCATCCGGAGATGGTTTCCGTCAAACCTCCTGGGACGAAGCCCTGGAGGTGGTCGCCGACCGCCTTCTCTCGTACAAGAGGGAGTACGGCGCTCAATCCGTATGCTGGCTGAGAGGCATGGCGGCGGACTGGGGTGCCCCTTGGGACTATGCCAACCGGTTGATGAGCGCATTCGGGTCGCCCAACTGTGTCGGTAACGGGTCGGTCTGCTTTGTCGGTCGCGATTTTGCACATACCACCGTGTACGGGGCCATGACCATGCCCGATGCGGTCCATTCCCGGTGCATCCTGATCTGGGGAAAAAACGACCTCGACACGGCGCTCGGCGCCGCAGAGTCCATTCTTCACGCGAAGAGAAACGGCGCCAAGCTGATCGTCGTCGATCCTGTGAGAACCCGATTCGCGGAGATGGCCGATATCTGGCTCCAGATCAAGCCGGCCCATGACGGCCTGCTGGCGATGGCGATGGTCAACGAGATCATATCCCGTCACCTGTACGATGCGGACTTCGTAGAACGATGGACCATTGGTTTTGAACAGCTGAAAGAGTCTGCGCGGAAGTTCCCGATCGATCGGATAGCGCCCGAGATCTGGCTGGACCCCGAGTTGGTCAGGGAGGCGGTCACGACCTACGCAACCGTCCGCCCGGCCTGCATCGTCGACGGCAACGGGCTCGACATGCAGCTCGACTCCTTCGACGCAACGCGGGCTGTGGCCATGCTGCGCGCACTGACCGGAAACCTGGACGTCCCCGGGGGCGACCTTGTCCCTCAGCCGGTGCCGACCCGGAACATCCAGCTGCGCGAGCGTCTCCCCGACGACGTCGAGCCGGTCACTGCGGACTACCCCTTGTTCAACCGCTTTCACGCCACCTGGGGTCATCAGGTGCAATCCTGCGTGATCGATGCCGTTCTGGACGAGAAGCCTTACCCGATCAAAGCCCTGATCGTCCAATCCGGGAACCCCCTCGTCACCTTCATGGACGCAGGCCGCGCCAGAAGAGCACTTGAAAAGGTCGATTTTCTCGTCGTGAGCGACCTCTTCATGACCCGGACCGCGCAAATGGCGGACGTGATCCTTCCTGCAGCCACCTGCTTTGAGACCACCCAGCTCAACCGCGCCGGTATCCGTTGCAGCCCTGTGAGGATCCAGGAACAGGTGATGGAACCCCTGGGCGAGAGCAGGCCCACGTGGAAGATCATCTTCGACCTGGGCCGCAGACTCGGCCTGGAGGACGACTTCCCATGGAACACAGCGGAAGAAGCCATTGACTACCAGCTCGAACCGAGCGGAGTCACCGTGGCCATGGTGCGGGAAAGCCCCGGCGGGGTCGCAGCAGGAGTCGTGATGCACAGGAAGTTCCAGACCGAAGGCTTCAGGACCCGCAGCGGAAAAGTCGAATTCCACTCAGCGCCGTTGCAGGGTCATGGCCACGATCCGGTTCCCTATCTGCACGGATTTCTGCGGGCGCCCCTCAGTTTCACGGACCAGGAGGACAGCTACCCGCTCATCGGCATCAGCGGGGCCCGAACCAACCGCTTCGTCAACTCCCAGTACAGGGTAATCCCTTCGCTCCTGCAGAAGGAGAAGGGCTGCGCGATCGATATCCACCCCGCGGATGCACGGCGGCTCGGAATCGGAACGGGGGACCAGGTCTCGGTCGAGTCGCCGCGGGGCCGCATCCGCATGAAGGCCAACGTCTTGGATGTCATCCGTCCCGGCGTCATACGGATCGCCTGGGGCTGGGGGGATTACCGTCCCGAGTCCAGCCTGAACCTCCTGACCGACGACGATCGGCGCAACCCCATGACCGGCGCTCCTTCGGGGCGCACCTTCATGTGCCGGGTTGAAAAGGTCGGGGACGGGGGACAGGAGGCGCCGAAGTAGCCGCCACCGCAGCCGCGGAAATGAACCAGGAGGCCGATGAGATGGGGTGTCTAATGGATGAGCTCGTGTTCATGACGGGGGGCAAAAAGACGTACATGTCCAAGGAATAGCTTGACTCTCCGATGCAGGAGGGGTAGTATTCTTTCTGGCTCGCCTTTGGGCGAGCCGGTTCGTTTTGGAGAGGAAGGTCCATTGGCCAGCAGTGGCAACCTGTCCGAACCTGGAATTTCCTGGACTGGAATACGTAACCTTTTGAAGGAGGATGTCACCAATGGCGAATGGGACGGTCAAGTGGTTTAACGACCAAAAGGGCTTTGGCTTTATTCAGCAGGAAGGCGGTCCTGATGTATTTGTCCATCACACCGCTATCAATGGCAGCGGGTTCAAGTCCCTCAAAGAGGGGGACAAGGTGACCTTTGAGATCGAGAAAGGGAAGAAAGGCCCCGCTGCAGCGAACGTCACGGTCGTCTAGTCGCGATCGCCGATTGAACGGAGGGCATCCATCGGATGTTTGATGGATGCCCTTTCTTTTGAAAGCCCATTCTTTGGTTAAGTAAAGGAGATCTCATGAACATCTATGTCGGCCAGCTCCCCAACAGTGTGACTGAAGAGAGCCTGAAAACGCTGTTCTCCGAATTCGGAACGCTGGAGAGCGTCAAGATCATATCGGATCGGACGACCGGGCAATCCAAGGGCTTCGGGTTTGTGGAAATGCCGAACAACTCGGAAGCCGACCGGGCCATCAAGAGTCTGAACGGGAAACTGGTGGATGGGCGGAACATCAGGGTTGTTCCGGCCGATTCAGGCGCAAAGCGCTCAAAGAAGTCCAAGCGACCGTTCAGCAGAAACCGGTATTGAGCCTTCCTTGTTCGTCACCTCACGTTCACGTAGACCTTTATGGCATGCCTGGCTTAAGGTCAGGAGCCGTATGATCTCCCCGTACTGTTCCAGACCCTCTATGCGATGGGTGAGGAGCCATGGCAGCCAGCCGGGCCACTGAAAGTCACAAAACCCCGGTTGATGCTGTCTGCGGGGACTTCGATCGTGCGTTCTGGGCAAGGCTGATACAGAAGATCTATGAGGTGGACCCCCCTCGCCTGCCCCAAGTGCAAGGGACCGATGCGGGTGATCGGAAACATTTCACCGGCTCCCCTGTCCTTCACCAGCACCCTATTCGATCGTTCTACCGTCGAGAATGGCGCTGACGAGGGAATATCGTTCATCGATATCCTTCCGGTCGAATTCATCCTGTCCTTCTTCGCTGTTGCGCTTGACCATCAAGGCATGTTTCTTGACGGTGGACGCATCTTCACTGTTTCGCACATGGGCGGCAATCACGGCAAAGGATTCAAGGAGGCGAATCGTAACCGCAGGGCTCCTTCGGGAGTATTGCCTGATCAGGTTGAATGCGGCATCCATGCAGCCGGAGAAGGTGGTCCGGGGAATGATGACCCGAACCTTTCCCGATTGCTCGTGCAGGTAGTATGGGGAAGAGATCTCCCTCTCCGCCAGTTCGGACAGCCCCACCCCGAGCCAATCGATGCAGGAAATTGCGGTGAATGGATCGTTGATCCCGGGAGACAAGGACCTCACTGCGATCTCGACCAGCTGGTCTATTGTGAACTCGACGTCCTGCTCAAGCGTTCGCTGGCTTCCCAGGATGAAACAGCGCCTCAGCCTCCCGATAACCTTCTCATCGACCCTCTCCTTCGGCCAAGCCCTTAAAAGAGTGCTCCCCCTCACCACGAAGCGGCCCGGACGAAACTCCAGGCGCAGGAGAAGATCATGCTCTTCGGCGGTGCGCAGGAGCCCGTCAGGATTAACTGCTTCGAGGTAGCCACTCTGTTCGGCCCGGACCTCACGGGCGGGCAGGTCGGAGCTTTGCGGCACCAGGTTACCTTCCTTTCGCGAGACCGGACTTTCCTCGTAGCCGATTCCCTCCGGGAAGATCCGAGCTATGGACCCCTGCAGATCCCGCCAGACCGAGGCGGCGACACTGTTGGCGTGAATCGAAGAAGAGATGTGGTGGATAAAGAAGATCAGCACCCCGAGGTTACCGATACCCAGGACGATGCCGAAGGTAATGCAAACCTGAGGTACGGAAATGTCCCCGTCGGAACCGTGAATCCGGCCTAGTATCAATATCGAATAAAGAAAGGTCGAGGTAAATGTTCCGAGGACAACCTGGTTCCGGATATCATGCATGAAATTCCAGATCATCCTGGGGCCGAACTGGGACGATGCAAGCGAAAGGACCACGATCGTAACGGAAAAGACTACACCCGCTATGGTGGCCATGGATGCTGCGATGGTGGAAAGGATCAACCTCGCCCCTTCCAGGCTGCCGCCGTAGATCCACCACCTCCTTAGACGATCGGAGCCCTGCAGCGAGTCATCGATCTGAAGCAGGATGAAAGAGAGGAGGATCGTAAAACCAAACATCAGCGAAGGAACAAACCAGAAGCCGGAGCGCATCCAGTGCCAGAGCACCGATAGTCTTGTGTTCAACTTTCAACCTGATTCATTCTCGGGCACGTTCTCTGGAACCCTACTCTACCCGCCCGACTTCTTTCATCACTTCAGCCGGCGTTTTGTAGGTCTTGTCTGCAATCTGCTCGAGGATCTCCAGTACGTCTTGAGTGTCCGGACCCGGAGCCTCCTTGGCATGCTCGATCAACTTCTTTTTGTTGGCGGGGAAGTCGATCCCCTTCATGTGCTTCATGATATTTGCGGGTCCATGCCCGCCGACACCTCTGGCCATCCCAAAATCCTCCTTTGAAAGATGCGGCATACCACCAAGATTAATGCCCGAATGCGAACCTCATACAATGGGGGAGTCGACTGCTTTTAACCCTTCCCCGAGAGTAGGCCCCGCCTTTGAGCGCTGAGGTAACCCGGGGAACAGGACCGTGAAAAGAAGAGCGGCTGACCGCCTTTTTGCGCGGTTTGAATCCGCTCCGCGCCGTGATTATCTACTTCACAAACTATCTATTTCGGAGGTTCTCATGAATCCGCACGGCCCCATGCCAATGCCCACCCAGGCTCTCTCCAACGGCGAGTTCGATCCTCCTCCCCCCACGCCAGAGCAGCGACGGGTCCATTGTGCGATATTGGAGCTGGCCGAGAGGTTCGGCCGTCCAAAACGGATGGACGGGAGGCAGTACCTGAGGAGCGCTTCCGGCCTGCCGGCCGCATTTACGGCCATGAACATGGTCTACGGCCCCCATTTCCGTGTGGATAAGGTCGAGCTCTCCGATCCGGATGAGAGCAGGAAGCGGGCCGGAGTTCTTGCAGACCAGTTCGTTTTTGACGATCAGCTCCATTTCGTTCATGACAGGTACCGGAGAAAGGATGTCCTCCTCCTGCGCGAGCACGCAAAGATGCGGTTGAACCCCGAGCTCAAGGGAGAGAAGCTGCGGATGAGCAATCTCCGGATCCACAATTTCTTCAAAGAGGTTTTCCTGGAAAGCGACACCAAGGTCGGGATCCTGACAAGCGCCACAGCGGACAAGCTTCGCGACTGGTTCCTCTCGAACGAGCAGATCGCCGCGGGCGCCCGGAAGATCAACGAAGCATGCAGCTCGCGAAAGCTTCTGACTCACGCGATGTTCACTCCCGGATACCGGGGCTGGATGGATGAAATCGACCGACTGGTAACCGAACTCAAACCTGCCGCCTGGAAGGGGTACCCGGTGGGAGACCCCTTCCACTTCAGCCGCCATCCTTATCGGCTCGACGACGAAGAACTGCTGTACCCGGCGTATGAAAAGTTCGAGAAGGCGGGGATACGGAACGTGTGCATTCACAAGGGGCTCATGCCCCTCAATTTTTTAAAGGATTTCGCCAACTGGAAGTATGGGAGCGTAGACGACGTCCCCAAAGCTGCAAAGGAGTGGCCGGGCCTTAACTTCATCATCTATCATGCGGCCTTCAGGCCGTCTTTGAGGGTCCCTCGCTCGTACCTCAAGAAATTCGAAAAGACCGGCCGCATCCCGTGGGTGGACGACTTGGCGGAGATTCCCGCAAAGCATGGAGTGAAAAACGTCTATGCCGATATCGGGACCACATTCGGGGTCACGGCGGTCCTCCACCCCGGCCTGGCGGCGGCCATTCTGGGCACTCTTATCAAGGGGCTGGGGGAAGACCATATCCTCTGGGGGACCGATTCGGTCTATCACGGCTCCCCGCAATGGCAGATCGAGGCCTTGCGCCGAATTGAGATTCCTGAGGAGATGCAGAGATCTCTTGGATTTTCCGCTCTCGGGGGGCCGAGATCCAGGGTGAAAGAAAAGATACTTGGCAGGAATGCGGCCATTCTTTACGGGATTGATCCTCGATCCCCGGAATACCGCCGCGATGGACCCATGAAGCCTATCCGGGAGGCGTACCGGGAAGCAGAAAAGAAAGAGGTTTTCCTCAAGGCGCTCCTGCAGTAGCTCCGTGAACCCTTCTTCTGGTACAGAACCCGGCTCATCTGACAGGGGCATCCGCTTGCGCAGTCTCCGCCAGTATACGACCATCCCGATTCATAAATACCTTTATGCTCTCAGAGAGCGCCCGTGTTACGAACCCCAGCCCGCCACCTCATACGAAGTGTGGACGGCGATCATGACCGCGTTCCGACCGATGGGATGGCTCATCGCAGGTTTTAGGACCCGGCGGAACCGGGTACTCTGCCCCCTCCCCCTCAGGCGGGAGATCCCGAGAGAGCCTTCCCGCATCGGGCGTTGTTCATCTTCACGGATGAAGACGCTCCCTCACTTTTCTCGCGTGTTCCAGATGTTGTTCGAGCTTTGGGAGCGTCCTGGAAACGATTTCCTGCAACTGAGGGTGTTCAATCTCTTCTGACTTTTCGGAGAATTTTTTCACCTCTTTCTCATGCTCTTGGACGATCGTCTCCACGAACATGCGGTCGAACTCTTCTCCCGATCTTTTTGAAATCTTCTCGATCAATCTTGAATGTTTCCCATCGATGTTCTCCGGAATACCGATGCCTTCCTCTTCGGCGAAGCGTTTCATCTCCTTCAAGAAGGAAGAGTGATCCTTCTTCAACCTTCTTCCCATATCCTTCACTTCTTGAGTCGAGCCCTTTTCTGCGGCAATCTCTCCCATGCGGATCTCCAGGAAATTGCTTAACGCGGCCTCCTTCAGGAAAGCTTCTTCCCTCTTGCTCATCAGCGACTCATCCATTTCAAAAACGAAGCTGTCCTCCAGGCGACTGTAGGTCGCCCCTTCTCCTAGAATGGCTCTCAAGTCTTCGGACCCCTGCAAAGGACCGTGCTCTTTCCTGTACTCAACGATCCTCCTGGCAATGTTTTTCCCTACCCCTTTCACCTTTTCCAATTCCGCCTCGTCGGCGGTGTTGATATTCACCTTTTTCTCTTTCACGGGCATCTCCTCCCCACTTTTTCCTTCTACCGCACATATCGCTACGGTGACATCCAATCTAGTTCAGAGCATCGTTCCCGGAAATGGGTGTTTAGTCTTAGTCGTCTCCAAAACCTCTCGCAATCCACATGATCTGGGGCCGCTACACGAAAATCATATGGAAACCTAGAGACAATAAGCCCGTTCATGTCTTCAAGTGGAGGAAAGGCCTGATACTGGAAATCCATCAGCGGGTGCATATTGGGTGGTAAATAAACTTCGCAGTGCAGTTCCCCATCCACCCGCCCAGGAGTGCCACGTGCCAAGGACCATTCAGATAACTGCTCAGCCGGACGCGATCGATCGCCTGCTGATCCGTCTTGACCAAGTCCCGGGGGTTTGCGGGGTTGCAAGGCATCGTCGTGCATCTATCGACCCGCCCGGCGATGTGCTGGAGCTCCAGGCTTCCAACGACACCGCTCGAAAGATTTTCGAGTTGCTTGCAGAGGTTGAAGATGCCCAACAGGCTTCGATCGTCACCAGTGAGCCCAAGAGCATCCTCTCCCCCTCGCATCGGCAAGCACTGGACGTGGAATCGAGCGAAACAACCCTGGACGAAACGGCCTTTCACTTGCGGCATGAAACAAACGTCACGCAGAACTACATGATCTTAATGGCGTTGGCCGGCGCTGTCGCATCTGCCGGCCTGTGGACAGACAAGCTGCACGTCGTCATAGGGGCCATGATCATCGCCCCTGCGTTTGAGCCGTTCGTGCGTATTCCGTTCGGCTTCGTTGCCGGCCCGATGAGGATCGCCAGGGGGGGCGCCTTCTCGTTGGTCGCCGGTTATGCGGCCATGGCTGCAGCTGCCTTCTTGACCACTCACATACTCTGGTGGATTCAGCCCGGTTCACCACTGGAACTAACCTCCCGGCAATGGGTGCGGTATTGGTCGACGACCGACGCGCCCTCGGTTCTGATCTCCGCCTTTGCGAGCATCGCAGGCGTGATCGTGGTGTGCGGCCTACGCTCAGTGCTCACGACGGGAGTGATGATCGCACTGGCGCTGATACCCAGTCTGAGCCTCACCGGGATGGCGATGGCTATACAAGACTGGTCGCTCGCGGGAAACGCTTTTTGGCGATGGTTGGTAGACGCCTTGCTTGTAACCCTTGCTGCAGCAATCGTGCTCAAGATCAAACAGCGGTTCCGCTTCAGAGGGCGGTCGTTGAGCTGATGAATGCTGGAACGGTCTTCACGCTTGAATATCGCAGCAGCCCAGAAAGCCGACTCGGTGCCCTGGATATTGCCATCCACCAATTCTGAGTCCCGGATTTCCGGCACAAAGGCAGTCAGCCTTCAGGGAATACTTTCTTTTCACGCGAGTGGGTTCCCCCGGAAGTGGCCGGCGGATCGGGGAGGAGAATCCGCGCAATGAGAATAGGATGAAGAGGGAGTCGGCACCATGGGGGGCATGGTTCCATTTCCATGTTCAGCATCGGAGAGGGGCCGTTCCCAGAGAGAGACTCCTCCTACCCTCTTCCATGAGTCTCTTCTGCCGTGAATTAACATCCTGTCGCAGAAGCAGACCCACTGCTTCTCCCTATTTGTAGACTCCTTGAATACGACTCAGGCCCCATTTGCCTCATGAGCGGGTTTTTCTACGCTCAAGGAAAGACATCGAAGGGGAGTTCTCTTTCGAAAAGGAGGACCATCCTCAGAAGGAGCGTAAACATGGCAGGGGATAAGGAAAAGAAAGAAAAGCTTGTTCGTTTCCTTGACGAGAAGGCCTTTGACCCGATCCTCCGGAAGTCGGGAGATGATTTCTCAGGCGAAGAAAAAAAGAAATTCGAGGACGTCAAGAAGAGCACCGAAAGCGAAAAGAGGCGGTTCCATGAAGAGTACAAATCCGCCCGGGAGGTCAAGGACAACTACCTGAGCGACCTGAGTTCGAAGACGGCCAAAAAGAAAAACGCGGAATTGGAGGAGCTTGGATTGCCGAGGCTGCCCGAATTCAAGGAAGAGTTCCTGAACCTCTGCAACGAACTGGGGGTATGAGCGGCCCGTTCGTGATTCCTCTGATAAGTCTCCACAGATCTGACCGGCGTTCCGGCTTTCAGGTACCCCAGCAACGTGGGTGGGGGTGGCGAGTGATTTTGCCTTGTTGTTCATGGTTATCTCTCCTTGGCGAGGGATAGACGACGATTTCACATGGAAGCCGTCTTCGTCTTTCCACCTGAACAGACTCGATACCGATCATTGATCCGAATAATGAATCCCACCAGTAGCCTGGTGGTATCGGGTGGCCCCCCCCTGGAAGGGGGGGGTCGTGCCGACTACCCTGTCACCTTTCAGGGAGGTCAGCACCGGCCGCTTGCCGCCGGAGGTGGCAAGATCGATCGAGCAGTGACTCCTGGTGGTTTTCTGTAGGAGCAAGCTCCTGCTTCCCGATCTCCTCGGAACTGAAAGAATCGCAAGCAGGAGCTTGCTCCTACAGGAATAGCGCTTCAACGATATTCATTCATATTGAAGCTCATCCGCCGGTTCTTGGCTCTGGTGAGCGTTCTGATCCATTTTTGTTCCGGCACCAATCACTGGCATAGCCATGGTTCATCCCACTGGCATGCCGGTGGATTCCCTACCAAAATGCAGACCGTCGGCCGCGTAGACCTAGGCGATGCTGGCCCCGATTCCGGCTGTAGCGCGACATAAGGGATTTCCTCCGGGAAACTACATGGCGCACCTGATGGAAGTGTCGAGCCCAAGGAGTAGTAAAGGATAAGTATCCACGTAGAGGCTACGCCCTTGAAAGGATCCCCGGCCTTCAACGCACAGGTTCTACGGTAACCCGCGGACAAGCCGTTTGGCTGGAACCCGCCTGCGGGAAGTTCCGGCCCTCCGAATGGAGAGCCTCGCCCCAGGGGAGACTGTCTGTATGCGGATCCTGAGAAATCCCGACATCGACAGAAGCGCCGGCCATGCTGCCGCACTGCGATTTCTGATCCATTTCGCCTACAGGATCTACTGCCGGGCGAAGCGGATCGACGGCCCCTATGGGCCCATTACACCCAATGCGACCTACTCTCCATGGCTGGCGGATTCGGGCTTCCTGGAAGTCTATGAAAAGATCAAGGGCCACACGATGGTGAACATCCTGATGTGCTATGGCCTCTGGAGCATGGTCGGACAATGCGCCAAGCTGAGCGGGGGGGCGCTCATGGAGGTCGGGGTCTGGCGGGGTGGAACGGGCGGCCTGATCGCCAAGGCGGCCGAAATCAACGGGATTCAAGACAGCGTGTACCTCTGCGACAACTTTGAGGGCCTCGTGAAACCGGGGCCGAAGGATTGGTTTTTCAAGGGTGGGGAGCTTAAAGACACCTCCGAAGCGCTCGTATCCGATTTGGTTCATCAAGAGCTGGCCTTGAAAAACGTCAAACTGCTGAAGGGGATCTTTCCGGAGGAGACGGCTCACCTGGTCACGGATGCCAAGTTCAGATTCTGCCACATTGACGTCGTCCTGTACGAGTCCGGCAGGGACATCCTCGATTGGATCTGGGACAAAATGGTGGCAGGCGGCGTGCTGGTGTTCGACGATTACGGCTTCCGACACTGCTCCGGAATCACCCATTTGGTCGATGAGCGCAAGCATCTGGGCGACGCGTTCTACATCTACAACCTGTGCGGTCATGGAATCCTCATGAAACGATAGGCCCGACAGCGGTCCTCAAGCGCACCCGAATCGGTCACCGGCCGGGGAGATGAGACGATGCAAACTCTGAAGTACGGCACGTGCCGCCCCCTCACGTCCATGCAGTTGGGGATGCTCTTCCACTACCTTTCGAACAACCATTCCGGCGAATACGTCCAACAGGTCGTGATCGACCTGAACGAACGAGTCGACATCGCCGCGCTCCAGACCGCCGTCAATCAGGTCGCCCGGCACCACGAACCCTTTCAGATCGGGTTCCGATGGGAATCCGACGACGAGCCGCATCAGACGCTGCATCGGATTTCCGACATCAAGATCCACGAATACGACTGGTCGCTCTTGCCGGCCGTCGAGCAAGACCGGCTTCTCCGAGACTACCTGGACACGGATCGAAGGGCGGGGTTTGATCTTGCATCGCCCCCCCTGAGCCGGTTTGCGCTGTTCCGCCTCGGACCGGACACCTTCAAAATGATTTGGAGCTATCACCACATCATCCTGGATGGTCGATCAAGAACCAGGGTCACTCAGGACATCTTCCATGCCTACGACGCGATCGGGCAGGGCCGGCCCTATGCCCTCGAAGCGGCGGTGAGCTACATGGATTATCTTCTATGGCTTCGAACGCTCGATCATTCCAGTGGAGTCGCCTATTGGCGCAGGCTGCTGTGTGGGGTCGGGCCGGCCCGGCCGCTGCCGCTTTCGGATCCTGCTCCGGTTGCGGTCGGCCCGGCCTCCGGGGTTGGGATGAATCATTTCCGACTGGACGAGGAGACCACCGGCAGGCTGCGCATCCTGGCCCGGAATGCCGGGGTCAGCCTCGGGAATGTGGCACAGGCGGCCTGGGCGATTCTCCTGGCAAGATCGACCCAAGAGGAAAAAGTGGTATTCGGCACCGTTCGAGACTGCCGCCGCAGCGAGTTCAAGGGGGTGGAGAACGTGGTCGGCCTTGTCATGAACACCCTGCCGATCACAGCCGACGTTACGGATGAGACCCGGTTGACCGGGCTTCTGAAGGAGATCCGGAAACAGCAGTTGGAACAGCGGGCCTACGACCTGACGCCGTTGAACCTCATTCAGCAGCAAAGCGGTCTCCCGCCGGCTTCGCCGATTTTTGAAACTTATGTGGTGTACGATTTCCGCGAGACGATCACCGCGCTGAGGGCGAAGGACCCGCGCTGGCAGGGCCGCAACTATCAGCTGATCGAAAAGAGCAATTTCCCGCTGCACCTGAGCGTCTTTTCCGAAGACGAACTGCTGGTGCGCTGGTACTTCCATCCGGACCGGTTCGGGGAGGCTGCGGCAGCGGACATCTGCCGGCGCTATGAAACCCTGCTGAGAGATTTCTCGGAACACGAGGACCGGCCTGCCTGGGGTTACCGGGTGCTCCCGAAAGACGACGAGCGCCGGATCGTAAGAGACTGGAACGCGACTCAGAAACCGTATGACCTCGAGCAGACCCTGATGACGATGTTTGAAAGACAGGTTGCGCGCACGCCGCACGAGACCGCACTGGTCATCGGCGATGCGGAGTACTCCTACCAGGAGATCAACGCACGCGCCAACCGAATGGGCCGCTTTCTCGTGCGGGCCGGGGTGGGGCCGGAGGCCATGGTCGGGATTTTTCTGGAGCGGTCGCTCGAGATGATCGTCGGGATCTACGGCGTGTTGAAGGCCGGAGGGGCCTATGTTCCGCTCGACCCGGAATACCCCCTGGAACGTCTGCAGTTCATGGTGGAGGACACTCGCGTCGGGGTCATTGTCGCTCAGAAACGGCTGGAAGCCAGGCTGCCCAAGACGAGCGCGCGCGTGATTTTCATCGATGCGGAATGGGAAGAGATTGCAGAGGAGGATGGGGCCCATTTCGACCACGGCACCGGTTCGAGAAACGGAGCCTACGTCATTTTCACCTCGGGTTCGACCGGAAAGCCGAAGGGCGTCGTAAACGAACACCGCGGGATCGTCAATCGGTTGATGTGGATGCAGGAGGAGTACCCCCTCAGCCGCGATGATCGCGTCCTGCAAAAAACCCCCTTCAGCTTCGACGTCTCGGTGTGGGAGTTTTTCTGGCCCCTGCAGGTCGGGGCCGTGCTGGTGATGGCCAAGCCGGGCGGCCACAGGGACAGCGCCTACCTGGTCGAGCTGATCCGAACGGCGGGGATCACTACCCTGCACTTTGTGCCTTCCATGCTGCAGATGTTTCTCGAGGAGAAGGACGTCGATACCTGCCACAGCATCAAGCGCGTCATCTGCAGCGGGGAGGCGCTGACCGTGGAGCTGCAACGACGTTTTTTCGAGCAGTTCCGTTATGCCGAGCTGCATAACCTCTATGGGCCTACGGAAGCGGCCGTGGATGTGACCTATTGGGCCTGTCGGAGGGAATGCGACCGATCGATCGTCCCCATTGGAAGACCTGTCGCCAACACTCAGATCTACATCCTGGACCGGCATATGCAGCCGGTGCCGGTCGGCGTCAGCGGGGAGCTTTATATCGGCGGAGTTCAGGTAGCGCGCGGATACTTGAACCGGTCCGAGCTGACGGAGCAGCGGTTCGTGCGGGACCCATTTGGCGGCTCCGCCGACGCCAAGCTCTACCGGACCGGGGATCTGGCCCGATATCTACCCGACGGCGCCATCGAATACCTGGGGCGGGTCGACTTCCAGGTGAAGATCCGCGGCATGCGCGTGGAGCTGGGGGAGATCGAGGCACGGATCGAGGAGCATGAGCGGGTCGGTCGATGTGCGGTGGCGCTGAGGGAGGACACCCGGGGGGACCAGCGACTGGTGGCCTACTACACGCAGCGAGCCGGGTGCGAGGTGAATCATGCCGATCTGCGGACCTGGCTTCATGAGAAGCTGCCGGAGTATATGGTACCACAACATTTCATGCGTGTTGGGAACCTGCCCCTGACGGCGAGCGGGAAGGTGGACCGTCGCTCGCTTCCCAAGCCTGAATCGAGGATATCGATCGGCCGCCATTACCTAGCGCCGCGCAGTCGAACGCAAAGCCTGATCGCCGGTGTGTGGAAGGACCTGCTGGGGGTCGAACGGGTCGGCCTGAAGGATAATTTTTTCGATCTTGGAGGGCATTCTCTCCTCGTCATTCGAATGGCCGGCCGTTTGAAAAGCCATTTCGGAAGACCAGTGGGAGTCATGGACATATTCCAGCACCCCACGGTGGAGCGGTTGGCGGCCCTCTTCGCCGGGGAGGCCGATCGCGAAGCCTCCAGGAGCAGAAGCAAACCGCTCGCGCAAGGAATGAAACAGCGCGAGGCGCTTCGAAAAATGAGGCAGTACGGCAGCAAATTCCAGGCGGGAAGCAGAAGATCATGAGCACGCAGAAGGAACCGCACGAAGAAGCGACTATGGAGCGGATCGCTGTCATCGGGATGGCGGCGAGTTTTCCAGGAGCCCCATCGATCAGGGAGTACTGGAATATTATCCGTGGAGGCGTGGAATCGATCATTCATTTCCGTGACGATGAAATCCGGAAGGGGGAAGTCCCCCCGGACTGGATTCATCACCCGAATTTTGTCAAGGTCGGCACGCGTCTAACCCATTCCGACGAATTTGATGCCGGTTTTTTTGGTTTCAGCCCCAGAGAAGCGCTGATGATGGACCCTCAGAAGCGGATTTTTATGGAGAAATGCTGGGAAGCGCTTGAAAATGCCGGATACGACCCCGAACGATACGATGGGCCGATCGGCGTTTTTGCAGGGGCGAGTCCGAACGTGTACCGCGATCTTCTGCCTGCCGCAGACCTCAGTGATCCGGCGGGGCGCATGGAGTTCATGATCGCCAGTGAACTGGATTATTTGACGACCCTGGTTTCCTATAAGCTGAACCTCAAAGGACCCAGCCTGGCCGTGCAAACGGCGTGCTCGACCTCTTTGACGGCGGTTCACCTCGCCTGCCAGAGCCTGTGGTCGTACCAATGTTCGATGGCCCTGGCCGGGGGGGCAAGCATCAACCTCAAGCGCCCGTGGGGGTATATCTATCAAGAAGGGACCATCCTTTCACCGGACGGAAGGTGCAGACCCTTTGACGCCGGCGGGAACGGCACGGTGGTCGGCCAAGGTGTCGGCGTGGTCGTGCTGAAGCGGTTGTCCGAGGCGACAGCCGACCACGATACCATCTACGCTGTCATCAAGGGTAGCGCCCTCAATAACGATGGTGCGCTGAAAATCGGTTTTACAGCTCCGAGCGTCGAAGGCCAGGTGGAGGTCATTGCGATGGCGCAGGCATTAAGCGGTGTGCCAGCGTCGACCATCGGCTATGTCGAAACCCATGGCACCGGCACCAAGCTTGGTGACCCCGTCGAATTCGCTGCGCTGCGCCAGGCATTCGAATTGGATACCGAGCGCAAAGGATACTGTGCCCTCGGGTCCGTGAAGGCGAACATCGGTCATGCTGACGCCGCTGCCGGTATCGCCGGATTGATCAAGGTGGTCCTCTCGCTATGGCATAAAGAAATTCCTCCCCTGCTTCATTACGAAAGCCCCAATCCGCAAATTGATCTTGCGAACAGCCCTTTCTACATTCCGACCCGTCCCATCCAGTGGTCCACGGACGGCAGCCCGCGCAGAGCCGGCGTCAGCTCAATGGGGATAGGCGGCACGAATGTGCACGTTATCCTTGAAGAGGCCCCGAACGTTTCATCGAGTGCATCATCACGGCCTTACCAGCTGATCCTCCTTTCTGCAAAGTCTCCCTCCGCTGTCAAAGAAGCCGCCCTGAAGCTCTCGCAGCACTTCGACGCCGCCCCGGATTTGTCGCTGGCGGACGCCGCCTATACCCTGGCGGTCGGTCGGAAGACATTCCCGCACCGTGCATTCTGGGTTTGCCGGAGCAGGGAGGAGGCAGCGGTCACCGTCCGGACAGTCGTACGGGGATTCTTTTCCGGTCGGTTCCACCCATCGGACGAGGCCCGGCCGGTTTTCATGTTTACCGGCCAGGGGGCCCAACATGCCGGAATGGGCCGCGATCTCTATCTCAGCGAGCCGGTTTTTCGAGAAACGGTCGATGCTTGTGCCGAAGCGCTTCTCCCCGCCATGTCGGTCGACATCCGAAAGATCCTTTACCCTGAAGCCGAGACCACCAACGAAGGGGCCGGGCGGATCCACCAGACCGCCTTCAGCCAGCCGGCCTTGTTTGTCATCGAGTTCGCGTTGGCCAAGTTGCTGGATAGTTGGGGGATACAACCGTGCGCCATGGTCGGCCACAGCATCGGAGAATACGTGGCCGCCTGTCTGGCCGGCGTTTTCGATCTGAAGTCCGCCCTGTCCATTGTGGCTGCCAGGGGTCGGTTCATGCAGGAGATGCCGGCGGGGGCCATGGTGGCGGTATGCGCATCAGAAGAGTCCATCCAGCCGTTCCTGAATGATCAACTGGTGCTGGCGGCGGTCAATGCTCCAGGACTGTGCGTTGTTTCGGGCGACCCGACTGCCGTAGATGGGCTCGAGAAACGTCTCGACCGCGATAAAATCGACCACAAGCGGCTGCTCACCTCGCATGCATTCCACTCCCCCATGATGGAGCCGGCTGCCCGGCGGCTAGAGGCCGAAATCGGCCGCTATCGGTTGAGCCCCCCCCGTACCCCGTGGGTTTCCAACCGAAGCGGGACATGGATCACGGATGAAGAGGCGACCAACCCGTGCTATTGGGGCGAGCATCTTCTTCGTGAGGTGCGGTTTTCAACCTGCCTGGAGACCTTGATCCAGGCGGGCCATCGGGTTTTTCTGGAAGTCGGCCCGGGAAACACCCTCTGCACACTCGCCCGACAGCAACGGGGGGTCCAAGCCGAATTCACCATCCTGCATGCCCTCCGAAGCCACAGGGAAAGCAGGTCCGATTTTCAAGTCCTTCTATATGCGCTCGGCAAGCTATGGGTTTGCGGTCTCACTCCGAGCTGGGAACCATTTTACGCAAACGAACGCAGACAGCGCATACCGCTGCCCGCCTATCCATTTGAACGCAGGCGGTTCTGGCCGGTTGGGTCGGAATCTCGTTGGCAGCGTCCAGCACCGCGGATTTCGCCCTTCTTGGATGAGGCCGGAAAAAGGGATCGGTCTGTGTGCGAGGAGGCCGCGCCCTGCACGGCACCGGTTGGGTTTCAGACCGAGACGGAAAGGGACCTCGCACAGATCTGGCAGGAACTGATGCACCTGTGCGGGGTCGGACCGACCGACAATTACTTTGAATTGGGAGGCAGTTCCCTCCTGGCAGCGCGGCTGTTCGACCATATCGAAAAGAGGTTCGGGAAGCGGCTGCCGATGGCCCTTCTCTATGAGGCTCCGACCATACGCGCGCTTGCTTCCAGAATCGAAGACCGGGCGTTCGTGCCGTCCTGGTCGTCACTGGTGGAAATCAACAAAGGCAACAGCTCGAAGCCTCCCCTTTTCCTGATGCACTCCGAAGGTGGAAATGTCTTGGAGTACTGGCCGCTATGCCGTTACCTGGACCAGGATCAGCCGGTTTATGCTTTGCAGGCAAAGGGGTTGGAGGGCCACACCGCCATGGCCATGACCATCGAAGAGAGGGCGGCGCACTTTATCTCCGAGATGCGAAAGGTGCAGAAGGCCGGTCCCTTTTTCCTGGGCGGATACTGTTTGGGCGGGCTGGTGGCCTATGAGATGGCGCGGCAATTGATCGATCGGAAGGAAAGGGTGAGCTTCTTATCGTTGATCAGCACCCGAACACCGCAGAACCTCAAGCAGCTCAGGTCTGCTGTTTCTTCCCCCCGGATCTTCATCGACCTGCTCAGGGAGCGATGTGGATTGGAGCTCAATAACCTGCACCATTTGAGCTGGCAGGAAAAGCTGGGTTATTCGCGCGACCGGATTTCGAGGCTGCTCCATATGGCCAAGGTGCACGGGGAGAAACTGTCCAGCCGCCTGCTTTCCTCAATAGGATATCCGCTGAAACGGCACTCGCGTGATTTCATCCTGCATCGGTCGGTGGATCTTTCCAGGGAGGCCTTTTTTCAGTACCGGCCCAAGCCGGTCGATATCGATCTCATCCTCTTCTGGCCGAAAAAGCGCCCGGGGTTTTATGCGGATGACGATTCCCTGGGGTGGTCTGACCTCGTCAAGGGGGATATCCGCAGCTATGGCATCGACTGCTTTCATAAGAATATGATGAAGGAGCCGCACGTTCAGGTAGTCGGCCGCTGCTTCAGTGAAAGGTTGCATGCGGTCCAAAGAGAAAAGGTCGATCTGCCCTCCCCGCGACATTTGGAAAAGCTTGATGCCGGCGGCGTCTTGGTTGCTTTCTGAAAACGACCTCTCTCTCCAGCGTCCAATCCTTCATGGCGTCCCATTCGGCCCGGACGGTCGTTTCCTGCTGACCCGTCCCCGACTCGGGATAGTATTGCTCCACAGCGACGCCCTGGGCGGTCAGGGCGTCGGCGATATCGTCGATCACGGCCCTGTGCATATCCATGGGCAGGGTGGCCGCAAACAGGGTCTGGTCCGCGGGAGCGGGAGGAAGGACCATGCCTGCGGCGCCTGTGGAATCCGGGTGGGTCTTCAGGAGGTAGAACTCATTCTCGAAGGCCGCCTGGATCAGGAGGTCCATCTTTGCCTCCGCCATCTGGCTTCTGCACGAGTTCCCCGTGCACATGTACAGAATCTTCACCTTCCCGTCCATGACCCAACCTCCAACGGAGTCAACATCCAGTCTACCGGCCGGTCCCGCTGCCGGAATGGTCCTTCACGAATGTTTTGTACTCCTTCAGCAGGACATACGCGTATCCTTTCCGAGCGCGCTCAGAAGAAGGAATGTAGTTGTTTTCCGGCCTCCAGCCTGTCGATGATCCAGATAGAGTGATTGGACTCACTGCTCGCAGGTGACATGGCAGACGCCTGTCGGAGTCGCTACGGTATAGGGGAAGTACCTGCTCCTGAACCAGAGCGCCACATGGACGAGGCCGATCAATACCGGGACTTCAAGAAGAGGGCCGATCACGGCTGCAAAGGCCGCTCCGGAGTCGATCCCGAAGACCGCCACCGCCACAGCGATCGCCAGCTCGAAGTTGTTCGATGCGGCCGTGAAGCTGAGGGTGGTGGACTGCTCATAGGTGGCGCCCACCTTCATGGAGAGATAAAATGAGACGAAGAACATGATCACAAAATAGAGGAACAGTGGAATCGCAATCCGGACCACGTCGAGCGGCAGCTGGACGATGTACTCGCCTTTCAGGGAGAACATGACGATGATCGTGAAGAGGAGGGCGATCAGGGTGATGGGGCTGATCCTGGGTACGAACTTCTCCTCGTACCATGGCCGGCCCTTGGTGCGGAGTCCGATGATCCTGGTGAGGACCCCGGCGATGAAGGGGATCCCCAGGTAGATGAAAACGCTCTCACCGATCTGCCCGATAGAGATGTCGACAGCAGCCCCCTCCAGGCCGATCCACTGCGGGACTACGGTGATGAAAATGTAGGCGTAAATGGAAAAGAAGACGACCTGGAAAACCGAGTTGAAGGCCACGAGCCCTGCGCCATATTCCGTGTCCCCTTCGGCGAGATCGTTCCATACAATCACCATGGCGATGCAGCGAGCGAGTCCGATCAGGATCAGTCCCACCATGTACTCGTGATAGCCCGAAAGGAATAGGACGGCGAGAAAGAACATGAGAACCGGACCGATTACCCAGTTCTGGACAAGCGAGAGTGTGAGGACCTTGAAGTTCCGGAACACGGGGCCCATCTGCTCGTATCGGACCTTGGCGAGGGGAGGATACATCATGAGGATCAACCCGATGGCGATTGGGATGTTGGTCGTTCCGACCTGGAACAGGCCCATCACATCCCGGATGCCGGGGAAGAGATACCCTCCCCCCACCCCTGCGAACATACCGAGAAAAATCCACAGGGTCAGGAACCGGTCCAGAAACGACAGTCTCTTGCGCACACTCTCCTCCTGAGCCATACAAGGCGAGTCGACCGCTACTCGAGGGCTTACCTCTTGCAGCATTCCGAGCTCTTCAATCCTTCTGCGATCAGACTCTTCCAGTCACCGATCGCGTCATGGGTCCAGCAGTCGTCCGCCCCGGCGGCTTCCCTCATGGTCAAGGCCATGATGTAGGCCAGCTCCTTTACCGTGGCGCCGGCCTCCAATGCACCCATGAAATGCTTCAACACGCAGGGTTTGGATCGTCCCTTGATGGACAGGGCGAAACAGATGAACTGATAGGTCTTCTCGTCAATCGTTCTCATCTGCCTGTAGAGCTCATCCATCTTGTCCAGCTGTTCGGCAAACTCCGGAAACCATTCCGCCAAAAGACGCTGATCGGCCATTGTTCACTACCTCCGTTCCATTCATGGATTCCCTACCCGGACGGCTATTCATCCAGGGTTAACGGTCACCTGTATTTCCTCGAAGTTGCCCATCTCAACCGCACTCAAACGATTTCTGCAGGATGGGTGGACCCCGGCTGGCCTTAGGCCGGGGGGAGCCCATCGGTTGAGGGCTGTGGCATTGCCAACCGCTCCCATGGATGGGTTTCGCTCATGCCGCGCAAGCGCGTGCGCTCCGGGCCGCTCCATCCTAACGGGGGGATCCGAATCGCTGCAATGACGCACCACCCTCGCTACGAGGCCAAAAAGAAAGGATGGGCAACGAAATAGAAACCCAGCAGGACGATCACCGCCCCCGCCCCTTTTCGGAACCATCCTCCCGCGCCCTGCCACGCGCTGTTCTCCATTACCTTCTTCACAGCGGCAGTGGAGCTCCCGGCCACGACGATGGGGAGACAGTGCCCCGCTGCGAAGAGGAAGATGAAGAGGATCCCGGTGGCCAGCTCTTTCTGGACGGTGATCACGGCCAGGATGGGGGCGATGAACCCGAAGGTGCATGAGCCGGAAAGGACCCCGTATCCTAGCCCAAGCCCGAAGGCCCCGGGCACGCCCCTGAAATTCAGGCGGTAGAGGAGGCTGCCGGACATGGAGCACTTCTCGATGCCCATCATTCCGAGGGCGACCCAGATCAGGAGCAGCCCAACCAGCACCTTCCAATAGTTGCCCACGTCCCCCAGCATGCGGCCGAGCAGGGCGCATAGGATACCCACGAGAGCAATGGTGATGAAAAGGCCTGTGGTAAAGGCCACGGAGTAAATGCCGGCTTCCCTTGGCCTGACCGCCTTTTCCTGCCCTCCGACATAGGCCACCATCAGGGGAATGGAAGCAAGATGGCAGGGGCTGAAGATCACGCTGATGACGCCCCAGAAGAAGCAACCCACCGCGGCAACGGCGGTCCCCGCCGCCATCCACTCGCTCAACGTAATGAAAATGGACTCAAACATCAGACCGTCTTCCCGAGATTCAATTCACGCCCATCCTTCTGCAACAACCCTCAGTGGAGACATGATTCACCTTGCTTTCAGCACGCCCATGTCCGTTTCACGACGCGGGTTTCACCGCTTCAATGTAGGCGGAAAAGACCACCTTCTCCGCATTCTCGGCTACGTTCCACTGCCGGATGATCTCCTCGCTCTGCTCCTTGGCCGTGATGACGATCTTCTGAAACCCCAGACCGGACAGGATTCTTTTCACCTCACCGGGTGAAATGGCGCCCGACACTCAGCCGGTGTAGGCGGCCGGGTTGTTCCGGATCTCTTCAGGAATCGTGCCGTAGCTCAGGATATCCGAGATCACGATCCGCCCCCCAGGCTTCAGGGTTCGCCGGATCTCCCCGAACACGGCACCCTTGTCGGGGGAGAGATTGATGACGCAGTTGGAGATGACCACATCCACCGAGCCGTCCTCGACAGGGAGTTTTTCGATTTCCCCCAGACGGAAATCGACATTGGAGATGCCGAGCCTTTCCGCATTGGCGGTCGCCTTCCGGACCATCTCCAATGTCATGTCCACACCGATCACCGTTCCCGACTCCCCCACTCGCATTGCGGCAAGGAAGGCGTCGAAGCCTGCCCCACTCCCCAAGTCGAGCACCACCTCTCCCTGCCTCAGACCCGCCCTGCCGATCGGGTTCCCGCATCCCAACCCGAGGTTCGCCTCCCCGGGTCCGATGGAAAGATCCTCCTCCGTATAGTCGAGGGTCTCACCGAGATCCGAGAGAGAAACCAGGGATGGTCCGCCGCAGCAGGAGGGAGCGCACCCACCGGCCTCTCCCTTTGCGATGCCGGAGTATTTTTCTCTCACCAGTCCGTGCATCTTCTCCTTGATCTCATCCATAGACACCCCACTACTTTCCGATCCACTTGGAGACTTCTTCCTTCGACGGGATCTTACCCACACACTTGACTTGCCCATCCACGACCACGGCGGGTGTTCCGAAAACCCCATACTTCGCGATCTCGAGAAGATCGGTCACATGGTCGACCTTCGCATCCACGCCGGATTCGGCCACCGCCTCCCTCACATTCTTTTCCGCGGTCTGGCATTTGGCGCAACCGGGGCCTAATACTTTGATTTCCATCTTTCGATCCTCCTTTTTTTCCCGGCATCCAGAAAGACCCTGGTTCCCGGCTGATCGTAGGCAAAGGAGATCCGCATCCGCCGCGAACTCCTTCGCAATCTCCTCTATGACCTCACTCAGGCCGACGATGCCGACCGTGTGTTCTCCGACTCTGATCTGAGCGATGTTGTCTTTCCCATGGGGAGACCTCTACCCTCCAAGAGATCCGTAGATCACTCCTGCAACGGTCGAGAGGACCACGATAATGCTGCAGAAGGCGAATGTTTTCCTGAATCCCATGATGCCGCCTATGACCAGCAGATTCGGCAGGGACAGCGCAGGACCGGCAAGAAGCAGCGACAGGGCCGGTCCCTTCCCCATCCCCGAACCGATAAGCCCCTGCAGGATAGGGACTTCGGTGAGGGTGGCAAAGTACATGAGTGCGCCGGCGACGGAGGCGAAGAGGTTTGCCCACAGCGAGTTTCCTCCGACCAGAACCCGGACGTAGTGCTCCGGGATCAGCGCCTCATGGCCCGGTCTCCCCAGCAGAAAGCCGGCCACCAGCACCCCGCCCCCCAGAAGAGGGAAGATCTGCTTCATGAACCCCCAGGTCGATTGTACCCAGGTGCCCCGCTCCTCCTTCCGAAACCACCCCTTCAGCATGAAGCCGAGGATGATCAAAAGGGCCGCGGTGATGTACCATTTTGCAGCGAAGATGAAGGACCAGAGGCCCGGTTCCCCCGGCGCCGGTTTGGCAAAGGCGGCAAAGACGAGGATGAGCACCATGGTCAGCATGAACAGTGCATCCTGAGCGAGGGTGCGCCCCTTTTCCTCCTGATCGGGGAGGTACATCTGCCCCGTTGTCCTCGACGCGTCGTCCTTCCTGAAAAAGAAGGCCATCAGCAAGCCCGTGATTACTGCGAAGAGCACGGCCCCTACGGCGCGCGCAAGCCCGAGCTCCCATCCGAGTATCCTTGCGGTCAGAACGACGGCAAGGACGTTGATCGCCGGGCCGGAGTAGAGAAAGGCCGTGGCAGGGCCAATGCCCGCCCCCCGCATGTAGATCCCGGCGAAAAGAGGAAGAACGGTGCAGGAACAAACGGCCAGCACCGTCCCGGAGACGGAGGCCACCGAATAGGAGAGTATCTTATTGGCGGTTGCGCCGAAGTACTTCAGGACCGAGGCCTGCGATACGAAAACGGCAATGGCGCCTGCGATAAAAAAGGCGGGGATCAGGCAGGTCAGTACATGCTCCCTGGCATATTCCTGCAGCATCATGAAGGCCTCGAGGCCTGACTGCCGGACGGTCTGACTTGACCAGGGGATGTAGTACGCCGCCGCAAAGGTGAGTAAAATGAGGAAGAGCTTGGTCCGCTCCTTCATGTTGGTCTGGCCTACAACGGCACTCATATATATATTCCTATTTGGAAATTTGAACGTAACGCGGTTCGGTTCCGCAGATATCTTCCCTTCGAATGGAAGGGAGCCTTGCAATGAGCACGGCCATGTCCGCCTCCTCTTCGAGCCAGTGCCGCAGATTGCCTAGGACGGTCGCGGCATAAGGGGACTTGCTGCCGTCCGCCAGGTCATAGTTCACCCAAAGTCCATCCTTGGAAGATCGAACAAGACCTGCTTCTTCGAGGATTTTCAAGTTTTTGGATACGCTCGGCTGAGAGACCTGGAGCGCCTCCCTCATCTCGCAGACGCACATGGTCTTGTGCTGAAGGATCTTGACGATCTTCACCCGGTTCGGATCCGAAAGGGCCTTCATCACTTTCACGAACTCTTTCATGTGCGCGCCTCGGAATGCAAAATTACTTTTTAGGAATATACTCCCCTCTCCCCGGCCCTGTCAAGATCATCCCCGAAAAAGCATAGAAGTGGAATTCGTTCAGAAGGCTGTCTGCAGCCTGGCCGGATCTTGCCGGTTCACGTGGATGACGGCGTTTGTTTTCATTCGTTTTTCCCCGTTGTGTAAACGGGCCTCCCTGATCCATTTGGTTGTTCTCTTCCCCTCGTTTCTTCTACCGCGAGAGGGAGAAACCAAAAATGCGGGTATCATGCCAACCTGATATTCTGGCGAGGCGTAATCGGTCATGCCCTTTCATGCATGATGCGGTTCATGGCTCCTTGGGTTCGGGGCTCGTACGGGTAATAAGCCGGTGCCAGTCCGGGATTACGACTTTTGGCCGATGTCCCCCCATGTCCCACTCCAATAGGATGTTCTTGGCACCGGGTTGAGAACGCCCGTAAGTCGACATGCGTTTCCACCCTTCCGGTTTCGGTCCGGCCCTCTCTTTTCGGTTTCACTATCCGGAAAATTCCCTGGCAGGTGAATGCCAAGCAGATGGGAACTCACATCGCCTGGACCCTGACGGCAGAGGCGGTGCATCGACTGGCGGCTCGATCTATCCCGGAGGAAGCGGGTAAATCGTTTTCCCGCGCGGCAAAATCAAGAGAAAAGGAGACCGGCTATGAAGAAGAAATCGAAGCTGCTGGATCGTGAATTTCCGTCATGGTTGAATGGCATGCAGATCCTGGGAACCGCTCTAACGCTTCTCTATTTCGAGAAGAAGCGGCCTCTTAGAAAAACCCGACAAGAAAAGATCACTCGCAACGCTAGAAACATCTCCATGTCGGGAATGACTGCGACTGCGGTCACCGTGGGGAAAACGGAGAAGCCCCTGGCCGTACGTCTCATGTAGATTGCGGAGGAGAGCAATTTCGGTTTGCTCAAGCTGGTTCGGTTGCCGGCGTGGCTGGAGATTCTGGTCTCAGTGGTGCTCTTGGATTATACCTTGTTTATGTGGCACTACCTGACCCACAAAGTTCCCGTAGTCTGGCGATTGCATCAGGCCCATCATGTCCCGGTTCCAAACACCGGCTTGCGGCCTGAGCATTTCTACCGCATCCGAATCTCCCCAAAAAAGGGGTGGGGGCTAGTGGAAAGGTAAATATGCGTATCCGGCCATCTGCTTGTTCATGTTCACTGTAGATGCGGCTGCGGCAATCTCAATCTCCGGCAAGACGTCGTTCCGGCTGTATTTTTGGTACGCCAGGGCCTGCAAGCAGACGTATATCTCCACCCCTGACTCCTTGAGTCTTTGAATGAGCTCAAGGTTAGGATTACCTTTCCCCTCCGAAACCTCACCATAGGCGCGATTGTTCAGTGCCGCCTTTGTTGCGTCCCCATGAAGGATGACGGCGACTCTGATCTGCTTGGGCAAGACTCCTGCAGCCCCATAGAGGTTCAAAAACAAAGCCGCCCTATCCAGGCCCTTGATAACGCCCTTATCCATCTTTCCGCTGGTAATGTCGAACAAGGCCTTGGCATTCGCCTTTGGCATCTCCGCAGTCGAAACCGGATCGACAACACCCCCGTAGTCGGGGATGACGGGGTGAATGTACTCTGGTGATACGGTGCCCGGAGGCCCTGCAGAAATGAATGCAAATAGAAAAGAAAGCATGAACAACCCGGTCTGCATAATCGTACTCCCCTGAATTTACCTCTAAATTCAACTTGGTTTTTTCCTCTCACCGGCGAAGACTCAGTCGGGAATCTGCATGCCGTACTTCTCGAGGATCGATCTTGCCGTCTCCGACCGGATAAACTGTAGCCACTGTTTTGCCGTTTCAGGATTTGCTGTGTTCTTCGCCACAGCGGCAGACTGAACCCTCTACGTTAGCCGGATCTTCGATGGGAACCGACTCAAAGGGGTGCCCGATGCTTTCCTGGTATTTTGCTTCGCTGACCCACACGACCCCGGCATCCACCCTTCCCTGCATGATCCAGAGCGGGGTCTGACGATGGTGGATCTGGGTGATGAAGGCCTCTCCCTTTTTCACCTTTTTCTCATAGACCTCCGCCACAAGGTCTTCCCCGCCTGCGTTCCTCAGGACCTGCTGGATCTTCTTCGCAATCCCCTCGGTCTCCGGATTCGGATTCGCCAGCCGCACCCCCGGTTTCCCCAGATCGGCCGGCGACCGGATGCCGAGAGGGTTTCCTTCCTTTACCATGATAGCCAGTCGATTCTTGATGAAGTCCACGCCTGGACCATGCACCAATCCCCTGCCGGCCAGTTCCTTGATCCGCTCTCTCCCGGCCTGAACGATGTCAGGCTGAACCGAGAGGGTGAGATTCCCCAGCGTGATCGTGTTGTCCTTCTCCAGTTGGTTCGCGATGATTCCCGGCGGAATCGTTTCATAGAAGATTTTGCCGACGAGCTCGGGATGCTCCTTTTCGAAAGCCGCCACCAGCTCGTCCAGCGCGAAGAAATAGTTCCCCCCGGCGAAAATCACGAACGTTGCGGTAGCGGGGTTGCCGTGAAAGTCCGGGACATTGTCGATATCCGGGGCATTGAACACGACTCCCTTCTCCGCTGCCGGATTCCTCTCCCCGTTCCAAGGCGGAAAGAAATCTGCGGCAGAGACGCTGGAAGGGAGCACCATGGCGCATAGAAGAAGAAATACAGGCATGATCTTTGTCCTCCCGAATGATCCAGCTTACCAAGCCAAAGGAAGCCGGCACATGGGGACAGATACGGAATGTGGCATGGAAAACAGCGGAATTAGAACTCGGAGTTCCGCCACTATTTTCCACCTGAGAAAAGACACTGCTGCTGGAAACCGCTCATGCCCTTTTTGGGTTCTGCTTCTGCGAAGCTCTCCCGGAGAGCAGCTGCATCTCCTGGTGGACCGGACTCCAGGTTCGGAACCCTCCACTCAGGATCTTGGCCTTGAAGCCGTTCTGAACAAGGATTCGATGGGCCAGATAGCCCCTCATGCTTACCGTGCAATACGCGATGTAGGTCTTTTCCCTGTCGAGTTCCTGGAGACGGTCCCGAAGATCGTCGATGTGGATATGGAGAGCACCCTCGATGAGTCCCTTTTGCTCCACCTCCTCACGCGTGCGCACATCGAGAAGGACATCCTTCTCCGGGTCCAGGGAGTCGAGCTCGTCCCAGTGGACGACATCCACATCCCCCTTCAGGATGTTTGCGGCCACGTTCCCCGCAATATTGACGGCGTCCTTGGCCGATCCAAATTGCGGTGCATAGGCGAGATCGAGATCCTCCAGATCCGTAACGGTCATACCCGCACGGATAGCTCCGGCAAGGACGTCAATGCGCTTGTCCGCCCCGTCTCCGCCGACGACCTGGGCGCCTAGGATTTCACCCTCCTCAGGGGTGAAAAGGAGCTTTACGGCCATCATCTGAGCGCCCGGGTAATACGTGGCATGGTGATAGGAATGGGTGAAGGACCTCAGGTAAGGCCTGCCGCCTCTTTTCAGGAACTTCTCATTGTTCCCCGTCATAGCCGCCGTCATGTCGAAGACCTTCACCACGCCGGTGCCGAGCGTCCCTTTGTAGATGGAATTCCTCCCCAGGGCATTCTCTGCGGCGATTCTGCCCTGCCTGTTGGCGGGTCCGGCGAGTGCGACGAGGGTGTTTTCCCCGGACACGGGGTCTTTCACCTCGACGGCATCCCCGATGGCGAAAATGTCGGTGTCGGAGGTCCTGAGGGTCTCGTCCACGAGGATTCCCCCTCTTCCTCCGATTCGGAGCCCGGCCCTCTCGGCGAGGATCTTTTCGGGTCTCACCCCGATCGAGAGGATCACCATGTCGCACATTGTTCTCCCGCCATCCTTTGTTTCGACCACCTTGCTCCCGTTCTCCTCCCGGAAGGAAACAACGCTTTTGCCCAGCACCAACGTGATGCCGTTCTCCCGCAAGTGGCCCTGAAGGACGGCGGCCATTTCGTAATCCAGGGGCGGCATGATCTGATCGAGCATCTCCATGATAATTATCTTGATACCCTTCCTCGCCAGATTTTCGGCCATTTCGAGGCCGATGAACCCCCCTCCCACCACCACCGCCGACCGCACTCCTTCGCGCTCGACATGTGCCTTGATCCTGTCCGTGTCCGGCAGATCGCGCAGGGTGAAAATCCCGGGGAGATCCACTCCAGGAAGCGGCGGCTTCACCGGTCTTGCCCCGGGAGAGAGAATCAGCTTGTCATACCGCTCTCTTGACGCTTCTCCGCTCTGTCGTTTTTTCACCTCCACCTCTTTTCGAACCCTGTCGATTGCGATGACCTCCTGGTCGCGCCTGACGTCGATTCGATACCGATGGCCGAGTCTCTCGGGGGTGGCCACAAGGAGATCTTCCCGGTCCTCTATTTCCCCCCCTATGTAATAAGGAAGACCGCAATTCGCGAAAGACACATAGTGGCCCCTTTCAAAAAGGACGATCTCGACCCTCTCGGAAAGCCTCCTGGCCCGGGCGGCCGCGGTTGCACCACCCGCTACTCCTCCTACAATGATCAATCTCATTTTTTTCTCATACGCTCCGTTTCTTCCCGCTCACGGGCAGTAGTCACTGCGGGTTGTCGTTGATGGAGGTATGTGCAAGGAGCCTGTGTACCCTAGCCCTGCAACCAGCCTGGCATCGGATGGGATTCCCTGCGCCCGGGGCCGAGAAGGTCAACACGAGGAGGATGTTGTCGAGTCTTCGATCTTTCTCGTATCGATCCCCAAGAGCCCATTGAGAGGGCACGTCCGGGTAAGCGCGGTTTCGCTGATCATCGCGCCCCCAAGCATGGCGGCAAGCCCGAGGGGCCGCCCCCGTTTCCCTTCCAACAGGGTCAACCCGGCAATAACAAGACCTGGTCCAACAACGGCTCGAATGGCCTGATCCGTGCGTCCTACATTCTCTTTCAACTTTCGCCTCCACTGATAGATTAGTGCCCATAAGAATATGGAGAATCCTGTCCGGTCAAAATGGGTATGATCGCGTATTGTTCCGCTGTTCCAGTCCCATTTCACAGAGGAGATTGAATTAAGGGTCGCGGATCGAGATCAAAACCGGATGACGGCCTCCGGGGTTTTCCTCGAGTCCTTGACTGGCTGCACCTGTTCCTGTAGCTTTTGGGACCTGATGAACAAGAGAACGCGCGAGCTCTTCAGGTACCTCGAGGATCGTCTGCAATCCCGAGTCCCGGGGAGCAGGCTGGAGAAGATCCGCCTGCCGCAGGCCCCTGAAATATCGCTTTACCTGATCAACCGGGATTATCCCCGCGGCGGGCTCACCCATGAGCAGTCGGCTGCGCTGATGGACCATCCCCCGTACTGGGGGCTCTGCTGGGCGAGCGGGCAGGTGCTCGGCCGCTGGATTCTCGACCATCCCGAGTGGGTAAGAGGTAAAACCGTGGTGGATTTCGGGTCCGGTTCCGGCGTGGTGGGGATTGCCGCCGGCATGGCCGGGGCAAGTCGTGTCATCCTTTGCGACCAGGATGAGGATGCGCTCCGGGCCGGGGAGCTCAACGCGCGGACCAACGGCATGGTTGTGGGGTTTTCCCCCTCCGTCGAAGAGGTCCTGAAAGAGGACGCAGGTGACTGGATCCTCACGGCGGCCGATGTGTTCTACGACCGGGACAACCTGCCGCTGATGGAATGGCTGCTGAAAAGATTCGCCGTCCTGCTGATATCGGACTCGCGGCTGAAGGGGCAGCGGCTGGGAGGTATGGAGATGGTCGGCCGTTACGAAAGCCGCACCGTGCCGGACCTGGATGAGTCCAGCGAGTTCAACAGGGTCACCGTCTACTCTTCCTATTACTCCTGTGCGTAATGAGAGAAGAAGCGGGCGATCCGTCCGACCGCCTCTCTGAGATCCTCCACGTCCGGTAGAAAGACGATCCGGAAGTGATCCGGCAAGGGCCAGTTGAACCCGGTACCCTGCACCAGGAGGACCTTCTCCTGGAGAAGCAGGTCCAGGATCATCCTGGTATCGTCCTTGACCTTGAATCTCTCCTGATCGATCTTCGGGAAGAGATAAAGGGCGCCACGCGGCTTCACACAGGTGATGCCGGGGATATCGGAGATCATCCTGTGGCAGAGATCCCGCTGTTCCCGGAGCCGGCCTCCTGGCAGGATGAGATCCGCAATGCTCTGGCAGCCGTTCAGGGCCGTCTGGATGGCCAGCTGAGCCACCACATTGCTGCACAGCCGCATGGAGGCGAGTACGTCGAGTCCTTCGATGTATTCGCTTGCCCCTCGCCTGTCCCCGCTCAGGACCATCCATCCCGAACGAAATCCGGCGAGCCGGTAGGCCTTGGAGAGGCCGTTCATGGTGATGGAGAAGACATCGTCCGCTATGGAGGCGATCGGGACATGGCGGATATCGTCGTAGACGATCTTTTCGTAGATCTCATCCGCGAAGAGGATGAGCTTGTGCCGTCGCGCCATCTCGACGATCTCTTCGAGGATTTCGCGGGAATAGACCGCCCCGGTCGGGTTGTTCGGGTTGATCACTACAATCCCCTTTGTCCGGTGCGAGATCTTCTTCCTGAGATCCTGGAGGTCCGGCATCCAGTCGGACTGTTCGTCGCAAAAGTAATGGATCGGGGTTCCGCCGGCGAGGTTGACCGCGGCGGTCCAGAGGGGGTAGTCGGGGGCAGGGATCAGGATCTCATCTCCGTCGTTCAGAAGGGCCTGCATGGACATGACGATGAGTTCGCTCACGCCGTTTCCCGTGTAGATATCCGAGACCTGCACACCCTTGATCCCCAGCTGATGACAATACTGCATGATCGCCCGTCGGGCGGCCGGGAGCCCCTTGGAATCGCTGTAGCCCTCGGCATCCTTGATGTCCCTGGTGATATCGCTGATGATCTGCTCCGGGGCAAAGAGCCCGAAAGGTGCCGGGTTTCCTATGTTGAGCTTGATGATCCGATGTCCCTGCTCCTCGAGAATCTGGGAATGCTTCATCACCGGACCCCGGATGTCGTAACACACATCTTTGAGCTTGTCGGCCTGTCTGAATTCCATGGGTACTCCAAAAGCAAGAGAATGAGGTAGATTAGAGGGATTCACACCAAGGGTCAAGAGGAAGATGAGCGGCGGACGAACCGTGTCGCCCACACCAGGGATCCCGCGATGACCAACGCTCCCAGCATTCCGAGCTGGACGGCCTTGACCTTTCCCAGCAGGATCTCGATGGCGCTTCCGAAGAGATACCCCCCGCCCCCCACCGATACCGCCCAGATCAGGGCGCCGAGCGCATTGAGGAGGGCGAACTTGGCTGACGAGATCGGGCTCATCCCCATCACGAAGACGAGGACGGCACGAATGCCGTAGAGGAATCGAAAAAACAGGATGAGGGGGGTCCTGAACTTTTTGAAAAGCCTCTCCGCCCTGTTCATGCGGGCCCTCCAGGAGGGCCAAGCGGAAAGGATCCGCTCGCTGTGCCAGCGGCCCAGCAGGAAATACCCCTGGTCAGCAAGCAATGTTCCCAAAAAGGCTACGACAATGACCCACGGCAGGGAAAGCAACCCTGCATAGGCGGCGAATCCTCCCAGCAGGAGGATCATTTCGCCTTCGAAAACCGCACCGATAAAGATAGCAAAATACCCGTAGTTACTAATGAAGTGCTCCAAATGCCAACTGCCTTTCTTCATTTGTGTTCCGGGTATGATAGTCCATTCCCCACCTTCTTTCAAGGTGCAGACATTTCCCTCCTCTTGAGTCAGAGGTTTGTCAGGGCGCCACCAGCAACCGGAAGTCAGCTGAAATCATCGAAGAACCGTTGTCTTGCTGAAGGCCGACGCCTGAGAGCTCCAGTTCAGGAACGGCCCTTGGGACTTCCTGTTCTATCTTCTCGCCGCGGCCCAGTATTTGGACCATCCGTTGGGGCTGATCTCGCCTGCCACAACGGCGCATGCCGCCGGAGGAAGGAAGTGGGCACAGTTGGAGCACATCTGGTTCCCCTTGGGCTGGTCCTGGTAGGCAGCCTGCTCCTTGCTCACTTTGCGGGTTTGTGCATGAAGCCGACCCGTCAGGCTTATGGATGTCAGCGGGATGGCACAGAGGAGACAGGAAAGGGTCTTTAAGGCCGACCTGCGGGTCAGGCCGTGTGCGCTTGATTTCTCCATGAGGTAGTCCTCCCTTGTTGAGCGCTGTCAACGTTTGTGCTAGAGAGTACCAGCACCGCCGTCCAGCGAGGATAAGGTGGCCGGCGCATTTCCATGTCCCCCCGGAAGTATTTTCCAGATTCAGGGAGCCGCGAATGAGTCGGATTGAAAAGGCGAGGGAGAAATTTCTGAATGGTTATAACTGCGCCCAGTCTGTGCTGTATGCGTTTTGTGAGGACCTGAACCTCGACCCCGAGACGGCCCTCAAGCTCGCATGCGGGTTCGGCGCAGGCATGGGAAGGAAGCAGGAGGTGTGCGGCGCCGTGAGCGGCGGCGTCATTGTCCTCGGGGCAAAATACGGACGTGGCGCCCATGACGGAAAGAACGCCACAGACGCCACCTATCAGAAAGTACGAGAACTCATGGATCGTTTCACGGAAAGACACGGCTCGTATGTCTGCGGCCGGCTGATCGCGGGCTGCGATCTGATGACGGATGAAGGGCAGAAGCAGTTCAAGAAGAGAGACCTCCTGAGGACGGTCTGCACCCCCTGCGTCCATTCCGTGGTCGAGATCCTCGAGGAGATTCTGTAAACCCGGGAAATGCCACTCGGTCCCACTTTCATTCCCCCCCAGCAGGGGGGATTTGGGGGTCCTTCCTCTCCGGCATGCCACGGGTTCGGCAGAAGAAGCCTCTCTACTTGATCTTGCTCTTCAACTGCTCCTTCTCCTTGTTGAACTTTTCAAGGATCTCGTCGAACTGCTCATCGTCCAGGACGCTCTCCGCATCCTTGAAGATCTTGCTCTCCTCTTCCTCCACGTGGTGGTCGACCAGTTCAGCGAATACCTTCATCTTCGCCAACCACCGCTCCTCGGCCTTCCCCATCTTCTCCAGCTCTTTGAGGACCAGTTCCGTTACATGGTGTTCCTCGAAACCTTCAAGGGCGTTCTCCTTCGCCTCTTTCTCCTGGGTCAGGGCCGTGTAAAAGTGCTTCTCCTCTGCCTTCAAATGGGGCTGGATCTCCTTCTTGAGTTGCAGGAATAGGTTCTCCCTGTTCTTCTCTCCCGAGGAACTCTTCAGTTTCTCCAGGATCGCTTGGACCTCCTGGTGATCCTTCTTCAGCTCTTCCAGAAACTCGTGCATGTCTTTCCCTCCTCTTCGAATGCGGTTTTTCCATTACGAGTACGGGAAGATCGCATTCGAGAAAATACTGCCTCCATCTGAAAACGCTCCTTACGTCCCCTATTCCTGGAGAGATTTGCCTGTACCAAGGACCTCCTCTCAGCGATCAGCCCGGGACACGAGTCACGAGAGATCAAGCTGAATCCCTGAATACCGACGGCTGGAAGCTCCATCCGGACCCGATTTCCGGTGGGCACCAGTCCGATAGGCAGGAATTTCCCACCGCCGCTGCGTTCCGGCTGACGTTAAGGGGAACTCATCCGAAACCTGCCGAAGAAAGGGCTGATTTTACGTTGGGGGTGAAAGGGGCTGTGGCACTGCTCTTGCTAAAGCTCCATCATAGAACAGCAGTTCTGTATGGTCGCCATCCAAAGGGAGCCTGGGTTTGGAAACACGGCACGTCTCTTCCGTAATCGTGGAGAACATGAGCCATGGTGCCTCGCGCGTCGTCGATCGACCCAAGGGGGACGACTTCCTCGCCATTCTGGCCGCGAGCACGCGGTCTGTCATCTCCGGTCCGCCGGAAGGGGCGGCCTCTTCACAGGATCCGCCCTCCAGCCTTACGGCCTCCGATGGTGTACCCCCGGCAGCCGTTTCCAGAAAGGCGGCCGCAGCCTCCTATGAGAGGCATGCACATGAAATGTCCGGACTTGAGAAGTACAAGGATGACCAGCTCCTCCTGCACCCTGGAGGGGATCACTACTATCCGGAGCGGAACCAGGTCATCCCGGATCCGGCGGAACAGAAATCCTTCTGGGGCCGGGTCGGGAAAGACCTCTCGGATGCCTTTGGGAACATGAAGAATTTCTTTCACGATTTTCTTTTCGGCGCCGAGATCCGCTATCGCGACGAATCAGGGGCCGTACAGTCGGCAAACCGAAAAGGGCTGATCGGCTCGGTGGTCGACTTCTTCAAGGACCTCGGAAGCGCATTCACGCTGGGGGCCTGGCGGCCCGACGGAGAACCAGAGCCTCGAGGCTTCATGCAAACGGCAGGATTCTTCGTTACGAAGGTCAAGGAAGCCTTTTTCGGGGATCTCGCCCAGGGTATCCTTGGAAGCGCCATCCACATGGGCAAGGATCTGATCCTTGCCGGATGGAACCTGCTGGAGGTCGTTCCGGATGCGACGGTGGGGAACCTGGAGCAGGGAAGGAAGGCGACCACTGCGGTCTTTGACACGGGCCAGGTCACTCTGGACTACCTCACCGATATCGTTCCCTTCGGGGATGCCTGGGTCAGGGTCCATTCCATGGATCTGAAGGGCCTGGATCCGCCCCTGCTGCAGAACATCCGGAAGGGTGAGCGGTCCACGGACGATCTACGATGGAAGTACATCAGGAATACGGCTTTTCGAAAAGGCATCGAGACGGTCGGCGCCCTCCTGATGGACCTGCTCACGCTGAAAATCCTGGGCCACACCAAGCTCTTCTCCGATGAGCGGAAATGACATTATCGTTTGTCATTTCTCATTGATCGTTTATCATGGAAAAAGAATAACACTCTCGCTCTCTGACAACAGCGCAGGGGGTCGGCCGCGGGGGTCTTTTTTCGAGAACGAAATCGCCGCTGCCCGTTTGCTTGGCGGCAGTACCCCAGGCTCGGGCGGGCGGAGAGCCACCCGGTGGGCTCCATGTACCTTCTGCCATGGAGTCGACTGATGCGACTGCCGCCCGCCTTTGCTACCCTTTCGGCATGCGCTTCCCCAAGCGCTCCTCGTTTTTGAAAAAAGACCCCCACGGCCGTCCCCCTCAAGAACTCAGAATTTCAAAGAGCTGAAGTGCTACAAAAGAGGAAGCTCGTGCCAATTCGCCTGTCCGTGTATATTCTACAGAGAGGAACCGCTTTGATCCCGTCTGAACAACAGTGTATCGAGTTCATGGACCTCTATGGGATGCCGCCGCATATCAGGAGCCACTCCATCATGGTCGAGAGGATCGCGACGATGTTGGCCGCGGCCCTTCACGAGAGGGGGGAACCCCTTTCTCTGGATCTGGTGAAGGCCGGGGCGCTCCTGCACGATATTGCAAAGATCGCATGCATCGCCTCGGGTGAAGACCACTCCGCAAGGGGAAGGGAGATCTGCATCCTGAACGGCCTCGAGGAGATTGCCGAGATCGTCGGAGAGCACGTGCGGATGAGAAACCACCGGCCGGAAGGTCCTGTCACGGAGATCGAGATCGTCTACTACGCGGACAAACGGGTCAACCATGACGCCATCGTCAGCCTGGATGATAGGCTCCTGTACCTGCTCGAGCGCTATGGCAGAGGGATGGAGGTCCTGAACCGGGCCATCATGAGAAATTTCGAACTCTGCAGGCAGGTGGAGAGAAAGATCTTTGCAGGGCTCGGGTTCGGGCCGGAAGATCTGAACGGGATGGTCCTGCGAGGTCTTCCACCCCGAAGCTGAAAACTTGAGCCGAGAGGTTGTTATG
>JAGVAP010000126.1 GCA_020060215.1 Deltaproteobacteria bacterium | reverse complement strand
TCTTCTCCGCGTGGCCTTCCAGGGAGTAGCCGCTGCAGACCAGCACCTTCATCCGGGGACGCGCCTTCAGGAGCAAGGGGAAAAGGGTTTCACCGTTCATGTCGGGCAGCACGATATCCAGGATGGCCAGGATGACCTCCCCCTCGAACGTCTCGACCGCCTCCAGAGCTCCCGCAGCGGTCCGGACGCTCAGGACACGGTACCCCAAGTGCTCCAGCAGCTGCCTGCTCGCATCCAGGACCAGCTCTTCGTCCTCGATGAGCAGGATGTTGCCCGAGCCCCTGTATATCGTCTCTCCGGGCTCCGCAGGACCGCTCTTCTGTTCCTTCTCGGCCGGGAGGCAGATCCGAACGGTCGTGCCTCTGCCCGGTTCCGAATCGACCGCGATCCGGCCGCCGTGGTTCCTCACGATGCCATAGGCAGCGGCCATGCCGAGTCCCCGGCCGCTGAACTTGGTGGTGAAGAACGGCTCGAAGATCTTGGTCCGGACCTCTTCCTCCATCCCTCCGCCGTTGTCCTCCACCGTCAAGACCGCCTGGAGATCGGCCGAGGAACCATGGTGCTCCAGGCTCCCGAGGTCGTCCACCGACTCTTTCCTGCAGACAATCCGGATGGTGCCCTCGCCCTCGATGGCCTCCGAGGCGTTCTCGAGGACTGCGGAGAGGACCATCTGCATCTGGGTCGGATCGATCCTCACATAGGGGGTCTCCTCGTCCAGGTCCGACTGCACCCGTACGGATGGGCTCAGGGCGTAGGTCAACAGGGGGATGGTCTCCCTTACGAAGTCGCCCAGTCGTACGGTCTTCGCCTCGTATTTCCCGCCTCGGGCATACGCCAGCAGCTGATTGGTCAACCGGGCCATGCGTCCCACCGACGAGCGTATGTATTCCGTGTACCTCGATGTTTCGCCGGGCCGCGTGCCCGCGATTTCCAGGAGATCTACACCTGAGTTCACAGCGGAAAGGGCGTTGTTGAACTGGTGGGCGATCCCTCCGGCGAGGGTGGCAATGGCCTCCATCTTGCGGGCGGCCTCCAGGCGCGACTGCAGCCTGCTTCTCTCCTCCTCGGCGGCCTTTCGCTTGTTGATGTCGCGGCTCACGCCGAGGATCCCGACCGCCCGGCCCTGCCCATCCCGGACAAATCCGGCCCTGACCTCGTTCCAGGAGGTGGAACCATCCTTGCAGCGAAGCTCGACCTCCATGCTCCTCGATCGACGGGGATCGGCGGTCCCTGCCCGCTCCAAGGCGATCTCTTCCATCCAGACCCGCCGCACCTCCGCCACCGAGCCCGGGGCGAGGGTCTCCTCCAGGACCATCCCCGTCGCCTCCTCAGGCGTGTACCCGAGAACCCTCTCCACCGAGGGGCTGACGTAGTTGAAGCGCAGATCCATGTCCGTGGTCCAAATGATGTCCGACGCATTCTCCGCCAGCAAGCGGTAGCGGAGCTCGTTCTCCGCCAGCCTTCTCGCCATCTCCTCCCTGGAGCGGATCTCCTCTTCCAGCCGCATCTTGGTCTCCAGCAGTCTGGCCTTTTCCTCCTCGAGTCCCTCGGCCACGGACTTCTCCCGCTGGGCCGTCGTCTGAAGCGCTCGAATCAGCACGGCGCAGGAGGCGGCCGCAACGGCGTTCATGAGGATGAAACTGGCGCCGGCTGCAATCGCCCTCCGGACGGTGGGGAAGTAAGGCGCCGGGTCTGCGGCGGGACCGGAGGCCAGAAGCCAACCGAGAAGGATGATCAGGACCGTGTTGAGGAACAGTGCGACCCAGGCGGCCCTCAGCCCCAGGAGCACCCCGGCCAGCACGGCTGCGGTGAAGAGCCAGATGGGACCGCCGCTCAGGAACCCCATCCTCGCGGTGACGGCAGTGCCGACGGCGTACATGAGGACCAGCGTCACCGTTGCCCGGATCCCAAAACGGGTACGCCGCAACAGCAGCAGGGACAAGGCGACCAGGAACACCAGGAAGTCCACGATGAGGAGGAGCCAGGCCCGGGTCTCGATGAGCGCAGGAATGGTTACGGCCAGCACAAGGACCGAGACCAGGATGCCGAGGCCGAGGACGGCCCGCAGGATACGCTCGCGCCAAAACTCCAACCCCCTGTGCGGCTGAACACGTCGTTCGGCAAGATCCCTGTCGAGACCACCTATCGTATTGCTTCGCATCTCCTCTTTCATCCCGGATATGGGCGAAAACCGGCTCGCGCCTCCCCTTCCCGAGCCTCGACTGGGGTGCCCGGAATCACCGTTGATCGCAGGTCGCTGAAGAGAGTCGCGGTTGCTCTTCGGCCGATCCACGAGTGTACATCGACGCCGCGGCAAGAGAAGTCAACGGATATTTTTTCACAGGAGGTTTTTATCGGGAGCACACCTTCCTCCGGCGGCATCATCCGCACTCTTCGCAAAGGGAAATCTTTCGGAAGAGTTCGCGAGCCTGGTCGGTCCCGATGATCGCGACCAGGTCATTCAACTGAAAGCGGAAGTCGGCGTCGGGGTTGGGCTCAAGGCTGCCGTCGCGGATGACCCCCACGACCGAGGCCCCGCTCGCTTTGCGTATCCTGGCCTCTCCGATCGATTGGCCGACGAGCGGACTTCCCTCCCCGATCACGACCCACTGGAGATCAAATTGTCTCTCCGCGATCCTGAGCTGACCGAGGGTCTTGTAATCGCGATGAGAGTTGATCGTAGGCGCGAACAGTTCGTGCCGGAGGGACTCCGTGTAGCGCTGGATCTCAGGAAAGGGGATCCGCATATGCGTCAGGGCCTGTCGAGTCATCTCCAGACCGGCCTCGAACTCGGGCAGCACCACCTCGGTGACCTTCAGCTCCCTGAAGGACTCGATGAAATCCGGCCCGGATATCCTCGCCACGATATCGATCGCGCTGTTCAGGCGCCTCGCATGGACCACAATGGACCGAGCCACCACGATGGAGGGCGTCGTCACGACAAGCAAACGCCCCAGATGGACCTTGGCGGCCTCGAGCACGATCTCATGGCTCGCGTCGCCATAGATGACGGGCATCCCGGCCTTCTTGGCCTGCTCAACCCTCTGCTGATCGAGATCGATGACCACGAACCGGAGACGTAAACGCTTCAGGACCTGCGCGATCTGAAACCCCACGCGCCCGGCGCCGGCAATGACCACATGGTCCCGCAACCCGGACTCCGGGATGTTCATGGACTCGAGCGGCTCGTGCTGGAACCAGCGCTTTCTGATCGCATAGATCCTGGCCGTTTGCCCCGATACGAGGGGCGTCAGGGCCATGGTCAACACCGCCACGGTGAGGACCAGGGAATAGACATCATTGCCGATCGATCCCGTGGCCACCCCTTCTCTCGCGAGCACAAAGGAGAACTCCCCGATCTGGAACATGCCCAACCCGAGGGCCAGGGGAACCACGTTGCCGTAGTGGAAAACGCGGGCGAGAACCGCAAAGATGATCCCCTTGCCGATCCCCACGGCCAGGACCAGAACAGCTACCTGGCGGAACTGATCGTAAAGATAGGCCGGATCCAGCAGCATTCCCACGGAGGTGAAGAACAGGAGTCCGAAGAGGTCCCTGACCGGAATGATGTCGCTCAGCGCCTGATGTCCGTAGTCCGACTCGCTCAGCACCACGCCCGCCACAAAGGCGCCGAAGGCAAACGAGAGTCCCACCAGGTAGGTGACATAGCCGACCCCGAGCCCGATGGCGGTGATGGCCAGGAGGAACAGCTCCCTGGAGCCGAACTCGGCGATATAGGCCATCAGTCGCGGCAACAGCTTGGTCCCCAGGAGGACCATGGCAGTGATGAAGACGGCCGCCTTCAGACCCGCATACCCGAGGGCGGGGAGGCCGACGGCCGGATCGTTCAGCTTGGGCAGGATGACCATCAAGGGAACCACCGCAAGGTCCTGAACGATCAGCATTCCGATCATCACCCTGCTCGAGAGGGTTCCGAGCCACCCCTGGTTCATCAGGGTCTTGAGGATCACCATGGTGCTGGAGAGGGAAATGAGGGCGCCCAGCCAGAGGGAAGATCGCCAGTCCCATCCCAGGCCACAGCCTATGCCGAACCCGAGCCCGGCGGTCAGAAAGATCTGAATGGGTGTACCGATGAGCGCCACCTTCTTCACCGCCTTGAGGTCCTTGAGGGAGAACTCGAGACCCAGCGAGAAGAGGAGAAGCGCGACCCCGATCTCTGCAAGCAGCTCGATGCTGTGGATGTTCGAGATCGTGAGACCGCCCGTGTGCGGCCCCAGGACCACGCCCACGGCAATGTAGCCCAGGATGAGCGGCTGCCCGAGCCTCTGCATGAGCAGACCGCTGAAGAACGCGGTCACTACGAGGACGATGATGTCGGTTGCAATCCCCATGCATTCAAATCTTTAAGATCTGCCACGAAGGCACCAAGACAACACGCTTGCGACCGCGTGAGCGCCGGCGCTGCGGGCCCCAGCGCCACTCCGGCGCGACGGCGGTCAACTCTTCGTGGCGGGATTTGGTTTGAAAACAAAGGCCCAGCTCTCGTCAGAGAAACCGGGCCTTTCGCACGCTATCGATCCCTTTCAGAGACACGGCCTCGCTCAGTACTTGATGATATGGTCCCAGAATTCGGGATCCTGATCCTTCCAGTCCTTTCCAAACCTCCTGTCGCAGAACCCGCTCAGCCGCTCGTACCACTTGGACCAGGGGTTTTTCTTCTTCTCCCTTGCCTCCAGCACATCGGCCGCATAGACCGGGATGTTTTTGATCTCATCCTTGGGCACATAGAAAGAGGCTCCCAGTTCTGCGGATTTCTTCAAATCCTCTTTGGTGAGGGCATGGGCCGTGAGCATCAGGGCCGGGATGTCCCGTTTCGAGGCGATCTCGAGCAGGTCATAGCCCCGGACGCCCATGATGTCGAGAATGGCGAGGTGGTACCGGTTCTTCTCCAGGAGCGCCTCGGCCTCCTCGAAGGTGGTGGCGGTGTCGATCCTGCACATCTCCAGGAGCTCGTAGACGAGGTGGAGGATATCTTCCTCGTCATCCACGACGAGGACCCACTTTCCCTTCAATACCTTTTCCATGTTCATGGCCGACTCTCCCTGCAGATCGACTTGCGGGTTCCGCCCGGGGCATCCTGCTACCGGTATTCCTTGTTGTATTTCTCCACCAACTCCTGGGTGGTCTTGAACACCGCCTCCCCGTCCACCCCTTTCTCCTTCGCCTGCTTGACGTACTCGTCAAAGACAGGCTTCACCGCGTTCTTGAACTTGGCGGATTCCTCGTCCGAGAGTTGGATGAACTCATGGCCCAGCTTCTCGCAGAACTTCCATCCGGAGATGTCGCTGTCCCCCCAGGCCTTGGCCGTGATATCTTCGTACTTCTTGCTGACATCGGTGATGATCTTCTGGAGGTCCGGCGGCAGGCTTTCCCATTTCTTGAGGTTCATGGCCACGAAGAACCCCTGGGAATAGGAAGAGCTGTAGTTCAGGGTGGTGTACTTGAGGACCTCGCCCTGCTTGAAACCCTCCAGGGCCTCGACGGGCACGAGGGTGCCGTCCACGACATTCTTCTTGAGTGCGTCGTAGGTCTCCCCCTGGGACATGGCCACAGGGGCGGCGCCGAGGGCCCTGACGATCAACTGGCTCGTTCCAGTCGATCGGATCTTCAGCCCCTGCACATCCTCCAGCTTCCTCACGGGCTTGTTCACGGTATGGAGCAGGCCGGGGCCATGCGCGAAGAGATAGCACACATGGACGTCGCTCAGCTCCTTGGGCTTGAACTTCTTGTTGAGCTCATTGATGACCCTGGTCGCGACAAAGGCGTTGTTGTAGCCGAAGGGATTGTCCACCGCCGACACCACGGGGAACCGGCCGGGCGAGTACGCGAAGACCGACAGACCGAAGTCGGAGATGCCTTTCACCACGCCGTCATAGATCTGCGGGGCCGGGGTCAGGGACCCCCCTGTGAAGATCTGAATCTTGATCTGGCCTTTGGAGAGCTGTTCGATCTCCTTGGCCCAGGCCTCGGGAACCTTGGTCTGGATGTGGGTGGGCGGGAAGAAGGTGCTGTAGGTGAAATTGTAGGTTTTCGCGTCGACCGCCGGGACACCGATCGTCCCCAGGAAGAATGCCGCCATGAGAATCACACTTGCCACGGTAAAGAACTTCTTCATCTCACTGCCTCCTTTTGATATGGGCTTTCGTTGCCTATGAACCACCCACCCGTCCTCAGGGCCCGGGGGTTGGGGTGACCAGCTCTTTCAGGAGGGGTTCCGTGACACCCCTGTCCTGCTAGTAAGCCACAAAACTCGGAAGAAATAAAGCTATCTGGGGGAACAGAAGCATGACCATCAGGTACACGACCAGTGACAGCACAAAGGGTACGGCCCCTTTGAAGATGACTTCCAGCGGTACATCTCTCGCGATGCCGCTGACCACATAGACATTGATGCCCACGGGCGGCGTAATCACGCCCAGTTCGGTCACCAGGACGATTACCACCCCGAACCATATGGGGTCATAGCCGATGGCGACGGCCACCGGGTAGAATATGGGGATGGTCAGGAGGATCATGCCGAGGGCGTCCATGAAACAGCCCCCGATGAGGAAGAAGAACATGATGACCAGCATGATGCCCCAGGCGGGGATGGGCAGGTCCACAACCCATCCGGAGAGGGTGCGGGGTATGGTCGACACCGCCAGGAAGTGACCGAAGACCGTCGCCCCTGCGACGATCATGAGGATCATACTGGTGGTGCGGGTCGAGGAGTAGAGGGCATCCAGGAAGCCCCTCCATTTCAGATTCCCGCTGACCAGGGGAATCACCACACCCCCCAGGGCCCCTACGGCGCCTGCCTCGGTCGGTGTGAAGATGCCGATGAAAAGTCCCCCCATCACCAGGACGAACAGGACGAGCACTTCAACCAGGCCCGACAGCGAGCGCATCCTCTCTTTCAAACTCCGCTTCTCCAGGGTGGGCGCTATCTCCGGTCTTACGGAAACCCAGATATAGATGGAAAGGATGAACAGGATCGAAAGAAGGATACCCGGAAGGATCCCTGCCATGAAGAGCTTCCCGATGGATTGCTCGGTCATGATGCCGTAGACGATGAAAATCGTGCTGGGCGGGATGAGTATGCCCAGGCTTCCGCCGGCCGCCACGGTCCCCGTGGCCAGTTCGTCGCGATAGTTGAGCCTCTTCATTTCGGGCAGGGCCACGGAGGCCATGGTCGCAGCCGTCGCATTCGTGGAGCCGCAGATCGCGGAGAAGCAGGCGCAGGCGCCGACCGTGGCCATGGCAAGGCCGCCCTTGAAGTGTCCAAGCCAGGCAAAGGCGGCATCGTAGAGCTTGCGGCTGATCCCGGAGTAGAAGAGGATCTGCCCCATGAAGACGAAGAGAGGAACGACGGTCAGGTCATAGGAGCTGAACACCGTGTAGAAATCCTTGATGATGATGTTGAGGGCCGCTTCGGGCGAGACCAGGTAACCGAACCCCACGAGCCCCACGAGGGCCATGCAGAAGGCCACCGGGAACTTCGTGAACAGGAGGGCAATCAGGAGGACGACGCCGACGATGCCGATCTGAATTGGATTCATGGCTTTGCCTTTTTCGTCCAGATGTTCAGGAGATTGACCAGGATCGCAAGGGAAAGGAGGAAGAAACAGATCGCCATGCAGTAGACGACGGGATAGAAGGGAACGAGCAGGGTCGGCGTGACTTCCCCGGCCTCCTTCATATCCCGGGAGAGGAGAATCGCCTGCCAGACCAGAACGAGAAAAAGGGTGATTCCGAGGAAATGGGTGAAGGTTTCGATGATCAGCTGTTTGGTCCTCGACAGGCTTTGGATCAGGACCTCGACGGCCACGTGCCCTTTCTGCAGCATGGTATAGGGCATGGCAAAGGAGGCCAGGACGGCCCCCATGAGGCTGACCACGTCATAGGTCCCTGTAATGGGGCTGTTGAACAGGTACCGCATGAAGATGTCGGCGCTGCTCAGCACCATCATCACCACGAGCGCGGCCGAAGCCACCTTGTTGAACCAGTTGCTGAACCCCGTGACTGTTCTCTCGAAGAAGGACGTGCGCATGAAGGTGACCGGCTCCTTTCTCGGTTTGGAGCGCATCCAGTGGGTCGGATCGAAAAAAAGGCCCCGTCTTGCCGCTGAGATCCGGGCAACGATTCCGGTTAAGTGAGTTCATAGACCGTGATGAAGACTTCCCTCTTCTGCCGTTCACCCGTGGCCACGGCCACGAGCCTGTGCAACCATTGATATCCGGGTGCCCCGGTTTCGAACACCGGAGAGGTCCTGAAATAGTACTCCCTCGGGTGAACGCTCTCCCCGCCGGCCAGGCGATCCATCACCTCCCCGGCCCCCCACCGGATCCCCCGGTTCAGGACATAGATCAGTGCGCCGTCGTCCGTCTCCAGGGTGTACCTCGCCTCCAGTTCGGCGACGCCGTCGGGCCGGATGACCTGAAAGTCGGCCCCGCCGTCCAATACCCTGCCCGAGAGCCTTGGACCCGCAAAGGACCCTCCCCTGATGGGAATGATCCTTCTTTCCCCATACAGAGCAGCACCGACCACCATCGGGGGGTCCACCTGGATGACGGATGTGTAGAGGAGCCGGAGGGACGGCTCGACTGGGACCTTCCTCACTCCTTCAGGCGACATGGGGGTACCTCCCGGCGCAACCAAGAATCTGGACAGTAGAACCGTTTCGGGTAATCGTCCAACAAGAGAGAGATCTTATACTTGCGGGCATGACAGGATCTCTCCCGGAGTCTGTCCCGAGCCTGCCCGAATGGGGTCGAGATGACCGGTATCCTGTCTTTGAGGACACTAGCCCGAGGGAGGCACGGCCTCCAGGATCATCTTCTCCCCTTTTCCCTTCCGCAAGACGATGTTCCTCCGCCACTCGGGGTTTTTCTCGAGGGGGCGGTCGCTGCGGTAGTGGGCGCCCCTGCTCTCGGTCCTGTAGAGGGCCGCCCTGCACACCATCTCTGAAACCAGAAGCATGTGGTCGAGGTCAAGCCGTCTCATCAGCTGAACCGGATTCTCCGCCCTGCACCCGTTGGCCCGGCCGCGCAGTTCCTCGATCCGCCCCAAACCCTCCTGGAGCCCGTATCCATCCCGGATCACGCCCGCCTTCTCCCACATCAGCCGCTGGAGAGAGCGGCAGAGTTCTCTGGCGTCCTCTCCCGTGTCCGTAAACATCGACTCCAATCGTGCCTTTTCCCTCCGCACCTCCCCCTCGGGCAATGTCGCATCCGGTATCTCCCCGGCCCTCATCCGCGCATTCGTCCCTGCCGCCTCACCCATCACAAAGACTTCGGAGAGGGCGTTCCCGGCCAACCGATTCGCCCCGTGGACGCCGGCACACACCTCCCCGGCCGCCAGGAGGCCCGGCACCCCGGTTTCCGCCTCCGCATTGACGACAACCCCTCCCATGCAGAAGTGGGTGGTGGGGGACGCGACGATCTCCCCTGCGGCCGGGGACCACCCTGCAGGGAGCAAGGGAGAGAGGGCGCCCAGGTCCTCCCGGGGGACGCCGCTCATGTCCAGCAGGACGCCGCCCTTTACCCCCAGCCCCTCCCCGACCTCCTCCATGACGGCCCTCGACAGGCGATCCCTCGTCAGTCGCTCCGGGGTATCCAAGCCTTTCTTGATCAGCACGTCCTCCCCTGCACGGTTCTTGAGCCTTGCGCCTGCACGGCAGATCAGCACCTCGTAGAGGAGGAGTCTGGAGCCGGACTTCCCCGAAGCGGTTGGATAGAACTGCACAAACTCCATATCCTTCAACGGCAGTCCCAGATGGAACGCCATGACCGGCCCGTCTCCATGGATCCCGGGTGCATTGTTGTTGCGAAGATAGATCCCTCCGTATCCCCCGGTGCAAAGCACGGCAGTTCGGAACCCGATGGCATAGAATACCCCCTCCTGAGAGATCCCCGTAGCGGCCCCTGCACGCTCCCCACACCGGATGAGCGCGGTCACGAAGAGACGGTCAAGGAACCGGACCCCTATGCGCGATGCGTGCTCTCTGGCGGGGAGGATCAGATCGCTTCCCTTGCGGTTCTCTCCGCGCACATGGCGCGGGTAGGTATGTCCGGGGGGATGTTCGAAGGCCAGGCCGCCGTCTTTTCTTGCGAGACGCACGCCGTACTTCTCCATGAAGGGGACCATCCGAGGGGCCCCTCGTGCCACCCGTTCCACCATGGCCCTGTCGTTCAGGAAGCAGCCTCCCTGCAGCGTGTCCTTCACGTGCACCGAAGGGCCGTCGTCCGCATGTCCCAGGCCGGGCACGGCCCATGAGGACTTCGAAAGGTAGGTGTTGTTCCCGTACCCCACCCTGGTCTTGGAAACCACCAGGACGTCCGCACCACCCTCTCTGGCCGCGATGGCCGCCGTCAGGGCGGCGCCTCCGCCCCCGATGACCAGGACGTCGCACGTGAGGGTATGTGAGTTGAGGCTCGTCATCTCTTCTTTCCTGCGTACTTCGCCCGGAGTTTGGGTTTTTCGATCTTCCCGGTAGGGCTCCTCGGCACCTGATCGAAAATGACCCGCCGCGGACGCTTGTAGCGCGGCAGCTGTGTTTCGAAAAAGGAGATCATCTCCTCTTCGGTCAGCGACTCCCCTTCCTTCGGCTGGATGACCGCAATGACGATCTCCCCCAGGCGGTCGTCCGGTCCGCCGATGGCCGCCACATCGTGGACCTTGGGGTGCTTCAGGATGGCGGCCTCCAGCTCCACGGGGTAGATGTTCTCCCCGCCGCTGATGATGAGATCCTTCTTCCTGTCCACGAGGGTGATGAACCCCTCCTCATCCATTCTTCCCAGGTCCCCGGTATGAAGCCATCCGCCGCGGATGGTGGCTTCCGTGAGCTCCGGGTTCCGGTAATAGCACTTCATCAACCCGTCGCCCCTGAGGATGATCTCTCCCACCTCGCCGCGCACCACGTCTCGGCCGTCCTCCCCCACGATCCTCGCGTCCCAGAAGAGGCTCGGCCTGCCGAGGGCGCCGACCTTCCTCTCGTTTTCACTCCCCAGGTGGATGCTCCCGGGGCCGGCGCTTTCGCTCAGACCGTAGGTGGTGTCATATTCCATCTGCGGGAAGTACCCCTTGATCCGCTGGACCACCACCGGAGGGATCGGCTGGGCGCCCATGAAGGTCCGGCGCCAGCAGCTCAGATCATACCCCTCGATCCTCACTTCCCCCCTGTCCAGCCCGTTGAGGAGGTCCACGGCCCACGGCACGAGAAGGAAGACCGCCGTCACCCGCTCTCGGGCGATGGTCTCGACGATGAATCGGGGAGAGATCTGCTCCGTGAGGAGCACCGAGCATCCCCCGGCCAGCATGACCGCCAGCAGGTGTCCGATGGCGAGATGGTACATGGGGGGCATCATCAGGAACCGGTCCGAAGACCGGAAGCCGTGATTGGAAGCCTCCGAGGCGGCGACGCACATGAGACTCTTCTGCCTGTGAAGGACCGGCTTGGGCGCACCCGTGGTGCCCGAGGTGAAGTAGAGGGCGCATTCATCCTCGTCCGAAAGTGCAATCGGCACCCCTTCCGGGGAACCGCTTCGCACGAGATCCTCCAGGGTGACGAAATCATCGTCCCGGTCCGGTCCGATCACGCAGTGATGGCGCACCGTGTCCAGTTCCTCTCGAAGCGCCTTTACCCTCTCCCCGTACTCCCTGTCGAAGAGAAACGCGGACGGCTCGGCCACGCGGGCGCAATAGAGAAGGTCATCGTCGGTAAACCGGAAGTTGAGCGGAACCGCCCAGGCACCGGTCTTCAGGACGGCGAAGTAGGCCTCGAGCCATCGGATGGAGTTCCTGCCGAGGAGAAAGACCTTGTCGTTCTTCCCGATCTCCTGCCGGAGCAGTGCATCGGCGATGCGGTTGGTCCTCTCGTGGAACTCCTCCCATCCGATCTCCTGCCGGCCCCCCGACAGGGGGCGAACCTCCACAAATGCCGTGGCATGAGGACTCAGGCGCGCGTACTTCGTAATGACATCCACCAGGTTCATGGGGCCTCCGCAGTGACTCCTGAGAGCACATCATGTTTGCTTTCATTGCATCGAAAGGAAGGGGTCTCTCGCCCGCTTCGCTTGAGGGCACAGGGGCGCAGAGGGAAAAAGGGAGACTTGTCCCGTTTCTTGCTCTTTTGAAGAACAGGCCCGGTCGCGCATGGTCTTAAGCCAGAAACAGGGGAATCAGGTCCCGCACATCCCCCAGGTCCCCGATGCGGGCTGCGGACCGGACGATCTCGTCCACCTTGTTCTTGTCGAGCGGTTTCTCGGCATAGGCAATACAGTCCGCGAACCGCGCCTTCTGCTCATCCTCGGTGAGCGGGTTGCCCGGAAAACCGGGCGCGATGTCGATGCGGCGATGGAAATCCCTTCCATCCCTTGTCCGTACGGTCATGTCCACGGGCGTGTGGCCCCTGGCCGACATGGCCGGGTCCACGACCACATCCACACGACGCGTGAGCTCCAGGAGCCTGGGATCCCGAATCGCCTGATCCTCGAAATGGGCCAGCCGGGAGCCGCCGCGGAGGAGCGCGTTGGCCACGCAGTATCGTATGCTGAACTGGGCGTTCACCCTGGGGGTGGCGCCGATCTCAAAGGGGTGGCCCACGAGCTTGTGGGTATAGGGGGGCACCTTGACCTCCACCCTCTCCACGGTATCGGCCGAGAGGTCTTTCCCCTCGGGCGCACGCATCAACCCCAGGATGAGCTCCGTGCTCCCCAGCGTGAGGCCGCAGCTGGGGTATTTCTTGAACAGGATCTTTTCGCAGTCGAACCGGCGGCCCAGCTCCGCAAGGGCAGCCTCGGGGTCGACCAGCCCCTTCCCGTACACGTTGTAGTAGCCGTAGACGCCACCCAGGAAGTTCTTCGGCCCCGTGATCCCGGCCTGGGCCAGTCTCGCACAGATCACCCCCGATTCCGCCACCCACCCCTGGATCACCCGCACCGCCAGGGAGCCGTCGACGTTGCTCTGGAAACTACCGCCGGCGCGGTTGAACGCCAGGGCCAGCGCGTTCCAGGTCTCCTCCATGCCGAGGCCGAGCACCCGTGCGGCGGCCGCGGTGGATGCGAAGACGGCGCAGACCCCGGTGGGATCCAGTCCGTTGTAGGCGGTCTCCGTGAGGTTGAGGCGGACGCCTGTTTCGGCGCCGACGAGGAGGGCGGTGAGAAACTCGCGGCCGTCGATGCCGCCCCGCAGCTCAGCGGCCGCGAGCGCCGAAGGCACCGTGCTGGCGCCGATATGCACGCCCGGCGCGAGGGCGTCGTCAAAGTCGAGGGCCCGGGCCATGACCGCGTTTACGAGGGCCGCATTCTGGGCAGGTAGGCGGCTGCCGTGGATGAGGACGGTGGCCTCGGCCTTCCCTCCCTGGGTACGGTAGAAATCGAGCAGGGTTCGGCAGCCGGCCTGTGTGGAGCCGGCAATGGTCGTGCCGAGGACCGTGAGGAGCTGGTTCCTGATGATCGCCCGTGTTTCCGGCCGCAGATCGTCGTAAGAGGTGCGATAGACGAACCGGACGAGTTCGTGTTCGAGGTTCATCACATCCCCCGCGACCGACCGGATGGTGTACCACCGGCTGAACGTTTTGATCTGTCCATCGGTCAAGTTGCATATCCCACCCGGACCGCAGTGTCAAGGGTTGTTCACCCCTCGCGCCGACGAGGGAACGGGGGCTTTTCCATGAAATCCCTTGACAGCACGAGAACCGCTCCCTTATAAATAAACCGACTAGTCGGTTTTCGTCAAGGACAAACCGCAAGGCTCGTTCAACCGAGGGGAACATCATGAAACGGGAGACGGACTACGGGCTTCCCATCAAACCCGTATACACGCCTAAGGATATCGAGGGGTTCGACTACGACCGGGATCTCGGCGACCCCGGCACCTATCCCTATTCCCGGGGTTATCATCCGGAGGGGTACCGGAGTCGCGTATGGACGCAGAGGATGACCGCCGGCCTCGGCTCCTCCCGGCGGACCAACGAGGCGCTCAAGCGATACCGCGAGATGGGGCAACGGGGGGGGATGCTCGTGATCTGCGACAGGACCAATGCCATGCCCATCGATCCGGATCATCCGCTTGGAAGGAAGGAGGCGGGCCTGTTGGGGTGGCCGGGTGGGTCCCTGCTCGAGTTCGAGGAGCTGATGGACGGAATACCCCTGACCGGGCAATCCATCACCCTGCTGGGTTCCTGTGCGATGTCCTCCATACGACTGGCCTATATCGTTGCCCTGGCCGAGAAGCGGGGGGTGAAGCTGAGCGAGGTGCACGGCAGCGTCACGGAATATCCCTTCTGCAACCTCTTCGGTCAGACGGACGCCCAGCCCCTGGATCTCAACCTGAAACTGTGGCTGGACTCTTCGGAGTTCATTGTCCGCCACAAGATACGGATGCGCTCCGGTATCCTCAGCCAGCACTTCCAGGAATCGGGCGGCAACAACGCACAGGCGCTGGCCGTGGAGATGGCGATGCTCAAGGAGCTCTGCGGACTGCTGGTCCGCGAGCGGGGCCTCGATTTCGACGACGTCGCCCTCCTGCCCTATGAACTGGTCAGCGTCGGGTCGCGCTTCTTCGAGGAGATCGCCAAGATCAGGGCGCTCCGGAGGATGTGGGCGAAGATGGCCAGAGAGACGTTCAAGGCCGGGAAGGAAAAGTCCTGCCAGCTTCTCATTGCGGTTCACACGTCCGGCCGCGCCATGACCTTTCAGCAGCCTCTCAACAACATCGCGCGATGCGCCATCCAGACCCTGGCCGGCGCCATGGCCGGCTGCACGGCCATCGACAACGCCTGCCTGGACAATGCCCACGCAGAGCCCTCCCCGTTCGCGGCGAGGATGTCGCTCAACACGCAGCACATCGTCGCGGATGAGACGGGGGTCACGGACGTGGTGGACCCGCTCGGCGGCTCCTACTTCGTGGAGTATCTGACCGACAGGGTGGAGGAAGAGGCCTACAGGATCTGGGCCGGGATCGAGGACCAGGGCGGTATGATTGCGGCCGTACAGAAAGGATATATCCAGAAGATGTTGAAGGAGTCGGCCCAGGAAAAACAAAGGGAGGTGGAGAGGGGAGAACGATTGATCGTCGGTGTCAACGAGCTGGTCATCCCCCCTGAAGAGGACTTCCCGATCCCCATCCAGGAGCTGAAGGCCGAGGATTCGGAGGCCATCGCGAACCGGACGCGGGAATGGAAGAAGACCAGGGACCTCCCGCTCTTGCAGAGCACGATCGCGCGGCTCTATTCGGACGCAAAGAAGGAGGATCGCTACAACCTCATGCCTTCCATCATCGAGGCGGTCAAGGCCTATGCCACGGCGGGGGAGATCATCGGGGTGATCCGGAAGGCGCGCGGGCTGGCTTACGATCCTCTCGGGATGATCGATTGCCCATTCGATCTCGGACCGGGCGGATGAACCCTGACGTTGCAGAGAGTTCCTCTCTCAGGCGCATGCCGGTACGCGCAGTGAGTGAGCGGGTGGCCTCAGGGGACCCCCTCAAACGATCCTTTTTCATCCCGCATCGGTAGAACCTCTCCGGGTCCTCCGCGAGAGGTGGAGGTTTCAAAGGGAAGCCATGGGGTGGACATGAACAAGACGCGGGCAATCAAGGTTCTCATCTCGGTGATCGGACTCGACGGACACAGCACGGGTGCCGAAGTGGTGTGCAGGATGCTCATGGACGCAGGGATGGAGGTGGTTTACCTGGGGATCTATCAGACCCCGGAGATGATCGTCCGGGCGGCCGTGCAGGAGGATGTGGATGTGATCGGGATCAGCAGCCACGCCTCCAACTACACCCAGATCGAGGAGCTGATGGATCTGCTCAGGAAGAACAACCTCGGGGACGTCTGCGTCATCTGCGGAGGGACCGTTCCGCTCCACCGGATGCAGGAGCTCAGGAACAAGGGCATCGCCGAGGTCTTCCCCCCCCAGAGCACTTCCGAGTCCATTGTCCGCTTCATCGTCTCCCATGTGAAGAGAGCGCGGAGCCGCGCCGCAGCGGTGACCCATTGATCCCCGGGGGGTGAGGACGTGAGACGCAAGGGTGCGGCCCTCGACAAGCGGGTCCTCGACGTCAAGGAAGCGGCGGCCGAGCTTTTCAGCACGCGCGGGTTCCTGGAGACGAGCATGGAAGACATCGCCCGCGCCTCGAACCTGAGCAAGGGGGGAATGTATCACTATTTCCACAGCAAGACGGAGATCCTGTTCGCGATCCTCTCCGACTTCATGGACCGGGTGCTTGGAGACATCGACCTCGTCGCGGCCGTCGAGGATCCGCAGGACCAACTCTCGCTCCTGGTCCATCGCCACGTCGACACCTACGTCCGCCACATGCACGCGGCCCGCGTTCTGCTGAAGGAGGCGAACAACCTCCCCCAGAGGCACCTCAAGAAGATCCGGCAGAAGGAGCGGCTTTACCTCGACGCCGTGAAGGGGGTCGTCCTCCGGCTCCTCGGCCCGGAAGCGGGCAAGGATATCTCGACGGTCGTCACCTTCTCCCTTCTCGGGATGTGCAACTGGATCTATTCCTGGTACGACCCGAAGGGCCGGGTCGATCCCGACCGTTTGTCGGAGACCATCATTGCACTCTTCACCAGCGGCGTCCAGAGCCTCGCTCCTCGAAATGGACAGAAAGGCTGAACCGATCTCACCGGAAGGAGGTGTCGATCCCTGTAGGGCGATGCGCTACCACGGCCGCTCTTTTTGACCTCTTTTTCGGCTCATCGATCTCCATTTTGCAGGGTTTCACCCAAGAGAGACTCCCCTCCTGCGAGTGATGACGTCCGGGGTCGCGTCTTCCAGACTCCACCGGGATAATGAAACCGCGATCGGGGCACCGGTTGCCGGAGAAGCATCGTGGTGGGGTGGGTCCAGCGCTTCTCTACCGTGAAATCCCCCTCGGTCCCCCTGAAGACGTGATCGTCCGGATCGTGCAGGAAAATCCCTGCACTGGACAATCCATTTCCATTCAAGCCCTTGGTCCGAAAAACCCTCCTCGCCGTCCCCTACCGGTTGCAGGAAAAACCATACATCCGAGAGATCCCGCAAAAGTGGTCTCACCCGAAAAATAGTCTCATCCCAATGCCCTGACGCCTATAAAGGGATTCATGGCGCGCCGCTTGCAAAGTTCGGAGCGCGGTGCTCTCGCAAAATTGAACGGTAACCCTTATCCCTTGGCTGCCCACCATCGAGGTGCTTATGAAGATTCGGCTCGCATCGTTTTGTTGCTCGATCTCCCTTTTCTTACTCACCGGATGTGCTGCATTGAATCTCTGGTTCCCCGCCAGGAGCGGACCGCCATCCACCGAGACCGCCCCGCCTCCTCCGGCCCCGACCCCTCAAGCCGATGAAATCAACTTCGAATGGGTGTACTTCGATTACGGCGAAGCGGCCCTCACGCCGAAGACGATCGCCGTCCTGGATGAGACGGTAAAGGTTCTCAAAGAAAACCCGACCGTGTCGATCGAGCTCGCGGGGTATACGGACGCCAAAGGCTCCGATGCGTACAATCTCAAGCTTTCACAAGAAAGAGTGATGAGCGTGCATCGGTATCTGACTTCCGAGGGCATCGAAGCGCACCGTCTTCGAATCGCCGCCTTCGGAAAGGAAAAACCGGTCGGAGACAACCAGAGCGAACAGGGTCGGGCGCAAAACCGCCGCGTGGAGATCAGGTTGGTGGGAGACTAGAAACGAGGGGGGGGGCGACGCAGCGCCCCCTCTCGCATTCTGCTGCACGGCTACTTGACGGCCTTGAAGAAGTTCTCGCTGTCCGTCACCCATCCGTAGGTGAGCTTGGTATTGAAGATGGTTGCCTCCTGCATGAAGGGAGGACCGTTGTTGGTGGCGGCATCCTTGATCAGGACAGGGAAGTAACCCAGCTGACCCGCATCCCTGATGGAAGCTTCGACACAGATGTTGGTGGCGCACCCCACGAACATCAGGTTCCTGATGTTGTAGGTCTTCAGGATCACGTCCAGGTTTGTGCCGAAGAACGCGCTGAACCTCGGCTTTTCCACATAGATGTCTCCAGGCTGCGGCTTCAAGGCATCTACGATCTCGGAGCCCCATGTGCCCCGGATCAGAAACTTCTCCTTCCATCGAGGATCTTCCCGGTAGATCTTCACACTCTTGTACCAGAAGGACGACTCAGGCCCCACCTCCCGGAGATCGGGAGACAGGACATGGGCGAGGTGGATGATCTTGATCCCCTTCGCGCGAGCGGCGTCACAGATCTTTTGGATGGGCTCCACGATCTTCTGGGTCGGGGTGACGTCAAAGCCTCTCAGGTCGAACATTCCGCCCTTGCTGACAAAGGCATTCTGCATGTCGATCACCACCACCGCGGTTCGCTTCAGATCGATGTCAATGGCCTCTGGCTCGGCGGTCAGGGTTGCTGCAGAGCCGTGTGCAGGCAGTCCCAAGAGCAGAACCAAAACAGCCCCGACGAGGTACTTCATCCTTTTCATCAACGTTTCTCCTCTCTTCCTGAATTTTTTTGGAAAACCAGCCCTCGTTTCCGGACCGAACTCTACGGGATTCATCCGTGACCTGCAAGTCAATTTGGAGGGGGTCAAGGGGCCGCCTCGACCCCTTCCACGCTCATTCGGCGCAGTTCAGGGTGGCAGTAGACCTCGTCGACGGCCCCTTTGCGGCAATCGAGGAAAAACACGGCCGTGCCCAGCGCGTGTTCCAGCAGTCTCTCCGCATGGAAGCCCGGAGTCCCTGTGATGAGCCTGAAGAGCGGGTTGGAGTGGTAGAGGGTCCGAATCCTTCGGATCTTCCGTGGGAGTCTTCGGTGGTGAAAACAGGCGAGAAGGATGCAGATGAATTTGAGCTCGCTCACGATCTGGAAGAGGGCATGGTGAAGGTAGGCCGGATTCCCCTCCTCTTCCGCAAGACGGCTCACGACGCGCCACTGTACCAGTCTTGCCCATCCCTCTTTCGTCCAGGTTTCCTGCGGCTCGCCGCTCAGGCTGAAGAGGAGATGATGGGCGTACTCGTGGGCGAGATAGGACTGAAAAGGGATCGACTCCAGTTCATCCATCATGATGGTCCCCTTCCCATTCGCTCTGACATAGTGGCACTGGTGCTCGAGATGGAGCCGGGTCCGGCGATGCACAAGAAGGGGGATGAGAAGGAGAAGGGTCAATGCACTGAAGACGATGGGGTAGGTCAGCGAAGTCCTGAATCCCTGTGACGCCGTCGCAATGCCGAGGATCAGGCAGAGGGGCACAAAGAAGAGGTAGGACTTCAGGGTCTGCCTGGGCAGTCTCGAGAGATTGTGGCGCAACTGGAGTTCCGGCTCAGGCACCTTGGCGGAGACCCCCAGGACATCCCGGGTGCATTCCGAGATCCTTGAAAGAAAACGGCCTGCCTCCTCCGGATCCGTGATCCTGGGACCGAAATCCTTCCCCCTTAGGCAGCGAAGGAGCCGCTCCTTCTCGAGCAGCAGGTCCGTCAGGGAATCGAGCTTCCCATGGAGGTACTGGAGCGAGGGGGGTCGCTCCTGTGACGCAGGCTTGTCGCTGTTGCTCTTGAAGGCTTTCATTGAAGGCCAAAGAAGTAAATGGTCAACCAAAGGATAGGCACCCGGCGAGGAATGACCATGGGGAGTATGCAGTATTTGTCGGAGGGTGGACCACGAAAAGGATCGAGAGAGGATCGCTGGAGAGGTAGAGGTCAGCCCGGCGGTTTGGGATTGACCGTTTTTTGCCCGGGATGCTATGGTCGACAGGAATGGAAAATCCGGGGGAAGGCGATGGGATGGCTGCTGAAAATCGTCTTTGTCTTGAGCTGGGGGTTGAGCAAGATCGCCGAGGTCGCCCTTGCGTGCATGATCCTCCTCACCGTGTCCGACGTCATCCTCAGGACCGGCCGGGCGCCGATCGTCGGTACCTATGAGATGGTCGGCCTCCTGGGGGCGATCATCATCAGTGCCGCTATCCCCCTCACGACATGGATGAGGGGCCACATCCGCGTTGACTTCGCCCTTCTCAGGCTGTCTCCGCGAGCGAGGGCGGCCGTCGACGTGATCACGCGCTGCCTGGGGGTGGCCCTGTTCCTCACGATCGGCTGGCACCTCCTGCTCCTGGGCGCCGAAGCGTACCGGGCGGGGGAGGTCACGCCGACCCGCCATATCCCCCTCTATCCGATCATGGTTGCGGTCGGGGCCGCCTCTTTCTTTCAATCGGTCGTGCTGTTCTGCGACATCGTCAAGATCGCGCGGGGAGAATATGAGTGAAACGGCCGTAGGAATCGCCGGTATGCTGCTGCTGCTCGCTGTCTTCCTGACCGGCGTGGAGCTGGGCGTGGCCATGGCCGTCATCGGGTTGCTCGGCTACTGCTACGTCGTATCCGCGAAGGCCGGTTTCAGCATGGTGGCCCAGGATGTCTATGACACCTTCTCGACCTACGGCTTTACCGTCATCCCGGTCTTCATCCTCATGGGGCAGCTCGCATTCAACGGCGGCATCGCCAGGAGACTCTACCGTTCCGCCTACCGCTTCATAGGGCACGTCCCCGGGGGCCTGGCCATGGCCACCATCTTCGGTGCCGCGGCCTTCGGCAGCGTCACCGGTGCGACCACTGCGGCGGCGGCCACCTTCTCCGGCATCGGAATCCCCGAGATGGACCGGTATCGCTACAGCAGGGTGCTGTCCACCGGCGTGGTCGCTTCGGCGGGTTGTCTCGGCTGCCTGATTCCTCCGAGCGTCCCTTTGATCGTCTACGGGATCATCACCGAGCAGTCGATCGGCAGGCTCTTCCTCGCCTCCATCATCCCCGGCCTCCTCGCGGCCATGAGCTTCGTGCTCATTGTCTACGGATGGTCCCGCATGAATCCGTCCCTTGCGCCTCCCGGGGAAAGGTCCACATGGGCGGAGAGGAGGACTTCCCTCAAGGGGATCGCAGGCGTGCTCGTCACCTTCATGGTGGTGATGGGAGGGCTGCTGGAGGGTTTCTTTACGCCTACCGAGGCGGGAAGCGTGGGGGCCTTTGCCGTGGCCGTCCTGGCCTTCCTCTCCCGGGACATGAACTTCGCCGGCCTCTCCAAGTCGCTCCGCGAGTCGCTGCTGGTCGCGGCCATGGTCCTCCTGCTCATCGCGGGTTCGACGATCTTCGGCCATTTCATCACCGTGACCAGGATCCCCATGGTCACCGCGGACTGGATCACGCACCTCCCCCTCCATCCTCACATGATCATGGTCATGATCGGCCTCATTTATCTCCTCGGCGGTTCCTTCATCGACGACCTTGCCTTCATGATCCTGGCCACGCCCATCTTCTACCCGGTCGCCGTAAAACTGGGTTACGATCTGATCTGGTTCGGCATCTTCGTCCAGTTGACGATCATGATCGGAGTGATCATCCCGCCCGTGGCGGTCAATGTGTTCGTGGTGCGAAACATCACCAGGGAATCCTTGAGGACGATCTATCGAGGGGTCACGCCGTTCCTCCTGGGGCTGGTTTTCGTCGTGTTCCTGTTGTTTCTCTTTCCCCAGCTTGCGCTCTTTATTCCGTCGTTTCTGCGTTACTGATTCCCCCGGTCCGGTGAAAGTCAGGGAATCGGCAAAGCGTAGAGGGAACGCAAGCGGAGAGGATTTTATGGGACGTTAGGGTAAACCTTAAAATCATGGAGGTGATCTATGAGAAAGTTCCTTTTCCTGTGCGTTGCAGCGCTCCTCGCGTCGGTCTGGCTGCACCTGCCCCCTGTTCATGCCCAGCTCTCCCTCAAGCTCGCCAACTTCTTTCCACCCGACCAGAAGATCAGCGTGGCCATGGACCAGTGGTGCAAAGAGGTGGAAAAGAGGACGAACGGCCGGGTCAAGGTCACGCAGTTCGCGGGCGGGACCCTGACCCCCCCTACCCAGACCTATGTCAGCGTCACGAGGGGGGTTGCGGACATCGGCCTGAGCTTCTGTTCCTACACCATGGGACGTTTTCCCCTTTTCGAAGTCATCGACCTGCCCCTGGGATACAGGAGCGGTTACTGGGGCACCAAGCTGGCCAATGAGTTCTACAGGAAATTCAAACCGAAGGAGTTTGACGACGTGCAGGTCCTCTTCTTCACCGGCTCACCGCCTCACATGGTCTTCTCAAAGCAGCCCGTCCGGGACCTTGACGGGATGAAAGGGCTCAAGGTCCGGTCGACGGGCACCAGCTCCAAAGTCGTCCAGGCGCTGGGCGGCACTCCCGTGGCCATGCCGATGTCGGAGGCCTATGACGCGCTCTCCAAAGGGGTTGCCCAGGGGATCATCTGTCCCTACGAGGCGATGAGGGGTTTCAGGCTTGCCGAGGTGGTCGACCACAGCCTCGAGTACGGCTCGGCCTATGTCAATGCCAGTTACGTGGTCATGAACAAGGAGAAATGGAACGCCATTGCGCCTGAAGACCGGAAGGCCGTCGAGGCCGTCAACAGCGAGTGGATCGAAAAGATGGGAAGGCTCTGGGACGACCTCAACCAGGACGGGAAGGAGTACTTTGTCCAGAAGGGTGGAAAGATCGCCGTCCTCTCCAGGGAAGAGAACGAGCGATGGGCCGCCAGGTTGAGCCCGATCCTGGACGAGTATGTCAAGACCATGAGCGCGAAGAACCTCCCTGCAGCGGAAGCGCTCAAGTTCTGCCAGGATTACCTGAAGGCCAACCAGAAGTGACGCGGCGAAAAGGAGACCGGGACCGGGGCGGGCCGCCCTTCAGCGCGCCCGCCCCACCCTGTCCTGAATGACCGGAAAGACCATCGGACGGCCCCCGCGGGGCGTCATACGGCCTCGATCGTCGAAGGCGGCTTGGTGGCGATGTTGTAGGTGACGCTCACCACCTGCGGCATCTCTTTGACGATCCGGCCTGAGAGGGACTCCAGCCTCTGCCAGGAGAGCCTGGTCGGCGTGGCCATCCTTGCGTCGACACTGTCCCAGCAGCGGACCTCGACCTGGAACCCGAACCGTCTCCTTCCGCCCCGCATGCCCGTGACCCGGTCCTCGTGGAGGATCGCCATGTACTGGAAGGCCTTGACCCCCTGCAGTTCCTCCTCGACAATGGCCGTCGCCTTTCTCACGAGCCGGATCTTTTCGGGCGTCGCCTCCCCGATGACCCGCGCCGCCAGCGCCGGCCCGGGGAACGGGATACGGTTGAAGACCGCCGCCGGGAGTCCGAGTGCCCGGCCCACCCTGCGCACCCCGTCCTTCCGGAGCTGCACCAGGGGTTCCATGATCCGGTACCCGAACTCCTTCTGCGGGTCGATGCCGAGCTGTTCAAAGACGTTGTGCTGCCGTTTGACGCCTGCGGCCGTCTCCTCTACATCGGTCAGGATCGTCCCCTGGAGCAGGAACCGGGCGCCGCTCTTCTTCACCAGGTCGCCGAAGACCTTCCTGTAGAAGGTCTGGGTCACGGCCTCCCGTTTCTCCTCCGGGTCTACCACCCCTTTCAGGGCCTCGAAAAACTCCGCCCGGGCATCCACGACGGTGACGGGGATGCCGATCTCCCGGAAGGCCGCCGCCACCTTTCTGGATTCCTTTTCACGCATGAGACCGTTTTCAATGAAGTAGGTTTTCAGCTGTTTTCCGAGTGCGCGGTGGCCAAGGGCGGTCACCACGGAGGAGTCGACCCCGCCCGAGAGCGCGTTGACGGCGGTGCCGTCTCCCACGGTCTCTCTCAGTTCGCGCACCTTTTCCTCGATGAACTGCCCCGGTCTCAGCGCGGCGGTCCTGATCTCTCTGATCTTGATCTTCTTCATGGCGTTCCCTCGCGATGGCGGGTTTTTTTCTGCACGATTCGGGCGGTAGGGATCATGGTTGATGGAAGAGGACATTAACCCAACGAGCAGAGATGTTCAAGTCAGGAGGCGGCACTCCATTCCCGCACGGTTCCACGACCCGCCCGGCTTGCATATGGCCCGGCAAGCCTTAGTTTGTGGAGGACCAGACCCGAGACCAAGAGGGACATTGAGCAGAGGAGGTGTCCGGAGATGGAAAACAGGTGGAAGTACAAGGACCTTGACGTGAGAGAAGACCTCAAGCCGGGTAGCAGCCATTTTCAGTACTTTTTCCTCGTGACGGAGAAAGGTCGGAAAAGGTGCAACTACTGTATCTGGATTGAAGACGACGCCCTCTCCCGCTTTGATCGATCCCGGGATTTCGAATCGATCGTTTCTGCAAAGAGGGAGGAATGGAAGGGCTGGGTGAAGGAGAAGATCGATCAGCGCGATTTCAGAAACCTGGCCCTGAAATACGACATGCAGGGGCAGGTGGAGATCGATCTGACCGCCGCACCGGAGAAGTTGACTCTGGACGTCTGATCAGACGAGCACCTTCCACCTCTTCATGCTGTCCGAGCCGTACAGGTTCGGTGACTGCGGGTACTGCCTGGAGGGAAGCACCTTGCGGATCTGCTTGAACCAGTCGGCGTAGGTGGATTTCGGCCCCATTTGGGAGAGCGCCCGGATCGCGACGAAGGAGAAGGCGCCGTTGGGCCTTCCCTGGAAGTAGGCATCGTAGCTGTATTCCACATCCTGACATCCGGAAATGAGCAAAGCGGCGTGTCGGCCCGGCGCAGTGGCCCGCCGGATCGGTTGCTCGAGCATCCGCGACACCTCCCGACGGGGGAGATAGACCGCCGGAGGGAGAAAGCGGATGGTGCGCTGCGGGGCCGCCTTTCCCCTGGTGGTGGGGGGAGTGGAAATGGGGGCAAATCTCGCTACGGTGCCGGAATGGCAGGAGTCGGAGATCATCACGACCCGAGCCCCCGGATCACGCCGGGACAGGATTTTATGGAGGTCGTCGTCGGTGACCGGGCCGTTCCTGCGGATGTCGTACGGGCAGAGGCATTCGTCCGTCCTGTCCGGCTCGTCTCCGTCGAGGTCCGGCACAAAGGAGCCGTGACCGGAGAATTGGATGACGATGCTGTCGCCTTTCTTCGAATCCGACATCAGCGATTCGATGGCCTTTCGCACATTCTTTCCGGTGGCCTTTCTGTTCAGCATCAGGCCCACCGTGAACCCCCGCTTCTTCAGCAATGCCGCCCAGTCATGTGCGTCGTTGACGCATCCGGCGAGGTCGCTGTCGGTCCCGGGGTAGTCGTTGATCCCGATGCAGAGCGCCCGTTTTGCCATGGTATCCCTCCTGTCCCTTAGATTCGGGAAGGGGATCAGCCTCACCCCGTCCCTCCCCTGTCCGCACCTTTGACCCGCGGGGATTCAAGGCCGTATCATAGGAGGAAACGCCCTCCTGTCAATCAGGGACTCCCTTACGGAAGGGTAAAGGCCGCCTTTCCATTCCGATCCGATTGGAGGATCGATCCGCTCCTCTGCAGGTAGCGCAGGTGGGCGATGGCCTCGCCGGTGGCAAACCACTTCTGCGCTCGCGGAAATTCCTCCCAGGAACGGCAGTCGAGGTCCCATGTCATTCGGGATGCCACCTCATAGGCGGTCTTGGGCTCGCCTGAAAGGATCGACACGATCTCCCGGAGGCGAGCCTGATGATGCTCCTTCAATTCGGCGATTCTCCCCCTGTGATCCGTGATGATCCTCCGGTGACCCGGCAACACGAGGTCGATCTCCAGATCCATCACCTTGTCGAGACTGGCCAGGTAATCCTCAAGGGGATTCTGCCGGTCGACCCAGCATTGGATGTTGGGGGTGATATCGACCAGGATATGGTCTCCCGCCACCAGGATCTTCTTTCCGGGTTCATAGAGGCAGGTGTGGCCCATGCTGTGGCCCGGCGTGGAAACGCACTGGAAGCGATAATCGCCCACCGTGATCCGATCCCCGTCCTGCTGGATCCTCAGTTCGGGTATCCACTCCGAGCCGAACTGACGCCCCGGATGGGACTGGATGGCCGCACGGAGCTCCTCTTCCGGAAAGCCGTTTTTCAGGGCGCCGGCGGTCATGCGCTCCCATCCGGTGGCCGCCTCGATCAACTCGGCTTCCGGTCTGTTGAAGAACACCCGGCTTGTGCCTGTGACGAGCTTCGACAGCAGGGCGAAGTGATCGGCGTGAAAATGGGTGATGAAGAAGTCCGTCTTCCCAGGCTCGATCTCGAGCTGATGCAGCGCATGGCTCATCGCATCGAGACACTCCTTTCGATTCAGTCCCGTATCGACGATCAGATTCCGGTCTGACGATCGGATCACATAAGCGTTGAGGAATCTGAGCGGACTGTTCGGCAGGGGAACTTCCACCCGGAAAAGATCGGGTCGTACTTCTTCAATCATCAATCGTCACCACGCCCTGCAGGTTGGAGACGCAGGATCTCGTCCACCTTCCTGGAAAGGGTGCTCAGGTCGAACGGCTTCTGGAGAAAACCGTTGCAGCCTCTTTTCATGATTTCCTTCGACTCCCCATCGATGCTGTATCCGCTTGCCAGGAGGACCTTGACCTCGGGCTTCATTCTCTTCAGCCTGTCATAGATCTCTCCTCCCTGCATTCCGGGCATGATCACGTCCAGGATGATCAGGTCGATCTCCTCCCGCTTATCCCGGAAGATCTCCAGCGCCGCCTCCGGGCCTTCGGCGGTCATCGTCTGGTACCCCAGTTTCTCGAGCATCTTTGAGGCGACCTCCCTGAAAGATTCCTCATCATCGACAATGAAGACGGTTCCCCGGCCGCTCGGGATCTCCTGCGGCACGGTTTTCCGACGATCGGCGGGCTGCTTCGAGGCGGGCAGATACACCTTGAAGGTCGTCCCCCGCCCCGGTTCCGATTCCACGTCGATATACCCGCCATGGCCCTTGACAATGCCATAGACCGAGGCGAGGCCGAGGCCTGTGCCCTTTCCCAGTTCCTTGGTCGTGAAAAAGGGCTCGAATATGCGCTCCCGGATCTCTTTCTCTATCCCTACCCCCGTGTCCGCAACGCTCACCATCACGTATCGGCCCTTCTTCGGTCGATAGGTAGAGCCCTGCATGTCCCTGTCCGTGACGTTGCAGGTCCTTACGGACATCATTCCCCCGCGCGGCATCGCATCAGCCGCATTCAGATAGAGGTTGAGGAGGACCTGCTCGATCTGTGCCGAATCCGCCTCGACCGACCTCAAATCCCCCGCCGGCACGTGCGTGATCCGGATCTGTCTCCGCGCCCGCTGAAAAGACGCCAGCGTCTCCGCGACCAGCTCATTGACATCGGTCGGTCGGACTTCATATCGCTCTTTCCTGGCGTAGTCCAGGAGTTGACGGGTGAGCTTCGCCCCGCTCTGCACGCCCCGCTCTATACTCTTGAGCATCCCGTAGTGGGGATGCGACTCTCCTGTCTCAAAGAGCATCAATGAGGTGTTGCCCTGGATCCCCATGAGGAGATTGTTGAAGTCATGTGCAACGCCTCCAGCCAGGTTCCCGACGGCCTCCATCTTCTGGGCCTGCTGCAACTGTCTCCAGAGCCGCTTTTCTTCGGTCAGGTCCGAGAATACGGTCAGGACGATCGGCCTGGACCCGAACTGAAGGATCCTTGCGTACATCTGGGACTGGAACATGGCGCCGTCTTTTACCTGGAAATCCATGTCCAGGCCCCTGACCTCCCCTCTGGACTCCAGCTCACTGGTGAACCTCTCCCTGTCCCGCTCCGAGTAAAACCCGATCTCCGTGGTGGTCCTGCCGATCATCTCCTGCTTGGTATATTGCGTGATTTCGCAGAACTTCTCGTTCACGTCCACCAGCCTGCCCGTCTCCACTTCGGTCAGGGCGATCGCCTGCGGGCACAAGTCAAAAAGGGTCCTGAACCGGTGCTCGCTCTGCCTCAACGCCTCTTCGGATCTCTTGCGCTCATCGACATTTCTCAGGATCCCCTGGGTGCCGATGAGGCGCCCCTCGGAATCCCTCAGGAACGTGACCTTCAGCTCCCCCCAGAAGGTCGTGCCGTCTTTCCTGATGTACTCGTATTCCATGAAAGGGATGTCGAGGTCCGCCTGTTTCTCCGCCAGGGCCACCGTCGCATGGAAGCTCTCGAAGGCCCTCCTGAGGGAATCGGGGGTCATGAAATCGGCCATCTTCATGTTGAACGCCTCGTCGAGCGTATATCCGAACAAGGGCGTGACCGAGGGACTCGCATAGGTCACATTGAGATCCATGTCCTGCATGAACAGGACATCCTTCATGCTCTCCGCAAGGCTGCGATACCTGCCTTCATCGGCCCTGAGCCGTTGCAGCGTTCTCTCGAGTTCCTCAATCCTTCTTTCAAGGTCCTCATAGGCGGGTTTTCCGGCCATCCCAAGCTCCCGGTCAATCATGCGTAAGCGAAAGGTTCACCTGCGGCGACGTGAGTCGTTGCGGATCCGGACCAATCGGATCGGAAGGACAGAAAAAATGCTGGTACAGTATACCCTTTTCGTATCTTGATTCAATCTCGATTCATTCGAGCGCCCTGGCGGCCGCTTCAAACGTACCTGCGGCCTCCAGGGTGAGGGGCTCCAGGAAGAACCGCTCGGCCACCGCCGGGGAGACGGTGATGCAGCGGACCCTCTCCTCGGACAGCCTCGCGACGTCCTCCGGCGTGCGCAAAGACCCGGTCCGCCAGCCGGGGAATCTGCTTCATGGGGATCCCCGCCTGCTTCAGGATGAGCGGATTGGTGGTCACCCCGTGAAACACGCCCGTTTTCAGCAGCGGTCCCAGGGAGGAGATCTCCGCAGAATCGATGTAGAGCCTCATTAGAAGTTCCCCAGCAGCCGGTGGGCGATCGTCATCTTCTCCATCTCTTTGGTGCCCTCGTAGATCTCCACGATCTTCGCGTCGCGGTAGAAACGCTCGATGGGGTATTCATTGAGATAGCCGTATCCGCCGTGCAGCTGCAGGGCGTCGTCCGTCACCCGGACCCCCGTCTCGCCCGCCAGCCACTTGGCCATGGCAATCAGCCTGGGGTCCTTGGTCCCCTGGTCGATGAGCCAGGCCGCCTGGTAGGTCAGGAGCCGGGAGGCCTCGACCATGGTCGCCATCTCCGCCAGCTTCACCTGGATCGCCTGGAACTTCCCGATGGGTTGTCCGAAGGCCTGCCGCTTCTTCACGTGGGCGATCGCCTGGTCGAGGGCGCCCTGGGCCACGCCGACCCCCTGGGAGGCCGCGAGCACCCGGTTGATATTGAAGAGGTCCATCACCTGCGGAAAACCGCTCCCCTCTTTCCCTCCGATGAGGTTCTCCCCAGGGACCTTCACGTTGCTCAGGACGATCTCCGCCGTGTCCGACGCCCGGATGCCCAGCTTCCCCTTGAGTTTGTTGGCCTGGAACCCGGGCCGGTCCTTTTCCACGATGAAGAAAGAGTAGCGCTCGTATCGGGAGCTGGCCTCCGGGTTGGTCAGACAGTAGACCGCAAGGTAGTCGGCAATGCTCCCATTGGTGATGAACATCTTGGTGCCGTTGAGCACGTAGCCGTCGCCCTCCTTCACGGCCGAGGTGGCGACGCCGAAGATATCGCTGCCGGCATCGGGCTCCGTGATCGCCGCCCCCATGATCGCCCTCCCCCCGGGTACGGGAGGGATGTACCTCTTCTTCTGCTCCTCTGTGCCGAAGTTCTGGATCAGCTCCGTGCCGAACGCGGCGAGCAGGATACACCCGCATCCGGGGTCCACCCTCCAGAACTCCTCCATGACCAGGGCGGCCTCCAAATACCCCAAGCCCGGCCCCTCATAGGCCTCGTCCAGGTAGACGCCCACGAACCCCAGACCGCAGGCCTTCTTCCACAGATCCCTGGGAAACTCCTCTTTCTGGTCGTATTCATGCGCGATCCCCCGGATCTCCTTTTCCGCAAAATCCCTCGCAGCCTGCCGGATGTCCTTCTGTTCCTTGGTCAGCTGAAAATCCATATCCGAACCTCCCTTCGGGATCTTGAGTGAAGAGTGCTCACGCAGCGAATGATACTAACCGATTGGTATTTTTAGGGCAAAGCCGAAGTCATTGTCAAGGCTCGTCTCTTCAGCGCCCCCTCGAATTCCTCGGCGAATCCATCGGCCGGAGGGACCCCGACGAGATCGTCCGAAGGGGAATTTCCCTGGTCCCGGAGGGGAGACGGGTCTTCACGGATCTGACGGTGGAGGAGAACCTCATGACCGGCGGTCACATCCGCCGCGATCGATCGCAGATGAGAGGCGATATGGAGCGCGTGTGGAGCTACTTCCCCCCCTTGAAGGCCCACCGGGTCGGACACGGGGTGGCCTTTTCGCAAAAGACCGCCCCGTGCCCACAGCGCGTGCGCCGCTAAGGGGCGGGTACGGGTGGGTCCGGGTTCAAGGATCCGCCACGAAGTAACCGTATTCCCGGGCGTTGACGTTGTGGCGCTTCTCCCACCCGATGGTGGAATGTGGGGTCGGGCCGTAGTGATGACCGGGCCACACGATCGTCTCGTCCGGCAGTTCCATGAGACGCCGGATGGATGCGCCCAGGGTCGGCCGGTGGCCGCCCGGCAGATCCGTGCGCCCGCTGTCGCCTACGAAGAGCGTGTCGCCGGTGAACAGGTGTCCGTTCGCGTACAGGCAGACCCCTCCCGGGGTATGGCCCGGGGTGTGGTAGACCGTGAAGACGATCTCCCCCACCCGGAACTCCTTCTCGTCCTGCAGCGGGATGTCGACGTCCGCGCCGGCATCCAGTCTGTGCCTCACAACGGACGCGCCGGTCAGCTTCTTCAACCGGTCATTGCCGGCGGTGTGATCCCAGTGGCCGTGGGTGTTGAAGATGTACCGGATCCGCAGTCCCTCCCTCCCGGCCTCCTCCGCGATGCGATCCACCTCGCCGGCCGGGTCGATGACGACCGCCTCCCCGGTCGATCCACAACCCACGATGTAGGTAAACACATCCATGGTCCCTAGCCGCAACTGCCTGATGATCACGGACACCTCCTTGTATGCAGTTTCTGGACAGGATAAAGGAACCCATACCACCAGTAAACGGGTGGTTTGATGAGCCCCCCTGGAAGGGGGGTCTCGTACCGACTACCTTGTCCCTCTTTCACGGAGATCAGTCGTTCATACCACTGGCATGCCAGTGGTTTATTCCTTCATTTAGCGCCTTTTGCCCTGGCGGTTCAGTTCTTTCCCACCTACGGCTCGTCTTTCCGGGTCCTGTGGACGGACGGCAGCCAGAAGAGCGGCAGCGACAGCTTCCAGTGCAGCGCCGCTACCCGGATCGCCAGGGTGGTCAGGGCCGCCGTACACACGATCGACAAGGGGGGAAGACGAAGGTAGTGAAGGAGCGCGAACAGACCGGCCCCGCACAGAGCGGCCGATGCATAGATCTCCCGCCGGAGGATCAGAGGAATCTCTCCGGACAGGACGTCTCGTACCATTCCGCCGACCACCCCGGTCATGACGCCGGTGACGATCCCGATGATGTACGAACGGGTAACCTCAAAGCCTGTGCCGAAGCCGATCACGGTGAAGACCGCCAGCCCGAGCGCGTCCGCATACAGGAGCAGCTGACCCGGCAGCCTCCACCGGCGCGCCAGGATGAAGGTGCCGATCGCCGCGATCACGGCCACTCCGAGGTACCATGGGTCCGAGACCCAGAAGACCGGGTGGTTTCCGAGGACCACGTCCCGCAGGGTCCCTCCCCCCAGTGCCGTGACGCAGCCCAGCACCACCACTCCGAAGATATCCATCCGCTTTCTGCCCGCGGCAAGAGCGCCGCTGATCGCGAAGACGGCGGTGCCGAAGAGATCCAGCACATGGACGGCGTCGATGAAGCCGATGGCCACGACCGGAGACGGACTACTCGACCGCCGAAGGAGACAGCGGCCCCGGTTCTTTCCTGCCGAACACCTCCAGGTACTCTTCCGGAAGCTCGGCGAGGATGTCCTCCATCTCCCCGGGGGATACCGCGAGCTGCACGACTTCCAGGACGGCCCGGCTCCTCTTCACTGCATCCGGGTATCCCATGTCGGCTCGGGCACGCACCCGGTTATAGAAATCCTCCAGCATGAAACGATCCGCCCCATACCTCTTGCGCACCACATCCTTGAGCTCGTTCGGAAGCTGCGCCGCCAGGTGATCCTGTTCGTCTCTCGTGAGGCGTTCCCCCAGGGTCTCCAGGACGGCCTCGATGGTTTGAACGACCTCATCACGCGAGTCCAGCCCGGTCTTCTCCCCGACCTTGTCGACAAACTCCGAATAACGCATAGACCTCGGTCCTCCACATTGGTCTTCCTATGGGGATAAACCTAATTACGAAGGAGGCGGATTCAAGAAGGCCGGGTGCACAGCGTTTCGCGTTCAGGGCTGTAGGAGCAAGCTCCTTTTTGCGATTCACCCGGCTCCGAGAAGATCGCAAGCAGGAGCTTGCTCCTACAGAAGAGAACAACGCAAACTGTTACCTTATTCAATCAAACTGGCCTCCTCAGCGGCAAGAGGCAGCGCTGAACCCTGAACATCGGAAACGGATTTTCGGATGCCGACTACGCCTGCCCGGGCGGCCCGACCCCCGCAAGGCTCGACGGCCCGGAATCGGCCCCCCGACGGACCACGCTGAAAGAGCCGTCGGTCTCCAGCACGACGGCGTCCACCTCGTCCAGCATGGCCATCCCCTCGCCGCGCACCGCCGCCTTCAGCTCATCCTCGGTCACCCGCGCGCGCCGCATGGAATTTGGCAGAAACGCCCCCCGATGAAAGAGCAGGGCCGGCTCCCCTGTGACCACCCTTCGTACCCAGGGGAGCCGGACGCTGGACCAGGTTACGATAAACTGCAGGCCGACCAGCAGCGCAAAGGCCAGCGCACCGTCGGCCAGGGCCACATCTCTGTTGAGCAGGACCGTTGAGAGGGTGGAGCCGAGGGCGACGGTCACCACAAAATCAAAGGCATTCATCTTCGACAGGGTGCGCCGGCCCGACACGCGCAAAAAGACGATCAGGATGACATAGGCCATCACTCCGACGACCGCGATACGGAAAAGGCTGCTCCATCCCGAGAAGAAGAGTCGTTCCAAGATCGGACCTCATTTCGTGATCATCCGGAATCGTTTTCCCAGATCGTCGAGTTTTTTGACGATACCCCCGTATTCCAGCTCGCTGTAAGGCAGCATGGCGCTCCCGAAAAACCCCTGGCGCCTGATCTCCACCGCCTTTTCCGAGACCCGGTCGCGAATGTAATCCCAGAAGGGGTGGTCGAATGCATCCGCAGGCTCCGTCAGCTTTCCCTGGTGCACGCAATAGGCGGCGCAGGAGACCACAGGAGGGCCGTCGAAAAAGGAGACCGCGGTGTTCATCCTCACAGGCATGAACGGACCGTTGTGGCTCCCGCGCATGAACCCCGCCACGTAGTGTCCGATATGGAACGGGGCCAGCACCTCTCCGGTCGCGGGGAAGGAGCCCTGCACGCGGACCAGCATGACCGGGTCGTCTTTGCCCGTGTATTTACCGGCAATGTTGTGAAGACGGGTCGTGCTTACGGCCACCGACTGTTCCCCCGTCTCTCGGGAGAAGATCCCTTCGACCACGAATCGTTCGGAATCTCTCAGGAGGGCCGCGATATCGTAGATCTCGTCCGGGGAATTCAGGGAGATCACCTTGTCCGCTTCGGTGTTGGCCACATCCATGATATCGAAGCGGAACCCCTTGAACATCCCCGGCGAGAGGATCAGGCCTGCGCAGTACATGGGATCTGCGAAACCCAGATAGAGGGGGAGGTTGTAGGCGCCGGGGTCGGTCTTGTCGGCGGCAAAGAACAGAAACGGCTCATTGGGCCGCTCCTCGAATTCGAGCTCGGCCACTGCAGGGCCCATGCCCTTGACATTGCCGGAGAAAGCATCCTTCAGGAGATCTTGTCCGGCCCCGTAGAGTCCCTGCTCCTTGGCCACATCCGTTCCCGCCCTGAAGGCCTCCCAGGCCAGCCTGTGTATCTCCTCGCTGTCTTTGCCCTTCTTGTGAGTGCAAAGGATGGCAATATCGTCTCCGGTATAGCTCAAGCGGTAGTCGAGGAGCGCACCACGGTGCTCTTTCTCGACGAACCCGGAGACACTGTCCAATAAACGCTGACTCGGCTTGATATGGCCGCCGATGCTTCCGATATCCGCCTTGATGACGCTTAGGGTCACACGCATGATATCACCTCCGATCTCAAGAGTCGTTCACTCCTGATGAAACAACTGCCCGCAGACGGACAGTACAACCTCTTGCCACCAAGGCACCAGGACACAAAGTTCTTCCGCGACTTCGTGCCTGCGCGCTGTAGCGCTTCGGCGCGCAAGCGTGTCTTCGTGGCGCAATTCAAGGTTTGAGGAGGCGATCGGCTGCCGTGGACCGCACTCCAGCGAAACCCGGCCAGGGGCGGAGCGCGAAGGAAGGGGATGCGCCGCTTCCATGAGATTGGGCCTCTCATAAATCCTTCTCTCCGAGAAGATCGTGATGCCCAGGATCAGCGCATGGCGCGATGCGCTTGGATGAGGCGCTTAGCGGTTGCAGTGGACGACCGAGAAAAACGGTCCCTGGTCATTGCATAAAGCGGCTTCCGGGGTAAGTCAAGAACCGGGGTGGCGCCGGAGGGGGAAAAGGGGTCTCAAGGTAACGGGATTGCTACACTTCCCCCTTTTCGAATGGTTCTTCGGCGCTCCGTGGGAAAGAGGGGGAAATTCGGTCGAGATCCCTGCCCGGGCCACAGGGGCACCCTCTCCGGGGTCGGGCCTCCCGGGCAGCGGGCTTTCAGTGGGCCGGAAGTTCGTTCAGCAACTCGCGGGCACCGCGCGGGAGATACCGATCCTGCTCCAGCACCAGTTCAGCCAGGGAATGGAAGACGTCCGCCCCCCGGACATCCGCGAACTCCAATCCTTCGGCATAGCGGAGGGCCCATGCGCGATCCAGCTCATCGGCCGGGTCAAAGGGGCTCTTCTTCAATCCTAGGGAGAGGGTTGCCGCGTTGAAGATCAGGAGATGATCGAAGGGGGCCGATGCATCTCCGTCTGCAGGCCGCCCGAAGAACCGCAGGTCAGGCTCAAGCACATCCAAGTAAAGCTGTTCAAGACCAAGCAGTTCGAAAAAGAGGTTCAACGTCTCTCGAACCTCCTCCGCCGAGCCCTGATCGAGACCCCGCCTCCCCTCTTGGGCCAGGTCCTCAAGGTCGCCCCGTGTGAACGCAAGATCCAGTTGTAGCATTGCGTTCTCGTACAATCTCTTGAGCGACTCCCTTCCCTTGCTCACCATGACATCCTGGTCGTTCATGATCTTCCGGATGTTCTTGATGCTGAACACCTCCTGCCAATGGGGGCTCTTGCGCAGGGTCACGTCGTCCACGGTGGTGTGGTAGATGGGGAGCTCATTGTCCAGCACAACGACCTCCGTCACCTCATCTTCCGGAGGGCGTACGTAGAGGTCCAGGTTGCCCGCCCTTCTATACTGGAAATCGGTCCGATCCAGGATCTCCCTGGTGATGTCCTTGTCAAGCCATCTCGTTCCGGGGGGCTCCTTGATCGACGAAACCGCCCTCTGCAGGAGCCTGTCGAGATGGATCTTCGCCTTCAGGTTCTCTTTGAAGCTCATGACCAAATCTCCTCCGCGAGTCTTTGGTAAAAAAATAGGCACTCGCCAAAGGGATACAAGGCGCGACTGCATCAGATGGAAGTACCGGAGGTGAAGGGTTCGGCGGCCACCGGCGTGGTGCGTCCAACGCTTGTTTACATCTCGTGACGCAGGAATAAGCGGGGGATCTCGGTCGCACGACAATCAGGAACGGCCGATACTCCTTTTTTTCCAGATCTCCCTCAACTCCTTCTTGAGGATCTTGCCCTGGGGGTTCTTGGGGAGGGACTCGGTAAATTCCACGGACTTCGGCGCCTTGTAGGCGGCGAGATGGGCCTTGCAGAACGCGATGATCTCCGCGGCCCCCGCCTCCGCTCCCGGCTTCAAGGTGATGACGGCGTGGACGCGTTCCACCCACTTCTCATCCGGCACCCCGATGACCGCGGCCTCCTGCACGGCGGGATGACGGTACAATACCTCCTCCACCTGTCGTGGAAAGACGTTTTCTCCGCCCGAGATGATCATGTCCTTTTTTCGGTCCGCGATATACAGGAAGCCCTTTTCGTCGTAATACCCCATGTCCCCGGTATGAAGCCATCCGTCCACGATCGTCTTCGCCGTCTCATCCGGCTTCTTCCAGTAGCCGAGCATCATCCGTCTGCTCTGCACCACGATCTCGCCGATCTCACCGGGTCCGAGGTCCTTGTCGTCTTTGTCCACGATCCTCACATGGACCCCGGTGCAGGGCCGGCCGCACGAGGAGAGCACCTTCTGCTCCTCCGGGGGTCTGCGGATGACGCGATGCGCTTCCTGGGTCAGGATGGTGATATCCGGCCCCGATTCCGATTGCCCGTATCCCTGTGCAAAGATCTCGCCGAACATGGCCATACCCTTCCTCAGCAGCTCGGTCGGCATGGGCGAAGCCGCATACCATATCCGTTCAAGGCTGCTCAGGTCATACCCCTTCACCCCGGGAACAGCGAGCATATTGACCAGCTGCGTCGGTACGATGTCGATATCCGTGACCTTCTCATCCTGGATGGCCTTCAGGGTGGCCTCCGGGTCGAAGGAACGCTGAGGCATGATGATCACGCTCGCCCCCACGCAGAAGAAGGCCCAGCACTGGCTCCAACCTCCGATATGAAAAAGCGGCAGGACCACGATGTGCCTGTCGCGCGGCTTGAACCCGGCCTGCATCGCCTTGTTCTGCGCCTCCGACAGCTTCCGGCCGTGGCTGTAGACCGCGCCTCGGGGAACCCCCGTGGTACCGCTTGTGTAGAAGATGATGAAGGGATCGGTTTCCACGAGATCCACCGCCGGTTCCTCCGCGGGAAAGGTGAGGAGCTCGTCATGGAAGGGCATCCCCTCCCGCGGCCTCTCCACGGCGATCAGATGGGCGACGTTCCTCAGACGGGGCCTCGCCTTGAGGACTTCCTCAGCCAGTTCAGGCCCTACAAAGAGCGCCTTTGCCTCGGAATCGTTGATGAGGTATTCGAGCTCCTCGCCGTGCAGTCTGGGATTGACGGGGCAGACGATGAATCCCCCCTTCATGGCGGCGCCGACCACATCCATGCACTCCAGGCAGTTCCAGGAGAGCGTACCGATGACGTCCCCCTTCTTGAGACCGAGGGAGCGGAGGCCGTGGACGAGGCTGTTCACCCGCTCGTTGAATCTTCCGAACGAGACCCTCTGGTTCCCGTATACGAATGCCTCTTTCTCCGGATAGAAGAGCGCATTGCGGTAGACGATCTCCGCATAGGTGCCTGCAGGGTAGCGGGAAAGCTCTTTCAGCAAGAATGGTTTCGTCATGGTCACCCGTCCTTTTTCAGTGGTCACTGGTCATTGGTCACTGCTCATCGGCTATTGAAGCATCTCCCCTCCCCCAGCGGGAGGGGTTTCCTTTTCGATCGGTTCAACACGGCACGGCACGAACCGATGGAGCGGCGTCCCGATCGGATCCCGATGGGTCGCCTTGGTCAACCGGTTCACGTTGATCCCGTAGACCTCCCCCTGCGCGATCAAGCCGAACCCATGGGGGATCAGGACCGTGCCCGACCGCACCTGATCCGTCACCTGCAGCTCACCCTCCTCGCTTCCGGCCTCCGTCACCACGCGCACCCGCTGCCCGTCCCGCAGTGAGAGGGCTTCCGCATCTTGCGGACTGACCGCGACGGTGCAGGCCCTCTTCCCCTGGTTCCACTCCGGGTTCCTCATCAGGGTATTGGCGTTGTACTTCGTGTGCCTCCCTGCATTCAGGACCAGCGGGAATCCATCCGGCATCCTGAGGGACTCGGCCTCGCTGCCTGCATGGAGTCCCCGCACCTCCTCCTCCAGCTCGGGGATATGGACCTCGATCTTGCCGGACGGGGTCTTTATGGAGGACAGGTTCTCTTCAGGATCCACTTCACCTACCCATAGACCCTGCGGGGTGTCCACAACGGCCTGGAAGATGCGGTCCCCCTGGTCCATGCCCGGCTCGAACCCCGCCCGCGCCGCGTTCCTGCGAAAAGGCTCAGGGGCCGTCATCAACATGCCCCACAACGCCGCCAGGGCCGCGCTGTCCCACACGCGCCCGAGCGTCTTGGCCAGCACGAAGGGCATCTTCGAAACCGCTCCGGGGACTCCCGAGGCCCACTGCATCAGCCTGGCCCCGAAGGCCAACCGGTCCCCCTCGGCATCCTTGAGGAGCGGCTCGGGGATTTCGGGGATCAACCCCATCCTGTCCGCGAGCATGGTGAAGATCTGGGACGCCTCCAGGCACTCCCCCGGCGGGGAGACGATGGGGCGCCGCATCTGAAAATAGACCTTGGGGAAGGTGAGAGGAAAAAACGAGCCGTCCCAGGATTCGTAAAACGTCCGGCAGGGCAACACATAGTGGGCCCGCCGAGCGGTCTCGCTCATGACGATGTCGTTGACCACCAGCAGATCGAGGCGATCGAAACCCTTTTCGTAGGCAGAGGTATCGGGATAGGACCGGAGGGGATTGCACGCGCTGACAAAGAGGGCCCTCAGCCGCTCGGGGTGATCGCTCAGGATCTCTTCCGGCACGACCGCAGGAGGGAAAGAACCGGCTGCCGCCGGCGGGAGGCCGGTCGCGACGGTCCGCCAGGTCTTGGGACTCCTTTCGTCCGCATGGAAGCCGATGGGAAGGACCATGCCCGGGACCACATTCCCCCCGCGCACGCAGATGGTGCCGCAGACCGCACAGAGGATGTTCATGAGGTAGGAGTTGAGGGTGCTGCGGCGTCCCATGTAGATGCCGAGGTCCGGGTGCACGGACCATTTCCTGGTGCACATGAGGCGACACAACTCGTGCACCCGGGAGTAGTCGAGCATGCAGACCTCGAGGGCGGCCCGGACATCGAAACCCCTGAACCACTCCCTGATCCTCTCCCAGCCCTCCACGTGTTTGCGGATATACGCTTTCGCCTCCCAGCCCTCTTCGAGGATGACAGCGATCATGGCCTTGATCAGGAGCGCGTCGGTCCCGGGGCGGACAGGAAGGTGGATGTCCGCAATGGCCGCGGTCTCGCTCCTCCGCGGATCGATGACGACGAGCAACCGGTCCCGCTCTTCGCTGAACGACTTCAGGGTCCTCGGGGCCTGCACCACCCCATGGCTCTCCATCCCGTTCCATCCCCAGGCCACGAGCATCTCGGACCGGTGTTCATCGGGGGCTAACAGGTTGTACTGCTTACCGAGCATTCGGCCCAGCACCCAGAAGATCCCGCTGAACTCCTGTCCGGCCGATGAATAGTAGTACTGGGAGCCGAGGGACCGGATCATCGTCAATCCGAAGGTGGCCTCGAATTGCCCGCCCGGCGCCCCTCCCCCCATGTACGCGAGACAACGGGGACCGTGCCGCTTCAGGAGATCGCGCGCTCTTGCCGCGATCTCGTCGATGGCCCGGTCCCAGGAGACGGGCTCGAAGCGCTCCCCTACCCTCTTCAAGGGCTTCGTCAGCCGCTCCCGGGGATACTGATGATAGATGACATTCAGCCCCTTTCGACAAGCGTACCCCTGGCTCCGCGGGTTCTCCTTGTCCGGCCTGACCTTCACCATGCAATGGTTTTCCACCAGGACCTCGAGCCCGCAGTTCTGCACACACAAAACGCATCCTGTCTTATGCCACCTGCCCATCAGACCCCTCCCTTTCTCGGGGCAGTCTTGCAGTGGGGTCTATCCGACTGCCTTTGAGTAGGGCCACTTAAACCTGGAGCTGGAATTCGGATGAACTTCGTAGGATGGGTGGAGCGGAGCGAAACCCATCTTCGTAGGATGGGTGGAACGGAGCGAAACCCATCAATTCCAGCCGATCGAGCATGCCGCAAGCCTTAAAGCCTACAGGGGCAGTGGTCGATTCATTACCAACACGATTCCCCCACAATCCATGCAAGCCTCCGCATTGGCCGAAAGGTCATTGCCTTTCTTCTTTGCAGATACGAGGTTAGGTTGGATTACTCTAGATTCAGTGGATAGGGCGGTCAAGCAAATACTGAACGTCAAGGGGGCGGATCATCGGCCGCCGAGGCGAAGGAGGGCACGCCCGCCGGTCCTTTCTAGGATTCGAGGAGGGGGTTCGTCGCATTCAACCCGGCGAACCGGCTGAAATCAGGGTGAGGCTCGGCGACTCCAGCCAGGCGTCGACCCAGGTCCAGGGCAGGTTGCAGAGGGTGGGCGGGTTGTATATTCCGGGGTGGGTTACAATGGCCAGGGACTCATGAACGCAGGCCCAGGGGACCGCCCACGGGGCCCTCCCTTAGGCAAGGCCTTTCAAGACAGCGATATGCAGCGTCATGCCAGGGCGAATCCTCCCGGTGCGCATAGACCAGGATATTGGTGTCGACAAGTTATGTGCGTTCGGGGATGATCGCCTTGACGCGCCCCACGACTCCGCCCACCAGCCGCACCTTGATGCCGTGAGGGTGCGCGGCCGAGTTGGTGAGGATCCGTTCGACGACCCCTTCGGTCAGCTTCCCGGAACGCTGATCCTGCTTCTGCACCACCTGCACCCGAGCCCCGGGTTGGATGTCTGCTCGCCTTCGTCCGTCCATACTCCTCTCCTGTTACACGGATCACAGCTGCTGTCCATGCTCCTCACGTGCCGTTTCGATCTCAGCCGAAGCTACGAATAGGCCTTCGACCGAGGAATCTCCCCTGCTGCAGCTGCAGATTCAACTTTTCAAGGCACCCGATCCCCCCCCTTAGAGGACCTTTTGAAATCGATCCTCTCTCCATGTGACAGTCTGTAAAATTGACGGTTACGTCACATGTGACACCCTGTGCAGGCATCCCAGCGCATCCTGCCCTTTTCTTCACCTGTCATAATTGCTCCAAAAGAATCTCGAATTTTTCCGGTTTCTCCCAATGGCACAGTTCTTGATTATCATACGGGAATCCCCAGAGAGAGTGTTGAAAAAAACCAACCCAGAAAGGAGTACATCAACATGAAGAGAGCCGCAGCAGTCGTCCTTGCAGTGTTTCTTGTTTTCCTGCTCACCAGCCCTGCTCCCGCGAAGAGCTATGCAGGCAAGAGGGTCCTTTACATCGACTCTTACCACCAGGGGTATGCGTGGAGCGACGGGATCGAAAACGGCGTGAGAAAGGGGCTTGAGGGCACCGGCGTCGAACTGAAGGTCTTCAGGATGGATACCAAGAGAAACGGTTCAGACGAGTTCAAGAAGGAAGCCGGCCTGAAGGCGAAGGCATTCATCGAGCAGTTCAAACCCGACGTGGTCATCGCAGCCGACGACAATGCATCCCAGCATGTGATTGTCCCCTTTTACAAGGACGGCAATCTTCCTTTTGTCTTCTGCGGCGTGAACTGGGAAGCCAACGCATATGGTTTCCCCTGCAAGAACGTCACAGGTATGCTGGAGGTTTCCCCCGCAAAAGAGCTGCTGGAGCAGCTGAAACCGTATGCCAAAGGGAGCCGGCTCGGGATCATCGGTCTGGACAATGAGACGAACAGGAAAGAGCTCGCCAGCTACCGCAAGATCCTCGGCCTCCAGTTCTCGGAATATCTCAACAAGGATTTCGACGATTGGAAAAAGGGTTATCTGGAGCTTCAGGACAAGTGCGACATCATCATCATCGAAAGCGACGGGGGACTCTACAACAACAGGATGGAGGAGTTGAAGAACTTTGTGTTGACCAACACGAAAGTGCCCACCGGCACCTGTTACGACTTCCTGGCCCCCTTGGCTTTCATGGCGTTCTCGAAACTCGCCGAAGAGCAGGGGACCTGGAGCGCCAACACTGCTTTGAAGATCTTGGACGGGACTTCGCCCGGGGCTATTCCTTTGGCCAAGAACAAGGAAGGGGCGCTGATCATCAACACGAAACTCGCCAAGACCATTGGGGCGCAAGTGCCCTTTGCCATGCTCCAGTCGGCCGCAAAAGTCATCGAGTAGGAGGCTGTCCTTACCGGGTGACGGACCGGAATCCCTTTTCGGGAACAGGGGAAGCCGGTCCCTCCCGCTAAGTCCGGAGATCGTCACAGAAGCCTACAAGGAGACTCGACATGTTTTCCAACCTAACCCTAAGGACCCGATTTCTTGTTCCTGTCCTCTGCCTGATCATTGCAGGTATGGGGACTTCAGCCTCCATTTCATACTTCAGGGCGAAGAACGCCCTGGTGTCCTCTATCTCCGGGCAGATTTCACAGGTCGCCGATTCCTCACTGGTGAACATCTCTTCGTGGCTTGCCGACCGAAAGCTCGATGTGGGCAACTGGAGCAAGCAGCCCCTTTTCGCTTCCGCACTGAAGGATACCTTCGTGGGCCAGGCGGCGCGGAAATCTGCGGCCCAGCAGCTCGCGGAATTGAAGAAGGACTACATCCACTACGAGAACATCGGCCTCGCCGGCAAGACAGGAGAGATCGTGGCGGCCGCCGATGAGAGCATCATAGGCAAGGTGAACCTGCAGGATGAGAAATATTTTCAGGAAGCGCTGCAAGGAAAGACCTCAAGGTCGGAGGTCACCAGGAGTCCGGTTACCGGCAAACCGATCTTTGTCATTGCCGCCCCCATCAGTGAAAAGGAGGGGGTTGCCGGCGTTATGCTGGGACTGCTGGACATGGCAGCCATGGGCAGGCAGTTCATCGACCCGATCAAGGTAGGTGAGAAAGGGTACGCTTACATTGCCCAGAGGGACGGTCTGGTCATAGCCCACCCCGACAAGGCCAAGGTCCTTCAAATCAACCTGCAGCAACTGGATTTCGGACAGGAGATGTTGAGGCAAGGCAATGGGTCCCTCGTCTACATGTTCGAAGGATCCGAGAACATGGCCGCATTCAGAACCATGAAGGAGACCGGCTGGATTGTAGGCGTCGGCGCCTCTACTGCCGAGATCCTTTCCCCGGTCAAAGACCTTGGATTTGCGAACGTGGTCGTCACCGCCCTGGTCGTCGTCTTCGCAGGGGTGATCGTGCTGCTCCTTGTCCAGTCCATCGTGAAGCCCCTCTACAGGATCGTCGAAAACCTGAAGCACTCGGCATCACAGGTGGCCCTGGGGTCGAGTCAGATCGCCCAATCAAGCCAGTCCCTGTCCGCAGGGGCATCGGAGCAGGCCGCCTCCCTGGAAGAGACGTCTTCCTCGCTCGAGGAGATGGCCTCCATGACCAGGAAGAATGCCGAGAACTCCGGCCAGGCCGACGGTCTCATGAAAGACGCGAACGGCGTGGTGAAGGTAGCCAACGGTTCCATGGAGAAGCTGACGGCCTCTATGGATCAGATCACCAAGGCGAGCGAGGAGACTTCCAAGATCATCAAGACGATCGATGAAATCGCCTTCCAGACGAACCTGCTGGCGCTGAATGCGGCCGTGGAGGCGGCCAGGGCCGGCGA